>SVEH01000019.1 GCA_015057455.1 Lachnospiraceae bacterium | reverse complement strand
AAGACCCCTTGAAGAACACGAGGTAGATAGGACAGAGGTGGAAGTGCAGTAATGTATGTAGCTGACTGTTACTAATAGGTCGAGGGCTTATCCTAAAGGTCAAAAATGGATGTAATTTCAATGTGTAATTTTGAATGTATAATTTTTATACATAATGTTTATAGATGATACATATAATAAATAATGAGAAAACTTCTTGTTAGAAAAATTTTCCAAAACATATTGATTATTTTGGAAAATTTGTGTATACTATATGTATATTCCTCGATAGCTCAATGGTAGAGCACACGGCTGTTAACCGTGGGGTTGTTGGTTCGAGCCCAACTCGGGGAGTTTTGTAACGAAAATTGAGATTTATGAATGGGGATTCATAAGTCAACAGATTATCATTTTAACTTTTTTTCTTTTTTAATTTTTTACAATGGCTCCATGGTCAAGTGGTTAAGACACCGCCCTCTCAAGGCGGTATCAGGGGTTCAAATCCCCTTGGAGTCATGTGGCGACATAGCCAAGTGGTAAGGCATGGGTCTGCAACACCCTGATCATCAGTTCAAATCTGATTGTCGCCTCTCCTTTTCTTTTAATTTAAGGAGTAGAGATACGAAAGTATCTCTATTTTTTTTGTGCATTTTTATATGGTTTGCTGTTAGATATTATGTTGTATAGCTTTTTGATAGAAAGTATAGATGAGTATAATAATTGTTTTTTTTATCAAATCTTTGGGGTGTTTAACGGTCTAATTTAATGAGGTTGATGTGTGTGAATTATATTGAGCTAGTTTTTAGGTTTATTCTAGTCCTATAAGACGATAGTATATTATAGAAGATAGTCAATTAGTCTATGATATATTGTAATTTTAACTTACCTATTATATGATAAAATTGTAAATAATTTACAATTCGGAAGGAAGGTTATTATTATGAAAAAAAATAGAGTGCTATGTTTTATACTTGCATTGGTCTTATCAATTAACACATTTCCAGTAAATAGTGCCGAAGCAGCTTTTAGAACTATGAGAATAGAGTGGCTTAATGTTGGTGCAGGAGATAGTATGTATATAGCCCTACCAAATGGAAAAAATGTATTGATAGATGGAGGTACTACATCTAAAGGAAGTACAGTTGTAAAATACCTTAAGTCTAAAAAAGTCACTACAATAGATTATATGATATCAACACATCCCGACGCAGATCATGTTGGTGGTTTGCAACAAGTGTTTAAATCATTGAAAGTAAAGAATTTTTATTATCCATCAGATGTAGCTTACACTACTAATACAGCTAAAAGTGTAATAACGTTAGCTAAAAAAGAGCAAAGTAAAATAGTTAAACCTAAAAGAGGTAATGCAATAAGCGGTGGGAATGGCTGTGTACTAAGATTTGTACACGATAATAAAAACTATAAATCAGATAATGAAGATAGTTTAGCTGTATATATAGATTATGGTAATTTGGAAGTGCTAGTATGCGGTGATAATGAAAAAGGATCACAAGAAACAATCGAAAAACATAATGTAGATATATTACAATTACCACATCATGGGAGTAAATATGCAACATCTGCAAACTTTATTAAACGATTTGATCCAGAATATGTAGTTGTATCAACAGATGGTAAAAGATATGGCCATCCAAATGTAGAGACATTTAAAAGATGCTATGCATATGATAAAAACATGAAAGTATATAGAACAGATAAAAATGGAATTATAAAGTTATCTGCTACAAAAACAAGATGGAGTATATCCAATAAATATGCATCAGTAGGTGCATACACTAGTAGTCAGTCAATAGTAAAACCAGCAGCTACTAAAGCGCCAGTAAGTGGAGCATCGGTATATACAACAAAAACAGGATCAAAATATCATGCAGATAAAAATTGTAGAGGATTGAATAATGCTAAAAGTATATTTACAAAGAAAAAGACAGACGCAGTAAACTTAGGTTTAACACCTTGTTCATATTGTTATTAAAAAGATTATGTGGAATAATTACTTTTATTGATATGTTTAAATTAAGATATACTATAATTTATTATATATAAAAGGGAATAATAATCAGTTTAAGTTACTATATAAGCGGATAACCTTAACAAAAAATAACTATCAAAAAACCAGAGACACCGAAGCGTCTCTGGTTTTTTGGTAGTTAATTATAAACGGTTATATATATGAGAAGAAAGGAATTAGTTATATTTATATAGTACGGCAATGCCAGTACTACCGATACTACCAGATAGTTTTCCATTAGAAACGGAGAACATATTTCCAGTAATACTATCAACATAAGTTCCATCAGTTAACTTATTAATCTTGATGTTTTCGATTTTAGTTAGGCTAGAGTTGCTTAAATTAACTAATACCGCACCAACCTTAGAACCTTTGTTATAGTATCTTTCATTGATTACCATATCGTTATGAGAACTAAGGTATTCCATAGAATCTTTAAATTCATTATGGAAGTAGTTAACAGCTGCAACATCTTTGCTCTTCCAAGAGTAAGATCCAACCTCGCCCATTGACTCGCCTGGTCTTGCAAGGAATAGAGAAGTAGCATTTGTTCTAGAACCAACGATTGCCCATGCTTTATTAACAGTAGCTTCGTTAGTGATTTTTGAAGACTTAATTCCGCCGCTACTTTGAGATTCTCCCATATATGTGTCATGAGATTCTGCCCAAAGTACAAGGTTGTTAGCCTTTTCACCTGAGTTAAATCTGCAGTCTGCAGCGATACCAGCATTTTTGTTGTATACTGCATTTAAAACTAAATCTCCTGTACGGTTATCAATAACATCAATGTATTTAGTATATGATGAATATTTTCTTCCAGCCATCATTGGGCTTAAAATTTCACCATACATGAATATATCTTTATTTAACAATTTGCCATAGTTTTTAGCAGCTTTTGTTACATTTGGCCAAAAATCTGAAGCAAATTGACCGTCGTCTGTTGTCTCAATGTGCTTTGCAGCATCGAATCTAAATCCAGTAACTCCACAATCAATAAGTTCTTTCATTAAAGAAATAACGCGATTTTGGATGTACTTGTTTCCAGTGTTAACATCAGGCATTCCTACATTTCCTTGAACTATATTAGTTACACTGCTTTCATCACACTCTAAGTAGTTGTGAATCATAGTGTCTGGATTATTATAAATTTCTGGTTCGTAAGTAGCAACGTCTTTGTTTAACTTTGTTGGATCTGTGTTGTCAGCTGCTAGATGGTTTGCTACAATATCACAAATAACTTCTACGTTATATTTTTTTGCTTCTGCACACATCTCTATTAAATCTTGTTTGCTTCCAAGCCAGCCTGTGTTTGCTATAGTATAGCTAAGTGGTTGATATAATTTCCACCATTCCTTGTATAGAACTGTATAAGACTCATCATAGTCTTTTGCTTGTTGAACAGGTGATGTTTGAACTGCAGTATAACCTGCGGCAGCAATATCAGCCATGTTCTCTTTAATAGTGTCATATGTCCAGCAAAATGCATGTAATATAGTACCACCTTGAATATCACTTTTTGACTCGTTTCCACGAGAATTGTTTGGCTTGCTTTCTGTATCATCTTCTTTTGACTCGCCATAGTCATATGGTACGTAGCCATCTTTATAGTAGAAAGACCAAGCTACAGTAGCACTGTTTTCACCCTTAAAATAAGTGATATAGTTATTATTTTCAAATATTTGAATGTCTCCAGTTTGATTATACACACCATTATTATCCCATGTAGAACTTTCATCTTTACATCTGCAAATTATTAATTTGTTATAATTTCCTTTTGGAACTGTTGCTTTGTAGATACCTGCATCTGAAGTTTTTTCTAATGTAACCCATGCAGTGTCTTCGCCGAATAAGTACATTCTTTGAACACATGTATCTTTCCACCACTCATCCTCACAGCCATTTAAGTTTACATATAAATTTTCCTTACCATCATAATATCTCATGATTTTATATCCCCCAGCGAAACAAGTTGTAGTATCAAAAGATAATAATGAGAATACTAGTGAAAGAATAAGCAATGCTGATAGTACACTTTTTTGACATCTTGTTGCTCTCTTCATAATATCTCCCCCTTAGAAATCTAAAACTTTAACAATTGTTTCATAACTTTCAGTCACTTAGTTCTAAGATAATTGATGTTTTGGTGTATAAAGTATAAACAACTAGCACAATAATTGAAAATAGGTTGAAAAGTGCTAATATTTCTGTTTGTTTACTTAATTATATAATAATTATCGTACAATTTCAACAAAAAATAATCAAATTTAGGCAAAAATTCGTAGATTTGTATAAATTGCGAAGATTTCAGACAACTGCTTGGTGAAAATGTACACTTTTGTGTGAAAAAACATGATTTTTTTGACAAATATGATAAAAAGAGCTGTAAATATATGTAAAAAACAAGGTGTTATTGACGACTTTTATTTGGTTAAAAATGGTATAGATACTATACATAGGTAATTTATTTGTATATAAATGGTTGAAATTGCCAAGGTTAATGTATATAATTGATAGGATAGGAGAATTGTAACTAAGATTACATTGGGGTTAAATATATAGTAGGAAAGGATAATAATTATGGAGTTAGTATCTATAAGAGAAATATTTAAGAATAGCAAAGATTATATAGGTAAAGAAGTTAACATCGGCGGTTGGCTTAGAAGCAAGAGAGATTCAAAAAGTTTTGGATTTTTAGTTGTAAATGATGGAACATTTTTTGAACCAATTCAAGTTGTATATGCTGATGGTTTAGATAATTTTGATGAGATAGGTAAATTAAACGTAGGAGCAGCTGTTATAGTAAAAGGTGACTTAGTTGCAACTCCAGATGCTAAACAACCTTTTGAGATTCAAGCTAAAGAAGTAATTATAGAAGGAGAATCAACAGCAGATTATCCATTACAAAAGAAGAGACATAGTTTTGAATATTTAAGAACAATTTCTCATCTTAGACCTAGAACTAATACATTTCAAGCTGTATTTAGAGTTCGTTCATTAATAGCATACGCAATACATAAGTTCTTCCAAGAAAGAGAATTTGTATATGTACATACTCCACTTATAACAGGAAGTGACTGTGAAGGTGCAGGTGAGATGTTTAGAGTAACAACTTTAGATATGGAGAATTTACCAAAGACAGATGATGGTAAAGTAGATTATAGCAAAGATTTCTTTAATAAAGAGACTAATTTAACAGTTAGTGGTCAGTTAAATGGAGAAACTTATGCAATGGCATTCAAGAACATTTACACATTTGGACCAACATTTAGAGCAGAGAATTCTAATACAACTCGTCATGCTGCAGAGTTCTGGATGATTGAGCCAGAGATTGCATTTGCAGATTTAGATGATGATATGATGTTAGCAGAAAGTATGCTTAAGTACATTATTAATTATGTATTAGAGAATGCTCCAGAGGAGATGGAATTCTTTAATAAATTTGTAGATAAAGGTCTTATTGATAGATTAAAACATGTTGCAAGTTCTGAGTTTGGACGTGTAACTTACACAGAAGCTATAGATATTTTATCTAAGAATAATGATAATTTTGAATATAAAGTTTCATGGGGATGTGATTTACAAACAGAGCATGAAAGATATTTAACAGAAGAAGTATTTAAGAAACCTGTTTTTGTAACTGATTATCCAAAGGAAATAAAAGCATTTTATATGAAGCTTAATGAAGATGGTAAAACAGTTGCAGCAATGGACTGTTTAGTACCAGGAATTGGTGAAATCATTGGAGGAAGCCAAAGAGAAGATGATTATGATAAGTTAGTTAAGAGAATGGAAGAATGTGATCTTAACCAAGAAGATTATGACTTCTATTTAGATTTAAGAAAGTATGGAACAGCAAGACATGCAGGATTTGGTCTTGGATTTGAAAGATGTGTAATGTACCTTACTGGTATGTCAAACATCAGAGATGTAGTACCATTCCCAAGAACAGTTAATAATTGCTTGCTATAGTAAGAGATAGAGATGAATAAAAAGGGTATAAAAGATAAGTTAAGTAATCAACCAAATAATAGATTTAATATTCCAGAGGCGGCAAGACATATTATAGATGTTTTATATGACAATGGATATGAAGCATTTGTAGTAGGTGGATGTGTTAGAGACTCATTGTTAGGAAAAGAACCTAAGGATTGGGATATAACAACATCAGCAGCGCCTCAGGAAGTGAAATCTTTGTTTAAGAAAACCATTGATACAGGTATTGAACATGGTACAGTAACTGTTATGATTGATAGAGTTGGATATGAAGTTACTACTTATAGAATTGATGGCGAATACAAAGATAGTAGAAGACCAGAGAGTGTAGAGTTTACAAGTAATCTAGAAGAAGATTTACTTAGAAGAGATTTTACAATTAATGCAATGGCATATAATGACAAAGTAGGTGTTGTTGACAAGTTTAATGGAATTGAAGATCTTAATAATAAGATTATTAGATGTGTAGGCAATCCAGTAGAGCGTTTTACAGAAGACGCACTTAGAATTCTAAGGGCTGTAAGATTTTCTGCACAATTAGATTTTTCTATTGGTGAAGAAACAAGACAAGCTATAGTTAAGTTAGCACCTACATTAAGTAATATAAGTGCAGAACGTATTAAGACGGAACTTGATAAGACATTTATGTCAAATCATCCTGAGAAGATTACAGATGCATATAATATGGGAATAACAAAGGTTATTTTGCCAGAATATGATGAGTTAGTTGGTGTAAAACAAGAGACTAATCATCATATGTATGATGTTGATGAGCATACCGTATTTGCGCTTAAGGCTATGTCATATATGTTAAGAGGAGAGCTTAAGGAATTTTTATTGGAGAATTATGATGAGAACTTAGTTCATAATATTTATAATGAGATTCAACCTATGGTGGATGTAGAATTGTCTGATAAAGATAAGTTGATGCTTATGTGGACTATTTTATTGCATGATATTGCTAAGCCAGCGTGTAAGTATTACACAGAACAGAATGGACAGAAGGTTGCACATTTTAAGATGCACGATATTCAAGGCGTAGATATGGCAAGAAAAGTTTTTAACAGACTTAAGTTTGATAATTACACATCAGGATTGGCATTAAAATTAATAAAATGGCATGATTATAGATTTACTAATAAAGAGCGCAATATGCGTAGAGCTATGAATAAGATAGGAACAGATTTGTATAAATATTTGTTTTTAGTGAAAGTGGCAGACACATTGGCTCAGCATGTTGATACAATAGGTGTAAAGCTAGCTGATTTAGCAAGAACATATAGGATGTATACAGATATTCTTAGTAAAAATCAGTGTGTATGTTTAAAGGATATGGTATTAACGGGAAGAGATTTAATTGATCTTGGTGTAAAGCCAGGTAGACAAATAGGTGAATATTTAGATACATTATTAAATATGGTTATAGAAGATCCTGAGCTTAATAATAGGGATAAACTTATAGAAAAATTTAATCATATAAAGGATAATTAATATAAATATATAGTAGATATATAACAAATATAACAGAAGTTACGCTTTGCTATATAATAGTGTAATATATAGATATTTATAATAATTTGTAGAATTATAAATTTAAGGAATAATATATGGGATAACCCTCATAGAATGAAGAAGATGTAAAATCAAATTCAAGCTATGGGGGTGTTTTTATATGGATGATAAAAACGAACAGATTTATTCACAATATTCAATACAGATAGATAATATTTATAAGAACAAAGGAATTGTATATCTTGAGACAAAAGATGGTTTGTACATAATAAAATCTTATAACTATACAGAGAAGAAACTTAAGACGGAAAATTTAGTAAAGGAAGAAATAGAGAGAAGAGGATATGAAAATTTAGATATATGTGTTGCTAATAAAACTGATGGATATATATCATACAATAAATATATGAACAAATTTATAATGAGAAAATGGTTTGTTGGAGATGAATGTGACATAAATAATATAGATGATATGTGTAAAACAAGTGCAAATCTAGCATCTTTACATAGTTATATGGAGGATATAAGTGTTGAAGGCGAAGATATAGCAATAATTCCAAAGAGAAATTTTATAAATGAATACAAAAATTATATAGGTGAATTAAAGAGAGTAAAAAAATATCTATATAATAAGAAAAAGAAAAATCAATTGGAATTAGATATAATAAAAAGTATAGATTATTATTATAAGGAAATGGATAAATATTTGCACAAGTTAGAAGAGAGCCAATATGAAACATTATATGAAGAGTCAATAGAACAGAATAAAATATGTCATGGTGGGTATACACATCATAGCGTGTTATTACTAAAAGATGATGTAGCAACAATAAACTTTGATAAAATGCATTATGGTGTGCAAATATATGATTTATATGCATTATTAAGAAAAGCAATGGAAAAAAACAATTGGGATATAGAAATGGCAAAAGATATAATAGAATCATATAATGAAATAAGAAAAATAACAGATGCGGAAAAAGAAATATTAATAATATTGTTAGGATATCCAGAAAAATATAGAAAACTAATAAATGGTTACTATAATGGAAAAAAAGCATGGCTATCAATACGTATATATGAAAAATTAAACGAATTAGTAGCAACAGAAGAACAGCGTCAAGAATTTATCAAAAGCCTAGAGGATTATCTATCACACTTCCCCTTAGTCAACTAAGGGGAAGTGATAAACTATAATTATTCAACTTTTTTGAATTTTGTTAATTCATCGCTAAGGTTGGCTGCTACAGTTTTATTAGTACCAACTTTATCATATATAGTAGCCATACCATCAGCGAGTTTATTTACATTAGAAGCAACATTATCAACATTAGTTGTACTGTCATGGATAGAATTATTAATAATGCTGATACCCTCTGCAAGTTTTTGGACTGCTTCATTTAATATAGTAGCTTGTTGGTTGAATTCTTCAAGTATTCCATTCATTGTTACAGAATCTTGTTCATAGACTTCAGCAACACCAACAAAGTCATCATATTCGTTCATAATATTATTTGATACATATTTAATAATATCATTTGAATTCTGAACTAAAGAGTTAACGGCTTCAGTTACAACTGTACTTACAGATTGTATATTTCCAACGGTACGTTTTGTCTCATCAGCTAGATTTCTTATTTCATCAGCAACTACAGAGAAACCTTTACCAGCCTCACCAGCTCTTGCTGCCTCTATAGAAGCATTTAGAGCAAGGAGGTTTGTTTGGGTTGAAATAGCAAGTATTTCTCCAGTAAGAGCATTTATTTCATCAACAGATTTACTATTTTCAATAGATTCTTTCATAGATGATTTGATGCTTTCAAGCATAGCTTGTGTATTAGTTTTTTGATTCTTTGTTGTAACATTTATTTTATCAGCTCTATTAGAAATTTCTTTAACTGTTTCACTACCGTCATCAGCAACAGAAGTTATATTATTAACAGTCTGTTGGACTTTTGTAGAACCATCTTTAATGTTTTCAAGGGCATTTTGTATTGAAACCATACTGTTAGAAACATCTTTCATAGCACTTGAAATCTCATTAGTAGAAGTATTGCATTCACTAGTATATAATTCCATATCACTAGATACATTATTTATCATATTAGAGTTTTCTTTTATAGAAATCATAGTATGTTGAAGGGAATCAATGAATGTATTAATACCATCAATCATTTGACCAAATTCGTCATGTGTTTCTTTTTTTAGACGTATAGTTAAGTCACCGTTATTGGCATCCAAATTTTCAATGATTTCGTTAAGTTTTTTACTACCACGTCTAATAGGGTTAGTAACAGTTCTAGATGTTAGAAGAATTACAAGAACACCCATAATAATAGTTAATAAAACAGAACAATATGAAATTAAGGATAATTTTCTTGTGTCATTGTTAACATCCTTTTGAGCATCTGCAATACATTTTTCAAGAAATACTTGATATTCAGCTCCTTCTGTATCCATATTTAAACGAGCATTTTTTACACCTGGCTCATTTTGATTATCTTGTAAATACTGAGTTTCAGTAATATTTTCTTTGATTAGAAGGACTTCGTTAACAAACCAAATAGCAGACTCTTCCCATGATGCATAGGAATCAAATAATGGCTTATTATTAATGCTTTTACATAATTTATTGATTTTTTCAATTGCCGCTAAGGTAGCAGCAGCATCTTCCTCTAATTGGCTTTGAATTACATATGCAGTACCACTATCAGTAGGCATACGAAGGGTATATTTATCTATTTGCTCAAGCATAACAGAAACTTCTTTTTGCATAGAAAGAAGTTCTAGGTATGAAGAAATAGTAACTTTGTTTTGATTTTCTATTTCTTTGGTGAACAGTATAGCAAATGTATTGCCAATTAAAATAGTTAAGATTAATACAAATATTGGTATTATTACTCTTAGTGAAATTGATTTTTTCATTACAATAACTCCTCGCTTATTTTATAATAAAATACTTCTATTCGTATAAATAATACGTTATATATGTAAAGATAAGTTTTGTATAAATTAATTGTCATATAAAAATTCTAATATATGAAATAATATAGAAATATAATATTTTTAATATTAGCTATATATAGACATTCAGTATAGATTTCGGAGAATAATATAAGTATCTATAATAGGTAATTTGTCGCATAGAAATGGAATTATAGGTAAACTAATAATAGAATGGGCATTAGAATTAAAGTAAGATTATAGATATTATTAAATCTAGCAAAGATAGAATAATTGCATCTAAAATTCTCAGTATACAGCATATAATAAAGGGGCTCGAATATATATGTTAAATGGTGTCTGAGCACCTCGGCACTTAGTGATTTCAAGCGTAAGCGCCGAAAGAACTTAGTACTGTTAGGTGTGAAGTCAAGTGAGAACGTCCATTAAACATATATATTCGAACCCGTATTATTGCGTCACTAGCATAGTAACCTCCACTTACGGAGAGCCTAACGAACCCTAATTTGAGCGATAGCTCAAATTAATAGTGGAGCCTAAAAACTATAATAATATATCATCAATTTTTGAATTCTTAAGGACCATAGTTGCATTTTGCATTAGGTCTAGATATAAACGTTTAGAGAACTTCTTAACAATTATATTCTCAGCTTCTTTCATAAGAACTGGTTTGTTAATTGGGTTATATGCATTAGAACCTAGTAAATGAACATAGTTGTTATTAACTAATCTAAATACAAGCTTACGAACTTCTTTATCAATAAATGAAGCAGCGTTAACTTGTCCAAGTACATCCATATCTAAGATTTCTTCTAAACTTTCAATAGAAGTGTACTTTAATGAGTTCTCAACGTTAACTATAATTGGTTTTATATTAGTTGTATATGTTAAATCATATATATCATTAGTTATCTCTTTATTAAGTTGTACCTCTGGTAGTTTAAGTAATAAGTAATCAGTTCCTTCAATACATAATTGGTGTAAATCAGGAAGCTGTTTTAGATTACGTATAAATTTAACTTCAGCACCTAATTTAATTGTAGGAATCTCCATAAAACCAATTTCAGTAACAAGCTTCGTATAGGACTTGTCTCTTGCTTCTAGAAATTCTTCAACAGTTTGTTTGGTTGCATCAAAAACTGGAGCTGCAATAACTATATCAATATCATCTTTTACTTCTTTTTTTAATAATTCAATAGACGCTTCAAGTGTATTAGAATTGTCATCTAATTCAGGTAAAATATGTGCATGTATGTCTATATTCATGATTAAAATCATCCCTTACTTCCATATATTCGACATCATTATATAATGAATATTGGCGCAATGTCAATCTTTAAGAAAATGCATTTTTAAATGCATTGACAATATTTGTAAATGACTATATAATTTTATGTAGTTTAAAGTAGGGATTTTATGTTTTTTTGGAAGCAAAAAGGGATACAGGCAAGACGAGAGTCTTAATTATATCCTAGGAGGTTGGGCATTATGGCTCACAAAAGAAAAGCGAATAGAAGAATACTATTAATGATGATAGATGCTATTATTAGTATGTGTTGTGCTGTTATATCTTATTTTGTTATAGGGACGGTAGGACAAGAGTGTACAGGTATGATGGTTGGATGTATTATAGCTTATTTACCGGTATGTGTATTAGTGGCTATGGTTTTGGCAAAAGGTTATAGGACATCATTAAAGAAAACTAATGTATACGATTTTTTTAGATATGCAAAAGCATTGGCAATAGGTATAGTTTTGTATCTATCAATAGATTTAGTTATGAGATATTCTTTATTAGTGGTGTGCAAGTTGTTTGCCATAGTTTTAGCATTTGTATGTATGATGATTGCTAGAATAATATATTATTCAATGAACGTTAGGGCGGATAATAATGGTAGAATTGCAATACAGAGTAGTGTGGAATATCTTGAAGAGTTAAATTTGGTGAATAGTAAAGATGAAGTTGCAGATAGTGATGATAGAGAACAACAAGATAAAATAAAGATTCAGAGTGTTAATAAGAATCGAAATGATAATAAAAAGAAAGTAAAGCATAGTAAAGTTAAGAAAACAAGACAAGAGAAGAAGTTAGAACGATTAGAGAAAAAAAGACGTAAGAAGATGAATAAAAGGGCATATGTAAGTAATAAAGAGCATGCACGACCATTGGATATAGAAAGTTTATTTACAGAGAATGCCTATAAACAAGTAACACTTGAAAGAGATGCGTGTGAGTATTTCTCAGATAAAACAGTATTAATAACTGGAGCAGCAGGAACTATAGGATCTAATTTATATAAGCAGATGTTGAATTTAGATGTTAAGAGAATTGTTGGTGTTGATATTTATGAGAATGCATTGTATGAGTTAGAACGTAGTGTAGAAAAAATAGAAAGTAAAAGTAAGAAGTTTTATGAGGTTGCATCAGTTAGAGATCAAAAGAAGATGAATGAAATATTTGCAAAATATAGACCGGATATTGTATTTCATGCAGCAGCGCATAAGCATGTACCTCTTATGGAGAAGAATCCAGAAGAAGCAGTGAAAAATAATGTTTTTGGAACATTTACATGTGCAAAGTTAGCGGATATATATAATGTAAATAAATTTATACTTATTTCAACGGATAAAGCTCATAAGCCAATAAGTGCAATGGGGGCGACTAAGAGAATTGGTGAAATGATAATGCAGTATATGGCAGGTAAGTCAAGAACCAAGTATATATCGCTTAGATTTTGTAATATTATAGCATCTAATGCATCTGTGGTACCCCTTATGTGTAGAGAAATTGAGGCAGGGGGGCCTGTAAGTGTAACAGATAAGAGAGCGTTTAGATATTTTGTGTCTAAGGCAGATGCAATTGATTATTTAATTAATATGGCAGTAAAAATTGAGCAGAGTAATATATATGTGCTTGGAGTTGATAGACCAACAAGTATTAAAGAGTTGGCTCATAGAATGATTAAAGCTTACGGTTACACTCCAAATGGAGAAATAAAGGTAAAATATACAGGTATGCGTTTGGGAGAAAGACTATACGAGGAATTGGTACCAGATGGAGCATTACCATATAGAGATAATGTGTATATGATTGGACAGGATAAACTTAACAGAAAAGCATTTCATAAGAAATTAGAGCTTCTAAATGTTGCAACAAAGGAAAATGATAAAGATAACATTAGAAGAATTATGGCCGATATAGTTGAAGATTATAATTATAAATATGTGAATATTGGCAATAATAATGAATATGAAGTATTAGAAACAGAAGAAGAATTTGATATTGAAGAGGCTATCGTGTAGATAGAGGGTGATGTCTTTTGGGTTAAACCTAGAAGGCATTACGCTTTTTTGTCCAAATTATAAATTAGAGAGGTTAAATATATGGATATGTTGAATAAAAAGTTAGCGAAAAGCATTGATTACTTTGATACATTAGATTTTGAAAAAATGTACTGTTATGATGGTGAGTTGGGATATGTATATACAAAAGAAAAGACAATTTTTAAAGTATGGTCACCTGTTGCTAAGAAGATAAGTGTAAAAATATATAGTGAAGGTATGGGAGATAATCTAATATCTAAAACAGATATGTTAAAAATGGATAAAGGATTATGGCAATTAGAGATAGAAGAAGATTTAGAAGATAAATTCTATACTTATGAATTAGAAATAGATAATTTAAAAAAGAATGAAGAAAAAAAGGAAGAAAGTAGTATAGATTATATATATACAGATGAAGATGAATCTACTGTTATGGAAACACCAGATATATATGGTAAAGCATGTGGTGTAAATGGACTTAGAACTATGATAGTAGATATGAAAAAAACTAATCCAAAGGACTGGAGTAAGGATAAAAAGCCAGAGTTTAATGATATGCTAGATGCTATTTTATATGAAGTTCATATAAGAGACTTTTCGTCAGATGATTCATGTGGAATGGGGAACAGAAGAAAGTATTTGGCATTTACAGAGAATGGAACACATAATGATTATGGTATGGCTACAGGAGTTGAACATTTAAAGGAATTAGGGATAACACATGTACATTTACTTCCTATGCAGGATTATGTAACTGTAGATGAGAGGGAATGTGATCCAGAACATTATAATTGGGGGTATGATCCACTTAATTATTACATTCCAGAAGGTTCATATGCTACAGATGCCTTTGATGGGAAAGTAAGAATACGAGAGTTTAAGGAATTGGTTAAATCATTACATGATAATGGTATTAGAGTTGTAATGGATGTGGTATACAATCATACTTATAGTGTAAAAGAGTCGTTGTTTAATAGGTTGGTGCCTAATTATTATTATAGGATAGAAAATAATAAGTACACAGATGGTTCTGCTTGTGGTAATGAAACTGCATCAGATCATTATATGTTTAGAAAGTATATGATAGATTCTTTAAAATATTGGATTGAAGAGTACCATATAGATGGATTTAGATTTGATTTAATGGCAGTTCATGATATTGAAACTATTAATAAGATAAGACTAATGGCTGATGAGATTGACACAAGTATTATTTTGTATGGTGAAGGATGGAAAGGTGGATATAGCAAGTTGGATCCACATAAGGCGGCATTTAAACTTAATGCGTCCAAAGTTAATATGGTTGCAATGTTTAATGATGATGGTAGAGATGCTGTTAAAGGTAGTGTGTTTATTGCTGATAAGAAAGGCTTTGCAACAGGGGCTATGTATGATAACAAAGTAAAAAATAAAAAGGCTATAAATAATAAAATAAAATATTTTGTGGCAGGTTCAGGTGAGCATAGTCAAGTAAATACGGTATCTTCAGTTGATAACCCTATGTGGGGATTAAAGGATGAAGTGGTTTCATGGGCTGATGAACCATATAAAACTATAAATTATGTATCTGCTCATGATAATTTGACTTTATGGGATAAGATTCTTGTTTCAAATAAGAGCGAAGATTTAGAAACAAAGAAGCAAATGAACAAGCTTTCAATGGCAATAGTTATGCTTTCACAAGGAATTCCATTTATTCACGCAGGAGATGAGTTCTTAAGAAGTAAGAAAAATGCTAATTGTAGTTTGGGTTATGACGATAATAGTTATGTGTCATCAGATGAAGTTAATTCTATTAAGTGGAATGATAAACATATTTATGAAGATGTTTTTAATTATTATAAAGGATTAATTGCATTTAGAAAAGCAACTAAAGAATTAAAGTTGAGGACACGTAGTGAAATAGATAAACTATTAAAATTTAGAGAAACAGAAAAAGAGGATATTATTATATATTCTATTGGAGAAGCTGGGGATGTTATTATAGGATTCAATGGTAGCAAAAAGGATTATTCTATGGAATTGCCAGAAGGTAAATGGAATGTTTATATTGATGATAATAATGCATCAGATAAGGCGCTTAAGTGTGTAAGTGAAAGTATTGTTTTAAAAGGATTATCAGCAGTTGCTTTGAAGAAGGATTGATATATTTTAAAGAAGTGCTGACATAAATGAAAGGACTGTTCAAATGAAAAAAATTAAAGATGATTTTTTACTGAGAATATTCGTTCAAATAAGTGTTATAATAGCAGTTATGTATGCAGTTATGAATATTATAATTTATGCAGTAGATAAAAAATCAGGAGCTATTGTAACTGTATCATTGGCAGTGTATCTAATTGTGGTGATATTTGTTTTATACAAAAAGTCTCCTAAGTTTAGTAATACGCTAGTTAAATATGCGGCTAATTATGATAAGATACAGAATAGGTTGCTAAAGGATTTATTAATACCTTATGCAATTGTTGATTTGGAAGGTAATACATTATGGGCAAATGAAGCATATCTTGATATAGTTGGAGATGACAAATGTGTAAATAAGCCTATATATAAGTATTTTGAAGACCTAGATAAGGATAAGTTACCTGTTCAAAAAATGTCAGCAGAAGAGCATATTGAATTTAATGGAATAAATTACAGAGTTCATATGAATCAATTAAATATGGATAATTTATTTGGAATAGTTGATAAGCAAGAATATGCTGAAGAAATAACAGATAATAGAGTTATAGCTGTGTATTTATATGATGAAACTGAAATTATAAAATGTATGAAGGAAAATAACGAGCAAAAGCTTGTTGTTGGACTTATATATATTGATAATTATGAAGAAGTTTTTGAAGATGTAGATGAAGTAAAGAGAGCTTTGCTTGCTGCATTGGTAGAGAGAAAACTTACAAAATATATGCACAGTGTAGATGCAATTATAAAAAAACTTGAGAAGGATAAGTACTTTGTTATATTTAAAAAGAAATATCTAGAAGTTTTACATGAGAATAAATATAGTATTCTTTCGGAAGTTAAGAATATTAACGTTGGTAATGAAATTGAAATAACAGTAAGTATGGGACTTGGTTTAGATGCAGACACCTTAGAGAATGGCTATGAGTATGCTAGAGCTGCTATTGACCTGGCTTTAGGACGTGGTGGAGACCAGGTAGTAGAAAAGGATAAAGACCAAATTGTTTATTACGGTGGAAAACGAGTTCAAGTTGAGAAGAGTACTCGTGTTAAGGCAAGAGTTAAAGCACAAGCGTTACGCGAAATAATTATGGCCAATGATGATGTGTTTGTTATGGGGCATGCAATTGAGGATATTGATTCATTTGGTTCAGCAGTAGGTATATATAGAATTGCTAGGGCGCTAGGTAAGAAGGCGCATGTAGTAATTAATGAAGTTACATCAACAGTAAAACCATTTATGCATAGATTCATTGTTGGCAATGAATATGAAAAAGATATGTTTCTTACAGGAGATAAGGCATTAGAAAAAGTTACAGAGAACAGTATATTGGTGGTTGTAGATGTAAATAAGCCAACATATACAGAATGTCCAGAGTTACTAAATAAGATAAAAACAAAGATAGTATTTGATCATCATAGACAAACAGATGAGACAATAGAAGGTGCAGTATTATCTTATGTTGAGCCTTATGCATCAAGTACATGTGAGATGATAGCAGAAATTTTGCAATATATTAATGATAAAGTTAAGTTAAGAACGCCAGAGGCAGATGCAATGTTTGCTGGAATTATGATTGATACTAATAATTTTCAAACTAAAACTGGTGTAAGAACATTTGAAGCAGCGGCATTTTTAAGGAGAAATGGAGCGGATATACTTAGAATTCGTAAGGCTTTAAGAACAGATATGGAAGAATATCGTGTAAGAGCAGCGGCTATAAGTAATGTTTCATTGTACAGAGAATGTTTTGCAATTACTATATGTCATGCAGAAGGATTTGAAAGTCCAACTATTATTGGAGCGCAAGTTGCCAATGAACTGCTTGATATGGCAGGAGTGAAAGCAAGTTTTGTTATGACACCTTGCAACGATAAAATTTATATTAGTGCAAGGTCAATTGATGAGGTAAATGTACAGATAATTATGGAAAAATTAGGTGGCGGCGGTCATATGACTGTTGCTGGTGCTCAACTTGAAGATATGGATGTCACTAAAGCTAGAGAAAAGATTATAGAAGTTCTTACAGAAATGGCGGATAACGGCGAGATATAGTAGACAAAATTAAGTTTTATATGTATAATTTTATAGATAAGGATTTTTATTATCAAAGCTAAGTATTTTTAATACTTAGCTTTGAATTTTTAATTATGTTAAAAGTTAAAATAAATTAGAATGTTATAATATAAATTTACAATTATGATTAAAAAATTATACTGAATATTTCTATAAAGTAATCCAGAGCTTGGAATACATAGATATGAAAGGAAGAGATTTTTATGGAGATAATTTTATTAGAAGATGTAAAATCATTAGGTAAAAAAGGTGAGATAGTTAAGGTTAATGATGGATATGCAAGAAACTGTATTTTGCCTAAGAAGTTAGGGGTAGAGGCAACTAAGAAGAATTTGGCTGAATTAAAGGGACAACAAAGAAGTGATGCCAAGAAGGCACAAGAGATTTTAGAGGAAGCACAAGCACTTAGTAAGGAATTAGAAAAGTCAACAGTTGAGGTTAAGATGAAAGTGGGAGAAGGCGGTAAGACATTTGGAACTGTTTCTACTAAGGAAATTGCAGCAGCGATGAAAGAACAATTAAAGAAAGATATAGACAAGAAGAAGATAATTGTACCAGATGCAATTAAGAGTTTGGGAATGTATGAAATAAAAGTAAAATTACACCCTCAAGTTACAGCAACTATGAAGGTACATGTTTCAGAGAAGTAATTATATTGTAACAGTTGGTTAGTGAAGCTAGTTTAGCTTCTTTAAGGAAAGTTAGAATACGGATAGAGGAAATAAAATGGATGAGAATTTCGTTAAAAAGGTAATGCCTCATAGTTTAGAGGCAGAAAAGTCTGTAATTGGTTCTATATTTATTGATAGAGAAGCAGCAACAAGTGTAGGGGAAATGCTTGTTGGAGAAGATTTTTATCAGAAACAATATGGAATAATTTTCGAGGCAATGATTGAATTATATAATGAGAATAAGCCAATTGATTTGGTTACATTACAAGATAAGTTAACAGAGAAAGACTTACCGCCAGAGTATAGTGGTGTGGAATTTATTAGAGAACTTGTTATTGCTGTGCCAACATCAGCTAATGTTAAACATTATGCTGAAATTGTAAAAGAAAAGGCTGTGCTTAGAAAACTTATCAAAATTACAGAAGGAATAGCTAATGATTGTTATTTAAATAAAGATAGTTTAGAGAGTATTCTTGAACAAAGTGAGAAACAGATTTTTAATATCGTTCAGTCAAGAGGTAATTCAGATTATGTTGACATTAAAGATGTTGTTTTGCAATCCTTAGAGAGTATAGAAGAGGTAGCAAAGAACAAAGGAAGAGTGACAGGTGTGTCTACTGGTTTTCTTGACTTAGATTATAAAACATCTGGTATGCAACCTTCAGATTTTATACTTATCGCAGCCAGACCATCTATGGGAAAGACTGCATTTGTACTTAACTTAGCAGAATATATGGCAGTTCAACAAAAGGTTACAACAGCTATATTCAGTCTGGAAATGTCAAAAGACCAATTGGTTAAGCGTATGTTAGCTATGAATTCTCGTGTAGATTCTCAACTTATTCGTACAGGTAATCTTAAGGATGATGATTGGGTTAAGTTGATTGAAGGTGCAAGGGAGATAGGTGAGTCTAAGCTTATATTAGATGATACACCGTCTATTTCAATTGCTGAGTTACGATCAAAGTGTAGAAAGTTTAAACTAGAACACAACCTAGGAATAATTATGATTGACTACTTACAGCTTATGAGTGGTGGAAGTAAGAAATCAGAATCTAGACAACAGGAGATATCTGATATATCACGTTCTCTAAAGGCATTAGCCAGAGAATTGAATGTTCCAGTTATTGCACTTTCTCAGTTGAGTCGTGCTGTTGAGCAAAGACCAGATAAGCGTCCAATGCTTTCTGACTTGAGAGAATCTGGAGCTATCGAGCAGGATGCCGATGTTGTAATGTTTGTATATAGAGATGATTATTATAATAAAGATAGTGAAGATAAAGGTGTAGCAGAGATTATTATTGGTAAGCAAAGAAACGGTCCAACAGGAACAGTTAAGCTAAAATGGCAAGCAGAGCTTACTCGTTTTGCTAATCTAGAACATTAAGTTTTAGATTTTTTAGTGTGTGTAAGATTATTGGCTTGAAGATAGATAGCTAGTGATTTTTGTACAGGATGTGTTGAAGTGGAGGACTAGTTTTGGTTTTTAGTAGTATAGAATTTATATGTTTGTTTATGCCAGCTTTCTTTCTTATGTATTATTTGGCACCATACAAATATAAAAATATAGTATTGTTATTTGGCAGTTTGTGTTTTTACGCCGTAGGAACCATAAACTATCCTATTCATTTTATATTATTTATAATAAGCTTAGTTGTAGACTATGCATGTGGTGTATTTATTATAGATAAGCCAAAGTATAAGAAAGTGTTTTTAACATGTGGCATAATGATGCATATGTTAGTGTTATTTTACTTCAAATATAGTGGTTTTGTATTTGGAGAATTAGGAAAGCGAATTGCGTTTTTGGATATAGATATATCACCAGTATTACCAATAGGTATATCTTTTTATACATTTCAAGGAGTTTCTTATATTGTTGATGTGTATAGAGGAACAGTTGAAGTGGAAAGAAATATACTGAATTATGGTGTGTATATATCTATGTTTGAACAATTAATAGCAGGTCCGATAGTAACATATAGTCAAGTAAGGAAAGAACTTCGTAATAGAAGAATAGAATTTAGAAATGTTATGACAGGAGTGGCTATATTTATTTTTGGATTAGGTTTTAAGGTCCTTTTGGCCAATCAGCTAGGAGGCTTATGGTCAGATGTGACAACAATAGGATATGATAGTATATCAACACCATTAGCATGGATGGCGATTATAGCCTATTCATTACAGCTATATTTTGACTTTTGGGGCTATTCCCTTATGGCTATAGGTATAGGTAAAATGCTAGGCTTTAATATACCTAAGAATTTTGACTTCCCATATTTGAGTTTAACAATGACTGAATTTTGGAGAAGATGGCATATAACATTGGGTTCGTGGTTTAGAGAATATGTTTATATACCACTTGGTGGTAATAGACAAGGTAAATTTAAACATATTCGTAATCTGTTTGTTGTATGGTTATTGACTGGAGTATGGCATGGTGCAGGTTATAATTTTGCTTTGTGGGGAATTGTATTATTTATAATTCTATTAGTGGAAAAGTATTGTACAGGAAAGTTTTTTAATAAATATCCTGTGGTAGGACATATATATATGATTTTATTAATACCAATAACATGGACGGTGTTTGTAATTGAGAATATAGGCCAAATGGGAGTCTTTTTCTCAAGATTATTTCCTTTCTTTGGACAGGGAGTGTGGTCGGTATTCAGACATGATTATATAAAATATTGGAATAATTATTGGATGTTTATTTTAATTGGAATCATATTGTGTATGAGATGGCCATTTAATTTACTTAAGAAGATAAAGAATGTTGTGATAATTACAGTTATATGTTTAGCAATATTGGCAGCAAGTGTATATTGTATGTATATGGGATTAGATGATCCGTTCTTATATTTTAGATTTTAATGTTATAAGGATTATATATTTTTAGAACAGGAAATTCATATTAAATTATTAGAATATAGTTAATAGAGTATAGTTGATTGATTACAATATAATCGATGGATTATATTATAATCAATGGATTATATTATAATTGATGGATTATATGATTAAGAGTGTAGAGATAATTCTTGATTATATTATAAAAGAGGAAAATAATATTATAAGGGCAAATAAAATAGAAATAAATATTAAAGGCATAAAGTTGTATGAAACATATTATGCGCCGAGGTCATTATGGGCTTTGGAGTGGAGGATAAAGATGAGAAAGATTACTTTTTTTGCATCTGTGATATTTTTCCTTATAATAATTAGCATTATATGTACTGGTTCATGGAAGAATATTTCATTGGCTAAGGATAAGACGGAGAATATAGATGTAGATATAAAAGAATATGTGCAGAGGGATTTATTTAATAAATTAGATGGGGTTAAAAAAGATGGAAAAGAAGAAAAACATGAATATGTAGCAGTTGAAAGAAGCGAAAAGACATTAACAGGTAGCGCTACGCAAGAGAGTGATAGGAAGGCTAATGATAATGCATTATTTATTGGTGATTCAAGAACTGTAGGAATTGCTGAATATGCTGGTATAAAGAATGCTGATTTTTATGCTAATGTAGGATTAAGTGTATATAATGTTTTTAAAGAAAAAGCTAATGTAAAGGGAAGAGGCAGAATTGGCATAGATAAGATGCTTACTTCAAAGGAATATGGTAAGGTTTATATAATGATAGGGATTAATGAATTGGGTTATAATTTTAAAAAGACAGTAGAGAAGTATGAAGCTTTTATTTCATATATTAGTAAAAAACAGCCATATGCTAAGATTATTATTCAATCTAATTTACATGTTACTAAGGAAAGAGCTAGAGGCGATAAGATAATTAATAATAAAATGATAAATCGATATAATGCAACAATATCTAAATTGGCTAATGATGAAACTATATTTTATATAGATGCGAATAAGGTGTTTGATGATAAAGAAGGTAATTTGGCAGCAAAATTGACTTATGATGGAGTTCATATTCTGGCTAAGTATTATAAGAAGTGGGGCGAGTGGATTGTAAAGGAAACTTCTCACTTATAGTAAAACTAAATAGAAATAATGCCATTATTAATATAGGAATAATAAAATTGAATAAAACTTATAAAGTCTGTCAATAGTATAATAAAAGAAGTCTCATCCAGATAGATGAGACTTCTTTTATTTAAAAAATAAATTATTCTGCTTTAATAGCACCTGTAGGACATGTAGCTTCACAAGCTCCACATTCTATACAAGTATCAGCGTCAATAACGTAAGTTACGTCGCCTTCAGTAATTGCTCCTGTTGGGCATTCTCCAGCGCATGCTCCACAGCTGATGCACTCATCACTAATAACGTATGCCATAGTAGTATCCTCCTTTATTAATAATTTTAGCTTGCTCCCTTATTCTAATATATCTGAGGATATTTTACAAGAGTAAATATTTACTAAGTAAAAATATGCGGGTAATTGTAAATTATAGATAAATGTGGAGGTTAGCTTTGTAATCCACAAAGTTAAAGGCGAGGTGAATAGTGTGGCAATAATGCTTGACGGGGTGGTGGATAAGTAATATAATCGTATGTGGAATAAAGATATAATAAGTCCAGGGGGCTTAAGATAGGAGGGAAATCATGGCAAAGATAACTAAGGATATGATAATCGCTGAGATTTTAGAAGTTAATCAGAATTTAGCAGGAATACTTATGGCATCAGGAATGCATTGTATAGGATGTCCATCAGCTCAAGGAGAGTCACTTGAAGAAGCAGCTGTTGTTCATGGGATGGATGTTAATGTACTAGTAGATAGATTAAATGAATATCTTGAACTTAATGCATAGATAGAATGATAGATAAATAAATATCATGAACTTAACGCATAATAGTGTGATAGAATTAAAGTTGAATTGTATAATTCATGATAAAGAGACAATAAAAAGAGCTACCGACACGGTAGCTCTTTTCTATCATCTAAGTCAAATCGACTCTGTATGCTTTATTTACATCTTAGAAAGAATCTCTATTGCATTAGCTGGCACGATAGTTGTAAAGTGTTCTTCGTAGTGGCAGAAACTAGCATAAGTAGTTTTCTCTAAAGTGCCATACTCGGATACTACACCACATACACGGCTAAAGCCTTCAACAGTGTCTGTAGATTTCTCTAAAGCTAAATAATAAGTTGCAGTTGATGGATTCTTATATAAACAACTTTCTCCTTGATAATTAGCATTAACAATAGAAGATACCTTAATTACATCCTCTAATGAATTAAAAACGTATACACGTTTAATTTTTTCGCAAGTTTCTGTCTTAGAAACCTCATCAACTAAATCGAAACTATCAGACCCAATTGCCTTTGGGAGAGGCATAAATGAATCTTCCTCGACATCTGAACTGTCGATTAAATCATCGATTTTACCAAAACAGTTAATTACCCCATCATCATCGAATGAATCTTCTACATCATAATCTTCTTCGTCACAATCGTAATCGCCGACAGCGTCGTCTGTGAATTTAGAGAAACGAGTATCTAATTCCTCAGGATCATCTACCTTTGTGACTACTAGTACAAGACATTCACTTGAAACAGGAATAGCTTCTATCATAAGCGGAATATCATCAGCCTCAAAACCTAGTTCGCATGATGCTTGTTGCATCAATTCACGGAAAAGCTCTTTGGCTTTATCAGTACCGTATGCTAGCTCACTAAGTCGTAATTCTCTATCTACTAAGTCCTTTTTGCTTAGAGTACAACGAATCTGGCGCTCACTTATTTTCTCGATCTTCATAGAATCACATCCTTTCCATTAATATCGGATAATTGTTAATAATGGTTTGTTCCGAGTGTATATTTATAACATCGGAACAATCACTGAATATTATTATAGGGTGTAACTAAATTATATAATAAATTGTCTGAAAAGTCAATTTGAGCAGGGCCTATTGTAATGTGAAATAAGCACTATTTTATAAAAAAATAATCAATAATATATTTGTCGAACATGGTCGAAAAACCTACTATTTGCTTGATATAAAGGGATTTATGTGGTAGTATATCATAGTGGAGATACTCAGTCTTATAGTAAATAATTACCATTTATTAGTATTTATAAAAATTTAATTAAATATACTTATGCATTGTAAAGCCTAGTAGAATTATTTTATGCAAATAAATGAATATTATTAGGTGAGTGTAATTAAAGTTTTTAATATATACTTTCTAATATATAATATGTAATTATGGCGTTTTGCTTAGGACGATTAAATATGCTATATGGGGATGTAGTATAAAAAGAGTGTTTCTATTATTCGTTGCTATAAAATAAATATATAATTTATGAGGTGAGTTACATGAATTTATTAAAGAAGTATTTTCACAGATTTATGTATGATGGCTTAGCTGGTTTAGCAATTGGTTTGTTTGCAACAATAGTTGCAGGTAATATGTTAGAAACGATAGGATTAATAATGGGAGGTTCTATAGGGCAATTTATAGCACTAGTATCAAGTGTTGTTAAATTACTTGTAGGCATAGCGATAGGAGTAGGAGTGGCTACCAAATTATCAGCGCCACCTTGTGTGGTTGTTTGTGCAGCAATTACAGGATATATAGGGGCTTATGCCCATGATATAATGAAGGGTGTACATTTGGTAAAAGGTAGTATTAATGTAGATAAATCAGGAGAGCCATTAGTTGCTTTTATAGCAGCTTATGTCACAGTAGAAATAGGCTGTATAATAGCTAATAAAACAAAACTTAATTACCTTATTACCCCTATAATTGTTATAACTATAGGAGCTATTGTTTCATTTTATGCAGCAACACCGATACATAAAATGACTAAGGCGTATAGAGAGGCTATTGAGTGGGCAACAGGTCAGAATGAGATAATTATGAGCATTATAGTTGCAGTACTAATGTGTCTCGCTATGACATTACCAATTAGTACAGTTGCACTTGCAATGTCTATAGATATGACAGGATCAATGGCGGCAGCTGCGGCTATTGGGTGTTGTGTAAGTATGATTGGGTATGCAACAGCAAGTTTTAGAGATAATAAGATAGAAGGATTTATATTACAAGGATTAGGAACATCAGCGATACAGATGCCTAATATAATTAAGAATCCATTGATTATATTACCAACTGTTATTACTAGCGCGGTACTTAGTCCAATAGCAGTTTGTTTAATGAATATGACAAGTGATATAGATGCTGTAGGATTGGGATCTTGTGGATTTATATCGCAGATTCTTACATATCAAACAATGGTTAATGATGGAATAAGTAGGAATATTGTATTAATAGAGATTTTATTAGTACAGTTTTTAATTCCGGCAATAGCTACATGGTTTATATCAGAGTTTATGAGAAAGCATAACTTTATCAAAGAAGGCGATATGAAGATATCCTTATAGTGTTATAGGAGATTTAAAATATATAGTAGAGATGTCTTGTTTTGTATTTAAAATACAGAATAGACAGAAAAATCAGACAATTATATTAATTCAAATTGAGTAATATTTATACAAGTAGTGATACGGAGGTTAGAATGAGAAGTAATAGAAGGCGTAGGTCTAGGAGCAATAAAGGCTTTATTACCGCAATTATAATTATGTTACTTATATCTTGTGTAGCAGCATATGCATTTTATATAAAAACACGAGGTAATACAGAGAAAATGCCACTAGACAAGTACTATGAGATAACAAAATATAACGAGAATGCAATTCCTTTAATAGCAGATGTACAGTTGTATGAGAATACAGTATATGATTTAGAAGGAGCAATATATATAGAGCAAACTATTGCATCAACGTTAATTGACTCGAAAGTATATTGGGATGCAGCTAATAAATCAGTTATTCTTACAACTCCGACAGAGATTGTTACGGTGCCAGCTGATAAGCCGACTATTTATAAGAATGGTGTTGCTAGTAATACGGATAAGGCTATGTTGCGTTTGATAGAAGGAAGCAAATATGTTATTTCATTAGATTTTCTAAAGGATTATGTTAATGTTGAATATGAGGTTTATGATAATCCTAAAAGAGTTGTTATGAAATGTGGATTTGGTGATAAATTTACTAAGGTAAAGGTTGAATCAGATGATGTTGTTAGATATAAAGCTGATAAACAAAGTGAAATTCTTACAGAGGTTAAGGAAAATGATACATTGCATGTGCTTACAGAGAATGTTCAATCATATATGAGATATGTTCAAGTTATGACATCTGATGGGATAATAGGATATGTACGAAACATGAATGTTGGTAAAGTATATGAAGAAGTATTAAGTAATGATTATAAAGGACCAGAGTATACACCACTTCATATGAAGGAAAAGGTTAATTTGGGATGGTTACAAGTATCTAATAGAGTAGCTAATAATAGTTTGCGTACATTAGTTAGCAAAACATCCGGGTTGAATGTTGTATCACCAACATGGTTTACATTACAAGATACGGCAGGTGGAATTAATTCATTTGCAAGTAAGGATTTTGTCACATATGCTCATGGAAAAGGTATTAAAGTATGGGCATTGATAGATGATTTTAGCCAAACTGTAAAATTAGTAGATGTTATATCAAAAACAGACACTAGAAGGAATTTAATAGATAATCTTATTGCAGAGACAAAAGAATGTGGAGCTGATGGTATTAATGTTGACTTTGAGCACATAACAGTAGAATCAAGTGTGCATTATATGCAATTCCTAAGAGAGTTAAGGATTCAGACAAGAAAGAATAATTTAGTTCTCTCAGTAGATAGTTATGTGCCACTTAGTTATAATGCACACTATAATATAGATGAACAAGGTGAGTTTGTTGATTATGTTGTAATTATGGCATATGATGAACATCATTCTAAATCAGATAAGAGTGGTTCAGTAGCATCTATAGAATATACCAAAACAGCTGTAACTAAGACATTAGAAAAAGTTCCTAAGGAAAAGGTTATAATAGCAGTTCCTTTTTATACTAGATTGTGGGGCGAAGTTAACGGTGTAGTAGATTCCATAGAAACACTAGGTATGCAAGAGGCTTTAGCTAGAGTGAAAGCTGGTGGTGGAACTGCAACTTGGGATGATGTTACAAAACAAAATTATGCAGAATACATTTATCAGAATAAAACATATAAAGTATGGCTTGAAGATAAGAAATCTTTGGCAGAAAAGTTAAATGTTATTATGGGATCTGGAGTTGCTGGTGTAGGTGAATGGAGAATAGGATATGAAACAACAGATGTATGGCCAGTTATAAAAGCTGCTTTGAGTACAAATTAATAAATGAGGTTGCTAATAAATATAGCAAATTAAGAGATTAGGTTATTAATAAAAAAGTTAGTAAATTAATCTGCTAATGGATTAGATGTTAAAATTAGATATATAGCGAATATAAAGATCTTATATATCCTAGTATATGAATAGACATAAATAATGTGTATTATTCATATATTATATGGAGTATATAAGGTCTTTTTGTCTATGGGAAATTTTTTAAAGAATAAAATGTTTTGTAGGTTATGTATAGTTGTTGGTATATTAATAGCAATTATATTGGTTAAGTATATTTATCAAATTATGAATGATAAAAAGATAATGTTAACCAATGGAACGCTAAAAGAAAATAATATAGGAGAGATTAATTGTAATTCATATCAAGTGGTGAGAGAAAATATCAGACAAATTTTAGTCTCAGATATGGATAAAACTATTGTTATTGACCCTGGGCATGGCGGACATGACCCAGGGAAAGTTGGAGTTCATAATGAACTTGAAAAAGATATAAACCTAGAGATTGCGTATAGATTAAAGGATAAATTAATAAAAAGTGGTTTTTCAGTTATAATGACAAGAACAAAAGATGAGGCATTAAATGATATATATGATAAAAATAAGAAAATGGGAGATTTAAGAAAAAGAATTGAAATTATTAATACATCGGGAGCCATATGTTTAGTAAGTATACATCAGAATTCATTTACATCTGAACGAGAAAAGGGGGCCCAGGTATTTTTTTATGGGAATTCAGAAATGTCAAAAGACTTGGCTTGTGGAATACAAGATAGATTAAAGGTAGATTATGATGAGAATAATACAAGAAAATACAAATCTAATAATTCGTATTATTTGTTAAAAAAATCATGTATACCTTCGATTATAGTAGAGTGTGGATTCCTAAGTAATGAATATGAAGCAAGTATGTTAGTAAAGAAAGCGTGCCAAGAAGAAATTGCACAGGCTATTAATAATGGGATAATTATGTGGGCAAATGGGATAATAGGTAATAAATAAGGCTTTAAAGTTTAAAAATATAATTTAAAACAGTTAAACTAGGTATCTGAAATAATGTAACTAATAGTAGTAAGCGTTTAACAATAAAAAATATTTGTAATGATAAAAATAGAGTGATATACTATATAAGTGACGCAGTAGATAATTGAAGAAGTTTAATTGGGGGAAAGATAATGGAAACCATTATAAGACAAGTAAGAGAAGATAGTATAAATAAAGAGGTTATAAGTGAAGCAAGTAAAGTATTACAAGAAGGCGGAATTGTTGCTATTCCAACTGAAACAGTATATGGATTAGCAGGTGATGCTTTATCAAGTGAAGTTTCACATAAAATATACGAAGCAAAGGGAAGACCTTCAGACAATCCATTGATTGTACATATTTCATCAGTAGATGATTTATATAAATTGGCGAAAAAAGTTCCAGAAGAGGCATTAAAGTTGGCGGATAAGTATTGGCCAGGTCCATTAACAATGGTATTAGAAAAAAGTGAATTGGTACCAGATACAATAACAGGTGGGCTTAGTACAGTTGCTATACGTATGCCTAACAATAAGATAGTATTAGATCTTATATCAGAATCAGGAATATATCTTGCAGCACCAAGTGCTAATACATCAGGGAAGCCAAGTCCAACAACAGCAGAACATGTAATTGCTGATTTGTCAGGTAAGATAGACATGATAATAGATGGCGGTAAGGTTGGGATCGGTATAGAATCAACAATTGTTGATTTGACATCAGAGGTTCCAGTTATACTAAGACCGGGATTTATAACAAAGAAAGATTTAGAAGAAGTTGTTGGAGATGTAGAGATAGATAAAGCAATTCTTCAAAAGAATAGCAATAAAGGATTTGTTCCTAAGGCGCCAGGTATGAAATATAAACATTATGCTCCTAAAGCAGATATGGCTATAGTATTAGGAGACGATGATGTAGTTATAGATAAGATTAATCAATTAGCTCAGGATAAGATGAAAGAGTGTAAAGTAGGAATAATTGCAACAACACAAACTGCAGATAAGTATATACAGGGTGTAGAAGTGAAAATTGTTGGAAGTAGAGAAAATGAAGCTACAATAGCTAATGGATTATATAGTGTACTTCGAGAATTTGATAAAACAGATGTAGAATTTATATATTCAGAGGGATTTGTAGAAGATGAGCTAGGACAAGCAATTATGAATCGTTTGTTTAAGGCAGCCGGTCATAATGTTATGGATTTGCGATAGGTATAAAACATAGATAAGCAATTGAAAATTAGTTTAATAATATATGGAAGAAGGAAAGAATATGATGGGATATTCAAGAATAATATTTGTTTGTAGAAGTAATACGAGTAGAAGTCCTATGGCAGAAGCAATATTTAAAAGTATGGAGACAAACCAAGATATTGAAGTGCTATCAAGGGGAAGTGTAGTATTATTTCCAGAACCAATAAATCCAAAGGTTGAAGTGGTATTAAAGAATAATAACTTAGAGTTAGTGAGAGATAAGGCAAAACAATTAGATAAGAAAGATATCGTGGATAATACCCTTGTATTAACAATGAGTGAACAATTAAAACTAGAAGTAATGAGTAACTTTGAAGGTATAGACAATGTACATAATCTTACAGAATTTGTAGGAGAACAAGGTGATGTAGTTGATCCATATGGTGGCACATTAAAAGAATATGAAGTTTGCTTTAATGATTTAGTTAGACTAGTAAAGAAAACAGTATATAAAATAAATGAAGAATAATACGATATAAAATAGGAGATTAGTTATGAAAATATGTATAGGATGTGACCATGGCGGTTACCAATTAAAAGAAAAAGTAGTAGAGCATTTAAGAAACAAAGGATTTATAGTTGAAGATATGGGATGTCATTCAACAGAAGCAGTAGATTATCCTGTTTATGGCAAGAAAGTGGCAAGAGCTGTATCAGAAGGAATGTGCGATAGAGGTATTGTTATTTGTACAACAGGAATTGGCATATCAATAACAGCTAATAAATTTAAAGGCGTAAGAGCTGCATTGTGTAGCGACTGCTTTAGTGCAGAAGCAACAAGACTTCATAATGATGCCAATGTACTTGCACTTGGAGCAGGTGTAGTAGGAGAATTATTGGCATTAAGAATAGTAGATACATTCTTAAGTACAGAATTTTCCAACGTAGATAGACATATAAATAGAGTACGAATGATAGAAGAAGACTAATAATAGGATAATAATTATAGTATTGTAATTAAAGTAGCTAAAAATATATAAAGCTTTAAATTTTTAAAGCTGTAATGTGAGAATATATATATTGGTATATATCTGTATAGTAGGGATAGATTATTGAAGTAAGTAAATAGACTATAAAAGGAGGCTTAATAATATGTATGACCATATTTCTTTATATAGAAAAAGGTTTATACCTGATGAAACAAATTATCTAAAAGATGATATAATTGTTTATAAGGATGACCATATTATTATAACAAAGTGGGATACATTAAAACCAAGAAAAGATATCAAGAGAGGAATGTCAGTGTATTTTCTTGATAAAGGATATAAAGTAAGCAAATTATATTCACCAGAAGATGAAGTGGTATATTGGTACTGTGATATAGTAAAAACAATAATCAACGAAGAAAAGAATGAATATATATTTGAAGACCTTCTTCTAGATGTAGTAGTTTATGAAGATGGACATGCAGAAGTATTGGATGCAGATGAACTAGCAGATGCAGTAGAGAAAAAGTTTATTCCATTAGAATATGTATCTATGGCATTAAGACAAATGCATGATTTACTTAACATAATTTATGGTGGAGAATTCCATAAAATCCAACAATTAATTGCAGATTATGAATAGATTTTTTGGACTGGATTTTTTCGGTTCTAGTTACGTACAAATAAGGAAGATAGTATCTTAAAACGGCACGACTCGCGTCTCAGAGCAACGCCTAATATAAGACACTATCTTCCTTATTTGTACTTAATATTAGTATGGGATTATTATGATAGACGAGAAGAATATCTAAATAATTTTGACGAAATTATACAAATACCTAGTTAGGATATTTTTTCAGTTTTAGTATAATAAAAAATATAGTGGGGACATAGTGTGAAAATTATTTAGTGCAAATATATATGCATTTGAAGTTAATAGAGTTATTAATATATAATGTTGAGAATAAAGATAATAGAATAACAGTATACAGTAAAATAAAATTTAGGCCAATATAATATATTGGCCTAAATTTGAAACTAGAACAACTTTCTATAACTTGTGCGGAGCTTAAAAAATCTTAATTTTCACGCTTCTGTCCCCAGAAGAATAGTGCAACTGTTCCAGGGCCAGTATGAGATCCGATAGTTGCTCCAATATCGCTGATTTGGACCTTACCATCGATATTAGGGAATGTTTCTTCTATTAAATCAGCTAAAGCTCTAGCATCGTCATAACATAAAGAATGAGTTATATAAACTTTGCCTTTGTAGTTAACACCGTTTGATGCTAATTCCTTCATAGTGTTAAGGGTTTCTTTGATAACCTTTTTAGTTGTACGAATTTTCTTACGAGGTATAAGTTTACCTTCATTACTTACATTAAGTAGTGGACAGATGTTAAGAGCATTTCCAATAAGACCAGCAGTTTTAGAAACACGTCCACCTCTTATGAAGAATGTTAAATCACTAGTAAAGAACCAATGATTCAAATGTAGTTTATTTTCTTCAGTCCATTTTTCTAATTCATGCATAGTGCATCCATCTGCTTTCTTTTTAGCAAGTGTTGTTACTAACAATCCGTAGCCACCTGAAGCTGCAAGAGAGTCGATAACCACAATCTTTCTATCAGGATAAGTTTCTTCTAATTGAGACTTTGCTAAAACAGCAGAGTTATACGATCCAGAAATACCTGATGAAAGAGAAATGTGGAATATGTCATTACCTTCATCTAATATTTTAGTGAAAAAGTCAATATATTCACCTACTCCAACTTGAGATGTTTTAGTGTCAGCACCTGCAAGCATTGTTTTAAATAATTCATCAGAAGACATACTTTTACCAAAATCGTCATTATATATTTTTCCATCTACTTCATAATGAAAATATGTATACTCTATATCTAAACTTTTAAGTAGCTCCTCTGGTACATCTACAGTTGAACAACATGTTATTTTATATGGACTCATATATTACCTCCTAGAATTTATGTATAATAATGAAAAATTGTTGTTTTGAATTAATAAATAATCGCTATATAAAACGTCTATATAATATAGTATGTTTTTATTTATACGGAAACTAACAATCTTAAATTGTAGTCTATAATAAAAAATAATCTATACCTATAAATAAAAAACGCGTAGTAAGCAATTATAGTTAAAATTATAACAATAATCAAGATGTGGTAACAAAAAGTTCACAATTTTCAAGTAGACATTTTGAAAATTGTTGCTATAATAAATATATCGGTTACAATTATTGTAAATTTATTGAAAAAATTAGAAAGACATATATGAGTGAAAAAAAGTTAGATAGTAAAGAAAAGAGAACTATTGTATATATGATTTCTCTTATTTCACAAGTAGGTATATCTATGATTGTTCCTATTTTTTTATGTGTATGGATTGGAATTAAGATTAGTGAGTATGCACAGGCTCCTATAATAGTGTTAGTAGCTATTCTTATTGGATGTATAGTTGCCTTTAGGAATGCTTATATATTATTAAAGCAAACTTATGCTAAAGATTTGCAAAGGGAGAATGAGGAACAACAGTATTTTAAAGAGCTTGAAGAAGCCAGGAAGAGAAATATGGAGAAGAAGGATAGTTAATGAATAGATCAAAAAAAACTCTTTTTGAGTTAATAGGTGGGATTGTGACGCTAACTCTATTGGAGTTAGCAATTGTCACAATAGTTAATATGAGTATGGATAAGGTGTGGATTAGCAATACTTTGGGATTATGGTTAGGTGGCTTTATAGGTGTGTTAATTGCTATTGGAATTGTTTTTCATATGTATAACACAATTGATAAAGCACTAGACTATGATAAGGACAATGCAGAAAAGTATATGAGAAGAAGCGCTATATTAAGAATGACGGTATTGTTTACGATAATAGTTTTGTTAGTTTGTTTTTTTTGGAAGTATATCAATATGTATATGCTTTTTTTGAGTATAATGAACTTGAAATTTGCGGCATATATGGTGCCGTTAATTGATAAAAAAATCAATGAATAAAGGAAGGTGAGAAAGTGTTAGGAACAGCGGTGTTACCATCACCAGGACTTTTATCAAGTGAAGTGGATTTTGCTATAACAGGTTATCTAAAGTATAAGATATTTGGCAGCGACTGGTATATAACCAATACGCATATATCTATATTGGCAGTAATGCTTGCGCTTATAATATTTGCAATTATTGTTAATATTAATGTGAAAAAGGCAGATCCAACTAAACCACCAACTCCATTTATGAATGTTGTAGAGTTTATAGTTGAAACATTAGATAAACTTATCATTGATGGAATGGGCGTTAAACATGGATATAAATATGTGAATTATGTTAGTACACTATTTTTATTCTTAGTTGTAGCGAATTTATCAGGATTATTTGGTTTTAGACCACCAACAGCTGATTATGGTGTAACATTTGCACTTGCAATTATTACATTTGTACTTATTCATTATGCAGGATTTAAGTATCAGAAGTTGGCTCATATTACAGACTTGTTTAAGCCAATAGTTCTTGCACCAATTAATATTATTGGAGAATTTGCAACACCATTATCTATGTCTCTACGTTTGTTTGGTAATGTATTATCAGGAACAGTATTAATGGGACTTATTTATGGTTTAGTACCAAGGGTTATAACAATGTTTGGTTGGCCAGGTGTACTACATATTTATTTTGATATTTTTTCAGGAGCAATACAAGCATATGTATTTGTAATGCTTACAATGACATTTATATCTCAGAATTTTGATACGGAGTAATAGTATTTATTAAATCACTAGTAGATTTTTAATCTAGTGAACTTTTAATTAGTAAATTTTTTAAATAGAAACAAATTAATTAATAATTAAAGAAATAAAAAAGAAATAATACAGTAAATTATGATATTTACTAGTTTAAGGAGGAAAAGTTATGTCACAAATAACAAACGAAGGATTAATTTTAGCATGTTCAGCGATAGGTGCAGGTTTAGCGATGATCGCAGGTATAGGACCAGGTATTGGACAAGGTGTAGCGGCAGGTTTTGGTGCTAACGCAGTTGGACGTAATCCAGGAGCAAAAGGAACAGTTATGTCAACAATGCTTTTAGGACAAGCCGTTGCAGAGACAACAGGTTTATATGGTTTTGCGGTTGCAATTATTCTATTATTTGCTAACCCACTTCTTGGAAAACTTAAATAGATTATAGAGTAGGAGAATTTTAACATGTCAGGAAGAGTTTTTGGATTAGACTCACAATTCTTATTTGATGCTTTGATTATGGCAGTTGCCATGTTAGTGTTGTTTACTTTATTATCTTATATATTATTTAACCCAGTACGCGAGTTATTAAAAAAGCGTAAAGAATATGTTGAAGGTAATATTAACGCAGCACTATCAGATAAGGAAGAGGCAGCTAAACTAAAAGAAGAGTATGATAACAAATTAGCCAATGTTGAAAAAGAAGCTGATGAGATATTAAGTGATACTAGAAAGAAAGCCATTAAGAGAGAGAATGAAATAGTAGATGAAGCTAAGGCAGAAGCTAATCGTATAATCTCAAGAGCTAATAAAGAAGCGGAACTTGAGAAAAGTAAGGTTAAAGATGAAGTTAAGCAAGAGATTATTTCAGTTGCTAAGGAAATGGCAGGTAAATTAGTTGAAGTTTCAATCGATGAGAAGAAACAGATGTCTTTAATTGATGAAACTTTAGAAGAAATGGGTGAAGGTACATGGCAAAATTAGCAGCAAACGCATATGGTGACGCATTGTTTGAACTTACCCTAGAGAAGAGTAAAGACAATTCAACTCATATGGATGAGATGTTGCAAGAAGTTGTTAGCGTATTGGATTCATTTAAAGCTAATATGGAACTTAAAAAATTGTTAACTCATCCACAGATATCAAAGGAAGAGAAGATAACTGTTATAGAGAAGATATATAAAGGTAGAGCTTCAGATGATATAGTTGGCTTGCTTGTAACTATTGTAAAGAATGGTAGAGCAAGTGAAATAAACGCCATATTTGAATATTTCATAAATAGAGTAAAAGAATATAATCATATAGGTAAAGCATCTGTGGTATCAGCAGTTGAATTAACAGATGAATTAAAGAAAAAAATTGAGGAAAAACTTATTTCTTTAACTGATTATAAAGAGTTTGAGATGAGTTATTCTGTGGATAAAAACATTTTAGGTGGATTAATTATAAGAATTGGAGATAGAGTTGTGGATAGTAGCTTGAAAAATAAAATCAATTCAATGTGCCAATCACTTGAGAAAATTCACATATCATAATGTTACATTTTAAATATAGAAGGAAGGAGCAAAAGACTCATGGTATTAAAACCAGAAGAAATTAGCTCAGTTATAAAAGAACAAATTTCAAAATATAGTACAGAGCTTGAAGTGTCAGATGTAGGAACTGTTATCCAAATCGCAGATGGTATAGCTCGTGTACATGGACTTGAGAAAGCTATGCAAGGTGAACTTCTTGAGTTCCCAGGAGAAATATATGGTATGATTTTGAATCTTGAGGAAGATAACGTAGGTGTTGTTATGCTTGGAGATTCAAAGGCAATTAATGAAGGCGATATGGTTAAAACAACAGGAAGAGTTGTTGAGGTACCAGTAGGCGATGCAATGTTAGGAAGAGTTGTTAATGCTCTAGGTCAACCAATTGATGGAAAAGGACCTATAAAAACAGATAAGTATCGTCAAGTTGAGAGAGTAGCATCAGGTGTTATTTCTCGTAAATCAGTAGATACGCCATTACAAACAGGTATTAAAGCGATTGACTCTATGATCCCAATTGGTAGAGGACAACGTGAGTTAATAATAGGTGATAGACAAACAGGAAAGACAGCTATTGCAATAGATACTATTATTAATCAAAAAGGACAAGGTGTTAACTGTATATATGTAGCAATTGGACAAAAGGCTTCAACAGTTGCATCTATAGTTAAAACATTAGAAGAATATGGAGCAATGGAATATACAACAATTGTTGTATCAACAGCAAGTGAGTTGGCTCCGTTACAATATATTGCACCTTATGCAGGTTGTGCGATAGGTGAAGAATGGATGGAAGCAGGTAAGGATGTATTAGTTATATATGATGATTTAAGTAAGCATGCAACAGCATATAGAACGTTATCATTATTACTTAAACGTCCACCAGGACGTGAGGCATATCCTGGAGATGTATTCTACTTACATTCAAGATTGCTTGAAAGAGCAGCGAGATTATCAGATAAGTTAGGTGGAGGTTCATTAACAGCTCTACCTATTATAGAGACTCAAGCAGGAGATGTTTCAGCATATATTCCAACTAATGTTATATCTATAACAGATGGACAGATTTATCTTGAAACAGAGATGTTTAATTCAGGATTTAGACCAGCGGTTAACGCAGGTTTGTCTGTATCAAGAGTTGGTGGAGCAGCTCAAATAAAGGCAATGAAGAAAATAGCAGGACCTATTCGTATAGAGCTTGCACAATTTAGAGAATTGGCTTCATTTGCCCAATTTGGTTCAGACTTAGATGCTGATACAAAAGAAAAACTAGCACAAGGTGAGAGAATTAGAGAGATATTAAAACAACCTCAATATAAGCCTATGCCAGTTGAGTATCAAGTAATTATAATATATGCAGCAACTAAAAAGTATTTGCTAGATGTAGAGGTTTCAGAAATAGCAAGATTTGAGAAAGAATTATTTGAATTTATTGATACAAAATATTCAGAAGTTGTTTCTTCAATTAAGAAGGATAAAGAAATTACTGAAGCAACAGAAGAAAAATTGGTAAAAGCAATAACAGAATTTAAAGAACAATTTAAATAAAAAGGAGGCAGACGAGTATGGCCTCAATGAGAGATATAAAACGTAGAAAAGAAAGTATTCAAAGTACTGGACAGATTACAAAGGCAATGAAGCTTGTTTCAACAGTTAAGCTTCAAAAGGCAAAGGAAAGTGCAGAGAATACAAAACCGTATTTTGATTGTATGTACGAGACGTTGAGTCAAGTGTTAAGTAAAATGGATAATGTATCTCATCCGTATATAACACCAAGTGCTACAACTAAAAAAGGTGTTATATGTATTACGTCAAATAAAGGTTTAGCTGGTGGATATAATTCTAATATTATTAAATTAGTTACAGGTATGGATGTGCTTAAGGAAGATTTATTAATATATGCAGTTGGACGAAAAGGTAAAGATGGTCTTGCAAGAAAAGGATATCATATAGAACAGAATTATTCTGAGGTTATGAATAATGTTCTTTATTCAGATGCAATGGCTATTGGAAGACAAGTAATACAAGATTTTACGGAGGGTAAAATTGGTGAAATATATTTAGCTTATACAGAATTTAAGAATACGGTAGTGCATATACCAAAGTTAATAAAGTTATTACCATTTAGTGAAACAGATACAGAAGAGATAAAAGAAAAAACTGTAGCTGATTTAACTGTTATGGAATTTGAGCCAGATGAAGAAGAGGCTTTGAATTTAATAATTCCTAAGTATGTTAATAGTTTGATATATGGTGGACTAGTTGCATCATTTGCAAGTGAGAATGGAGCTAGAATGCAAGCGATGGATTCAGCCACATCTAATGCAGAAACTATGATAGAAGAATTAGGATTAAAGTATAACAGAGCTCGTCAGGCTGCCATAACTCAGGAAATTACTGAGATTGTAGGCGGTGCGGCTGCGATAAATGGATAATAGACAAAACAAGAGTATGATGCTTAAATAAACCAAAGGGATTGCTTGTGGTGTGGTCACGATGAGTGTCTAATAGACAATAACCTAAGTACAATACTTAAATAAACCAAAGCGATTAGCTTGTGGTGTAGAAATGAGGTAAATTAATGGCAAACAATATCGGAAAGATTACCCAAATTATAGGTGCAGTACTTGATATTAAGTTTAGCAATGGTAAAATTCCAGAGATAAATGAAGCAATTGAAATAGATAATAGAGGAGAAAAGCTTGTTGTAGAAGTTGCACAACAACTTGGAGATGATACTGTCAAATGTATCGCCATGGGACCAACAGATGGTCTTGTAAGAGGTATGGAAGCAGTTGCAACAGGTGCCCCTATTACTGTACCAGTTGGAGAAGAGACATTAGGAAGAATGTTTAATGTATTAGGAGAACCAATTGATGAAAAAGCAGCTCCTAAAACAAAGGTTAAACTTTCAATTCATAGAAAAGCGCCAGCATTTGAAGAACAATCAACAACAACAGAGATGCTAGAGACAGGTATTAAGGTTGTTGACTTACTTTGTCCTTACCAAAAAGGTGGTAAGATAGGTTTGTTCGGTGGTGCAGGTGTTGGTAAAACAGTTCTTATTCAAGAGCTTATTACTAACATAGCTACTGAGCATGGTGGATATTCAGTATTCACTGGTGTTGGTGAGAGAACAAGAGAAGGTAATGATTTATATTACGAGATGAAAGAATCTGGTGTTATTGACAAAACAACAATGGTATTTGGTCAAATGAATGAGCCACCAGGAGCTAGAATGAGAGTTGGTCTTACTGGACTAACAATGGCAGAATACTTCAGAGATAAAGCAGGAAAAGACGTATTATTATTTATTGATAATATATTCAGATTTACTCAAGCTGGATCTGAGGTTTCAGCGTTACTTGGACGTATGCCAAGTGCGGTTGGTTATCAACCAACACTTCAAACAGAAATGGGTGCTTTGCAAGAGCGTATTACATCAACTAAGAATGGTTCTATTACATCTGTTCAAGCGGTATATGTACCTGCGGATGATTTAACAGATCCAGCGCCAGCTACAACATTTGCCCATCTAGATGCAACAACAGTTTTATCACGTTCAATAGTTGAGCTTGGTATATATCCTGCAGTTGATCCATTGGAGTCAACATCAAGAATTTTGGATCCAAGAATTGTTGGTGAGGATCATTATAATGTTGCAAGAGGTGTTCAAGAGATACTTCAAAGATATAAGGAATTACAAGATATTATTGCAATTCTTGGTATGGATGAGTTATCAGAAGAGGAAAAACTTATAGTTTCTAGAGCGAGAAAAGTTCAAAGATTCTTATCTCAACCATTTAAAGTTGCAGAACAATTTACAGGTTTAGATGGTAAGTATGTTCCTATAGAGGAGACTATCCAAGGCTTTAAAGAAATACTTGAAGGAAAACATGATGATATTCCAGAAAGTTACTTCTTAAATGCAGGTAACATAGATGATGTTATTGAGCGTTATAAAAATAAGTAGGTGACGTATGGCAGAAAATATGTTTAAATTAAGGATTGTTTCTCCAGATAGAGAATTTTATCTAGGAGATGTAGATATGGTTGAGATGGTTACAACAGAAGGTGAAGTAGGTGTATTAAAGGGACATATTCCTTTTACAGCAGTTGCAGCACCAGGAATTCTTAAAATTCACGAAGAGTCAGGTATAAAAGAGGCTGTTTTAATTGACGGAATAATTCGTGTAATGCAAGATAATGTAACTATATTGGCAGAAGATTGTCAATGGCCAGATGAAATAGATATAAATAGAGCTAAAGAAGCTAAGATAAGAGCAGAGAGACGTTTGAAAGGTGAAGAAGAAGGTGCTAATCTAGATAGAGCAGAAATGGCACTTCGCCGTTCAATTGCTCGTATTAGCGCAGCAGAAAATCATATGTAATGAATTATAAATTATAGTTTTTAGGCATAGGCCCCTGTCATTCTGACAGGGGCCTGGTTGAGGGGTTTTTATGTCTTTCTTTAATTAATTTGAGCTATCGCTCAATTTTCTTTTATATTGTAGACTGTGTATATTATTTAGTAGTTATATTAAATGTTCTTTGATGAAAAACAGCATGTGCTAGTTGCAAACAAAAGATTTTTGTGAAAGATGATTAAAAATTATGGTTGTATATTTAAAAGTGCACCTTGTATATTTATGAAAAAAGTTCTTGAAATATAACTTTTGATGTGCTAGAATTTTCTTAAGTATTAAAGGGTAATTTATGGAGGGAAAAGGAGCTTTTTTATAATTATGAGAATTAAAAAAATGGTAGACATGCAATTACCAAAAAACTGCAAGTGCTTAAGCACAAAGGAAATGATGGCCAATGAGTCAGGATGGTATGTTAATTTTAATACTGGCGAGTTATTTATAACATACAGAGATATTGATGCAACAATTCGTTGGGTAACTTCTTTTGTAGAGGACGTGAGCGCGGCATTAGATGCAGAGTTAATACAATCAGAAGTTATGAGAAATAGACCACCACATATGGGCCCACGTAGTAATGTTTCAGGCGGAGTAGGATTTAGAATTAATAAAGAGGGATTTAGCTTTTTTACATTAGATGAAGAGCAGATGAGATTAGCAAATTCAAATATATTTATATTTTAAATAATACGCCAACAATTAATAAACTATAATTTGTAGGTTGCTAGGCCCCTGTCGGTTCATTCCGACAGGGGCCTAGTTTGGGGATTCTATAAGATTCTTTAGAATTATAATAGTATCACTATTCTTCAAAATTTGAAATAATATTAAAATAACGGTTTCTTCGATCTAATATTTCGTAAACTAACATAGTATGAGCAAGGTCTCTTAGAGAAGCGTGTGAAGTTGGGAAAATTGGAGAAGAATATATTTCTTCAAGAGTTCTTAATAATTCATTTTTATCCGGATATTCATGGTAGATATAACTGTCTTGATATTCTAACATATCTAATTTTTCATTTATTATTTCCTTAATTGTACGAGCATCTACAGGTAATAAAAATAGTATGTAATCATTTGTCATTGTAAAGTTATTATTCATATTAATCCTCCATTTATATTAGGGGAAAACGCTGTTTATGAATAATATATGAATTAAATTTTAAATTAAGAACTAGTCATTGTAAAAAAAAAATTAATATGCTAAAATTTATCTTGTGTTAGTGGGTAGAAAATTAGATGAAGGTGAATGATATATGAAACAATTTTATAGAATAACAGTCACAATAATTGTTTTTATTATTTCAATATATATTTTTAGTGGTCACATAAGCGAGAAGGATAATGGTATAGAAACAGTAAAAGAAACACAAGCAGCGACATTTCCAGTATTGTATGTACAAGTAGGTGATGAGTTAATTAATCCAATGCATGGATATACTGCTAATATAGAGGCTAGATACATACGAGATGGAATCGTATCTATAGACGAGGAACAAAAGTGTAGTTTTAAAATTAAAGCCAATGAGACAGAAGTTAAAAAAGTTATATACGAAGTAAGTGCGTGTGGTAACGAAGAAGAGATAATAGACACAGGAATAATAAGAACATTTAAGAAGGATAAGACATATCAAGAGTTTGATGTTAAGATTAGCAAAGAACTTAATGAGAATGAGGAATATGCTTTAAAGATAGCGTTAATAACTGATAAGGGAGATAAAATTTATTATTTTGCTAGAGTTAAGAAGAATGAAGATACAGTTGATGATAAAATAATAAAATTTGCTAAGGATTTTCATAGTAAAACAATAGATAAAAGTAAGGCAGAAGAACTTAGAACTTATTTAGAAACAGATGCATCTAAGATGGATAATAAGGATTTATCATATGTTAATATTAAGTCAAATTTAGATACTATAAGTTTTTGTAAGTTGGCACCTAAGGTAATAAGTGATTTGTTTGTTACAATTAGGGAGGTTGCTGATAATACAGCTGTTTTGGAAATTAAGTACTATGCAACTGCCAAGACACCTTCAGGAGATGAAACATATGAAATTAAAGAAGGTTATAGAATTAGATGGACAGCAGATAGAACGTATTTGTTATATTATGAAAGATGTATGGAATCAGTATTTGATATAGGGTTAGTAAGTTTGGCTGAGAATGAATTTAAACTTGGAATAACACAAGATGCAGGTACAGATATTACAACAAGTGAAGATAACAGTAAGATTTATTTTGTTCGTAATGGAGAGTTATGGTATTATAATGCACCACTTAATGATTGTGCTAAGGTATTTTCATTTAAACAAGATAAAGGAACAGATTATTTTAGAGATGTTTATGATGCGCATAATATAAAAGTACTTAATGTTGAAGATAACGGTGATGCTTATTTTATGGTTTATGGATATATGAATCGTGGAGACTATGAAGGAAGAATGACAATTGTATTATATAAGCATCATGTAGAACAGAATAGAATTGAAGAACAAGTTAATATTCCGGTAGATATACCATATGCAGTATTAAATGAGAAAATTAACGACTTTGCTTATGTAAGTGATAAGGATGTATTTTATTTTTCATTAGCGGAAAGTATATATGCTTACGATATTAAGCAAGGAAAAGTTGAAACTATTGCAAAAGGTATAAACGAAGAGAACATGATTTTGTCTAAGAAGGGGGATTTCCTTGCTTGGCAAGAATCAGATGGTAAGTATACACATATTAATGTTATGAAGCTTAGAAGTAAGAAAGTAACAAGATTGGAAGCACCAGGTGATAAGTGTATTAAACTTCTTGGCGAGATGCAAGGCAATATGATATATGGCTATGCAGCTAAGTCAAATGTAGCTGGAATGATGGATGGAACAAAGATTGTACCATTAAGTGAAGTAATTATTGCAACAATTGATGGAAAGGTTGCCAAAACTTACAAGCCAAAGGATAGTTATGTTGTTAGTATGACTATTGAAGATAATAAGATGATTCTTAAAAGGGTTAAAAAAGGTGATTCAGGTAAGTTTATAGCGACATCAGATGAAAGTATATTTAACAATCAGATAGAGAAAAATAGTAATTTTAGTTTTAATCATAGAGAAACAGATGCAACCTTAACAGAGTGGTATATGACAATTCCAGAAGGATATCAAATGAATGAAGTACCACAGGTTAGACAGGTTGAGAATACTATTATAAAAGGTGATACTACAGTTAGAGTTTATGAGGACTTAATGAAGGATAAGTATTACTTTGTATATTCATATTATGGATTAGAAGTTGGATACGATAATGCGGCAGATGCAATAGTAAAGGCAGATGAACGTATGGGTAATGTATTTGACAATCAAGGTAATATAATCTGGGAGAGAGGTATTGCACCACTTACAACATCTGTATCAGATATAGATAAGATTGGAGCTAGTGGTGGAAGTATTAATGCATGCATTAGAATACTTCTAAAACATTCAGGTAAAGATATAAATGTAGACGAGATTTCTAAAGTGGATGGCAGTATAGAGGAAAAGATAGATAAGTTTATTGATGGTACAGCTATTAATTATACAGGTACACCATTGGAGAAATTAGATTATTCAATTAGTAAAGATAAGCCAATAATTGCAATGAAGTCAGGTAATAGTGCAGTAGTAATTACTGCATATACACAGACAAGTATTACTTATTATGACCCAAATACAGGTGGCAAAACAAAAGTAGGAAGAAGTAATGCAAAAGATACATTTGGTAAGGTTGGTAATGTGTTTATTAGTTATGTGAAGTAGTATATGAAAGGATATATAGATATGGATGAGAGAGTAAAGTTATTAGCTAAGAATTTAGTTAATCATTCAATGAAAGTAAAAAAAGGCGAGAAGGTATATGTTCATTATATAGGTAGTGCTACTACTGATTTAGCAAGAGCAATAATAAAAGAGGTGTATAATGTTGGTGGATTACCATTTCCACATTATACAGATCAAAGTGTATTAAGAGAAGTGTTGCTTAATTGTAGTGAAGAACAATTGAAGCTTATGGCAGAAATTGATGGTAAAGAGATGGCAAGTATGGACTGCTATGTTGCAGTTAGAGGAACTGATAATGTATCAGAATTGTCAGATGTGCCAGCAGATAAGATGAATTTGTATGAGAAGTTATACTCAACTCCAGTTCATGGTGAGATAAGAGTAAAGCAAACAAGATGGGTTGTGCTTAGATACCCTAATAATTCTATGGCGCAATTGTCTAATATGAGTAAAGAAGCATTTGAGGAATTTTACTTTAAAGTATGTAATTTAGATTATTCCAAAATGGGCAAGGCAATGGAAAGCCTAGTAGATTATATGAATAAAACAGATAAAGTAAGAATTGTTGGACCAGGAACAGATTTAACATTTTCAATAAAAGATATTCCAGCAATTCCATGTGCAGGGGAGATGAATATCCCGGATGGAGAAGTGTTTACAGCTCCAGTAAAAGATTCTATCAATGGAACACTTAGCTATAATACTCCAGCAGTATATCAAGGATATACTTATGAGAATATTAAGCTTGAGTTTGAGAATGGTAAGATAGTTAATGCTACAGCGAATGATACTGATAGAATCAACAAAGTATTTGATACAGATGAAGGTGCAAGATATGTAGGAGAATTTGCAATTGGCGTTAATCCATATGTTGTTACACCTATGAAAGATACATTATTTGATGAAAAGATCAAAGGTTCATTTCATTTTACACCAGGAAGTTGTTATGAAGAGGCACCTAATGGAAATGATTCAGCAATACACTGGGATTTGGTATGTATCCAGACATCTGAGTATGGTGGTGGTGAGATTTACTTCGATGATGTACTTGTTAGAAAGGATGGTTTGTTCGTAGTGGATGAACTAAAATGTTTGAACCCAGAAAACCTTGTGTAAGTATGGAGAAAACTCGTAATTAACTAACAAAAGGAATGAAGGTCATTCCGAGAGAATTAAAGGAGGATGTGCAAGTGAAAAGAGCATTTTTAATTGTACTAGACAGTGTAGGAATTGGTGAAATGCCAGATGCAGCAGATTACATGGATGAGGGAAGTAATACTTTAAAAGCTGCGTCAACAAGTGAATATTTCAATATGCCAAACATGGCAGAGCTAGGATTATTTAATATTGAAGGTGTAGATTGTAGACCAGCAGTAGAGAATCCAACAGCAGCTGTTGCTAGAATGCATGAAGCATCTAAAGGTAAAGACACAACAATAGGTCATTGGGAGATATCTGGTATTATATCAGAGAAACCTCTTCCAACATTCCCGGATGGTTTTCCTAAAGAATTATTAGATAAACTATCAGAGGCAACAGGAAGAAGAATTATCTGTAATAAGCCATATTCAGGAACAGAGGTAATAAAGGATTATGGTAGAGAGCATGTTGAGACAGGAGCACTTATTGTGTATACTTCAGCTGACTCAGTTCTTCAAATTGCAGCTCACGAGGATATAGTTCCAATTGATGAATTATATAGATACTGTGATATAGCAAGAGAATTATGTGTAGGTGAATGGGGAGTAGGAAGAATTATTGCTCGTCCATTTGAAGGTGAATATCCATATAAGAGAACAACTAATAGACATGACTATTCATTGGAACCACCTAAGACAACTATGCTTGATATATTAATCAACAATGGTTTGGCAGTAAAGGCAGTAGGTAAGATTAATGATATATTTGCAGGAAAAGGTATATCAGATATGGTTAGAACTCAGAATAACATGGATGGCGTTGACAAAATGCTTGATTATTCAAAAGAAGATTTTGAAGGATTATGTTTTGTTAACCTAGTAGATTACGATATGCTTTATGGACATCGTAATGATGTTGAAGGCTATGCAAAAGCACTTACAGCATTTGATGAGAGAATACCAGAGATTTTAGCTATGCTTAAGGATGATGATATTCTTATGATTACAGCTGATCATGGATGTGATCCAATTACACCATCTACAGATCATTCAAGGGAGTATACTCCGCTTGTAATGTATGGAAAGAATATAAAAGCGGGTGTGAACCTTGGAACAAGAAAGACATTTGCAGATATAGCAATGACTATATTAGATTACTTTAATATAAAAGGTGACGAGATAGAAGGAACTTCAATGTTAGATGAAATTACTAAGTAACGTAAAAATTAAGGTGAAAGTATATAATATACATAAAGTATATAATATACATTTAGATTAAAAGAGAGAATATAAGAAATATAATATTTAGAGAATTTAGGAGGATAAAGATTATGAGTACACCAACAGCACATAACGCAGCAAAAAAAGGAGATATAGCAAAAACAGTTCTTATGCCAGGAGATCCATTAAGAGCTAAATTTATTGCAGAAACTTACTTAGAGAATGTAAAACAATTTAACACAGTAAGAAATATGTTTGGGTATACAGGAACATATAAAGGAAAAGAAATTTCAGTAATGGGACATGGAATGGGAATGCCATCAATAGGTATATATTCATATGAATTATATAATTTCTATGATGTTGAGAATATTATTAGAATAGGATCAGCAGGAGCAATAAATGAAGATTTAAAAGTTAGAGATTTAGTTATAGCTATGGGAGCTTCAACGAACTCAAACTATGCAGCTCAATATGAGTTACCAGGAACATTTGCACCAATCGCAAGCTATGACTTATTAAGAAAAGCAGTAGATGCAGCAGAGAATAAAGGTGTTAATTACTTTGTAGGTAATGTATTATCTTCAGATACATTCTACAATGATGATGCCAAAACAGCTACACCAGCTTGGATGAAGATGGGTGTTGCATGTATAGAGATGGAAGCAGCAGCATTATATATGAATGCAGCAAGAGCAGGAAAGAAAGCATTATGTATACTTACAGTATCTGATCATATCTTAACTGGTGAGTCTTTACCAGCAGAGGAAAGACAAGTTAGCTTTAATGACATGATGGAAGTAGCATTAGAAATAGCATAAGGTTTTTTATATAAATTAAATAAACTCTAATTTGTAGGTTTCTTGTGCCCCTGTCGTTCCGACAGGGGCATGGTTGTGGTATTTAAGATTCTTTATAATTTGAGCTATCGCTCAAATTGGGGATCAATAGGCTCCGCACGAGTTTTAGTTTACAGTTCTAGTGACGCAATAATACGGGTTCGAATATATATGTTTAATGGACGTTCTCACTTGACTTCGCGCCTAGCGGACACTAAGTTCTTTCGGCGCTGATGCTTGAAATCACTAAGTGCCGAGGGGCTCAGACACCCTTAAACATATACATTCGAGCCCCTTTATTATTTGCTGTATACTGAGATTTAGATGTAATTATTATACTTGAAATTTAAGGAGAAATACGTTCCAATAAAGTAAAAGATATCAATAGGACCGTAAAACTATAAGAGAAATAAGAAAATAGAGACGATATAGATGTTTTTTCGGGATTTGCGTGCCTGAGCACTTAATGAACTGGAGCTAATGTTTACGACATTAGCGAACAGTGAGTTTAGTACTCCTAGGCAACGCAATGGAGCGAGAGCGTGAGAAAAAATATCTATATCGTCTCTATTTTTGAACCTAGAATAATAGGCTACACTTACGCGGAGCCTATTATTTCCTAATTTGAGCGATAGCTCAAATTAAAAAGAGCTCGACAAATTATAGCTTATTTGCTATTGGACATATATTGTTTATGTGGCTTCTAAGTTCGTAAAGAAAGATGAAAAGGCAAGAAAGAAATAAAATGCATGAAAATAGGTCATATGGTTCTATGGAAAAGCTAGCGGTTGTCCGATATGTAAAATGTGTTTTCGTATTATTTAGGGTTAGAGAGGAGAGCTAGTTATGACGAAGAAGAGATATGCGTTTAAAATGAGCATTGCGTTGGTTGTATTTGTTATGTGTTTGTGTATGGTAAAGGTTGAAGATGTTGAAGCTGCAAGCAAATACTATATAAAAGTTAATAAAAGAACCAATGTTGCTACAGTGTATTTGACTAAGACTAATAAACCATATAAGGCATTTTTAGTTTCTTGTGGAAATGCAACACCAACAGGAACTTTTTATACACCAGCAAAATATAGATGGAGAACTTTAGTAGGACCTGTTTATGGTCAATACTGTACGAGAATTACAGGAAGTATTTTATTCCATTCAGTATGGTATTATCAAAATGGAAAAAGTAATACATTATCCTATAAAGAATATAATAAATTGGGAACAACTTGCTCTCATGGTTGTGTAAGATTAAATGTAGAATCTGCAAAGTGGATATATGATAATTGTCCGTTAAAGACAAAAGTAATTATATTTAATGGAACAAGTAAGAATGACCCATTGGGGAGACCATATGTAAAGAAAGTTTCTACAAAACAAAAAATGGGGTGGGACCCAACAGACCCGAATAAGAGTAACCCATATAATAAAATAAGTTATTCAGGAGTAACTACCAGTACAAAGACAGTAGAACAAGGAACAAAAGTTAAAGTATTAAAAGGAGTAAGTGCCAAGACACAATGGGGAAGAAATCTTACTTCTAAAATAAAAGTGACTGTTAAAAAGCCAGGACAAGCTAAATATGCAAGTACAAAGGCGTCAACAATGACACTTACAAAAGCAGGAACATATACAATAGTGTATAATGTGACAGATGCTGTAACAGGATTGAGTAAGAAAGTTACTGTAAAATATAATACAAAGGCGAAAAAACCAACATCAACGCCAAAGCCAACTCCGACACCAAAACCTGATACAGATGGAGTCGATAAAGATGATGAAAAAGAAGATAATATTATAGATGAAGGATATGAGATAAGATTTGAAGGAATAAAAGAATCTTGTGACGTAGAATATATGTCAGAGTTGGATATAAAAACAAATATAAAAGTGTATAATGGGGCAGATGAAGATGTTTCTGATACATTAGAGATAAGACTAAAAGGTCCAGGAATGGATGATTATAGTAAATTTGAAGGAGAAATGCTATTGTTTGATATGGTAGGAGAATATACTATATATTACAAGGCATGGAATCCTGTGGAAAAGAAATATATAGAAGAAAAGGTTACATATAATTCTATTGAGAAATCTGAAGGCGATTCTGAAACCGAAAGAGAAGAGAATTCTGAAACTGAAGGAGAAGAGAGTTCTGAAATCGAAGGAGAAGAGAGTTCTGAAGCTGAGGAAGGCGATGTTAATTCTGAAGGAGGAAACTCGGGATTAGGAGAAGGAGATGCTGACTCAGAAGGAGAGAACTCTGAAATTAAAGAGGATGCAAAACCTGAAGAAGATGGTGAGCTTGAAGTGAAAGAAGAATAGGATTATAAAACAAAATATAATACGAATAGATATGAATTTCAAATATTTGGAAAAAAAGGTTGATACAAAAAGAAAAATATAGTAAAATGTATGATGTTGATATATATTATTAGATAACGAAACATTGATAATATATAGAACTATATTTTAAGAGCAGGAAGGGATTTAACATATGAGTAACGCAAAAGTAGAGAGACGTAAGCAAGAAAAGTACAATAGAAAGAAGAATGAACTTAAGAGAAAGATAAAGGATGTTATAGTAGGAATATCTGTAGCATTAATTATAATAGCAATGCTTGCAGTTATGTCATATCAGATTTTTGATGATTATATTAAGTATGATACTATTCAAAAAATAGATTTAACTGCTATGGTAGAAGCGATGAGTAAGGTTGAAAGTGCTTCTACACAAGAAGAGGAAGCAGTTGCAGACGCAGAAGTTGATACAACAGAGGTTGAAACAGAAGAACAAGATAAAGAAGAGTCAAAAGAAGACAAGAAAGAAGAATCAAAGGAAGATTCTAAAGATGATAAAAAAGATGACTCTAAAGAGAAAAAGTCTGAGGATAAAAAGAACTAATAATATGATGATTATAAAAGGTGTAGACGATGTCTACACCTTTTTTGAAAAGATTTGATTAAAATGCTTGACACTCAAAAATAGGTATTATATAATATTACGGTGCGACAAGAGGTTAATAAAATACTAGGCCAATGCCCCGGAATAGTATTTTAAGCATAAATAAATTAGAAGATATATATATATTAAAGTTTTAATGATGTATGGAATTTTTAAGGAGGAAAACCAAAATGAAGAGTTTTATGGCAAACGCTCAATCAGTTGAAAGAAAATGGTATGTAGTAGATGCTGAAGGTCAAACACTTGGACGTTTAACTTCAGAAATCGCTAAAGTGCTTAGAGGAAAGAATAAACCTATATATACACCACATGTAGATACAGGTGATTATGTAATAGTAGTTAATGCAGATAAGGTTAAAGTTACAGGAAAGAAACTTGACCAAAAGATTTATTATCATCATTCAGACTATGTTGGTGGAATGAAAGAAACTACTTTAAGAGTTATGTTAGATAAGAAACCAACAGAGGTTGTTAGATTAGCAGTTAAAGGTATGTTACCAAAGGGAACTTTAGGAAGACATATGTTAGATAAGTTACATGTATACGCTGGACCAGAGCATAATCATGCAGCTCAAAAACCAGAAGTATTAGAAATCAAAGGTAGATACTAGGAAAGGTTGAAAGGAGGATATTAATTATGGCAAAGACAGCTAATTATTATGGAACAGGAAGAAGAAAAAGTAGTGTAGCAAGAGTTTACTTAGTACCAGGTACTGGTAAGATCACTATTAATAAAAGAGATATAGAAGAGTATTTCGGATTAGATACATTAAAGACAATCGTTCGTCAACCACTTGTAGCTACTGAGACAGTAGATAAATATGATGTTAAAGTTAACGTTGTTGGTGGTGGATTCACTGGACAAGCTGGTGCAATCAGACACGGTATTTCAAGAGCTTTATTAACTGTAGATGGAGATTTCCGTCCAGTTCTTAAGAAAGCAGGATTCTTAACAAGAGATCCAAGAATGAAAGAAAGAAAGAAATACGGATTAAAGGGAGCACGTCGTGCACCTCAATTTTCAAAGAGATAGTATTCGCGATGGCAATGAGCCATGCGTCGTTAAATATGAAAAGGTTCGGCAAGAGTTTACTCTTAGCCGAGCCTTTTTATATTTTGCGACAAAGGGCGAAGCCCGTGACCGAGATGAAGCGAAGTGTAATCGAGGTGCATGGCGTGAGGTGTAGCTCTGCGAGTTCTAGTTGATTAGATAGTAGATACTGTTTCTTTAGCTTTTTTATTAGCCTTTTTATCTTCGTACATGTTTTTATCTGCATCTTCAATAAGATTTTCTATTGTAGTTATTGGTCCGCAAGAACAGCCAACAGAAATCTCACATTTTAAATCTTTGCTTTGTTCATTAATTAATCTAAGGGCGTTACGCCATACTTTAATAGTCGCTTTTAATGTGATAAGTGAACAATCGCGTATAATTATAACAAATTCATCTCCACCGATGCGATAGATATCCATGCCGTCGGATGATGCGTATATAAGACTTTGTGCAGCCATACATATGAGTTTATCGCCGGTTTCATGATTATATGTATCATTTATTACTTTAAGGTTATCTATATCAAAATATAATATTCCAATTTCTTCTTCTTTTTCGCCTTCAGGCGTTACAGTTTCAATATATTCTTTAATAGTAGCTAAGTATTTATTTCTATTGTAAACATTTGTCATTTTATCATGTTCTCCTTCATAAGCAACTTGTTCTGTCATATCTTCTTTTAGTTTGCCAGAAGCTGCAAGAGATATAGACATTCTTAAGAATACAAAACATGTTACAATTCTTGGGAATGCAAAGAATGTCAATAGTTTTATAGCAATATCTGGATTTAAATAATTAATAATAATTTCAGCTGCTTCACCATTGTTACCATATGTTGCAATAGTATCTGTTGTAAATGTTACCATATTCATATCACATATACCAAATTGATATCCAAGAATTATATCAGCAACTACACTAATACACGAAATTGCAAAAACAGTATAGGATAGTTTTCGTTCGTGATAATGGGCAGCCATTAAGAATGGAACTGCAAAGTATAATACTATATGATAAGTTTGGAAAACACCCATTATACCTAGAACAAGAACTTCAGTTAGGATAATAAAGTATTTTACCCAAGATTTATTAAAATCTGCAAAATGTAGTATAGTTAGTGCAAGAATAAAGATAATTATACTTGTTACATAAGCATATCTAGCTAATTCTTTATTTACAATAAATATGCCGATTTCATTTAAAATCCATGCACCTAGAATTGTAATCATAGTAATAAATAAACAATTTCTATTGTATGTATTGGATTGATGCTCGTAATTCATATTTTTCTCTCCTAGTAATATAATTGTAGACCATCTATAATATCGAAGACATAAGCAAGATAATTAACTATAAAATAAAATCTATAGGATAAAGTATTGAAAAATAATATAATTAAAGGTAAAATATTGGAGAAATGATAAGGATTTTATGAATTTTAATTTATAATAATCAATATAATAAATATATAGCTAATTATGCAATAAAGAGAGGTAGAGATATGGCTTTTACATTTCATAAATATCATGGACTAGGTAATGATTATTTAGTATTTGATGAGTCTAAGAATAGTAAGAAAATAACTATTGATGAGATAAAAAAAGTATGTAATAGAAATTTTGGATTTGGTTCTGATGGAATATTAGTTGGACCTATTACAAAAGGTGATAAGATATCTATGAAGATATATAATCCAGATGGGACAGAAGCAGAAAAAAGTGGTAATGGTGTAAGAATATTTGCTAAGTATTTGAAAGACAATGGTTACATTAAAGATAATGAGTTTATGCTTAATACATTAGGTGGAGACGTTTATGTAAGATTTAATAATAAGCGAGGAACTAATATGACTGTATCTATGGGTAAATTAAGCTTTGATAGAGAGGAAATAGGATGTATTAATACACCGCAAGAGACAGTAGATATACCAATGGTGTTTAATAACAAAGAATATAAAGCAACATGTGTAACTCTTGGTAATCCCCATTGTATAATTCCTCTTGAGGAGATAAATAAAGAACTTGCATGTGAGATAGGAAAGCATTCAGTAGAAGCAGAGTATTTTCCTAATAAGATAAATACACAGATTATAAAAGTAGTAGATAGACATAATATTAACATAGAGATTTATGAAAGAGGTGCAGGATATACATTAGCATCAGGAAGTAGTAGTTGTGCAGCTGCGGGAGCGGCATATAAACTAGGTTTGGTAGAGAATGAAGTTAATGTTCATATGCCAGGTGGAACACTAGAGATAAAAATAGATGAAGATTGGAATGTGTTTATGACAGGTAGTGTTCAGTATATTGGTGAAATGGTATTGTTTGATGGATTTTTTGTAGATGACTTAGAGGAAGAATAGGATATATAAAATACATGTATATAATGCACAAATATAGATGGTAACACTGCAAGCTGATAACAATTATAATGGTGAGTAATAAGGAAATAAGTACTATATATAGTAAATATAATTGAAAAAATCCTAAATATTGGGTATAATAGCAGTAGTTTTATTATTGTTATTTGCAGGTCTTCTTGCAAGATATATTGTAAGAAGGCCTTATTTGTTTTAATGTAAGTAGGTGGTAAAATGAACTTTATTTTGTTGCCATATGTTATATTAGCAATAATGATTTTATTGTTAGTTGTAGTTTTGAAGAGAAATGAGCTAATAGTTAAAGCTGAAAGCGTTAGATATAGGAAGACATTGTGTCTTAATGATGAGCAGGATTTTCATAGAATTCATGCAGAATGTTATAAGTTTACAAGTCAGTGTCATTCAAAGAAAAGTTTTGATAAACTTAATCTTGATGATTATATGATGTATATTATTGAAAATAATGAACGTAATATTAGTAATATAATTAAGAAGGTAGAGGATAATAATAAAAAGTATAATCTATATTGTTCTAATTTAAAAGAAATTAAGTCTGTGGTAACCCCAAAACAATTACAAGAATATAAAATGACAGGAAGAGGATTTAAAAGGATAGAGGATAAAGTATGTGCCAATGTAAAAATCCAGCCAAGATTGAAAATTCATATATTTCTTTCTGCAAAATATGTATCACCTAAAGGTAAGAATATTTATGAAAAGCATAGGGAGTATAATTATGAAAAGGTGAAAGCTTTATATTATAATGTAAAAAAAGAGATTGAAACAAAGGAAACATTTGAGGAACAAAAGAGAAAAGAACGTAATAAGATGACAGATTCTCTTAGGTATGATATATTAAAAAGAGATAATTATAGATGTCAAATATGTGGAGTGACAGCTAAAGAAGGTGCTAAACTTCATGTTGATCATATAAAGCCTATTGCAAAAGGTGGTAAAACTCAACCAGATAATCTACAAACATTATGTGATAGATGTAATTTGGGTAAAAGTGATAAATTTTAGGTTAGTTGAAAAGGATAGACATAGAGATGGAAAATAACAGAATAGTTGTAGGTGTACTTGCCCATGTAGATGCAGGGAAGACAACTTTGGCAGAAAGTATACTTTACACAAGTGGTATTATAAGAAAACTTGGAAGAGTTGATCATAAAGATGCTTATTTAGATACAGATGAACAAGAAAAAGATAGAGGTATAACGATATTTTCAAAACAAGCAGTGTTTAATTTAGAGAATAAAGAAGTTATGTTGTTAGATACACCGGGACATATTGATTTTAGTGCTGAGATGGAGAGAACTTTAAAAGTATTAGATTATGCAATATTAGTTGTGAATGGTGTGGATAGAATAGAAGGACATATAAAAACATTGTGGAAGCTTTTAGAGAATTATAGTGTTCCTACATTTATCTTTATAAATAAAATGGATCAAGATTTGGCAGACAAAGAGTGGATTGCTAATCAAATAAGAGAAAAGTTCGATAGTAATTGTGTGGATTTTACATGTATAGGTAGTGATGAGTGGTTAGAAAATGTTGCAATGTGCGACGAAGGTTTAATGGAAAAATATTTAGAGGGAGAAGAAATCTCCCGTGAAGATATAATAAAATGCATATATGAAAGGAGAATGTATCCATGTTTTTATGGTTCGGCTTTAAAGATAGAAGGAATAGAAGAGTTTTTAAAGGGATTGGAAACATATACCATCTGTAAGGAATATGGAGAAGAGTTTAGTGCTAAAGTATACAAGATAAGTAGAGATAGTAGTGGTAATAGACTTACTCATATGAAGATAACTGGTGGTAAATTATCAGTAAAACAAGTTATTAACGATGAGAAAGTAAATCAAATATACATTTATTCTGGGGCAAAATATAATACGGTTAATGGGTTAGAAGCAGGAGCAATATGTGCAGTTTCAGGACTTTCAAGTACATATGTAGGGCAAGGTTTAGGCAATGAGTGTGATGAGAATGAGGTGTATATAGAGCCAGTATTGTCATATACAATAAATCTTCCTAAAGAGTGTGATGTTCATAAAACATATATAGATTTGTGTGTATTACAAGAAGAAGATCCACAGCTTCATATCAAATGGAATGAAAAGTTAAATGAAATTCATGCTATGGTAATGGGGGAAGTTCAGATTGAAGTGTTGCAAAATATTATAAAAGATAGGTTTAATATAGAAGTTACCTTTAGTGAAGGAAGTATAGTATATAAAGAAACTATTGATAATGTAGTAGAAGGAGTAGGCCATTATGAGCCTTTAAGACATTATTCAGAAGTTCATTTACTAATGGAACCAGGCGAGCGAGGTAGCGGAATTGCTATTGATACAGAATGTAGTGAAGATGTATTAGATAAAAACTGGCAAAGGCTTATTCTTACGCATTTGAAAGAAAAACAACATGTAGGTGTTTTAACAGGATCAGAAATAACAGATATAAAGATAACTCTAGTAGCAGGTAAGGCTCATCTTAAACATACAGAAGGTGGAGATTTTAGACAATCAACATACAGAGCTGTAAGACAGGGGTTGAGACAAGCAAAATCCATTTTGTTGGAACCTATATATGAATATAGATTAGAAGTACCTACAGATATGGTAGGAAGAGCTATGTCAGATATTGGTCTTATGAATGGTACATTTAAAGGGCCCGATATAGAAGGCGATATGTCAGTGATAACGGGTGTTGCACCTGTGTCAAAGATGCAAGGATATAGTAGAGAAGTAATATCCTATACAAGAGGATTAGGCAATATCTATTATGAATTTAAAGGATATGAACCATGTCATAATCAAGAAGAGATAATAGAACAGATTAATTATAATCCAGAAAGTGATTTAGATAATCCTACAGGTTCAGTATTCTGTGCTCATGGAGCTGGATTTAATGTATCATGGGATGAAGTGTTTGATTATATGCATATAGAGAGCTATTTGCTTAAAAAAGAGAAAAAGCAAGCTATTGCGGAAGAAGCGGAATGTAGTAATTTTAGTGTAAATTATACTAGAGGCGAAGAATACAATAAACATAAGCAAGAAAGTATGGAATTACATGAGATATTTACTAGAACTTATGGCGAAATAAAACGATATAAGGAGCCAGATAGCGTTAGTTATAATAAGGGAAGTAATGCGGAGAAACCTTATAAGTATAAGCCAGAGAATAAAAAAGAAGAATATCTTTTGGTAGATGGATATAATATTATATTTGCATGGGAAGAGTTAAAAGAACTTGGAGATATTAATTTAGAAGCTGCAAGAAATAAACTAATGGATATCCTATGCAATTATCAAGGATTTGTGAAAAATACAGTAATATTGGTGTTTGATGCTTATAAAGTAGATGGTAATCAAGGAGAGATTTTCAAATATCATAATATCTATGTAGTATATACGAAAGAAAAGGAAACTGCTGATGCTTATATAGAGAAAACAGTTAGAGAAATAAGCAAGAAATATAATGTTAGAGTTGCAACATCAGATATATTAGAACAAGTTATTATAACTGGTGGAGGGGCAATGAAGATATCAGCGGGAGAATTTAAGAAAGAGATAGAAAGCGTAGATATTAATATACGAGAGAATCATTTAAATAGAGGTAATAGTAGAAAAAACTATTTATTTGACAATTTACCGGAAGAATCTATTAAACATTTAGAAGATGTAAGATTAGGTAAGGTTGAATTTTAATAAAGATAGCATTAGTGAAAATAGATAAAAACAAAATAAAATAATAGTTAAGTATTACAATTGACATTATTAATATAAAAGAGTAAAATGTTTATTGATGAAGAGCGTTTGCGGATTATAAGGTTTTTTAATAATCTGTAGGCGCTCTTTAGTTGTTTAGCATATACTAGAATTATAAGGATAGGAATTTATGCTAGAAGGGTTAGTTATTGGGAAATAAATGAAAGAGGATGTTTATTTATGGAAAGCATTTGGAAAAAAGAAATTATAAAAGATGAAACAGTAGTAGATATTGTGTATGAGTTAATTGGAAGTATTCTTACAGCGGCAGCTTTGTATAATTTTGCTGCATCATCAGAATTCCTTATGACAGGATTTTCAGGAATTGCATTAATTTTATATAGATTGTTTAAGATACCTATGGGTCTGTCAACTATATTTCTAAATGTACCAGTTGCAATATTGTGTTGGAAAGTAATAGGTAAGAGATTTTTGCTTAAGTCTCTTAGGTGTATGATAATGTCATCCATTATACTTGATTATGTAGCCCCTATATTTCCTACGTATGAGGGAGATAAAATGCTTGCAGCACTAGCTACAGGTATGTTAGGCGGCTTAGGATATGCACTTATATATACTCGTAATTCATCTACAGGTGGTTCTGATTTTATTGTAATGGCAATAAAGGCTAAAAAACCACATTTGCAATTGGGCTCGCTAATATTTGTAACAGATTTGGTTATTATATTAATAGGATCATTTATATTTAAAGATATAGATGGAGTTATATATGGTTTGATTATTAATACTTGTTATGCAGTAGTTACTAATAAATTAATGTATGGTTTGAATGCTGGAAAGTTAGCATTTATAATTACAGAAAAGGGAAGAGAGATGTGCATAGCAATTGATTTAGCGTGTGGTCGTGGTTCAACAATTCTTACTGCTAAGGGTGGATATCAGTTGGATGATAAACAAGTAGTTATGGTTGCTTGTAGTAATAAGGAGATGTTCCAGGTTGAAAAGACTGCCAAGGAAGTTGATCCAAGTCAGTTTATGATAATTATGGAGTCTAATGAAGTGCATGGAGAAGGTTTCCATGTAAGAAAGGTGGCACAATAACAAAACTTGACGAAATTTTGTGATAGTGTTATACTTCCATATGATAAAATGTTATAAGTGTAGATATTAATTAGAGTGGATGTTTATATAAAGAGGAGTAATTGAAATGACAGTTCGAGAAATGCAAGATGAAATCATGAGACTAAAAAAAGAAAAGGATTTTTGTATTTTAGCTCATGCTTATATGTCACAAGATATAGTAGAAGTAGCAGATTATGTAAGTGATTCATTTGCGCTTAGTAAGCAAGCTACGCAAGTACCACAGAAGAATGTGCTTATGTGTGGAGTGAAATTTATGGCTGAGACAGTTAAGATATTAGCTCCAGATAAGACAGTGTATGTGTCTAACGACGAAGCAACTTGTCCTATGGCACATCAGATGGATGTACAGTTATTGAAACAGATGAAGGAGATGTATCCAGATTACGCAGTTGTTGCATATATTAATACAACAGCAGAGCTTAAGACATTGTGTGATGTGTGTGTGACATCATCGGCAGCAGAGAAGATTATTCGTAATCTGGATAATGAGAATATATTATTTATACCAGATTGTAATTTGGGAGATTATATAAGCAAGAGAATTCCGGAGAAGAATATTAAGCTTGTACAAGGTGGATGTCCGACACATGTTAGAATGAGTGCTAAGGATGTAGAGAAAGCTAAGGCTAAACATCCTAACGCAGAGGTATTGGTTCATCCAGAGTGTGTACCAGCAGTAGTTGCTATGGCTGATTATGTAGGAAGTACAACAGGAATTATGGAATATGCTAAAGCAAGTGATAAAAAAGAGTTTATTATTGGTACAGAGAATAGTATTGTGGAACATTTACAATATGATTGTCCAGACAAGAAGTTTTATCCATTGTCTAAAGATTGCGTCTGTCATAATATGAAACTTACTACATTGACAGATATTTTAGATTGTTTAAAAGGTGAAGGTGGTAAGGAGATTACACTTTCTGAGGAAGTTATGGTAGAAGCAAAGCGTAGTATTGATAAAATGCTAGAATTAGGATAAGAATTAACTAAGAATTTAATAAAATATTACTATATAAGAAATAGAGATTCTGTTAAATATATAACGAAATAAAATTGGAAAAAATTGCAAATACTACTAAATAAATAGTTGGATAATGCAGATATATACTATGAGGTTTATGAGTAGGTCTTTGAAAAAAGGCTTATATAATAAATTTCATAGTATTTTTTATGGGCTTCTGGAGGTGTATCAATGATAGATGTCAGTCTGTGTATGATTGTGAAGAATGAAAGTGAAGTATTAGATAGGTGTTTAAAGTCTATATATGATTTGGTGGAAGAAATTATAATTGTAGATACTGGATCAGTAGACAATACAAAAGAAATCGCAAGAAAATACACAGATAAAATATATGATTTTAAGTGGTGTGATGATTTTGCAGCAGCTAGAAATTATGCATTTTCAAAGGCTACTAAAGAATATATTTATTCGGCAGATGCAGATGAAGTTGTAGATGAAGTAAATAGAAAGAAATTTTTAGATTTAAAGAAAGCAATGCTTCCAGAAATAGAGATTGTACAGATGATATATCATACAGATATGACATATAATACAACAGAGAATTTTACAAGGGATTTAAGGCCTAAGTTATATAAGCGTTTGAGGAATTTTACATGGATAAATCCTATACATGAAACAGTTAGATTAGAACCCGTTGTATATAATAGTGATATTGAAATATTGCATATGCCAACATCTAATCATTGTCAAAGGGATTTGAATCTTTTTGAGAAAATACTTGAAAAAGAAGGCGAATTAAATAATAAATTGCATATGATGTATGCAAGAGAAGTATATAAAAGTGGAACAGATGAGCAATTATTAAAATCAAAAGATTATTTTGAAAATATTTTGCATAAACAAATAATTACAAATGAAGATTATGATAGGGCAAAAGAGGCAATAGCTGTGTTATCTAAAATATATAATATGGAGAAAGATAACAAAGGCTTGCTTACATTGCTTAAATATTCTGTTAGTGAATTAAGTTATGAAGAAGTTAGGAGAGAGATTGGTCACAATTATGATAATAATGTGATGTTAATAGATGGTATAAAAGACTTTGAGAATGAATTTCGAAATGTTAGGGATATTAATATGCATGTGTCAGCAGAATTATCGTTGCATATAGGTATTAGATTAATGGAAGAGAAAATGTTAGAAGATAGTAGAAAGTGGCTTTTAAGAACTATTCATAAAACAAGAAGTATTATAGATGTGGATAGTACAACGAAGATTCCTAATGAATATCTTCAATTAATAGATAGTAAAAAATTAATTCAAATATAAATAAATTAACATAAGAATGGAGAATGATCATATGAAAAGGAAAGTATTATTAGTAATTGCGGCAATGGCATTAAGTGCATTAGTAGGGTGTGGTTCTGGTGAAGCAAAAGGACCAGAAAAACAAGCAACACAAGAATCGAAAACAAAAGATGATGAAAAATATGTAGCATTTGTTACAGATGTTGGTAATATAGATGATAAATCATTTAATGAAGGAAGTTGGAATGGTGTAAAGGAATTTGCAGATAAGAACGGATATAAGAAAGATTTCTTTAGACCTGTAACAGATACAGAAGAGGCAAGAGGAGAAGCTGTTGATAAAGCAGTTGACGCAGGTGCAGATGTAATTGCATGCGTAGGTAGTTTATTTGAACCAATTGTATACAAGAAACAAAAAGAATATAAAGATGTAGAGATTTTATTTGTAGATGGAGAACCAAAAGATAAAGATGGTAACGTAGAATATTGTGATAATGTAAACTCAATAATTTTCAAAGAAGAAGAGAGTGGATACTTAGCTGGATATGCAGCTGTAAAAGAAGGATATAAGAAGCTTGGTTTCTTAGGCGGAATGGATATTCCAGCAGTTAGAAGATTTGGTTATGGTTATGTTCAAGGTGCAGAGGCAGCGGCTAAAGACCTTAAAGTGAAAGGTGTATCTATTGAATATATGTATACAGGTGGATTCCAACCATCAAATGATATTACAAATGATGTAGAAAAATGGTATAACAAAGGAACAGAGATTATATTTAGTTGTGGTGGTGGAATACTTTATTCTGTTATAGAAGCAGCTGGTAATAATAAAGATAGAAAGATAATAGGTGTAGATGTTGATCAATCTGCAGAATCAGATAATATAGTATTCTCTGCAATGAAAGGATTAACAACATCAATTAGTACAGCACTTCAAGTGTACGAAGATAATGATTGTAAATGGCCAGAAGATAGAGCTGGTAAAAAATTATCAGTAGGTGTAAAAGAAGATGGTGTTGGTTTATCAGCAACAGAAGGTTCTTGGAGAGTAAAGAATACTTCAATAGAAGATTATAATAAGATGATTGAAGAGATGAAGAAGAAAGATTTAAAAATTCAAGGAGAAGAACTTCCAGAGTTGAAATATGTTAAGCTTAATAAAATAAACTAGTAGGAGTTTGAGTAATGAACAAACGAAGGTATTTTAAACGAAGTATTGCAGTTGTATGTTCAGTAGTAGTAATTGCAATAGTGTTGTTGATGATACTAAATGCGGCCATATATGATTCGCTTGAAAACAACTTGGAACAGAAATTAGTACAAGCTGACCAACAGAGAGTATATGCCCTAGGGAAACAATTCTCGGTATTCTCTACTACCATGGAAGGTATTTCATCTAGTATAAAGCAAATGGATAGAGATGGTGTATGGGAAAATGAAGTAAAGTTGCGTATTTTGTTAGCAGATTTATGTAATCAACTTGGTGCAACTATTATGGGTATATGTGACGAAACAGGAGATAGTGTTATAGGTGTAGATATAGACTTTGAGGTACACACTGGTATAAAGAAAGCATTTGAAACCGGGAAATCAAACATTGTTTTTTCTGATAAGGGACCTCAAGGTGAACAAGAATGTTTAATGTTTAATGTTCCTATAGTTGATAAAAATGGTGATAGTTATGTACTATATGCCACTATAGCAAGACGACTTATGTCCAATGTATTTAATGCATCAACTACCTATAAAAATCAGAATATAATGGTTGTACAAAGAGAATATGGTAATGAAGAAAATCCTATTCAAGTAATTTTGCCGATGAATAATCGCGTATTGCAAGAGACGATGATGTCTAATGTAGGCGATGTTATGAAACAAGATAGAGAAGACAGTGATAAAATTACAAAGGACTTTCACAAAAATGGATATTTTGTTGAGAGAAGGGAATTTCCAGGACTGCCAGAGCAGTATGTTGTTGTTGTACCACTAGAAGGGATGCCATGGTATCTTGTGACAGCAGTACCGACAAGTGAAACGGATATATATATAAATTCTGCTACGGATAAAGTTGTATTACTGTTTGGAATAATGTTATGGTTATTCGTAAGTTGTATTGCGTTGATTATGTATTTACAGTATAGAAATCAATCACAAGTATTTTCACTTGCATACTATGATGGAAAAACAGGTTTGTATAACTGGGATTATATGCAGATGAAGATTGCTGAAAAAGAAAAGACGTTTACAGATATGTGTATAGCTGTTTTTGATGTGCGCGGTCTTAAATATATCAATGAATTATATGGCTTCCATGAGGGAGATAGAATAATTAGAGAGATGGCTGAGTACTTTAGAAATCATAAGATAAGTGATGATATATTTAGTATGTACTGTAAACTAAGTGATGATTCATTTGGTATAGTATTAGGAACTGATGTAAATGATGAATTGATTAATGCAATAAAGAAATTTGTTTCTAAATTAAAGAAGAAAATCTCTAACAGTTTTGAAGTTAAAGTTTCAGCAGCGATAGCTCATTTAGAGAAAAATAAAGATGGTAATTATCAATTATCTTTAGATAACGCTAATAGAGCTATGGAAATTGTAAAGAAGAAACAAGACATAATAGGAATATACAACCAGGAACTTAGAGATGAAGAATTGCGACAGAAAAAACTTGAGGGAGATTTGGCTGAAGCGATTAGAGATAGAGATTTAGTAGTATACTATCAACCTAAATATGATGCAAAAAAAGAAATACTGGTTGGTGCAGAAGCTTTGGTTAGATGGAATCATAAAGAGTGGGGCTTTTTGCCACCTGGACAATTTATTCCTATATTTGAGAATAATGGAATGATTGGCAAAATTGATATGTATGTATTAGAAGAGGTGTGTAAATATATACAAGAATTAAAAAGAAAAGGCATTAAACCACCTGTTATATCAGTAAATCTATCAAGAGCGGAAATAAACGATAGAAACTTGGTTAAGAAGATTAAAAAGTTAAGAAAGAAATACGATGTTGAATCGGACTTAATCGAAATTGAGATAACAGAAAGTAGTATGAATAACAATGAAAATAGACTTATTGAAATAAGTGAGGAACTTCATAATGCTGGATTTGGTTTGGCAATAGATGACTTTGGAACGGGTTATTCATCATTTGCCCAACTAATAAAGATGCCACTTGATACAATAAAGCTAGATAAGTCATTTTTGGATAGCTATGCCGTTGAAGGTAGAGGTAGCAATGTTCATGTATTTATATGTGATGTAATTCAAATTGCAAAACATATAGATTGTAAAGTTGTGGCAGAAGGTGTTGAGACAAAAGACCAGAGGGATATGCTTGCTGAGGCAGATTGCGATATGATCCAAGGATATTACTATGGTAAACCAATGCCAGTGGCGGAATTTAGTGCTAGACTGCAATAGAAGAAGGGAATTTAGGGATAATTTTAAGGATAATAGAAATATTTTTATATGATTAATATAGGTTGTAATAAATAATAAAACACAAAAAGTGCGTGAAAAAAGAGACAGTAACTAGTTATGCAGAGCAAAAAGCTTGCATATCTATACTGTCTCTTTTTTTCATATTATTAAAGCAAAAAGCAATAATAAAATGTTTGCTAATAGTTATCATCCGTGAAATATTAACAAAGAGCTGATTGTAATTACCCGTGAAGTATTCGTAAGAACTAAGCAAATGTTATCGTCCTTGATGTATAAAATAAAGCTAGCTGTAAGTCATCATCCTTGAAGTCGTAAAGTGCTAGTAAAAGTCTCGTCATAGTAGTCTAAATAAAACTAGCATAAGTCATCATCCTTGAAGTCGTAAAGTGCTAGTGAAAGTCCCGTCATAGTAGTCTAAATAAAAACTAGCATAGGTCATCATCCTTGAAGTCGTAAAGTGCTAGTGAAAGTCTCGTCATAGTAGTCTAAATAAAACTAGCATAAGTCATCATCCTTGAAGTCGTAAAAAAGCTAGCAAATGTCTCGTTCTTGAAGTAATAGTAATAGCTTAAAATCTTAAGTGGATAATAGCACAATCAATATTTAATTAATATATACATAAATGATATGTATATTAATGTTACATGCCCGTCCGTGGGCAAGATAACAATGGTATCTTGATGTTTATTATGTTTATTGATGTCTTAAAACATAAGTGACATATATTATTAAAATATATGTTATGTAACCTTGGTAAACTATCTCTAAATAATATGGAAGCATTAGTGATAATCTTTACCATATGTGGTTAATGCGCTGCAATAATACTTGAATTTTTCATTACATTATTTGAATTATTCGTTAGAAATATTAAATTGTATGCCAAAGTGGCTTGTTATTAACAACGCAGTTTCTTAAAAGAGAAACGTAGCTTTTAATTAGCTAATTAATTAGCGCTAGTCTCTAGGAAAAGTTTTTGGGATAACTTTAATAAAAATAATAGTTGCTTTTCTGTCATAGTTTGTAATTGATCTAATACTTCCTCTTTTGATAAAACGTTTTCTTCTAATACAGTAGTTGTCATCATTAACAAACACCTTCCTTTTCATCTAATATAGCAAATAGTTCAATTGCGTTTCTTACGGACTTCTCCATATAGGTAGTGAAGTCATCGTTTATAACATTAATAGCATTCTGAATTGACTTTTCTAAATATGGTACTAACTTAGCGTTGGCAATAGCAATATCATCTAATGATTCTTTAATAATAGATAGATATTCATCAGTCTCATCAGGATCATCCCCAAGTAAATAGTCAACGTTTACATTAAATAAGTTGGCAATTTTAACAATTACGTCAGCTGGAACTGGGCTTCTTCCATTTTCCCAATAAAAAACTGTATTTCCTTCACTATATCCTAAAGTCTCAGCTAATCTTTGTCTAGACATCTTAGGAGATTGGCTTCGACGAAGAGTCATAATACGTTGACCCACTTCCAAATTATAATCAGTATTAGTAACAGATTTTCGTCCCATAAATTCACCTCTTTCAAAAATATAAAACTCTTAACTTGATTATATTATAACAACTATTATATAATATGTCAACACTTTTTTACAAAAAATGTAAATTTTTTATTATTTTATGCAATAGTTGTTAAAAGAGGGCTTTTTGAGGGGGCGTTTGAGAGGGAGGGCTTAGTAAGGCGGAGGATTGTTTTTGGAAGGGCTGTGGAGGATTAGTTTTAACCTTAAGTTGAAATGATATATTGAAATCTGTTTGCTGGGATGGTATAAAATCATGCCTAGAAGAGGGAAAGTGGGCTAGTAGGCATGAAGAAAATAAAAGAGGGAAGAAAGAAAATCATGCCTAGAAGAAGGAAAGTGGGCTGGTAGGCATGAAGAAAATAAAAAAGGGAAAGAAAGAAAATCATGCCTAGAAGATGAAAAGTGGGCTAGTAGGCATGAAGAAAATAAAAAGGGGAAGAAAGAAAATCATGCCTAGAAGAAGGAAAGTGGGTTAGTAGGCATGAAGAAATTAAAAGGGGAAGAAAGAAAATCATGCCTAGAAGGGAGAAAGTGGCTGGTAGGGATGAAGAAAATAAAAAAGAGGAAGAAAGAAAATCATGCCTAGAAGAGGGAAAGTGGGCTAGTAGGCATGAAGAATATAAAAAAGTGAAGAAAGAAAACCATGCCTAGAAGATGGAAAGTGATCCAGTAGGGATGAAAATAATAAAAAGAAATATATAAATTTACTATTATGGAAGAGAATATGGCTCTAGATACAGAAGTCATAGTGGATATTCCAGATGATATAGTTGCTATTACAGGTATTAAAGATAGGTCAACTTAAGAAATTATAGATCTAAATAAATACATATTAATATATGAAGAAGCTTAATATTATAAAAATAAGAAGAAAAAGAAAATACGAGCGTATAAAGTGTATGTAAATCCTTTGAAATAAAGGGTTTTTAAGAAAAAGTATCAGAATACGAGCGAAAATATGTGCTTATAAATGATATAAATAGTAAAAAGTACATATACAAATATAAGCAACAACCATATGGTAATTAATGGAAATTAAAAGAAATTTCTAGAAAAAGTGTTAAGTCTTTAGAAAAATAGACGATAAGATAATTGCTACGACTTAAACCGTACAAATATACGTGCAGTTCAACAAGAACGGTTACTTATAACAATTACATAAGTTACATTCACTCTGATGGTTTCGCTAATGACCAGAAGAATGAATTGGGAAAAGACCTTATTATATATAGAAGAAAAATATCGGTTTATATCTAATAAGTGAAAAAAAGGAAAATTTATGTAAAAAAATGGTTGAAAAATAAAAGGAGTCGTGGTACACTTGTCAAAGAGATAAATTCGGCCCTGTAAGAACCTGGAAAAGCCTTTGTTTA
>SVEH01000018.1 GCA_015057455.1 Lachnospiraceae bacterium | reverse complement strand
ATTGAAGTGACCTCCTTTTGTATGTGGTAAACCCGTTTTTTGTTGTTAAACTTATTATCGGTAAATCCACGATAAATGCAATCGTGGGGTCACTTCATATTATCTTAGTGATTTCAAGCGCCAGCGCCGAAAGAACTTAGTACCACTAGGTTTGAAGTCAAGTGAGAACGTCCATTAAACATATATATTCTAGCCCGTATTATTGCGTCACTAGAATAGTAACCTCAACTCGTGTGGAACAAAAAAATTCCAAATTTTGAGCGAAGCTCAAATTAAAAAGAGCCCGACAAATTCGAATTTGAATAAATAATAAAAAGACACATAACAATATAAAAGGCCTAAAAAAGTATAATGTTAATTAAGGTAAGGAAACAGAAATGAGTTTGATATAAAGTTTAGTATAAGTTTATATTAGGGGAGTGACGAAAAACAATAGGTAGTAATATAAATACACAAAGGAGAGAGATATACATATGAGTATAAGAGAGATAAAATTAGATGCTAAAGAATTTTTAAGAGGGAAATGGACAATGGCTGCGGTAGTTGCATTTATTTATAATATGATAATTGGCGCGGCTTCAAGTGTATTTTCAGGAGCACTTTATTTTGTAGAGGCCCTAGAGATGAGTGAAGTTGTGATTGCTATAATTTATATATTGAATTTTGCGGTTACTTTTATTGTGCAATCAGCAGTTCTATTAGGATTTATGACTATTATGATGAAAATAGCAGCAGGGAGATCTTTCTCTGTAGGAGAATTGTTTTCTTGCACTAGTTCAACAATGAAGGTATTTGGATTAACTATAACTATATTTATAAAAGTTTTATTATGGTCATTTTTATTGGTTATACCAGGTATAATTAAAGGATTATCATACAGTATGGCATTTTATATATTAGCAGATGATCCAACGAAAAGTGTGAAACAGTGTATAGATGAGTCAAAGGAAATGATGAAGGGTAATAAAGGTAAATTATTTGGATTACAGTTGTCATTTATGGGATGGGTTTTATTAATGTATGCAGTAATCATTATCCCATTTTTAGTTTTAATACCATTAGCTAAGATGTTAGGACCGATGATAGTTTTGTTGTTATGTTTAATTATTTTAGCTTTATTTGTATTTATATGTGTAGGAATGTATGTATTAATGGTATATATGGAGGTTTCAAGAGTTACATTCTACTTTGATATTAAACAAAATCAAAGAAAGGATGTTATGTATGATTAAAAGTAATCGAGACTTAGTTGAGGGAATTGGTTCTGATATGAAGAATCAATCTTCAAATTTTTCGATAAATAATGTACAAATTGCTTCTAATACAGATGTTCCTGTTCAAAGTGAATGTGTTCTTAATTATAATAATACGAGAAAAACATTAGATGAATTAAAGGAAATTATGCATAGGGATGCGGATTATATAATAGATGTGGCTAGTAGGTTTGATGAAGTTGATGATCAGCTTGCAGATAGATTAAGAGGATAGTAAGAGTATGGACAAGGATTATGAGAATAGAATTATACAAGAACAGTATTTGTCTAAAATTGGTGAAATTATAGCAAGGAAAGATGAATGTGTTAATAATATCAATTTGTTTCAGAATGAAGTGGATAATTTTGCATATGTAGATAATAATATATGCAACTTATTAGAAGACATAAGAATTGTAAATAAAGATGATATGGCATTTATTAGACAATTAGAAGCTATAAGTAATGACTTGGATGATGCTAGACAAACTGTTAATAACAATTTTCATACTAAGTATGAGGAATTTATGATGCATCATAAAGAATTGGAAGAAGAAGAAGAAAATGTTGTATCAGAATATAAAAGCTGGATGAAAAGTTTAGAATTCGAGGATGAAAAAGAAGAATTTTTGGCTGAAGGATAGGAATTTGATGAGGGTAAAGAATCTAGTTAGGAATGGAGAATTCTATGAAGATAAATGTTGATGAGGTATTAGCTCAGCTTAAACAAGAAAATGCGCAGCTAACCGATGCGATGGAAAATGTTAGTTTGGTGACTAATAGTTATAATGATTTTATAGGCAGTTCTCAATTACAAGCAGAAGTATATGATAGGTTTAGCGAGTTTTTTGGGATAGTGTCTAAGCCATTAGTTCAGGGGATTTTATGTATGTTAGAGTCTAAGTTAGAAGGCAATGAAAAGTATGGGACGGCTGTGGAAAGTAATTTGGCAGGAATGGGACAAATAGATGATGGCAAAATGAGAGAGATGGTAATTAAGTTGCAGAATCAAGTGACTTCATTAGAGTCTAATGTTGTTACAGATGTTTTGTCTGAGCCTTATACGTTTGTTGTGGAGAAGTTATTGGCTACAATGAATGAAAAGATACAGAAGGTCGATAATTTTCTTGCACAATCAACTGGCTGCTATTCAGGGTTTGAATTAGCGTATGGTTTAGTAGAACGTGGGATGGATTGTGCTAGGAATATGAATTATAATTCTTCAACTGGTATGATGCAAGATGTAAGTACGGTTGATATGAAGTGGAGTCAGGAAATAACAAAGTTATATAATGGTAAAACGTCACAAATAATAAAAAACCAATACGGAGAATTTTTAGAAAAAAATCCATATTTATTACATAAAATTAGAAGAATTGTGGAGTTTGAAAGGTTTAATACTAAGTATGTAGAAGATACTAATAAGTTTCTTAAAGACTTGGATATGACTGATCAGGTAGGTATAAAAAACGTTGTTTATGCTGCTGACCCATTATATAGAAATCTGTGGTTTGAGCATTTAAATGAGTATAAGATTATACAGAGTACTGATGGTGGAGCATATTTTGACTGGACTATGGGGGCTATTGTGGTAAATGTTGCAGCATATAGAGCAGAAAATTATCATACATTTTTTCATGAATGTGGACATGCAATAGATTACTATGAAGGTGTAGATAATAAAAATGATGAGGGTGAAGAATATAGTGAAACATATAAAAATAATAATGGTGAGTCTTTAGATGATGCAATAAAGGTAGATGTAGAAAAAACAATAGGAGATTCAGTAGATCAAATATTGGCAGAAAGTGATTATATACTTTCTGATTTGGAAAAAGAGACAGTAAAGGACAGTGTAATAAAAAACATTATGTCAGGTGGCGAAACAGATCTTACTGTTATCGAGTCTAAGGTGGCTAATACAATAGCACAGGATTTTGCCAGGGATGCTATAGGAAGACGCAATTCATTAGTATCTGATGTTTACAGTGGGGCTACAAATTTTGAATTGGTAGGTTCTTATTCACATATAAATAATCAAGATGCTAAGGGTAATTACTGGTATAATAACGATGGTTCGGTGAGAAGAAATCCAAGTATAGAGTATGTAGCTGAGTACTATGGATATGCAATGACTGGTAATGTAGGTGGAATGCAAAGTGTTGATAAATATTTTTCAGGGTCTAAGGAAGTAATGGAAGAAATGTTGAAATCTATGGCAAATAATTAGGAGGCATAATATGAGTGGCTATACATTTAAAAAACTAAGTAAACAAGGACATATGGGGGTAATAGATAATGCTGAGGATATAAAGAAAATATTGCTTAATATGTCTGGGAATGCAGCTGGAGAAAATATTAATATTGGGATAGATATGGAAACAAAGGCAGTATATTATAATGTAAATCCTGTACTTATGGGAATAGAAGAGCCAACGAAATATTTGGATGATGACCATTTAAAATTGGTAAAGGATATAATGATATATTATAATATTAATGATTGGCAACAGTTTTATGAAGAACAAGGGAATAGTGAGGTAATAGATGGTTTCGGGTGGAGTCTTGTAATAGAAGGCAAAGATATGTTAGTGGAAAAGCATTTAGGGGCTGGCATGAAAAAAAGTGAGGTTACACCACCGGGATTTGATGAGTTTACAAAAATAGTTCTAAAATTAGCGGAGAGCACACATTAACTTGCGGTGTAGATTTTTCTTCAAAAGATAAAGTTAACGAGATAACTAAAATTAAGAAGTTGTGAGATAGGAAATTTAATTATAAAATTTTAAAAAATAACAAAAAAATATTTGACAAGCCTAAGATTATGCGATATTATATACAAGTATGAAAGAAATACTGCCGAAGACAGTAGGTGCGAAAGCGTAAGTTATTTATAACGCCTACCGAGGATATATAATCTTAGAAGAATTGTGTGCCTCTATGTCTTTTGATGTGGAGGCTTTTTATATTTGATTTTTACTTTTAAGTTGTTTAGAAGTGATACAAGGATTATATTTGCTGGCGGCGGTGACCTTTATAATACAAATCTATAAGGAGGTACACCAATATGGCAAAAGTTGAATTAAAACAACCTATCGTTGAAGAGATTAAAGCTCACATTGAGAATGCTCAATCTGCAGTTTTAGTTGATTATCGCGGTATAACAGTTGAACAAGACACTATCTTAAGAAGAAAGATGAGAGAAGAAGGTGTTGTTTACAAAGTTTATAAGAACACTATGCTAAGAAGAGCATTCGAAGGTACAGATTTCGCTCAATTAGATCAACATCTTGAAGGAACTACTGCTATTGCAATCGGTAAAGAAGATGCAACAGCTCCTGCTAGAATCATAAGCGAAGTTATGAAAGATGCAGAGACAATTTCTTTTAAGGGTGCTGTAGTTGAAGGAACTTACTATGATGCTGAAGGAGTTAAGGCTATTGCTAATATTCCATCAAGAGATGTTCTTATTTCCAAATTACTTGGAAGCTTACAATCACCTATTACAAATCTTGCTCGTGTTCTTAATCAAATTGCTGAAAAGGGAGACGCAGCGTAAGAGATGTGTAGAAGCTTATATGATATAAGCAAAGGTATTCTTTATTTATAGAAGAATATGGGATGAAAAATTAACGAAACAATAACAGTAAAGCAATTTATTTGCAAAAGAATAATATTTGAAATTTATGGAGGTAATTAATAATGACAACTCAAGAATTTATCGAAGCTATTAAGGGCTTAACAGTATTAGAATTAAATGATTTAGTAAAGGCATGTGAAGAAGAATTTGGTGTATCAGCAGCAGCTGGTGTTGTAGTTGCAGCAGCAGGTGGAGACGCTGGAGCAGCAGGCGCTGAGAAGAGCGAATTCGACGTTGAATTAACAGACGTTGGTGGAGCTAAGGTTAAAGTTATCAAAGTTGTTCGTGAAGTAACTGGATTAGGATTAAAAGAAGCTAAAGAAGTAGTTGATGGAGCTCCTAAGGTACTTAAAGAAGGTGTTTCTAAAGAAGAAGCTGAAGATATCAAAGCTAAATTAGAAGCTGAAGGTGCTAAGGTTACTTTAAAATAATTCAATTTAATTGAATAACTAGATTTTAATTAAACATAATATATAGAAGGCGAGTGATGCATATCACTCGCCTTTTTGATAAGGGGATTTCATTTAGTAATAAGGTTTATAGTTCTTTGTTTGGCGTTGAGGGGGGCATTTCTGTAAAATTTATAGTAATTTAATATATAGGGAAAATATAAATTATTTTATAAGGGGGATTAAAAGGAGTGTTAGATAAAAGGTTCATAAGAACTATAAATTTATAAAGTTAAAAAAGTAGTTTAGAATTTAATATATGTAAAAAACTGTATTTGAAAAACAAGAATTTTACAAGTATTATATGAATGTAACATTTATAGAAGGTGAGTTGATATACTAATTATAAAGCATAAAATTGTGTGTCAAATAGTATGAGTGTTATGTAAATAATTAATATCTGAAAGGGGATAAATAATGAAAAAATCAAAGAAAATGGGTGCAGTTATATTAGGAATGGCAGCATTAACGTTGGCAACAACTTCAGTAGTAGCAGTGAACAATAAACAGGAGGTAAAGGCAGCAAGCTATTTTGACAGAGTATCAATGAAATATTGCAAGGTTCAATTAGAAGCTCAAACTATGCCATGGACAGGTGAACAAGTATGTCCAAGGGTTACTGTTACATATGATGGCAAGGAATTAGTTGAGGGAAAGGATTTCAAAGTAAAATACAAGGATAATGTAGATTCAGGTGTTGCAACGGCAACTGTAAAAGGTATAGGAGAGGAATTTAAAGGAAAACAAAAAGTTCAATATTATGTAAAAGGAATAAACATTAATGATGTATGCACAGTTAAATTAGAGAATTTCTCATATAGAAATAATAGAGTGATTAATGATAAGATTTATTTATATGATGGTGACCAAATTGTTGACCCATCAAATTACAAAGTGAGTATTGTGAAGACAAAAGAACAATGTGATGATGGAGCATTTTTGGCACATTATATGGTTACAACTAAGTATGTAATCCAAGGAAAAGGAAAATACGAAGGTGTAATGGTTTATGAACAAAAAGGTGTGTGTAAGAGATTAAGTGATACTATGTATCAAGTTATTGGTGAAGTTTTAGAGGCAGTAGTTGAAGCTACAGAAAAAAATTTAGATGATCAAGTAGCAGCAGAAGAAAAGGCAGCAGAAGCAACAGGCGCAGAAATATTAGCTGATGATGTAGTAATAGTAAATGAATAATTAATAATTTGTAATTACTACATAAGTTAAAGGCTATGAAATTAAATAAATTGTTTAATGCATTTTTGTTATAAAATAGATTTTAGAAGATATTAAAAATAAACTCTCAATGATAAAGGGGATATACTTTATTATTGGGAGTTTATATATATGCTTAGAATAATATAGATAATGTGTTTTAAGATTGAATAATAAATAGTGTGTATTTGTATAAATAGAATTATAAAATGTAGTGATGATGAAAAAGGAACCGTATGGAATAGGCATTATTAATAGAAATATAAATATATTAAAAATATAAATATATTAAAAATATAATAAAGGGTAATCTAATGAAAAAAATAAAATTACCGAAATAAATATGTTGACAAATTGAAACATTTGTGTTAGTGTGGAAGTTGCACTATTGTGTAATGTAGCCTAATGATACCATCGAGTAGATTAAGGCCTATTCATATATTAGTTCAAGGAGTGAAATGGCAATGGTAAAAAACAGAATTCGTCCAATACAAATTGGAAACAGTATTAGAATGAGTTATTCTAAGCAAAAAGAAGTGCTTGACATGCCTAATCTCATTGAAGTTCAAACGGATTCATATAAGTGGTTCGTAACAGAAGGACTTAGGGAAGTTTTTAGGGATATCTCACCTATTACTGATCACAGTGAGAATTTAAGCTTAGAGTTTGTTGATTTTAAGCTATGCGAGGATGACATCAAGTATACTATTGAAGAATGTAAGGAAAGAGATGCTACATATGCAGCACCCCTTAAGGTTAAAGTGAGACTTCATAATAGGGAAACAGATGAGATCACAGAACATGATATATTCATGGGTGATTTACCATTAATGACAGCTACTGGTACATTCGTAATCAATGGAGCAGAAAGAGTTATAGTAAGTCAGTTAGTACGTTCGCCAGGTATTTACTATGGAATAGGACATGATAAAATCGGTACAGAGTTATTTACATGTACAGTAATTCCTAATAGAGGTGCATGGTTAGAGTATGAAACAGATTCAAATGGAGTATTCTATGTTCGTGTAGATAGAAACAGAAAGGTTCCAATAACAGTATTATTAAGATCTATGGGGTTAGGAACTAATCAAGAAATAATTGATAAGTTCGGGGAAGAAGCAAAAATCCTTGAAAGTATGAAGAAGGACCCATCTGATAATTATCAGGATGGTCTACTTGAGTTATATAAAAAATTACGTCCAGGAGAGCCATTATCTGTAGATAGTGCTGAGTCACTAATTAGAGGTATGTTCTTTGATGTAAGAAGATATGATTTGGCTAAGGTTGGTAGATACAAGTTTAATAAGAAACTTGCATTTAAGAATAGAATAGTTGGATTTAAATTAGCTGAAGATGTTGTTAATAATGAAACTGGTGAAGTTATTGCAGAAGCTGGTACATTAGTAGATGAAGCTTTAGCAGTTGAGATTCAAAATGCAGCAGTTCCTTTTGTTGAGATAGCAACTGAGCAAAAGAATGAAAGAGTATTATCAAACTTAGCAGTAGATATAGCTGCATGGGTTGATGTAGATAAAGAAGCTTTAGGTGTTACTGAGGATGTATATTATCCTGTATTAAAAGAAATTTTAGCAGAATATACTGATATGGCTGACATTGAAGAAGCAATTAGAAGAAATATTAATGAGTTAATTCCAAAGCATATTACAAAAGATGATATATTTGCATCTATTAACTACAATATGCATTTAGAATTTAATCATGTTGATAATAGAGAGATGAGAATCGGTAATGCAGACGACATCGATCACTTAGGAAACAGAAGAATTAGAGCTGTTGGTGAATTACTACAAAACCAATATAGAATTGGTCTTTCAAGAATGGAAAGAGTAGTAAGAGAGAGAATGGGTACACAAGATTTAGAAGGTGTAACACCACAGACTTTAATTAATATTAAACCTGTAACAGCTGCGATAAAAGAATTCTTTGGTAATTCACAGTTATCACAGTTCATGGATCAAAATAACCCACTTAGTGAGTTGACACATAAGAGACGTTTATCAGCACTTGGACCAGGTGGTCTTTCAAGAGATAGAGCTGGATTTGAGGTTCGTGACGTTCACTATTCTCACTACGGTAGAATGTGTCCTATCGAGACACCTGAAGGTCCAAACATCGGTCTTATTAACTCACTTGCATCATACGCAAGAATTAATGAGTATGGATTTATAGAGGCTCCTTATAGAGTTGTTGATAAGAGCGACCCTACTAATCCTGTTGTTACAGATGAAGTAAGATATATGACTGCAGACGAAGAAGATAAGTACTATGTTGCTCAAGCCAATGAGACATTAGATGAAGAAGGACATTTTATTAGAAATAATGTTTCAGGACGTTATAGAGAAGAAACTTCTGAGTTTGAGAAGAGTAAGATAGATTTAATGGACGTATCACCAAAGATGGTATTCTCAACAGCAACAGCAATGATACCATTCTTACAAAACGATGATGCGAACCGTGCCTTGATGGGATCTAACATGCAACGTCAGGCCGTTCCATTACTAATAACAGATTCACCTGTTGTAGGAACTGGTATGGAGAAGAAAGCAGCAGTTGACTCAGGAAACTGTGTTGTTGCAGAAAGAGCTGGTGTTGTTGAAAGATCATCATCAAAAGAAATTATAATTAAAGAAGATGATGGAAAGAAAACAAAATATCCAGTACTTAAGTTTGCAAGAAGTAACCAAGGTACTTGTTTGAACCAAAGACCTATTGTATTTAAAGGTGATAGAGTTGAAGCTGGCGAGGTAATCGCAGATGGACCATCTACTTTAAATGGTGAGTTAGCATTAGGTAAGAATCCACTTATAGGATTTATGACTTGGGAAGGTTACAACTACGAGGATGCGGTATTACTTAGTGAAAGACTTGTACAAGATGATGTATATACATCAGTTCACATTGAAGAGTATGAAGCAGAATCTAGAGATACAAAACTAGGACCTGAAGAGATTACAAGAGATGTGCCAGGTGTTGGTGATGATGCACTTAGAGACCTTGATGAAAGAGGTATTATTAGAATTGGTGCAGAAGTAAGAGCTGGAGATATATTAGTTGGTAAAGTTACACCAAAGGGTGAAACTGAATTAACTGCAGAAGAAAGATTGCTTAGAGCAATATTTGGAGAAAAAGCTAGAGAAGTTAGAGATACTTCACTTAGAGTACCTCATGGTGAATTTGGTATCATAGTTGATGCAAAAGTATTTACTAGAGAGAACGGAGACGAGCTTCCACCAGGAGTTAATCAATCAGTGCGTGTTTATATAGCACAAAAGAGAAAGATTCAGGTTGGAGATAAGATGGCTGGTCGTCATGGTAACAAGGGTGTTGTTTCTAGAGTATTACCTGTAGAAGATATGCCATTCTTACCAAATGGTAGACCACTTGATATCGTGCTTAACCCTCTAGGCGTTCCTTCACGTATGAACATTGGACAGGTGCTTGAAATCCACTTAAGCTTAGCTGCTAGAGCATTAGGTTTCAAGGTATCTACTCCAGTATTTGATGGTGCTAACGAGGTTGATATTGAAGATACTCTAGAATTAGCAAACGATTATGTAAATACTTCATGGGAAGAGTTTTATGAGAAATATAAAGATATACTTGACGAAGGTGTTATGGCATATCTTGAAGACAATAAAGATTATAGAAAAGAATGGGAAGGCGTTCCTATTAGTAGAGACGGTAAGGTAAGACTTCGTGATGGTCGTTCAGGAGAATATTTTGACGGCGCAGTAACAGTTGGATTCATGCATTACTTGAAACTTCACCACTTGGTTGATGATAAGATCCATGCACGTTCAACTGGTCCTTATTCATTAGTAACTCAACAACCACTTGGTGGTAAGGCACAATTCGGTGGACAGAGATTCGGAGAGATGGAAGTTTGGGCTCTTGAAGCATACGGAGCTGCATATACACTTCAAGAAATTCTTACTGTAAAATCAGATGATGTTATCGGACGTGTTAAGACATACGAAGCAATCATCAAAGGTGATAATATTGCTGAACCAGGAATACCAGAATCATTTAAGGTATTACTTAAAGAATTACAATCACTTGCATTAGAAGTAACAGTTCTAGACGAGGATGGTAATGAGGTTCAAATGTCTGAGTCAATAGATTATACTGATGAAGACTTAACACCATTGATTGAAGGAAGAAACTTCATTAATAATGAAGAATCTGATTCATTTGAAAGCGCTGGATATAGTGCTGTATCAGGAGAGCACGGAGATGAAGTGTTATTAAGCTTCGGCGATTCTGAGGGTGAAGATGATGAGTTCGACGATGATTTTGATGTAGAACCATCTTTGGAAGATTTGGCAGATATTGATTTTGAATAAAAATAACGAAGGGAGCACCTGTACATGTCAGAAGTAGTTAATCAAACAAATAACGAAGTAAAGAGCTTGACATATGATGCAATAAAGATAGGATTAGCTTCTCCAGAAAAAATTAGAGAATGGTCTAGAGGAGAAGTAAAGAAACCTGAAACAATTAACTATAGAACATTAAAACCAGAAAAAGATGGTCTATTCTGTGAAAAAATATTTGGACCAAGTAAAGACTGGGAATGTTACTGTGGTAAATATAAAAAGATAAGATATAAAGGTATCGTTTGTGATAGATGTGGAGTTGAAGTAACAAAAGCAACTGTTAGACGTGAAAGAATGGGACATATTGAGTTAGCTGCTCCAGTATCACATATATGGTATTTCAAGGGTATTCCAAGTAGAATGGGACTTATCCTTGATATATCACCAAGAACTCTAGAAAAAGTATTATACTTTGCTTCATACATAGTTCTTGATCCAGGAAAGACAGAACTTTCATATAAGCAGGTTCTTAATGAAAAAGAGTATGTAGATAATTTAGAGAAATATGGTAGAGATGCATTTGAAGTTGGAATGGGCGCTGAGTCAATTTTAAGACTTCTAAGTGAGATAGATTTAGAGAAAGAAGCTGAAGAGTTAACTACAGCTTTAGTTGATGCATCAGGACAAAAGAGAGCAAGAATTGTTAAGAGACTAGAAGTTGTTGATGCATTTAGAGAGTCTGGTAATAAACCTGAGTGGATGATAATGTCTGTAATACCTGTCATTCCACCAGATATTAGACCTATGGTTCAATTAGATGGTGGACGTTTTGCAACATCTGATATGAATGATTTATATAGAAGAATTATTAATAGAAATAACCGTCTTAAGAGATTACTTGAGCTTGGAGCTCCTGATATCATCGTAAGAAATGAGAAGAGAATGCTTCAAGAAGCAGTTGATGCTCTTATTGATAACGGTAGAAGAGGTAGACCAGTTACTGGACCTGGTAACAGAGCGCTTAAGTCACTTTCAGATATGCTTAAAGGTAAACAAGGACGTTTCCGTCAAAACTTACTTGGTAAGCGTGTTGACTATTCAGGACGTTCAGTTATCGTAGTAGGACCAGAGTTAAAGATATATCAATGTGGTCTTCCAAAAGAAATGGCAATTGAGTTATTTAAGCCATTTGTTATGAAAGAATTAGTTGCTAATGGAACAGCACATAACATAAAATCAGCTAAGAAGATGGTTGAAAGATTACAATCAGAAGTTTGGGATGTTTTAGAAGATGTAATTAAGGAGCATCCAGTTATGCTTAACCGTGCCCCTACTCTTCATAGATTAGGTATCCAAGCATTCGAACCTATCTTAGTTGAAGGTAAAGCTATTAAGTTACATCCATTGGTATGTACAGCATTTAATGCCGACTTCGATGGTGACCAGATGGCGGTACATTTACCACTATCAGTAGAAGCACAATCAGAATGTAGATTCTTATTGTTATCACCAAACAACTTATTGAAACCTTCAGACGGTGGACCAGTTGCCGTTCCATCACAGGATATGGTACTTGGTATTTACTACTTAACATTATCTAAAGAGAATGATTTAGGTGAAGGTAAGTTCTTTAAGAGTGTTAATGAAGCATTACTTGCATATGAGAATGAAGCAATTACATTGCATGCCAACATTACAGTAAGACTTCAGAAGCAAGATGCTGAAGGAAATATCATTACTAGAAATGTACAATCAACATTAGGAAGATTAATATTTAATGAAATTATTCCTCAAGATTTAGGATTTGTTGATAGAACAAACCCTGATAATGTATTAGTACCAGAGGTTGGATTCCTTGTAGGTAGAAAAGAATTAAAGAAAATACTTGAAAAATGTATTAATATACATGGTGCTACTAAGACAGCAGAAACACTTGATGCAATTAAAGCATTAGGTTATAAGTTCTCTACTAGAGGAGCTATAACAGTATCAATTTCTGATATGACAGTTCCTGATAGAAAGAAAGATATTATTGCTGACGCTGAAGCAACAGTTGAGAAGATTTCAAGAAACTATCGTCGTGGATTGATGACAGATGAAGAAAGATATAAAGCAGTTATAGAAAAATGGAATGAAGCCGATCAAGAAATCACAAGAGAGCTACTTGGTGGATTGGATAAGTATAATAATATATTCATGATGGCCGATTCTGGAGCCCGTGGTTCTGAGAAGCAGATTAAACAGTTAGCTGGTATGCGTGGATTGATGGCAGATACATCAGGACGTACAATCGAACTTCCAATCAAGTCAAACTTCCGTGAAGGACTTGACGTTTTGGAATACTTTATCTCAGCCCATGGTGCGAGAAAGGGTCTTTCAGATACAGCATTACGTACAGCCGATTCAGGATACTTAACTCGTCGTCTTGTTGACGTATCTCAAGATCTAATTATTAGAGAAGTAGATTGTTGTGCAGCTAAACCTAATAAGCCAGGAATGTGGGTAAGTGCATTCATGGATGGTAAAGAAGTAATTGAAACACTTCAAGATAGAATAACTGGAAGATATTCATGTGAAACAATAGTTGATGATAATGGTGATGTTATCGTTAAGGAAAATCATATGATAACTCCAAGCAGAGCAGCAAGAATCCTTGCAACTAAGAATATTCAAGAACAAGGGGATCATGCTAAGGTTAAGATTAGAACATTACTTACTTGTAAGTCTCACCTAGGTGTGTGTGCTAAATGTTATGGTGCAAACATGGCAACTGGTGAAGCTGTTCAAGTTGGTGAAGCCGTTGGTATTATTGCAGCTCAATCAATCGGTGAACCAGGTACACAGCTTACAATGCGTACATTCCATACTGGTGGTGTTGCCGGTGATGATATCACTCAAGGTCTTCCTAGAGTTGAAGAATTATTTGAAGCAAGAAAGCCAAAGGGATTAGCAATTATAGCTGAATTTGGTGGAATTGTAACTATTAGTGATAGCAAGAAGAAGAGAGAAGTAATCATTAATAATAAAGAAACTGGTGAAAGTAAGGCATACTTAATTCCTTATGGTTCAAGAATTAAAGTATTTGAAGGTCAAGAACTTGAAGCTGGTGATGAGTTGACAGAAGGTAGTGTTAATCCACATGATATCCTTAAGATTAAAGGTGTTCGTGCTGTTCAAGATTACATGCTACAAGAAGTTCAAAGAGTTTACCGTTTACAAGGTGTTGATATCAACGATAAGCATATAGAGATTATCGTTAGACAAATGCTTAAGAAGATAAGAATTGAAGAAAGTGGAGATACTCAATTCCTACCAGGTACACTAGTTGATATCCTTGACTTTGAGGATGAAAACGAGAGACTTGAAGAAGAAGGTAAAGAGTTAGCAATTGGAGTACCAACTATGTTAGGTATTACAAAAGCATCACTTGCAACTAATTCATTCTTGTCAGCTGCATCATTCCAGGAGACAACAAAAGTACTTACAGAAGCAGCTATCAAGGGAAGAATTGATCCATTAATTGGTCTAAAAGAGAATGTATTACTTGGTAAGCTTATTCCTGCTGGTACAGGTATGAGAAGATATAGAGATGTTAAGATAGATTCTGAGCAAGATCATGTTGAAGATATGACAACTGATATAACATCAGATTATGAGCCAGAGTTGGTTCATGCTAGTGAAGAATATATTTTAGATTAATATTTAGGCCCCTGTCATTCTGACAGGGGCCTAGTCTTAGGGTTTTTAGTTTTTTTTTAATTTGAGATTTATTCTGTTTACATGAGTAAGATTTTTTAAAAGCCCCTTTTTGTATGATAGGAAACTATAATCTAAGAATGTTTGATTTTATATATAATAAAAAGATAAATTTATATAATAAGGAGATAAATATGATTAATGATAAGTTATCAACAAAGGAGATACAAAACTTGTTGAGTAATAAACAATTTTTTGACATTATTGTGGAAGATTGTGTGGATTCAACAAATAATATAATTAAGAAAATGGCGGATGATAATGCTAAAGAAGGATTAGTAGTAATCGCTAATCATCAAACTGCTGGAAAAGGTAGATTAGGTAGAAGTTTTTATTCACCAGATGAGAAAGGTATATATATGAGTGTGTTATTTAGACCAGATATATCCTTTGATAAATCAATATTATTGACTACTGTGGCTGCACTTAGTGTATGTAAGGCTATAAAGGAAGTGCTATGTTTAGGAACCAAAATCAAGTGGGTTAATGATGTACTAATAGATAATAAAAAAGTTTGTGGAATACTCACTGAGGGAAAAGTAAGTGCCAATTCAGAAAAAATGGATTATATAGTTATGGGTATAGGGATTAATATAGAAGAACCTGAAGAAGGATATCCAATAGAAATAAAAGACATAGCAACACCATTGATATCAGAAAATAGACAATATGGACAAGAAAACTTAAAGAATAAATTGGTTGCTAAAATATTGGATAATTTATATTTTTACTATAACGACATAGATTTGGAGGAAGAGTATATTAGATATGAGTATATTCCACTAAGTGATACATTAGGTAAGGATATAGAAATTATAGATGGTGATAGTAGAGAAGAAGCTAGGGCAATTGGCATAGCAGAAAACATAGGTTTAATAGTGAAAAATGACAATGGAATAAGAACATTATATTCTGGTGAAATCAGTATAAGAGATAGACAAAAGTAACTTAAATATAAAATAAATTTTAGTTTTCAAACTGTTGACAATAAGAATATAAATGATATATAATCATTATTGTGCATTTTTGCACGTGTGTTTCTTATGTCTAACACTAGAATATAGTGTTATTAACATATTTGTAAGTTATTTTAGAGGATACGATTTGTTAAGGATATAAGGAAATGCAACCACAGATTATCATTTATCCAGGAGGTGAAAAGGATGCCAACTTTTAATCAATTAGTAAAGCAAGGAAGAAAGTCAGTTCAAAAGAAATCAACTTCTCCAGCGTTACAAAAGAGCTATAACTCATTAAGAAAGAAATATAATGATAGTTCTGCACCACAAAAGAGAGGTGTTTGTACAGCTGTTAGAACTGCAACTCCTAAGAAACCTAACTCAGCGCTTAGAAAGATTGCCAGAGTTCGTTTATCAAACGGAATCGAAGTAACAAGCTATATTCCAGGTGAAGGACACAACTTACAAGAGCATAGTGTTGTTCTTATAAGAGGTGGAAGAGTTAAGGATTTACCAGGTACAAGATACCACGTAGTTAGAGGTACACTTGATACAGCTGGTGTTGCTAAGAGAAGACAAGCTCGTTCAAAATACGGAGCTAAGAGACCTAAAGACGCTAAATAAGAGTATTATCACTAGATTTTTAGGAAAGTGTCGGATTAATGATATTTTATATGGCATGAGTTAACACGAATGTATTCCTGTAGGTTGCAGGTATGATATAGATATAATTAACTGGACACGAACACGAATAAACTTAATAAAAGTTTGAAAAATTTTGTGAGTACCGAAGAATTAATGAAGACGCCAGTACGAACAATTGCGTATTGGATTGAAAAATATTAAGGAGGGAAGCAACGTGCCACGTAAAGGACATATACAAAAAAGAGATGTATTAGCAGATCCATTATATAACAATAAAGTTGTTACTAAGCTTATCAACAACATTATGTTAGATGGAAAAAAAGGTGTTGCTCAAAAGATAGTATACGGAGCATTCGGAAGAGTAGCTGACAAATCAGGTAAAGACGCTGTTGAAGTATTCGAAGAAGCTATGAACAACGTTATGCCAGTTTTAGAAGTTAAAGCTAGACGTATCGGTGGAGCAACTTACCAAGTACCAATCGAAGTTAGACCAGATAGAAGACAAGCATTAGCTCTTCGTTGGTTAACATTCTTCTCACGTAAAAGAGGCGAGAAGACTATGGAAGAAAGATTGGCAAATGAAATCTTAGATGCAGCTAATAACACTGGTGCATCAGTTAAGAGAAAAGAAGATATGCATAAAATGGCAGAAGCAAATAAAGCATTTGCTCATTATAGATGGTAATATATTACGCATAATTGCGGAATATTATCTTAGGATTCTATGGAATTCAATGACAAGCACGTGTATTAATATTCCTTTGGGAATATTAAATGCACAAGCATCTAAATCAAGGGCGTTAGCTTTTGATTAATAACGATTAAGGAGGAATTCCCTTGGCAGGAAGAGATTATCCATTGGAACGCACTAGAAATATAGGTATCATGGCTCATATCGATGCTGGTAAAACAACACTTACTGAGCGTATTCTATATTATACTGGTGTTAATTACAAAATCGGTGATACACATGAAGGAACTGCTACTATGGACTGGATGGAACAAGAGCAAGAAAGAGGTATCACTATAACATCTGCAGCGACTACATGTCACTGGACACAACAAGATCATGCTAAAGTGAAAGCAGGAGCACAAGAACATAGAATTAATATCATAGATACTCCTGGACACGTTGACTTCACTGTAGAAGTTGAGCGTTCACTACGTGTACTTGATGGTGCAGTAGGTGTATTCTGTGCAAAGGGTGGTGTTGAACCACAATCAGAGAACGTATGGCGTCAAGCTGACACATACAATGTACCAAGAATGGCATTCATTAATAAAATGGATATCCTAGGTGCAGATTTCTACAATGCAGTAGATATGATTAAAACTCGTTTAGGTAAAAACGCAGTGCCTCTACAATTACCAATCGGTAAAGAGGATGACTTCAAAGGAATTATTGACTTATTTGAGATGGAAGCTTACATCTATAATGATGAGAAGGGTGAAGACATTTCAATAGTTGAGATCCCAGAAGATATGAAAGATGAGGCAGAATTATATAGAGCAGATTTAGTTGAAAAAATCTGTGAGCAAGATGATGACTTAATGATGAAATATCTTGAAGGTGAAGAAGTTACTAACGAAGAACTTAAGAAGGTTTTAAGAAAAGCTACTTGTGAATGTACAATTGTACCTGTATGCTGTGGTACAGCTTACAGAAACAAAGGTGTTCAAAAGCTTCTTGATGCAATACTTGAGTTCATGCCAGCTCCAACAGATGTACCAGATATCGAAGGAACTGATATGGAAGGTAACCCAATCGTAAGACATTCATCAGATGAAGAGCCATTCTCAGCATTGGCATTCAAGATTATGACTGACCCATTTGTTGGTAAGTTAGCATACTTTAGAGTATATTCAGGTACAATGAATTCAGGTTCTTATGTACTTAACGCTACTAAAGGAAAGAAAGAGCGTGTTGGACGTATTCTTCAAATGCACGCTAATAAGAGAGAAGAATTATCAAAAGTATATTCAGGTGATATTGCAGCTGCAATCGGATTTAAATTCACTACAACTGGTGATACAATCTGTGATGAGCAACATCCAGTTATCTTGGAATCAATGGAATTCCCAGAGCCAGTTATCGATGTAGCTATCGAGCCTAAGACTAAAGCTGGACAAGGAAAGATGAGTGAAGCATTAGCTAAACTTGCTGAAGAAGATCCAACATTTAGAGCATATACTAACCATGAAACTGGACAAACAATCATTTCAGGTATGGGTGAACTTCACCTTGAAATCATTGTTGACAGATTATTAAGAGAATTCAAGGTAGAGGCAAACGTTGGTGCACCTCAAGTTGCATATAAAGAAACATTTACTAAACCAGTTGATGTTGATAGTAAGTATGCAAAACAATCAGGTGGACGTGGACAATATGGACACTGTAAAGTTAAATTTGAACCAATGGATGCTAACGCTGAGAAGACATTTGAGTTTACATCAACAGTTGTTGGTGGTGCTATTCCTAAGGAATACATTCCAGCAGTTGGTGAAGGTATAGAAGAAGCTTCTAAGTCAGGTATCCTTGGTGGATTCCCAGTACTTGGTATTAAAGCTACTGTATATGATGGTTCATACCATGAAGTGGATTCAAACGAAATGGCATTTAAGATCGCTGGTTCAATGGCATTTAAAGATGCTATGAGCAAAGCTGGTGCAGTTTTACTTGAACCAATCATGAGAGTTGAAGTAACAACTCCAGAAGACTACATGGGTGATGTTATTGGTGATATCAACTCACGTAGAGGACGTATTGAAGGTATGGAAGACATCGGTGGAGGTAAGATGATAAAAGGATATGTTCCACTATCAGAAATGTTTGGATACTCTACTGATCTTCGTTCTAAGACTCAAGGACGTGGTAACTATTCAATGTTCTTCGAGAAATATGAGCAAGTACCTAAGTCAGTACAAGAAAAAGTATTAGCTGGTAAGAACGGTAAATAATCCGTTTAACACTTATTTTTAAAAAGTGGTAATAAGTGTTTACCAATAATTAGAAAAAACTTGAAAATGTTGCATTTATGTTATAAAATGTAACTTGTGGATAATAAACAGTAATATTATTATTGTTTACTATATATGAGAAGCAAGCTTTGTCAGCAGGGCATCGTGACATAATTTATCAAAGCTGCAATTAGCTTTTCACAATAATATTGGATGCTATTAATTTAACACTTTAGAGTGTTAGGTTAGTAGTTGATGATATTAAATTAATACCGCAGGGTATTCAGTTGTCTAATAAGATAACTGCATAAAAATAAAATTGGAAGTTTAACTTCCGAAATATAAACGTCATACATATAGAATGATGACGATTTAAAGGAGGACATATTAAAATGGCTAAGGCTAAATTTGAAAGAAGCAAACCACATTGTAACATTGGTACAATAGGACACGTTGATCATGGTAAGACAACTCTTACTGCAGCTATCACAAAAACTCTTAATGTTAGATTAGGAACTGGTGAAGCTGTTGCATTCGAGAATATCGATAAGGCTCCAGAGGAGAGAGAAAGAGGTATCACTATCTCTACTGCTCACGTTGAGTACGAAACTGAGAAGAGACACTACGCACACGTTGACTGTCCAGGACATGCTGACTACGTTAAGAACATGATCACTGGTGCAGCTCAAATGGACGGAGCAATCCTTGTTGTTGCTGCTACTGACGGTGTTATGGCTCAAACTAAAGAGCACATCTTACTTTCACGTCAGGTAGGTGTTCCTTACATCGTAGTATTTATGAATAAATGTGATATGGTTGATGACGAAGAATTACTTGAATTAGTAGACATGGAAATCAGAGACCTATTAACTGAATATGAATTCCCAGGAGATGACACTCCAATTATCCAAGGATCAGCTTTAAAAGCTCTTGAAGATCCTAACTCAGAGTGGGGAGATAAAATCCTTGAACTTATGAGCCAAGTTGACGAGTGGGTTCCAGATCCACAAAGAGCAACTGATCAACCATTCTTAATGCCAGTAGAAGACGTATTCACTATCACTGGACGTGGTACTGTTGCTACAGGTAGAGTTGAGCGTGGAGTTCTTCACGTAAATGAAGAAGTTGACATCGTTGGTATCAAAGAAGAGAGCCGTAAGGTTGTTGTAACTGGTATCGAAATGTTCAGAAAACTTCTTGATGAAGCTCAAGCTGGAGATAACATTGGTGCACTTCTTCGTGGTGTTCAAAGAACAGAAATCGAAAGAGGACAAGTATTATGTAAGCCAGGTTCAGTAACTTGCCATAAGAAATTTACTGCACAAGTTTACGTATTAACTAAAGATGAAGGTGGACGTCATAAACCATTCTTCAACAACTATAGACCACAATTCTATTTCAGAACAACTGACGTTACTGGTGTAATCACTCTTCCAGATGGAACTGAGATGTGCATGCCTGGTGATAACGTAGAAATGACAGTAGAATTAATTCACCCAATCGCTATGGAGCAAGGTTTAAGCTTCGCTATCCGTGAAGGTGGACGTACTGTAGGTTCAGGTAGAGTTGCATCTATCATGGAATAATTCCATTGATAGTTTCAAATCAATAATATAAGACTTATTAGGGCTTTCAAGCTGTGCTTGAAAGCCCTTTTTGCATAATTATAATTTTTAATATAAATTATATAAATTAAAACATATAATTAGACGATACAAAAATTGGTTTATTGCATAGAAATGTAATGTAACAATATATAATATTTCTATGTTGAAATAAATTAGAATTTGAAATGATTTAGTTTTATAAAATAGAATAACCAGTGTACAGAGGAGAAATATTATGCAAATATTATTAATAATGAGATGTCAAATTATATGTGTGTGTTTTTTGTTATTGCTATTAATATATACAACGCTAAGTAAAAAAATTAATACGAGAAAAGAGTTTCAAAAAATATGTATAACTGCGCTATTGCAAGTTACATTTGATACAATAACTATATATCTTGTTAATGTTGTCCCTAATAGGCCAGAGTTGAAATTAATAAATAGAATTGCGCATATATTTGTTGTTGGTTTTGCAGTATTATTTTGTTATTATTTTATGAGTTATGTTGTTAAGTTGATATATACATCAGCAATTGCAAAAAAAATAATAAATGCAGGTAGCATTTTTATAATAGGATATATATTTGCATCCCCATTTAAAGATTTTGATTATATAAAAGGACGTGGTACATATTATGTAGGAGGGCCATACGTTCAATTTTGGTTTGGAATTGGAGTTGTATATGTTATTGCTTCAATGATTATGATATTTATAAATAGAAAAAGATTAGATAGAACAACTGTTGTAACATTAGAAACAATAACATCACTTATGTTAGTAGATATAGTTCTACAAGTGAATATACCAGAACTATTGCTTACAGGTGGCTCAATAGCTTTAATAACAATTGCAGTTTATTTAACGTTAGAAGATAATTCAGAAGAAAGTAAAAATAGAGTTAGTATAGATATTGAGACAGGTGTTAAAAATAGACAAGCTTTTAGAGAGGATCTTAAAGTTTATAATGATAAGTATTTTGCCACTAAAAGTTCATATGAAAAAATTGGTGTTGTTTTATGTGATGTGTCTAATTTAAGTAGTATAAATGATGAGCAAGGCTTGCTTGTAGGTGATGAACTTATTGTTAGAACAGCTAATATTATTTCTCAAAACTTAAAAGCTGTAAATAATATATATAGAATAAGAGGAGATGTTTTTGCTGCTATATATATTGGCGTTGAAAAGAAGGATATTGTTAAAGAAACAATGTTAGTAAAGAAGGATGTAAATATAGCAAATAAAGAATATAAATTTAGATATGATGTAGTTATTGCAGAAGAATGTTTTGATAATACGGAAGAAGAAAGTATGGAAAATATATTAAAAAAGACTGAAAAAGAATTAATAAGACAAAAAGAAATTCTTTATAGGAGGACTAAGTAATGACAATGAAAACTCTTGCAGATAGCGAGATTACATATACATTGCTTGCTTTAGGTTTTTTGATGTTAGGCGCATACTTATGTGGAAGACTATTTGAGAAAATAAAAGCACCTAAAGTTGTGGGAGAAATAATAGGTGGAATGCTGTTTGGTGGGACATTTATAGGAGCGGTGGCACCAAAGTTTACTCAGATGATTTTTAATCAATATGCTGAAGAAGGAAAAGTACTTAATGTATTTTACCAATTAGGGTTAATATTTCTAATGTTTTCTTCTGGATATAATACCAAATTTAATTTTAAAAAAAATAATGTAAAAGTGTATATTGCATTATTTTTTGGTGCAACAGTAATACCTATGGTTTTAGGCATACCATTTATAAATATTTTTAAAAAGTATTTTATAGGTGAAGAAGGACAAAATATAACATTTGCAATGGTATTTTTAATTGGAATTGCAATTACATCTATCCCAGTTATATCAAAAATATTTTTTGATATGAATATTATAGAAAGTAAATTTGCAAGTACAGTTTTAACAGCATCAACGCTACAAGATTTGTGTTTATGGATATTGTTAAACATGGCAATAAATATCACTATATCAGATGAGATGAATATAATCGATATGCTAGGAACAGTTATGATTACAATTGGAATGTTTCTAGGAATAAAATATATTGGACATCTTTTAAAGAAAATTAAGGTGGTATTTAAAAATGACACTTCATTCTTACAAATATGTTTTATAGTTATGTTATTTTTTATAGCATTACTAAGCTTATTAAAAATAAACATTATGTATTCATCCTTTTTGGTGGGATATTTGTTGAGATGTATTACAACAAAAGATAATAATGTTAATGAAAGAGTTAAATGTATAAGTGATTTTGCATTTTCATTTTTTGTTCCAGTATATTTTGCATTAGTGGGTATACAGTTAAACTTGTTAAATCATTTTTCATTGGTAAGATTTGTATTGTTTTTTGTAATAGCATTTCTATTAGAAGGATTGGGAACAGTTTTGACATTAAAATTATTTACTAAAATGGATAATAGAGTAATTATGAACTTTGGAATTGCAATGAATGCTAGAGGCGGTCCAGGAATTGTTTTAGCTACAGTTGCATATAACTATAAAATAATAAATATAGAATATTTTACAGTGTTAGTATTAACAACAATGTTTTCATCATTAATAGCAGGGTATTGGCTTAGAAGGCAACAAATAAAAAATGAAGGAATATTTGATATTGAAATGATGTAAAGGAATGTGCTTATGCTTAATGAATATATGTCTAATGAGGCTCAGGTAAGTGAGAAGAAATATTTCAAATTATCTGGATGCAGATATATAAGTAAAGAAGAGTATGCCAAAATAATGCAGCCTACAACATTTTCTCAAATAAGGATAAATAATCACTATTGGTTAAAAAGAAGAGAAGAGATTGCAGATGTTGTAGTAAGAACGGTTGCGTTTATTTTGGCGTGTATTTTTATAATTACATTTGTACCTAAATTGGTCGTAGAAAAAATTGAAGAGCATAAGTATAAAACATATATAGAACAATCAACAGAATATATTCATGAAATGGAGTATAATAAGGCAATTAAAATATTAGAAAAAGGATTAAAATTAAAGACAGTAGATAACACAGAATTTATATCTCAAATAGGATATTTATATGGTTGTGTAGGAGAATATGATAAAGGAATAAGTTTTTTACAACAGGAATATAAAGTTAATAATGCTCCAGTGATATATGATAGAATGGAAGAATTAAAAACAGATAAAGCAATAGAGAAGTATAATGAATATTTATCAATTGCGGATGATGGGAATCACTTAATTACAGAAGATGATAGATTGGATGCATATACTAAAGCAATAGATGCCAAGCCAGATGAGAGTAAAGCGTATCTATTAGTTTCTAATATTTATGCTGCAAGAGGTGAATATGATAAGGCTATAAATATATTGGCAAGTGGAGTTGAAACTTGTTTAAATACAAGAGGACAAGTTGCGAGACAAACCTTAGAGGTGCTAAATAGTGAAATTAATAAGTTAGATAAAATATTAAATAGTACAGAGTACAATGAAAAGTATTTAGCAGTGTGTAGGGCATATATAAAAGGAGATTTAGATACAGCAATTTTGAAATATAAGGAAGCTAAAGAGATAAATCATCGTGATTATCGATTATATGTAGCTATGGCAAATACTTATACAAGGGACAATAAATATGATGAGGCTATAGGAATACTTAATGAAGGAATAAAAGTTTTAAGTGTGTATAAAAATAATAGTCTTATGGTAGGAAAATATGATAATTTAGTTAATTTGCGTACAAAGATAGGTAAAATAAAGAAATACGTAAATAGTTATAGTGCATATTATAAGAATCTATACAGTTATTGTGAGGATATGGCAGAAAACAATAACATATTAGAATTAGAGAAATGTTTAAATACTAAAACCTATAAAACAATGGCTACTGTAAATAATGTAACATATTATAATGCATTAGGTAAATTTGTAGATAGACAGATAAGTGGCTTAGGACTTGCAGTATATAAGAATCAATATTTATATTATGGTAATTGGAAAAATGGAAAGAAACATGGTAGAGGACATTATATAGCAAGCACCAAAAAAGATGGAAAGATTATAACATATATTTATTCGGGAAGTTGGTTAAATGATTATCCTAATGGAAAAGGAATAGTACAATATAGTATAAAGAAAAAAGGAAAAGTTATATATAAAACAGTTACTAGTGGGTCATTTGTTCATGGGTATGAAAATGGGAAAATGAAAATATCTAAATATGATAAAGCTAATTATGGAAATAAGACTGTGACATTAAACTATACAGCTAAAAATGGAGTGTTGCAATATATAAAAGATAAAAAAGGAAAGATTCAAAAAACAAGTTCAGGTGATAAAATCATAGGTTATTACTATGTTGGAAATAAGAAATCTGAGGTTGTAGCAACTAAAAAAACATTAATTTGGAAAGTTAATGGATTATAAATTTGTATTTTTAGGCTCCGCGCAAGTGGAGCCTATTATTCTAGTTTTTTAGGGTAGTCAAAATAGGGGATTTAAAGTATAATTGTATAGTTGGAATGGAGATGAATTTATGTATATTATAGTAGGATTAGGGAATCCAACTGATAAGTATGCACATACTAGGCATAATGTTGGATTTGATACAATAGATTATATTGCAGACAAATATGGAATAGCTATGGATTTTATGAAACACAAGGCTATATGTGGAAAAGGTATGATTGAAGGTATTAAGGTTATTTTAGCGAAGCCTATGACATATATGAACCTTAGTGGAGAAAGTGTTAGAGAATTAATTGATTATTATAAATCTGATAGTGAAGATGAGTTAATCATTATTTATGATGATATAAGTTTAGATGTTGGAAAGATTAGAATTAAAAGAAAAGGTAGCGCTGGCGGACATAATGGAATAAAGAATATTATTCAACACTTAGGTTCAGATGTATTTAATAGAATTAAAGTTGGAGTTGGAAATAAGCCTAAAGAATGGGATTTGGTGGATTTTGTACTTGGAAGATTTTCTGATGAAGATAGGGTAGAAGTGGATAAATCTATTGAAGAATCTTGTGTGGCTGTTGCAGATATTCTTAGAGAAGATGTGGGATATGCAATGAATAATCATAACTAGAGTAAGAACATATATTATATAGATTAGTTATTATTAAATTAAAAATAAGTATAATAATAAGTATAAGTAAACTTGCTGGCTAAATATAAGGTTAGGACTAGTAATTATAGAAAGGAAGGAAACCTATGAATATTTTTTATCAACCATTAGAGGAATTAATTGAATATAATGATATTGCCCAAGATATTAAAAATGATAAGTTTCCTATTCAGGTTACTGGTGTAGTCGATGGACAGAAGAGTCAGATTATTAGTAGTTTGGGAAGAGAATATAAGTTTAAACTTATTATTGTGGCAGATGAATTAAAAGCAAAAGAGATGTATGAAGATTATAAATTGTTTGATAAGAATGTATATTTATATCCTGCTAAGGACATTATTTTCTTTACAGCAGACATTCATGGTAATGCAATAATAAGGGATAGATTAGTTGTAATGAGACGATTAACAGAAGGTCTACCTACAACAATTATAACAACAATAGAATGCGGTATGGATAATTTACTACCACTTGATTATATAAAAAGTAATATTATTTGTGTTGAAAATGGTTCAATACTTGATTTGGAACAGTTCAAGAAGAATATGGTTAAACTAGGTTATGAGAGAGTTACGCAAGTTGAGAGTCCAGGTGAGTACACAATAAGAGGTGGAATAATCGATATTTTCCCTCTTACAGAAGAAGCGCCATATAGAATTGAATTGTGGGATGATGAAGTAGATACAATTAGAACATTTGATGTGGAATCACAACGTTCTATAGAGAATGTTTCATCAGTAACTATATATCCAGCAAGTGAGATTGTATTAGAAGAAAGTATTGTTGATAAAGGATTAGAAAGAATAGATAAGGAATTAGCTAACTATGAAAAAGTTCTCCGTGATGATATGAAAAACGAAGAAGCTAATCGTATAAAAGGAATAGTTGGAGAATTTAAAGAACAATTAGAGATGTTTAATGGTTCTATTGCAATAGATAATTATATAAAGTATTTTTATGATAATACAGTATCATTTTTAGATTACTTTAAAGAAGAATCGATTATTTGTATAGATGAGGCAGCTAGAACTCAAGAAAAAGGAAGAGCAATAGAAATTGAGTTTAGTGAAAGTATGTCATCAAGATTGGAAAAAGGATATATTCTTCCTAGTCAAATGGATGTAATACGAACATATAAGCAAGCCTATGCTAAGCTAAATAGCATGCGAACAATTGCTCTTAGTACAATGGATTATAAAATAGACTTATTAAAACCAAAATCAAAATATGATATGGTTGTAAAATCTATCAGTAGTTATAATAATAATTTTGAAATGCTAGCTCATGATTTGTTAAGACTAAAAGAGATTGATTATAGAGTTGTTTTAATAACAAATTCTTTAACAAGAGCAAAAAGAATGGCTGAGGATTTAAGTGAAAAAGGGCTTAATGCTTTCTATAGTGAAGACTATGAAAGGGAAGTACAAAAGAAAGAGATAATGATAGTATATGGCTCATTTAACAAGGGGTTTGAATACCCTTTAGTTAAGTTTGCCTATATAACAGATTCAGATATATTTGGTAAATCAGCTAAGAAGAAAAAGAAAAGAAAGACATATTCAGGTAAGAAGATTCAAAGTTTTACAGACCTTAATATTAATGATTATGTAGTTCATGAGAATCATGGAATTGGTGTATATAAGGGAATAGAAAAGATTACAGTAGACGGAATTGTAAAAGATTATGTAAGAATAGAATATGCTGATAATGGTGTGTTATTTGTTATTGCATCTAGTTTAGATTCATTGCAGAAATTTGCAGGAGCAGATGCTAAAAAGCCTAAGATAAACAAACTTAATTCAGTAGAGTGGAAGAACACAAAAGCACGTGTTAAAGGTGCAGTAAAGGATATAGCGGAAGAATTAGTTAAACTGTATGCAATTAGACAAGAAAAAGAAGGATATCAATTTGGAGAAGATACAGTTTGGCAAAGAGAATTTGAGGAAACATTTGGATTCGAGGAAACAAAGGACCAAATGGATGCTATAAATGCAACGAAACAGGATATGGAAAGCAAGAAAATAATGGATAGGTTAATATGTGGAGATGTAGGTTATGGAAAGACAGAGATTGCCATAAGAGCAGCATTTAAGGCTGTAATGGATAGTAAACAAGTAGTTTTCTTGGTGCCTACGACTATATTAGCACAACAACATTATAATAATTTTAAACAAAGAATGAAGAACTTTCCAGTAAATATAGAGATGCTATCTAGATTTAGAACACCAAAAGAGCAGAAACAAACAATAGCTAAGTTAAAAAATGGTGGAGTAGACATAGTTATTGGTACACATAGGGTTTTATCTAAAGATATAGAATTTAAGAACTTGGGATTATTAATAGTTGATGAGGAACAACGTTTTGGAGTAACCCATAAGGAAAAAATTAAACAAATGAAAGGCGATGTAGATGTGTTAACATTATCTGCAACACCAATTCCAAGAACACTTCATATGAGCTTAGTAGGTATAAGAGATATGAGTGTACTTGAAGAACCACCGGTAGATAGATTGCCTATACAGACATATGTTTTAGAGCATAACGAAGAGATAATAAAAGAGGCAATAAATCGTGAGTTGGCTAGAAGTGGTCAGGTGTATTATGTCTATAATAAAGTAAATACAATAGTTGAAATGACTAACATGATTGCTAAGTTAGTACCTGATGCTAATGTGGCATTTGCCCATGGTCAAATGAGTGAGCGAGAGTTAGAGAATATTATGTATAGCTTTATTAATGGAGAGATAGATGTACTTGTTTCAACAACAATAGTTGAAACAGGATTAGATATATCTAATGTAAACACTATTATTATTGATGATGCAGATAGATTTGGATTGTCCCAATTATATCAACTTCGTGGAAGAGTCGGTCGTAGCAATAGAACATCATATGCTTTTTTAATGTATAAAAGAAATAGAGTTTTAAAAGAAGTTGCAGAAAAGAGATTAAAAGCTATAAAAGAGTTTACAGAGTTAGGCTCTGGTTTTAAGATAGCAATGAAGGATTTAGAAATAAGAGGTGCTGGTAATTTACTTGGTGCCAAGCAACATGGACATATGGAAGCAGTAGGATATGATTTATACTGTAAGATGTTAAATGAAGCTATTATGAAGTTGCGTGGGGAAGTGCCAGAGGATGAAGAAGAATATGAAACAACAATAGATATTAATATTGATGCATATATTCCACCGACTTATGTTAAAAGTGAATATCAAAAGTTAGATTTATATAAGAGAATAGCAGAGATATCTAATGATGATGATCATATGGAGATTCAAGATGAGCTTATAGATAGATTTGGAGATATGCCTAAAGCAGTTACTAATTTATTAGATATAGCAATGATAAAAGTCCTTGCTCATAGTTGTTATGTAGAAGAGATTAGTAATAAGGGAAATGTTGTGAAGTTTACTATGTATAATAAGGCAAAGATAGATGTGGCTATGATACCTGAATTTATAAAAGCAATGAAGAATAAAATTCGCTTTGTTCCAGACAAGAATCCATATTTTGAATATACAATGGATATTAGAAAAACAGGTAAACTTATTCAAAAACAAAATAATTTATGCAATGAGATAAATGAAGTGTTGAATATGATGAAGAATTTTATTATAATGGAAGATGGCCTAAAAAAGACCACAAAATAGAGAGTATAAAAATTAAGGGTTTGTATAATTATTTATAATTAAGACTGAGTTTTATATGTGTTAAAGTGTTGGTATGAAAAGAACACTTAAGTATGGTGAATACTAGAAAAACTCCAAGGATTATTATGTGGAGGAATTTATGAAGAAAATAATAAAATATAGTGCTCTTGTACTGTTAATGGCTACAACAGTAGTGTTTAGCGGATGTAAGGAAAAAGAAACTGGAATAGATGAGAATAATAATACAAAGCAAGCCCTAAATAAAAAAATGAATAATGATGATGTAGTAGATGACAAAATACAAGATGATGCAGTTATGATATCAGTAGGTGGCATTGATGTAACATATAGCGAAGCTATGGTGTATGTAATGCTGTATAAAAGTGAGTATGAGAATTTAATGTCTAACGATATATGGGCATTTAGAGTAGAAAAAGGTAAAACATTTGAACATGCAGCTAAAGAATGTGTTATTAATCAGATTGTAAGGTCTAAGGTTATAGAGTATGGAGCACAAAAAATCGGTGTTCAAATTGAACCAGATGAGAAAATAGAGATAGAAGATAAAGCTATTGAGTGTTATGAGAAGGTGTTTAAAAAACTCGAAGGTAAGTATGGAATAACTCAAGCAGTAGTAAAAGATGTAATGTATGATAATTATTTAGCAGAAAAAGTTTATGAAGTTGCAACTAATGAAGTGGATGTTGTAGTAAAAGATAGTGATTCTAGGGTACCAGTAGTAAAGCAAATAGAAGTGCTATTTAAAGGGTATGATAAGGATGGTCATAAGATAGAAAGAAGTAAGCAAACAGCACATGAATTAATAGTAGAAGCAAGTAATAAACTTAAACTAGAGGATACAAGTTTTTCTGAGGTAGCACTTGAGTATAGTGATGCAAAGGATATAGAGGTCATTGTAAAATCAGATGTTAAGAATAAATCTTATCGTAAGGCAGCAACCGCGTTAAATGAAGAAGAAACAAGTGACATATTAGAGATGTCCAATGGATATTGTATCTTGTATTGTGTTAAAGAGAACGATGAGGAACATCAAAGAGAGAATATAGAACAGATAATAACAAAAAGACAAGATGATATATTTGCAAAAGCATATGATGAATGGTTGAACAAAAATGATATATATATTGTTTCAGATTTGTGGAATATGGTTAATATAGCAGATTGCTAATTTAATTAGAGATATGATGCTAAGTAGTAGTTTATGATTATTTTAATCATAAACAGAATATAAAATAAGTTATAATTGTCTAAAATTGTATAAAAAACAGAGAAAATAAGGTGAATTATATATAATATTAATGAATTGTTACAATAATTACAACAATATAATATAATAGTTCTTATTTTTAAAAAGATTTTAATTATTACAATATACCTATGTAAAATTATTTGTGTATTATAATATATGTAAATTGATTTAGATAACCCCTTAGTCTAAATTGATAACCCCTACGCAATAGAAACGGAATCTATTGTGAATACCAGGTACTCTAACCCCATTGGAGTACCTTTTTTATTTTATATTTCGTCTGTTTACTTTAGCTACATTTTTAATAAATGTTTTTGCAGTCCTTATAAAATAGCTTACAATGATGTTATTTACTAAGCTTACTAATAGAATAGGATGTCTTAGCAAAATGTGATACATTTGCGCGTAATTCTGAAGCGTCTGCTACAAGGTGTCGAGTATTGATTTTTGAACGCGTTATTGTAGTATCAATAGAATCTGTAGATCTAACAATACAATTTAAATTATGAGTAATATCAGTAAGTGTATTATTAAATTGTTTTAATGTTAAACCATAAGATGCTATTAAATCTCCATTATGCTTTATTTCATTATTGCATTGAGCATATGATTTTTCAAAGTCATTAAATATAGATGACATCTGAATTATTGCTCGGCGTATTTCGTTAGCATATGAATTAAATTCTTTTGAGATAAAATCTAAAACATCATTATTAGTTTGAGTATATGTTTTTTCTAGTGTTGTTTTATTTGCTAAATGTGTAGTTATAACTGATAAGTTTTCAAGTTTAATTAAAAGTTCTTTTAATGCATTTGTTGAATCATTTGCTTTTTTAAGGTCTATTTGAATGTTATTATGTGAAGATGATAAATTAAAATTATAACGAGATAAATCTTTAATGAATGCTTCACAGTCTAATATCGATTCTTTTAAATTTAAAGTATGTTTGTTTACGTTATTACATAATGAATATACATTTTCTATATCATTTTTCAAATCAGTAGATAGATTATATATAGATTTAGAATTAGATTTAATAACGGCTGTTACATCATAGCTATTGTTATGTTCATTAGCACCATTTATGTGGGTATATGTTATGTTGGATATTATAGGCATTGCTATACTGTTTGAAGTAAGTGCTACATTAAGTTGGTCTGTAAAGGATTGGTTTTTAATCATATCTATAGGTTTAATATCGCTTTTTGAGCTATTGCACATATTAGTATTATCGTTGCTAGTGTCAGTGTTACTGTTGTAATCAGTGATAGAATTGGTAGTGTTTTCTGAAATATTATTTGATATTTTGTTATTGCGACTTATTATGTACTGCTGAATATGAAAAAAGTATACGCATATAATAAGTACTAGTATAAGTGCAAATAATATATTTGATAGAAAGCCATAGTTAGTAACTTCTAGTAAAGTTAGATTATGACGGGATTTTAATAAAATAAAAATTATGTATATAGATGTACATAAAAGATATCCTGTTGTATATAAATTAAATAGCAGTTTTACATTGTATATAGCTAAAAATACAAGAATTACAACGGGAAAATATAAGATACTTACATGAGTTACATTAAATATTAAAAATGTATATAAAATTAAGCTCAATACTAAAGTTGTCAAAAGACATATTAGAGCATTTTTTCTATTAGTAAAAAACATATTTACAACCTCCAATGTATGTATATAAAAGTTAATTTATACAAACATTACTATTATAAATATTATTTGGAGTATATGCAATGAAATTACTTGAAAGAAATTAAATTTAATAATATTGGTAATATGTGGAAAAGTGACGATATTAGTTTTTTAGCACACTATTTTATTGGGAGGTATGTTTATGAGAAGTTTAGTTTTATATTTTTCAGTAACAAATAACACTAAGGTTGTAGCAAAAGAGATTGCAAAGCAAATGAAAGCAGATATACAAGAGATAAAGCCAATTAAGGCATATGCTAAAGATTATGAGAAAGTTTTAGCAAAGGGTATAAAAGAAATAAAGAGTAATTATAAACCAGAAATATATGATTTAGATATAGACTTTGATAAATATGATATGATTTTTATAGGAAGTCCAAACTGGTTGGATAAATATGCTCCACCAATAGCAACTTTCTTAGATGAGTACAAGATAGAGTATAAAATAGTTGTACCATTTGTGACACATGGCAAGGGTGGAAAAGGAATTGTAGATGCAGAGATAAGAAAACAACTTCCAAAATGTAGAGTATTAGATTCTATAGCTATACAAGGTAGAGGTGGGGAAACGCTATCTCATGATATAGAAATAGCAATTGCAAGAAAAAATCTACATAACTTAAATATGCCAGTGGTAAGGTGATAATATGAAAGTAGCAGTATTATGCGAAGATACGTCAAATAGAGAGGATATATTAGCAGAGCATGGGTTAAGTTTGTACATAGAAACAATAAATCATAAGATTTTGTTTGATATGGGGCAAAGTGACGCTTATATTTATAATGCAAAGAAAATGGGAATAGATTTATCTGATGTTGATATGGCATTTCTATCTCATGGACATTATGACCATGGGGGAGGGTTAAAGTGTTTTTTGGAATTAAATACAAAGGCAAAAGTATATATGAGCAAAGATGCATTTGGGGATTATTATAATGGCACAGATAAATATATTGGGTTAGATAAAATGCTAAAAGATAATAGTCGTATAGTGTATGTAGATAATGAAGAGATTATTGATGATGAGTTAAGGGTTAGTGTATGCAATAAGAGGCCGTTAAAATATGAGATTAAACCATATGGATTAAATGCTAAAGAGAATCAAGATATGATACCTGAGGAGTTTTTACATGAAATGTATTTATCTATAAATTGTAATCGTAATATTTTGGTAAGTGGATGCTCTCATAAGGGAGTATTAAATATAATGAATTGGTTTGCGCCAGATGTTTTTGTAGGAGGATTTCATTTTGTAAAATTAGATCCTGCAACAGAGGGAAGAGTGGAATTAGAAGCAGCAGCACAGGAATTGTTATTATATAAAACGAAATATTATACAGGACATTGTACAGGGGTGGAACAATATGAATATTTAAAAGGTATAATGAAAGATCAAATAGAATATATACACGCAGGAAAAATAATAGAAATATAGATATTAACAATGTGAACTATAAAATAGAATTAATAGATAGAATAGTGTAAATATGAATAATTCTCGTATATTTACAGATACTATAAGCAAATTAGAATGTATATGTAAAGGCTCTGTATAGATTTACAGGGAAAGGAGAAGTTATGAAGACAACTGGGATTGTACGTCGTATAGATGACTTGGGAAGAGTTGTAATTCCTAAGGAAATTAGAAGGCGTTTAAATATTAGAGAGGGCGACCCGTTAGAGATATTTACATTAGGAGAGGGAGAAGTAAGAATAAAAAAATATTCACCAATGGGAGAAATGGAGTTTTTTGCAAAACAATATGCAGGAGCTTTGGTTGGTGAACTAGGGGGAATAGTTTGTATAACAGATATGGACGAGATTATAGCAGTTGAGGGAGGAAATCTAAAAAACTTAATTGGAAAGTCAATATCACATGAATTAGAAAAAGTTGCATTAGAAAGAAAAATAGTAAGGGCCAATATTAAAGATAGAAATTTTATAAAAATAGTAGATGAAGAATTGGAAATAAAAAATGAAATTTTATGTCCAATAATATCTAGTGGTGATGTGGTAGGTACAGTGTTATTTATGAATAACAAAGACTCAGAAATGGGAGATTTAGAAGAAAAGTTAGTAAAATGTGCAGCTATTTTTTTGGCAAAACAATTTGAATGACATACAGATTAAGCTTGTTTAATGCAAAAATAAACAACGAAAAGCGTTAAAAAAAATGGGAAATACCAAAAATTGTATATTTTTGCTTGACAAAAGGGCTGTTGGGCTATATAAATAACTTGTAGAGTTTGAAACAGAACAGTTAGAGTTTTCAAACAAACAGATTATACCATTATATTGGAGGAGGATTCAACAATGAATAAAACTGAATTAATCGCTGCAATGGCAGAAAAAACTGAATTAACAAAGAAAGATACTGAGCGTGCTTTAAAGGCATTTATCGATGTAGTAACTGACGAATTAAAACAAGGAGAGAAAGTTCAATTAGTTGGATTTGGTACTTTTGAAGTAGCAGATCGTCCAGCAAGACAAGGAATCAATCCTAAGACTAAAGCAACTATCACAATTCCTGCATCAAAAGCTCCAAAGTTTAAAGCAGGAAAAGCTCTTAAAGAGACAGTTAATGCATAATTTATATATATAATATATGATATTTAGGGATTGCTTAGGCAATCCCTTGTCTTTTATTCTTAGCATTAAATTTTTAGGAGGAGAATATGAGGTTAGATAAATTTTTAAAAGTATCAAGATTAATAAAAAGAAGGACCGTTGCCAATGAAGCATGTGATGCAGGGCGTATAGAGGTAAATGGAAAGATAGCAAAAGCATCATTGAATGTAAAAGTTGGAGACAAAATATGTATTAAATTTGGTACAAAAGAAATGACAGTAGAAGTTCTTAGCATAGAGAATGTAGTTAAGAAAGAAGCTGCAGCAGAAATGTATAGAGAACTAAATGAAAAATAATTATAGATCTAGTTATTAGGTGAGTATTATTTACTCTATATATTAAATAAAATATATAGAGTATTTTTTGTATAATTTAAAAACTAAGTGAATATAATTTTATATAAAAACAAAGAGGGTTTATATGGAATTAAAAAATGATCGACATACAAGTGTAATGAATGATAGAAAGCATGTGGAATTACAAGGTGTGAAAAATGTTATTTCTTTTGACACAGAGGAAGTGTTGTTAGATACAACATTAGGTGGGTTGTTGATTAAAGGGGCACAGTTAAATATTAATCAATTAGATTTAGAGAAGGGGTTAGTTGAAATAGATGGCAAAATAAATGCCATGATATATTCTGATAAAAGTCCAAGTGATAGTTCTGCTAAAAACCTTATTTCCAGATTATTTAGATAATTAAAAATAGAAGTTGCTTTGTATAAAATATAGGATTTTATATATGGAAAATGTATAGAATTTATAAAATGGAGAACAATATGGATATAGTCATTAATGCAGAATTAGAATATTTTAAATTATGTGTAATTTATGGATTTTTTTTAATGATGAGCTATGACCTTTTTAGAGTTTTGCGCCGATTAATAATTCATAGGGATTTTATTGTTACAATAGAGGATATTGTTTATGGAATATTTATAGGCATACAAATATTTCGACTCAATTATAATAACAATAATGGGGTTGTACGCTTTTTTATGTTCGTCGGGTTAATCTTAGGAAGCATCATATATCATAAAATTCTTAGTACAACTTTGGTACACGTTTTTTCAACAACTATTGTATATTTTACAAGCAAAATTTCAAGAATTTTAACAATTTTTGGAAAATTTGTGAAAAATGAGAATAAAATATGGAAAAGGTCGAGAAAAATTAGAAAAAACTAACCAAAAATTGTTGATTTATTACATTTCAAGATGTATAATAATTGCATAAACAATTTGATTTATTTTGGTAGAGGGTGAATATATGAAATATGTATATGCGCTTAAGTATTTTTTAAGAAATGTAAAAAGAAAAATTGATTCAGATTATAAGCTTCGTAAAAGATTGAATAGAATTAAGTTAGTAGGCACAATAGTAGTTGTTGTAGTTATTTGTGTAATGCTTAATTATAAGAAGTTATCTTTGCAGAAAGAGCAAGTGGCTTGTGAAAAGCGTCTAGCAATGATTAAAGAAGATTATGAAGAAGAAGAAGAGCGTATTGAAGATATAAAAGAATATAGAGCATATGTGCAAACTAAGCAATATGCAGAAGAAGTTGCAAGAGAGAAACTTGGATTGGTTTATCCAGGTGAGATAATTTTTGAAGTAGAAAAGAATTAATTGAAAAAATTTCAATTTTTTATAAAAAAGTTATTGACAATTAAAAAAATCATAGTTATAATAGTCAATGTCGTTTGGCGGAGTAGCTCAGTTGGCTAGAGCATGCGGTTCATACCCGCAGTGTCGGCGGTTCAAGTCCGTTCTCCGCTACTTAGAGAGATGAGTAATGAAAATTACTCATCTTTTTTTGTATTACAATAACTTTTAATCTGTTGCGGTAGGTTTACTACAAATAAAAATTCTAGAGTTCATCTTTTTATGAAATAGTATGTGATATTCCAAAAAAATTTTATACTCTACTAGTTTTGACAAAAAAGTAAATAGAGATGATATATAATGATACACTAGTATTATTATGTAGACGTAATTGTTAAGATAAGTAAACAATACTATTTAAAATTAAGTAACGTTTAAAATCAAATAAAAGTATTTAAAGATAAATATCATTTGAAATTAAATAAAAGCTAAAATTAAACAAAAATCTTTAATATAAATAAGTAGGTGGGATGAAATGTTAGTATATAATAAATTAATAGAGTATGTAGATGTTATAAGAGATATGTCACACAATATGAGAGTTAATGGAGAAATGAAACATAATATTAGTTATGGAAGAAGTACGAGGGTATTTGAAAAAATTAGTTACAAATATTGTAGAAAGTGTGATAGATGTGATATATGCTGGGAAAAAGAAGTAGAGTCATCTTATAAAGCTGCCAATGTATTAGTTGATAAGGGTACACAACTTGGAAGAATAGAGATAAGTGATTTGCCAAGGAATTTTGCTATTCGTTGTAAAAATATAGACAGATTATTACTAGAGGCTAATGCAGGATTTGAGATAGAAAGGTGTAATTTGAGATGGATTGAAAGAATAAATGATTTGAAAAACATAATGTCAATTCAATTAAATGAAATTGCTAGTTCAATCTATGAGTTAGGACAAAACTATAGTAATTTAATAGCATTAGATAAAGATGTAGAAAAAGGAATAAGAAAGATTTTAAGAAAACATGGAATATATGTAAAAGAAGTTTATTATTATGAAAATAAGCATGGATTGAAAGAAATAAATATAACATTACGAACAATAAAGAAAAAGGTAATTAAGAGTAGTTTTATAGCGTGCTTGATAAGTAATGTGTTAAAAGAAGATATGGAAGTAAGTATAAATTCAAGAGAAACAGTTAAAAATTCATTATGTGAGATTGTATTGGTGCAGAAAAGTTTGTATCAAATTAAAACTTATTTTAAAGTAATGAAAAAAGAGGGCGAAATATTATGTGGGGATAATTACACTGTGTTAAAAGATAATTGTGGTCAAACAGTTATGTTACTGTCTGACGGAATGGGGACTGGATTGCAGGCCTTTGAAGAAAGTAAGAAATTAATTGAAATGTTAGAAAGTTTATTACAGGCAGGTTTTTCAAAAGAAATAGCTGTAAGATTGATACATAGTGCCATGTATATTAATAGTTTTGAAAATAGTATGTATGCAACAGTGGATATATGTTTGATAGATAATTATACAGGTAGATGCGAGTTTATAAAAAATGGGGCGGCTCCAAGTTTTATAAAAAGAGCTAATAAAGTAGAAATTATTGAGTATAATTCTTTGCCAATAGGTATATTAGATGCAAAGGGTTACAAACAGGAGTATGAGGAAAGTTATAATAATCAAATTGTTTATGAAAATGGTAATAGTAATCAACAAGAATATTTCCTAGAGGAAGGAGATATAGTTGTAATGATTACAGATGGATTAGAAGAGAATATGGGAGATTATATAGGGGCAACTAGCAGAATAAAAGATGTATTAAGTGGAATAAATTCTAATAATCCTAAGACAATAGCAGATATATTAATGGAAAAATGTATTGAGGGGAATATAGTTAATGATGATGTGTCAGTTTTAATAGGTATTTTATGGAAAAATAATTGATAAAAATGGTAAATAAAGTTGAAAAATATGCCAGTAAGATGTAGAATAAAAGATGTGTATTTTGTAAACGGTAGCTTAAGCTAGTTAATGCAATTTTAAAGAATTAAATTGTTTAATTTTAATATCAAATGAGGTTTACAATGAATAGAATAAATGAACGATTATTACTAAAAGTAGAAAAATATATGTTAGATAATTATATGTTTCAGGAAGGAGACAAAATTGTTTTAGGTGTATCTGGTGGAGCAGATTCAATGAGCCTATTAGACATAATGTTAAACTTTTTAGAAAAATATAAATTGTCATTATATGTTGTACATGTTAATCATGGGATTAGAGGACTAGAAGCTGATGAGGATGAACAATTTGTAAAAGATGAATGTGATAAGTATAAGGTGCCTTGTTATACGTTTAAGTATGATGTGGAAGAATATGCTAGAGATAATAAAATCTCATCTGAAGAGGCTGGCAGGGAATTACGATATTTATCTTTTAGACAGATTAAAGATAAAGTGGGAGCTAGCAAGATTGCTGTGGCTCACACATCTAATGATAGTGCAGAGACAATATTATTTAATATTATTAGAGGAACAGGGTTAACAGGGATTAAAGGAATTATGCCTGTTAATGGAGATATAATTAGACCAATTTTATGTATGACATGTTCAGAGGTATATGAGTATGTAGAACAAGGGAACCTGTCTTATAGAACAGATATAACTAATTTTGAAGAAGAATATACTCGTAATAAAATAAGACTAAATGTTCTGCCTTATATGGAGAAGAATATTAATTCTAAAGTGATTGAGCATATAATAAACTTGGGAGAGCTAGTGAGATATACAGAAGACTTTATGGATAGGTATGCTGAGAATATCTATTCAAGAGTTGTTTTGAAAAAGGCTTTTGCGGAAAGTGATGAATATCTTATAGATGCTAATTTGCTAAAAGTTGAAGATCCTATAATTCAGCAGAAGGTAATACGAAAAGTATTATATGAATTAATAGGAAGATTAAAGGATATAACAAAGGTACATATAGATAGTATAATTCAGTTGACGGATAGTCAGGTAGGTAAGAAGATTGAATTACCATATGGTGTAGTTTGTGAGAAGAATTATGATTATCTTAGTCTGTATTTTAGTGCTTGTAAGTATAAAAGTTTTGATGATATGGGCGATTTGTTATATGAAGAAGTGCAGATTGGAAAAGAATATTATATAGATAGTATTAGAAAGTTTATTAGTTTTGAATTGATTAATTATACGCCAGATATGGAAATTCCAAAAAATGACTATACTAAATGGTTTGACTATGATAGAATAGACGGTAATCTTGTTTTAAGGACGCGTAAAATAGGCGATGTAATAAAGACAAGAGAAGTTGGCGGAACTAAGAAACTAAAAGATTTAATGATTGATATGAAGATATACAGAGGAATGCGAGATGGTATACCAGTAGTTGCAGTTGATTCTAATGTATTGTGGCTTGTGGGATATCGTTCAAGTGAAGGCTATAAAGTAAGTGAAACGACTAATAGAGTTTTGCAAATGAGGGTATATAGCGCTCGTGATAATTAGAATGGGAGAATATGTATTTCTCAATAATTAATGAAAAATTGGCTATATTTTTATGTGTCATTAGAAGTATGATATATGGAATTAGAGTTAATAAATAAATATATATATATGTAGTGGAGGATAAACAATGAGTAAAATGAATGTAATGATTAAGGAAGATGAAATTAAGGCTAGATTAGCAGAAATTGGAGCTGAGATAAGCAAAGATTATAAGGGCTGCGAAGAATTGGTATTAATTTGTGTATTAAAAGGTTCAGTGTATATTACATGTGAATTATCAAGACATATAGACGTACCAGTAGTACTTGATTTTATGTCAGTTTCAAGTTATGGTAATGAAACTGAAAGCTCAGGTAGAGTTAGAATTCTTAAGGATTTAGATGATAGTATAGATGGAAAGGATGTAATAATTATTGAAGATATTATTGATTCAGGTAGAACTCTTTCATATCTATATGAGATGTTAAAAAGTCGTAATCCAAAGAGCTTAAAGATATGTACACTATTAGATAAACCAGACAGACGAATTCCAGAGAGCACAATAACTGTTGATTATACTGGATTTGTAATCCCAGATAAATTTGTAGTTGGTTATGGATTAGATGATTGTCAAAAACTAAGAAATTTACCATATATTGGTGTAATCGAATAATTAAAACTATAAAATCAATCGAGAGGAGAACTGCATGAGTAAACATATTAAAGGATTGGGATTTTATGTAATTATATTTGTGGTTATTATGGCAGCGATTCATTTAACTGATATTTTATCAGAACAAAAAGCAGATGAGTATACATATACTCAGTTTGTAAAGGATATTAAAGGAACTGTTAATAAGTCAAAGAACGTTAACAAAGTTGAACGTGTTGAATTAGCTCAGAATAAAGAAGTTCCTACGGGATATATAGTTGTATATTTTGAAGATAAAGATGAACCAGCACAGAAACTTGATGTTACAGATACTAGTAAAGTTGAAGATGAGATTAGAGAATTAGGCTTTGAAGAGTTACACATTATAGGTGTGGACACTAGTTTCGATTTAGGTGGTATATTACCATGGGTGTTAATTGGTTTAGTAGCTATATTACTAATAACAATGCTTACATCAAGAGCATCAGCAGGTGCAGGCGGTGGTAATTCAAAGGTTATGAACTTTGGAAAGAGTCGTGCTAAGCTTAACACTGATGCAAGTGAAGTCAATTTTGATAAAGTTGCAGGATTAAAAGAAGAAAAAGAAGAGCTAGAAGAAATCGTAGATTTCTTAAAGGAACCTCAAAAATATATAGAAGTAGGAGCAAGAATTCCAAAAGGTGTGTTACTAGAAGGACCTCCAGGAACAGGTAAAACATTGCTAGCTAAAGCAGTTGCAGGAGAAGCAGGAGTACCTTTCTTTAGTATATCAGGTTCAGACTTTGTAGAGATGTTTGTTGGTGTAGGTGCATCAAGAGTTAGAGATTTATTTGAAGATGGTAAGAAAAATGCACCATGTATAATATTTATAGATGAGATTGACGCCGTTGCAAGAAAAAGAGGTAGTGGTCTAGGTGGAGGTCATGATGAAAGAGAGCAAACACTTAATCAATTACTTGTAGAGATGGACGGTTTTGGTGCTAATGAAGGTATAATTGTTATGGCAGCAACTAATAGAGTAGATATATTAGATCCTGCTATTTTAAGACCAGGACGTTTTGATAGAAAAGTTATGGTTGGAGCACCAGATGTTAAAGGAAGAGAAGAAATTCTTGAAGTTCATGCTAAGAACAAACCTTTAGCAGAAGATGTTGTATTAAAAGACGTAGCTAGAACAACTTCAGGATTTACTGGAGCAGACTTAGAGAATTTATTAAATGAAGCTGCAATTAAGGCAGCTAGAGATGATAGAGCGTATATAACAGAAGAAGATATAAAGAAATCATTTATTAAAGTTGGAATTGGAGCAGAAAAGAAGAGTCGTGTTATTTCTGAAAAAGAAAGAAAAATCACAGCAATTCATGAGGCTGGTCATGCAATATTATTCCATGTGTTGCCAGATGCACCACCTGTTTATACTGTATCAATTATTCCAACTGGTAAGGGAGCAGCAGGATATACAATGCCACTTCCAGGAAAAGATGAGATGTTTAACACTAAGAAGAAAATGATACAAGATATTATGGTTTCTTTAGGTGGTAGAATTGCAGAAGAGATTACATTTGATGATATTACAACAGGCGCATCTCAGGATATAAAGGTTGCAACAGCCAATGCCCATGCAATGGTAACAAAATACGGATTTTCAAAAGAGCTTGGATTAGTAAATTATGATGATGACAATGAAGTATTTATTGGTAGAGACTTTGGACAAAAACAAGGTTATAGTGAGAAGATTGCAGCTCAAATAGATGAAGAAGTAAGAAACATTATAAATAAATGTTATGATGACGCTAAGGAAATCATAATAAAATATAAAGATGTACTTAATGCATGCGCAGATTTATTATTAGAAAAAGAGAGAATAACTCGTGAAGAATTTGAAGCATTATTTCCTAATGAAGACTAATGTTATAGAATAGGAATATTTACACACATGATAATATCATGTTGAAATTTGCGCCTAAGGCCCAAAATTTCGTTTGTCACAAAGTAGAATGTAGCATTCTTTTTGTGAAATTATGAGACAAAAGGTTATGAAATGGAGGACTCAAGAATGGCTGAAGAGAACGTAGTATTTGATGAGAGGAAAATTAATAAATTAGTTGATAAGTGTGTAAATAACAGTAGTATAGACTTTGAATTGTATAAAAAGTATGACGTAAAAAGAGGTCTTAGAGATGTTAGTGGTGCTGGTGTTTTAACAGGTCTTACTGAAATTTCAGAGATTGTGTCTCATACAATGATTGATATGGACTATGTGCCATGTAATGGTGTGTTGAGATATAGAGGAATAGATATAAAGGATTTGGTAAAAGGATTTTTGCAAGAGGATAGATTTGGCTTTGAAGAAACAGTATATTTATTGTTGTTTGGAGAATTACCAACAAAAAGAGAGCTATCTTCATTCAATAGAATGTTATCTAGCAGTAGACAGTTACCACCTTTCTTTGTTCGAGATATTGTACTTAAAGCACCAAGTAAGGATATGATGAATACTTTACAAAGAAGTGTATTGTCATTGTATGCATATGATGAGAATCCAGATGATGTGTCATTACAAAACGTACTTAGACAATGTATAGAATTAATAGCTAGAGTACCTATGTTATCGGTATATGGTTATAAGGCACATAGACATTTTAATGCTGATCATAGTTTGTTGATACGTAATCCAAAACCAGGATATTCAACAGCAGAGAATATATTGTATACACTTAGACCAAACGGCAAGTTTACAAGATTTGAAGCGAAGATTTTAGATTTGGCATTGGTATTACATGCTGAACATGGCGGAGGTAATAACTCGACATTTACTAATCATGTAGTTACATCATCAGGAACAGATACATACTCAGCTATTGCAGCATCAATATCATCGTTAAAGGGACCAAAACATGGTGGAGCTAATCTTAAGGTATGTAAGATGTTTGAAGATATAAAAGAAAAAGTAAAAGATTGGTCTGATGAAGACGCCATAAGAGCATATCTAGAAAGATTAGTTAAAAAAGAAGAATTTGATAGATGTGGATTGGTATATGGTATAGGACACGCGGTGTATTCTATATCAGATCCAAGAGCAGAAGTATTTAAAGAATTCGTTAAGAAATTATCTGTTGAAAAAGGTAAAGAAGATGAGTTTAACTTGTATAATGCAGTAGAGAGAATTGCACCTGAAGTTATAGCAAAAGAGCGTAAGATGTACAAAGGTGTAAGTGCCAACGTAGACTTTTATAGTGGTTTTGTTTACAATATGCTTGAATTACCACAAGAGTTGTTTACTCCAATATTTGCAGTTTCAAGAATTGCAGGATGGAGTGCACATCGTTTAGAAGAATTAATAAATGGTGGTAAAATAATAAGACCAGCATACAAGAGTATTGCAAAACATGTGAAGTATGTAGATATTGAAAATCGTTAGATAAAAGATTTATAATAAAAATACCGTGTGGTTATGTGAAAGTATAGCTACGCGGTATTTTTTGCTTTGAAAAATGAATTTATTGCGTAAGGATATTAAGTAATATTGTGCAAAGATATTAAGTTGGATTTCTTAAGTAGTTAAATAGGCAGATATTTTTTAATTCTAGTTCACAGAGCAAAAAATAATAGTTGATATAAGATGAAATAAGGTTATAATTAAAGAGATGCTAAAAATAGTTTTATAGAAAGAGGAATATATGTATCAAGAGAATGTAGTATTATGTGGGTCTAACTCATATGAACAAAAGTATTATTTAAATGAAGATTTTGAACAATTGCCAGAGCAAATAAAAGATGAATTAAAGATTATGTGTGTGTTATATACAGAAGATGTAGGAGGAGTTCTTACACTTGAGTTTGATGATAATGGGGATTTACAGTTTAATGTAGATGCAGAAGAAGGGGATTTATTATTTGATGAAATTGGAAGTGTATTAAAGATTAAACAACTTCGTCAAGTTAAAGAAGAGTTATTAGAATCATTAGAAACATATTATAGAGTTTTCTTTTTAGATGAGGAATTAGATTAATTAGGATAGACGATGAGCAAGGCTAATCACTATTTAGTATATAATTAGCATATAATTGATTTAATGAGATATTAATTCAATATGATAAATATAATAATTCAGAGTTGTAAGGTAATTTATTATATTGGAATGGAGGATGAATATGTTATTAGTAGCAGATGCGGGGAACACCAATATTACATTAGGCGTTTTTGATGGAGAAGAGTTATTAGGTCATTTTAGAATGACTACAAAGATGCAGAGAACATCAGATGAGTACGGAGTATTTATATTGCAAGTACTTGCAGCCAAAAATATAACAGTAGAAGATATAGAGGATGTAGTTATATCATCAGTGGTGCCTAATATAATGCATTCATTTATTAGTGGAATAATAAAATATTTAGATAAGAATCCTATGATAGTTGGTGCAGGAATAAAGACTGGAATAAGAATTAATACAACTAATCCCAAAGAATTAGGTTCAGATAGAATTGTTGATGCAGTAGCTGCCTATGAATTATATGGTGGCCCTGTAATTGTTATTGATTTTGGTACAGCGACTACATATGACTTGGTTTCAGCAAATGGAGAATTTCTAGCTGAAGTAACAAGTGCAGGAATAAGAAGTACTGCAGGAGCATTATGGTCAGAGGCAGCAAAGCTACCACAGTTTGAGATAAAGATGCCAGATACAATATTGGCAAAAGATACAATAACAAGTATGCAAGCTGGTTTGGTTTATGGATATATTGGACAGACAGAGTATATAATAGACAAAATAAAAGAAGAGTCAGGTATAGCAGATTTGAAGGTAGTAGCAACTGGTGGCTTGGGCAAGATGATATCTACAGCAAGTCCGAAGATAGATATATATAACCAGATGCTAACAATGCATGGTTTAAGAATTATATACGACAAGAATAAAAAGAAGTAGAGAAGATTATGAGTTTTAATATAGGTAATATAAAGATAAATGGTAAATTGGCATTGGGGCCAATGGCAGGAGTTACTGATTTACCCTTTAGAATGTTATGTAAAGAACAGGGTGCAGATCTTATATATACTGAGATGGTTAGTGCTAAAGGTATTATGTATAATAACAAAAATACAATACCGTTGTTGGAAGTAAAAGAAGAAGAAAGACCTGTGGCTCTTCAGTTGTTTGGTAGTGACCCAACAATTATGTCTGAGATGGCTAAGAAAATAGAACATAGAAATTTTGATATACTAGATATTAATATGGGGTGTCCGGTGCCCAAAGTTGTTAATAATGGAGAGGGTTCGGCATTGATGGATAATCCTAAATTAATAGGTGAGATAGTTAAAGCAGTATCTAGTTCTATAAAAAAGCCTGTGACTATTAAGATAAGAAAGTGTTTTAAAGAAGACAGGATTAATGCAGTTGAAATAGCTAAAATTGCAGAGGATAATGGTGCAGCGGCAATAGCTGTACATCCAAGAAGTAGAGGCCAGTATTATAGTGGGAAAGCTGATTGGGACATAATTGCGCAAGTAAAGGAAGCTGTTAGCATTCCAGTCATTGGTAATGGGGATATATTTACACCAGAAGATGCTATTAACATTGAAAAGCATACTAAGTGCGATGCAATAATGTTAGCTAGAGGTGTGCGTGGAAATCCATGGCTATTTAAACAGATAAAAGCATATATGGATGAAGGTAAGATAATAGAGAAGCCGTCAATAGATGAATTAGTACAGATGATGATTCGACATGCTAAGTTACAGATAGATTTTAAGGGTGAATTTATGGGGATTAGAGAGATGCGAAAGCATGTTGGATGGTATACAACAGGGTATCCAAGTTCTACTAAGTTAAGAGCTAAAACTAATGAAATGGAAACTTTAGATGACTTGATAGAATTACTAACAGTATGGAAAGAAAAAATAAAAGTAGAGTTATAGGAATACAAAAATAGAATTATATAAATAATAACAAAGAAGCTAGGCAGCACGCCTAGCTTCTTTAGTTTGAGGATTTAATAGAATATTTTAAACACGGCCAGAAACTTTATAAAAGTATATCTATTAAATCTTCTTTGGATTGTGAACCTACAATCTTGTTAGTTACTTTCCCGTCTTTAATAACGACTAATGTTGGTAGACTAACTATGCCATATGCACGAGCTAATTCAGGTTCATAGTCAACGTTAACCTTTCCAATAAGGATGTTAGGGCATTCTTTAGCTAACTCTTCAAGTATTGGAGAAACTAACTTACATGATTCACTCCACTTAGCCCAAAATTCCAAAATAATTGTCTTTTCAGAAGAAAGAATTTTGGATTCGATGTTAGACTTAGTTACTGCAATAGTTGACATATGCATCATCCTTTCTAGTTATATTTAAAATATAAAGGGAATATAATGTATAAGTACCTTTATATAAAATGCTCTTAATACTATTTTTTAAGCAAACTTTGGTTTATAAAAGCAAGTTTGGAGCAAGGTTTTATAAACTTTTAGTTAGCGTAAAATGTGTATAGGCATAAAAAAAGAATGATAAAAATTTCTTTCTATAATTAAATTTTATTACATTTATCAGAAAACTTCAAGGGTAAAAGTGAATATTATAGAAAGTTTTTTCGTTATTTTTTAAGAGTTTGAAAACTTACATTTTATAGAAATTTAAAGAAAAAATTGGTGTTTTTATTGCATTTTAAATTAAAAAAGAGTAGTATAATAGAAAATAGTTGATGAGTATGTAAAGGATGGAGGAACATTGATGGAAAAGAAACTAAGAGTTGGAATATTAGGTGCTACAGGAATGGTAGGACAAAGATTTATAACTTTACTAGAGAATCATCCATGGTTTGAGGTAGTATTATTAGCAGCTAGTCCAAGAAGCGAAGGTAAGAAATATAAAGAGGCAGTAGACGGTAGATGGAAGATGGATGCGCCTATTAGTGATAGAATTGCAGAGATGACTGTATATAATGTTAATGATGTAGAAAAAATCAGTGAGCAAGTTGATTTTGTATTTAGTGCAGTGGATATGTCAAAAGATGAGATAAAGAATATAGAGGAAGCATATGCTAAGGCAGAGACACCAGTTGTTTCTAATAATAGTGCACATAGATGGACTCCAGATGTTCCAATGGTGGTTCCAGAGATTAATCCACAACATTTAGATGTAATAGAATCACAGAAGAAGAGACTTGGAACAACAAGAGGATTTATTGTCGTTAAACCTAATTGTTCTATTCAAAGTTATACACCAGCATTACATGCACTTAAGGAATATGAGCCAGAAGTAGTTATTGCAACAACATATCAAGCTATATCAGGTGCAGGAAAGAATTTTAAAGATTGGCCAGAGATGGTAGATAATGTAATACCATTTATAGGTGGAGAAGAAGAAAAAAGTGAACAAGAACCATTAAGATTATGGGGAGATATTGTAGATGGTAAGATTGAAAAAGCAACATCTCCAATAATTACAACTCAATGCATAAGAGTACCCGTATCAGATGGTCATACAGCAGCAGTTTTTGTTAACTTCAAGAATAAACCAACAAAAGAACAAATTATAAAAGCATGGAAAGAATTCAAAGGTATTCCACAAGAATTAGAACTTCCAAGTGCTCCAAAGCAATTTATTAATTATCATGAAGAAGAGAATAGACCACAAGCTAAATTAGACAGAGACTATGAGAATGGTATGGGAGTTAGTTTAGGAAGACTAAGAGAAGATACAGTATATGATTATAAATTTGTGGGATTATCACATAATACTAAGAGAGGTGCAGCAGGCGGAGCGGTGCTTATTGCAGAACTTTTAGCAGCTAAGAAGTTTATAGTTAATAAATAATATACGAAAGAATAGGGCATATGGTTAATATGCTCTATTTTTTTGACGAAATATAAAAACGTATGATTAAAAGTATCTTTAAATTTAAGTTTTAGAAGTAAAAAGATATATTTACAAATAAAATGGTAAAACTAATCATAAAGACAAAATAGGAAAGGCAGGACTACATCTATGGAAAATAAAGAACATGATAACAATGAACAAAACGATGATAAGAAGAAAAATGAACTGAAAATGTCAGTTATAGTATGTATGATATTAATATTGTCTGTTTTGATGTTATTTATTTATGTGGTAGAGAGAATTAATCAGACTCAAAATGTGGAAATAACATATGATCAATTTATTGAGAAATTGGAAAATGGCGAGCTAAAAAAAGTTGAAATGGATGTAGATAGATTAATCCTTACGCCTAAAACAGATAAAGAATTAAAGGAATATAAGAAGAATAAAAAGAATAAGGTAGACAAGGCAGATACGGAAGACATTAAGAAAAGTAAGACTACAACAGAAAGTGATGAAAAAAATTTAGAAGATGAGAAGCTAACAGAGTCAGAGAACAAAGTTAGTGTGTCAGGAGAAGTTGTGACAGGCACTGATACAGAAGAAAAAACAAAGTCTAAAGATAGCACTGTATCTGATAATATGGAAGAGACTTTAGCAAAAGTAGAAAAGAAGTTAAACGAAGAAGCACCTGTAGTTGGAACTACTTATTATACAGGACTTATGAGTGATGTATATTTAGTTGATAGACTAGAAAAGGCTGCAAAAGAAGGTAGAATTGAAAGCTTTAACAATAAATTAGAGAGTCAGTCTAGTAAATGGGCAGACATAATTATGAATGTAGTACCACTTATATTATTTGCATTTATGTTAATGTTCTTCTGGAAAATGGTTGCCAAAGGTGGCGGCATGATGGGCGTTGGAAAGAGCAATGCAAAAATCTATGTGGAAGAGGAAACAGGTGTTACATTTAAGGATGTAGCAGGACAAGAAGAGGCGAAGGAATCTCTTACAGAAATAGTAGATTTTCTTCATAATCCTAATAAATATACTGAAATTGGAGCTAAGTTACCAAAGGGTGCATTGCTTGTAGGACCACCAGGAACAGGTAAAACTTTGTTGGCTAAGGCAGTAGCAGGAGAAGCAAAAGTACCATTTTTCTCTTTGTCTGGTTCAAACTTTGTAGAAATGTTTGTTGGTGTAGGTGCATCAAGAGTAAGAGATTTATTTAAACAAGCTCAAGAACAAGCACCATGTATTATATTTATTGATGAAGTTGATGCAATAGGTAAGAGCAGAGAAGGACAACATGGTGGTGGGAATGACGAAAGGGAGCAAACTCTTAATCAATTGTTAGCAGAAATGGATGGTTTTGATACATCAAAAGGTTTAGTTGTACTTGCTGCAACTAATAGACCAGAAGTGCTTGATAAAGCATTATTAAGACCTGGTCGTTTTGATAGAAGAGTTATTGTAGATAAGCCTGATTTAAAAGGAAGATTAGATATATTAAAGGTACATTCAAAAGATGTACTATTAGATGAATCTGTAGATTTGAATGATATAGCACTAGCAACATCAGGAGCTGTAGGTTCAGATTTGGCTAATATGATAAATGAAGCTGCGATTATGGCTGTAAAAGATGGTCGTAAATTTGTTACACAAGAAGATTTATTTGAATCAGTAGAAGTTGTAATCGCGGGTAAAGAAAAGAAAGATAGAATACTTGGAAAAGAAGAAAAGAAGATCGTAGCATATCACGAAGTAGGGCATGCACTTATTACCGCTGTTAAGAAAAATTCAGAACCAGTGCAGAAGATTACAATTGTTCCAAGAACAATGGGAGCATTAGGATATGTTATGCAAGTACCTGAAGAAGAAAAATATCTTATGTCCAAAGCTGAAATTATTACTAGAATAATTACATTATTCGGTGGTAGAGCGGCAGAAAAGGTAGTGTTTGACTCTGTTACAACAGGAGCATCTAATGATATAGAAAAGGCAACATCATTAGCCCGCTCTATGGTTACTCAATATGGAATGTCAGAGAAGTTTGGCTTAATGGGTCTTGAATCAATAGAAAATAGATATCTTGATGGAAAACCTGTTATGAATTGTGGTCAAGAAACTTCAGGTGAAATAGACAAAGAAGTTATGAAGATACTTGCAGATTGTTATGATGAAGCAGAAGATATTATTAAGAATAATATGGATGCATTAGAATCAATTGGTGAATATTTATTTGAAAATGAAACAATTTCCGGAAAACAATTTATGAAATTGTATCGTAAAGTAAAAGGAATAGAAGAACCAGAGGATGAAGAGGAAGAAATTACTGAGGCAGATGATAAAGAGACAACATCTGAAAGTATTTCAGAATAATATGTATTAAAATATAATTTGTAGGTTTGGCCCCTGTCGTTCCGACAGGGGCCTGATTTTAAATCACCCAATTTGAGCGATAGCTCAAATTATAGGATGAAGTTAGTGATAGAATATGTTATAATACTTTACTAGAAAAGGATACATTGTAAATAGGAGAATTAAAACGGATGTTTAATCTAGAAGAAGAACTAAAAAAATTGCCTAGCAAACCTGGTGTATATATTATGCATAATAAAAATGATGAGATAATATATGTGGGTAAAGCTATTAATTTGAAAAATAGAGTAAGACAATATTTTCAAAAAAGAGAGAGGTCATCAAAGATTAGTAAAATGGTAACTCAAATAGCCTATTTTGAGTATATTATTACTGATTCAGAGATTGAAGCTCTTATTTTAGAATGTAATTTAATAAAAGAACATTCTCCTAAGTATAATACAATGCTAAAAGATGGCAAAAGCTATCCATATATTAAGATTACAGTTAATGAGGAATATCCAAGAGTATTGTTTTCGAGAAATATGAAAAGAGATAAAGCTAAATATTTTGGTCCCTATACTAGTTTGGGAGCAGTTAAGGATACTCTTGAATTAATAAGAAAAATATATAGAATAAGAACATGTAATAGAAATCTGCCAAGGGATATTGGTAAGGAGAGGCCTTGTTTGTATGCTCATTTAGAACAATGTATGGCACCATGTATGGGAAATTGCAATAAAGAAGAGTATAATAAAGCAATTAAGGAGATTATTGGATTTTTAAATGGCGATTATGCAGATGTAAAGAAATATTTAGAAGATGAAATGTACAAGGCATCAGATGAAATGGATTTTGAGAGGGCAGCAGAGTATAGAGATTTACTAAAAAGTGTATTACATATAAGTGAAAAACAGAAGATAAATGATAATAATGAACAAGATGATAAGGATGTAATTGCGTGTGCCATTGATGGTACAGAGGTAATTGTTCAAGTATTCTTTATTAGAAATGGCAAGATGATTGGTAGAGAGCACTATTATATGAAGAATGCTGATAGATTAACTAGTGGAGAGGTAATATATAATTTTATAAAGCAATTTTATTCTGGCACGCCATATTTGCCGAAGACATTACTTGTAGGATCTGAGATTGAAGAAAGAGAACTTCTAGAGGAATGGTTATCTATAAAAAAAGGAAGTAAAGTAAGCATAAAGGTTCCTATTAAGGGAAAGAAAGAACAGATGTTAGAACTTGCCAAGAAAAATGCTTTGCTTGTAATGAATCAGGATAGAGAGAAAATTCAAAGGGAAGAAAGGCGAACAAAGGGCGCTGTTGAGGAATTAGAGAAACTTATACAGATAGACAAACATATAGAACGCATTGAATCATATGATATATCCAATATAAGTGGATTTGATAGTGTGGGCTCAATGGTTGTATTTGAAAACGGGAAACCTAAAAAAAGTGACTATAGAAAGTTTAGAATAAAAACAGTACAAGGGCCTAATGACTATGCAAGTATGGAAGAGGTGCTAACAAGAAGATTTACCCATGGACTAAAGGAAGAAAATGAAAAAAGAATGAATATTAGAGATAAAGAATATTTTTCATTTTCTAAGTATCCAGAACTTATTCTTATGGATGGTGGACGTGGTCAGGTTAATATTGCAATGGATGTTTTGAATAAATTAGGATTTGATATAGCTGTATGTGGAATGGTTAAAGATGATAATCATAGAACTCGAGGCTTATACTGCAATAATGTTGAGGTTGATATAGATACACATTCAGAGGTATTTAGATTAATTACAAGGATTCAAGATGAAACACATAGGTTTGCAATAGAATATCATAGAAGTCTAAGAAGTAAGGGACAAGTTCATTCTATACTTGACGATATACCAGGTGTTGGACCGAAAAGGAGAAAGATTCTTATGAAGCATTTTGAGTCGATAGAGGCTATAAAATCGGCTTCAGTAGAAGAAATTGAACAATTAGATGGAATGAATAATAAAATAGCTCAAGAAATTATTGATTTTTTTAATAGGAAAAAGTAAAATATATTACAATAGATTGGTAATAATTGTAAAAGAGAAAGAGGTTTTAGGATGACAAAGACGATAATTAGTACAAACGAGGCACCAGCAGCAATTGGACCATATTCTCAAGCTGTATGTGTAGGGGATATGATATATACATCAGGAATGATACCTATTAACCCTGCAGATGGAACACTTGTTACAGGTACAATTGAAGAACAAGCAGATAGAGCTTTAAGTAATTTAAAAGCGTTAATTGAAGCTAGTGGTTCATCAATGGATAAGGTAATTAAAACAACTGTTTTTATAAAGAATATGGATGACTTTGCTAAAGTGAATGAAGTGTATGCTAAGTATTTTACAGACAATTATCCTGCGCGTTCTTGTGTAGAAGTTGCAAGATTGCCAAAGGATGTTTTGATTGAAATAGAGGCAATTGCTGTTAAATAAAATTACAATAATAGTTAAATAGAATTTAGAGAATAGATTACATATAATAATTTATATATAATTATTATATGTAATAAAGAAAATTGTGATAATTTAAAGTGCATGGAATATGCATTAGTAGGAGGATATTTAGTTGGATACGATAAGATATTATGATAAGAATGCATCAGAATATTATAATTTAACATTAGAAATGAGCATGGAAGAGACAATAGAAGAATTCCTGAAGTACATACCAGCAGATAGTGCTATATTAGATTTGGGATGTGGATCTGGTAGAGATAGTTTGTATTTTCTAGAAGAAGGTTTTGATGTTACAGCAATAGATGGCTCAAAAGAGATGTGTGAGTTGGCTGAGGTTGAAATTGGACAAGATATAGTTCATCATATGATGTTTGAAGACTTGGAGTTTGAGAATGTTTTTGATGGTGTATGGGCATGTGCGTCATTACTTCATGTTAAAAAAACTCAAATAGATGACATACTTGATAAAATAAGCAAAAGTCTAGTAAAAGATGGTGTTCTTTATATGTCTGTTAAGCATGGAGAGTTTGAAGGTATGCGTGATGGCAGATATTATGCAGATTATAGAGTATCTGAACTAAGAAATATTATAAAAAGACATCCAGAACTTGAAATCATTGATATATATACAAAGAGAAGAAATAAAGATGATGAATTAAGTTGGGTAAATGCATTTATAAGAAAAATATCAGAACAATAATTAAAATAAGTGTAGTGCTCCGCCATATATGTGTAATAACATATATAAAGATGTTTTGGATAGGAGAATAAAGTGAAAAAAAGTAATATAAAAGATGTTAATTTACTATATTTAATAGATGTGGCGTGCATTATATTAGGATTTACAGCATTAGTAACGTTGTTAGGTTTAATATGTATCCCCTTTAGTGGAATGGGGATAGATTATGACAAAGTGACTAATGCATTTATAACGCTTGTTAATGAGAATCAAATATTAGCTATGATAATTTCACAAGGGTTATTATTAATGCCTATTGTTATATTTGCGTTAAATAGAAAAGATATTATATTTAATATTATTAGGTTTAATAGTATAGATATTAGAACAATTATATCATTAATTGTTTTAACTTATACACTTATGCCTGTAATGACATTTATAAATATGCTATCTATGTTGTTTGTTGATAATAAGATATCTTCAACTATTGATTCAGTTGTACATAATAATTCTATGATATCGGCATTATTATGTATAGCTATGCTACCTGCTTTTGTGGAAGAAGTGTTGTGCAGAGGTGTAATATATAATGTTCATAGAAAAGTTAGTATAAAAAAAGCTGTTATTATAAATGGTTTATTGTTTGGACTGTTGCATTGCAATTTTAATCAATTTGCATATGCATTTTTTATGGGAATAGTATTTTCACTAGTTGTTGAAGCTACCAATTCTACATTGTCTACAATATTAATGCATTTTATAGTTAATGCTAATTCTATGGTGCTTGCATATATAGCTGAAATAACAGGAGAGAATGTAACTTTTGAAGAGGAGATAAGTTATACTGTTCCTCAGGTGGCGAGTTGGGGGATATTTGCAGTGTTTGCATTGGCTATATCAATATTGTTATATAGAGAGCTGGCGAAAAACAATAATACATGGGAATTGATAAAAAGTGAGTTTAAAGTTAGAAAGAATGTAAAAAATACAACATTATATATAGAAGAAACTCAGTTAAAAAAAGAGTCAGATGGTGAAACAATATTTAGTAATGCTGATGCGGAAAATGATGATAAGGTTAAAGTGGAGGATAGAATAGTAGATATATATTTGGTTATAGCTATGATAGTGTGTCTTGTGTATATGATATGTGTAGAAATAATGTAGAAAAATAAAAAAATTAACAATTTAACAACAATTAATAATATGGAAGGTATAAAGTAAGTGCCGACAAAATAAAAATTAGTAATAGTTGTTAAAAAAACACTCGAACAAAATATAAATTTTTTTTGTAGGTATTTTGGCCTAAAAAAATAATTAATATTTATTAATGAATATTCATATTCTGACGAAATAAGGAAATGACCAGTAATTACAAAAAAATAGAAAAAACTGGAAAGCCTTTAAAATAAAGGTTTTGGAGAAAAATGTAAAATCACATTAATAGCGAATAGGAAAAAATTAAAATTAAATGGAATAAATATACAAAAATTGATAAAAATTATGAGAATTTACAAAGACTTGACAATTTAATTAAAAAGTTATATAATGTGACAAGTAGTTGATTAACAAATTTGTAATAAAGGTACAAAATTGTTTAACAAAGTAATGGAGGTTTGTTTAAAAATGAAAAGTGACTCGTTGATTAAGGCAACTGCAAGTTTATTAGCATTATCTCTATTAGCGACAACATGTTTTACAACAGTGTCAGAAGCGTCTGGTAATAAGAATGGAATTATAAGTGAGAATCCAGTTACGGTATCAGCGATGATGATGCAAAGTTTAAACAGTAAGACTTATGACGTAATTGTTGCAGAGACAGGAGTAGATAAGAAAGCTGAAGTGGCGTCAGCTAGAACTAGACAAGTTGGACAAAATCAAGAAACTAAACAAAATGAAGAAGCCGAACAAAAAGCAGAAGATAAAAAAACAGAGGCAAAGGCAAACACTGTTGAGAAGAAAGTGGAAGTGAAGAAAACAATTTCAAAATACGCTAAGACAGGTATTGCAATTGAAGATGTTGTTAATATAAGAAAAGCAGCTAATACAACATCAACTATAGTTGGTAGATTGTATAAAGGTGCAGCAGCAACAATAGTTGCTACAAAAGGTGAATGGGTTTATGTGAAATCTGGTAACGTAAAAGGTTACATAAAGAAGAGCCTGTTGGCAATTGGTGATGCAGCAGAAAAGATTGCTCCAAAGTATATTACTAGATATGCTGTAGTTAATACTGTTACTCTTAATGTTAGAGAGAAAGCAAGTAAAGAAGCAAAGATAGTAATCCAAATTGGACAAGATGAAGTATACAAGATTATTAAAGAGTATGCTGAATGGTATTTAATTAAAATTGATTCTGAGACTTTAGGTTTTATAACTAAAGAAAAAGAATATGTTAAAGTTGTTGGCAAGTTCGCACATGCGATTTCAATGGAAGAGATATTAGCTCAAGAAGAAGAGGATGAACAAGAAGAGGAAGAAACGACTTCTAATAATTCTTCATCTAATTCAAGAGTTAGTTCAAGTACAAGAAACTCAAATGGCTCAAGTAGCAATAGAACAACAAGAAGTTCAAGTAAACGTACATCAAATAGAACAACTAGAAAATCATCTTCAAATAGATCAAGTTCTAGTTCATCATCAACATCTACTAAAGGTAAGGGTGTTGCTGGGTACGCTTTACAATTTGTAGGTAATCCATATGTATATGGTGGAACTAGTTTAACTAGTGGAACTGATTGTTCTGGATTTACACAATCTATTTATAGAAATTATGGATATAGTATAGCTAGAACTTCAAGAGCGCAATATGCAAGTGCTGGTAGAATAGTTAGTATGAATAATCTTCAATCAGGAGACTTATTATTCTACAAAGGCTCAGGCGGATCTGTTAACCATGTTGCTATTTACATTGGTAATGGACAAGTTGTTCACGCAAGTAATAAGAGAGATGGTATAAAAGTATCAAACTACAATTACAGAACACCTGTAAGAGCTAGAAGAATTATGAATTAGTAAAATATGCAGTTGATATAATAAAAAAGAGATGTTTCAAAAGGAACATCTCTTTTTTATTATATAGGAAATTATAGTATGAGTAAAGGATATAGGGTGCGAAGATTACTTGACGTTTAGTTGTTAAGAAAATTTTAGAAAAATTGCAATTTTATATTAATGGATTGAATGATAGTGACGATAATAAAACTATAATATGGAGGTATGCTAAGATGCACGAGAGAAGAAAATATGAAAGATTGCCTATAGATTGTAGATTAAAAGTAAATAACCTTTATAACGGATATCAAAAAGGCATAGATAGAGTAGACGCGGATATAGAAGTGGTTGATATTTCAAGAGGTGGTATAGGTTTTAAATGCAACCAAGCACTTCCACTTAATTGTTATTTTGATGCTACCATTGGTTTAGAGGGTAGAGAATATTTTAGAGCTATTGTTAAAATAATAAGATGTAGCACACATGATGATGATATTATATATGGTGCTGAATTTATTGGATTAGCAGGGTTCTTAGAGAATAAGATAACTGAATATTCCAAGAAATTTAACAATGATGAAAAAGATATATAAGAGATAGTTAAACTCATTTTGTACAAGTTGCACAAAAAATTGTACAGAATGAGTTTTTTTATAAATTGGTTGTGGATAACAATACTTTCTAAAAAATGGTTATCCACATAAAAAATATCCTAATTTTGGTATTATTTGGGGTTATACACAAAGTTATCCACTTTATCCACATATGTTGTGGAAAAAATTTACAGTTGATAATGTGGATTGAATTTCGTCAACATAAAACACATGTTTTGTACAAAATGACAGAAAATGACAAATTTAGGGAAAAGATGTTGACTTTTGAGTTGTTAATATTTTATCAAAGTTGTCTGTAAATAGGTCTAATGTAGTAGATAATTTTCTGGTAAATATATTGGAAAAATTCTCCAAATATGATATAATAATGGCATAGTATTTGACGAAAGGTAAAGGAGTTGAAAATATGCAATTTATAATAAGCGGTAAAAATATCAACGTAACAGAAGGATTAAGAACTGCAGTTTTAGAAAAACTTGGGAAAGGTAAGTTAGAGAAGTATTTTACTCCAAATACTGAGGTTCATGTAACACTTAGTGTAGAAAAAGATAGACAAAAGATTGAGGTAACTATCCCTGTAAAAGGAAATATTGTTCGTGCAGAACAAGTTAGTAATGATATGTATGCTTCAATTGATTTAGTAGAAGATGTAATTGAAAGACAATTAAGAAAGTATAAAAGAAAATTGGCTGAGCATAAACAAGCAGGTGTTGCTTTCAACCAAGCATTTTTAGAAGAGGATGAGCAACCAGATGAGGATAAGATTGTTATCTATAGAAATAAGAAACATGAGATGAAACCTATGGATGCAGAGGAAGCATGTATCCAAATGGAATTATTAGGACATAGTTTCTTTGCTTTCAGAAATGCTACAACTGATGAAATCAATGTAGTATACAAGAGAAAAGGTAACACTTATGGTTTAATTGAACCAGAATATTAAAATTTGATATTGAATAATTTTTATTATTATAGGGAAGGCACTGTTTTTAACAGTGCCTTTATGTGTGCCTTGGGGTGGGAAGGATTTGTAAAGAATGTTTTAGGTGTACTATACCGATTGGGGTGATTTAGTTGTCTTCAGTTTAAATGATTCGGGATAGAAGAAGAGAACTGTGTAAGATGTAATAATAAAGTTAGTTAGATGTTAATAGATATAATAAAGTTAATTGTTTGTATGGTCGATATGTTAGACGTGGTTATATGGATTTTTACATAATATGTATATTTTGTACATTATTTGTTCATTTTTTGTTTAAAACTTATCCATTGTTAATTTATGTAAAAAGTGGTAAAATGGATATGTTATTGTGGTGGAGTGTATTCTATTTGTTTATCTATATAGAGTATAGATGAATTCTATATGACATGTAGGGATAAGGATTATTGATAGTTTAGTAAAGACAATAGGATATTATAGATAAGGATTATTGATATGTTAGAATAGACAATAGATATTATGGTTGAAGACTATTGATGGTCCATTGCTGACAATAGGATTTATTATGAAGCTGAAATTTATTTACACTTTACAATAAATATAAATATTATTTTAAATGGAGAGACAGAATATGAGTTTATTTACTAAAATTTTTGGTACACATAGTCAAAGAGAATTAAAGATGATTACTCCAATGGTTGATGCTATTGAAGCATTAGAACCTGAGATTGAGAAATTATCTGATGATGAATTAAGAGCTAAGACTGATGAATTTAAGAAAAGATTATCTGATGGTGAAACTTTAGATGATCTTTTGGTAGAAGCATTTGCTGTTGTTAGAGAGGCGTCTAAGAGAGTTCTTGGAATGCGCCACTACAGAGTACAGCTTATGGGTGGTATTATCTTACATGAAGGTCGTATCACTGAGATGAGAACTGGTGAAGGTAAAACTCTTGTATCTACTTTACCAGCATACCTTAATGCTCTTGAGGGCAAAGGTGTTCATATCGTGACTGTTAATGACTATCTTGCTAAGCGTGATGCTGAGTGGATGGGTAAAATTCATGAATTTTTAGGATTAACTGTTGGTGTTATTCTTAATGATATGGACAATGATGAGAGACGTAAAGCGTATGAATGTGATATTACTTACGCTACTAATAATGAATTAGGCTTTGATTATCTAAGAGATAATATGGTTATTTATAAAGAGCAACTTGTAATGAGAAAGCTTAATTATGCTATTATCGATGAGGTTGACTCTGTTTTAATCGATGAAGCAAGAACTCCACTTATTATTTCAGGTCAAAGTGGTAAGTCTACAAAATTATATGAAGTAAGTGATATTTTAGCTAGACAGATGATTAAAGGTACATTTACTGGTGAACTTACTAAGATGGAAGCCATTATGGGTGAGGAAAAAGAAGAAGATGGAGATTTCATCGTAAATGAAAAAGATAAGAATGTTAATTTAACTGAGCAAGGTGTTAAGAAAGTAGAAGATTTCTTTAAGATTGATAATCTTGCAGATCCAGAGAATCTAGAGATTCAACATAATGTTATTTTAGCATTGCGTGCTCATAACTTAATGTTTAGAGATAAGGATTATGTTGTTAAAGATGATGAAGTTCTTATTGTAGATGAATTTACAGGAAGAATTATGCCAGGTAGAAGATATTCAGATGGATTACATCAAGCTATTGAAGCTAAAGAGCATGTTAAAGTTAAGAGAGAAAGTAAGACTTTAGCGACAATTACATTCCAGAATTTCTTCAATAAATATAGCAAGAAATCAGGTATGACAGGTACTGCCGTAACAGAAGAAAGAGAATTTAGAGATATTTACGGTATGGATGTTATTGAAGTGCCTACTAATTTACCAGTACAAAGAATTGATAGACATGATGCTGTATATAAAACAAGAAAAGAGAAATTAACAGCTATAGTTGAGGAGATAATAGCAGCACACAGAACTGGTCAACCAGTACTTGTTGGTACTGTAACTATTGAGGCATCAGAAGAGATAAGTGCCTTACTTAAGAAAAAAGGTATTCAACATAAGGTATTGAATGCTAAATTCCATGAACTTGAAGCTGAGATCGTAGCTGATGCAGGTCAATTTGGAGCAGTAACTATTGCTACAAATATGGCAGGTCGTGGTACAGATATTAAACTTGGCGAAGGTGTAAAAGAAGTTGGTGGTCTTAAGATAATTGGTACAGAGAGACATGAGTCTAGACGTATTGATAATCAGTTAAGAGGTCGTGCTGGACGTCAAGGTGATCCAGGTGAATCAAGATTCTATATTTCATTAGAAGATGATTTGATGAGATTATTTGGTTCTGAGAGACTTATGAACATCTTTAATACTCTTGGTATTCAAGAGGGTGAAGAAATAGAACATAAGATGTTAACTGATGCTATAGAGAAAGCTCAAAAGAAGATTGAGAATAACAACTACGGTATAAGAAAGAACTTATTAGAATACGATAGAGTAAATAATGAGCAAAGAGAGATTATTTACAAGGAAAGAAGAAAAGTTCTTAACGGAGACAGTATGCGTGATTCTATCTACAAGATGATTAACGATGTTGTAGAGAGAAGCGTTAATATGTGTATTGGCGAGGACAAATATCCAGCTGCTGAGGATATTGTGGAACTTAATAACGAATTAATTCCAATTATTCCAATTGCTAAGTTAAAATACACAGAAGAAGAATTGGTTAATGTTAAGAAGAATAATCTTCTTCAAGAGTTAAAGGAAAAAGCTGTTAAATTATACGAGGAGAAAGAAGCAGAATTTCCAGAGCCAGAGCATTTAAGAGAAGTAGAGAGAGTTATCTTATTAAAGGTAATTGATCATAAATGGATGGATCATATCGATGATATGGAACAATTAAAACAAGGTATAGGATTGCAAGGATACGGTGGAAGAGATCCAGTAGTAGAATATAAGTTTAGTGGATATGATATGTTTGGTGCTATGGAAGAAGCTATTCAAGAAGATACTATAAGAGCACTTATGCATGTTCGCGTAGAGCAATCTGTTGAAAGAGAGCAAGTTGCAAAGGCAACAGGAACTAACAAAGATGATTCTGTAGCTAATGCACCTAAGAGAAGAGCAACAAAGAAGATTCAACCAAATGACAAATGTCCTTGTGGTTCAGGATTAAAGTACAAACAATGTTGTGGTAGAAGAGCATAAAGATAAATTAAGTCTTTTGAAATATTCCTTAATAGGTTATAATGTAAAGGTAGGCTATTAGGGATATTTCAAAGTATACCCTATGCGAGATATGCCTAACATAAGGAGTTGAGAAGTTGGTAGAATTAGAGCAATTAAAATTATCTATGTCTAAGTATCCAGAATATTTGAATGAAATAAGGGATTCACTTTGACTATGATAATAAACTTAAAAGAATTAATGAGATAGAAGCTATTATGACAGAAGCCGATTTTTGGGATGATGCCACAAAATCAGGTGAATATATGAAAGAGGTTAACTCCCTTAAAGCAACAGTTGAAAGATATAATAAGTTAGTATCTCATTATGAAGATATAGAAGTTCTTATAGATATGGCTCTTGAAGAGAATGATGAGGAACTAGCAGCAGAAGCGGTTTCAGAATCAGACGCATTTGTTATTGAATATGATGCTATGAGAACAGATACATTACTATCTGGAGAATATGATAATAACAATGCTATTATAACTCTTCATGCAGGTGCGGGTGGAACTGAAAGTTGTGATTGGGCCCAGATGCTTGCAAGAATGTATCAAAGATATGCCGATAAAAAAGGATTTACATCTCAGATATTAGATTATTTAGATGGAGAAGAAGCAGGTCTAAAATCTGTTACTATAGAAATATGTGGAGAGAATGCATATGGATACCTTAAGTCAGAAAGAGGCGTTCATCGACTTGTAAGAATATCACCTTTTAATGCGGCAGGAAAAAGGCAAACATCATTTGTTTCTTGTGATGTTATGCCAGATATTGAAAAAGATACGGACATCGAGGTAAATGATGACGATATAAGAATAGATACGTATCGTTCAAGTGGTGCAGGAGGACAACATATTAATAAAACATCCTCTGCAATTAGAATTACACATATGCCAACAGGAATTGTAGTTCAGTGCCAGAATGAGCGTTCACAACATAAAAATAAAGATAAAGCAATGCAGATGTTAAAGGCTAAGCTTTATCTGCTAAAAGAGCAAGAGAATTTAGAAAAAGAATCTAACATAAGAGGAGATATAAAAGAAATTGGTTGGGGTAATCAAATTCGTTCATATGTTATGCAGCCATACACTTTAGTAAAGGATCATAGAACAAATGAGGAAATAGGCAACGTTACTAGTGTATTAGACGGTAATATTGATAGCTTTATAAATGCATACTTAAAATGGATTAGTTTAAATGCATAGGAGGAGAATTATAATGGAAGAAATTAAGCAAATTATCGTAAGTGTAAGTGATCAGTTATTTGGTATTGATATTGATGATGTGGTTGAGATTAAGGAGAATTGTGATATTACAATGATTCCTAGTTCAAAATCAAACATATTGGGAATTATGAATCTTCGTAATGACTACATACCAGTTTATAGTTTTAGAAAGAAAATTGGTAAGCAAGAAGATTTAGACATCGACAACAAAGTTGTTGTTGTATGTGTTAATGATATTAATATTGGTATTAAGATTGATGTTGTTAAGGAAATTGCTAATATTGATAACGAGAATGTATTTCCATTACCAAGAATAATTAAGGGTACTAATACTAAGTATATTAAACGTGTTGCAAGCGTTAACAAGGAATTAGTTTTATTACTAAACCTTGATGCTATTGTGTCTATGGAAGATATGGACCATATCGACAGAATAATGAGCACAGTTTCATAAGTTTTGAATTTCACAGCCTGCTTTTGCAGGCTGTTTTTTTGATGATTATTTTAGTTACATTGATAATATTCTAGAGAGGAATATATTATTCTTTTAGGTGGATGTTGGCCATAAACTTGCATATTTTCCTTAAATATGGTAATATATGGATTATTTAGAATTGTTTTTCGTGGAGGATTAATATGATAAAGATTGCAGTATTGGGATATGGAACTGTAGGTTCTGGTGTAGTTGAAGTTTTAGATAAGAATTGTGAGATTATTAGTAAAAGAGTTGGAGAAGAGATTAAGGTTTCTCATGTACTTGATTTAAGAGATTTCCCTGGAGATAAGGTTAGTGAGATTTTAGTACATGATTTTGAAGATATTTTAAATGATAATGAGGTTAGAATTGTAGCAGAGGCTATGGGTGGAATTGAGCCAGCCTATACTTTTGCGAAGAAGTCTATTGAGAGTGGTAAGCATTTTTGTACATCTAATAAGGAATTAGTTGCAAAACATGGAGCTGAACTTATTGAGATGGCTAAGGCTAAGAATGTTAACTTTATGTTTGAGGCAAGTGTTGGTGGAGGTATTCCTGTTCTTAGAGGTATTATTTCTTCCTTAAGACAAGAGAATATTGAAGAGATAACAGGTATTCTTAATGGAACTACTAATTATATGATGACTAGAATGGATAATGAAGGTATTGATTTTGATGATGTATTAAAAGATGCTCAGAACAAGGGGTATGCAGAACGCAATCCTGAAGCTGATGTCGAAGGATATGATGCATGTAGAAAGATTGCTATTCTTAGTAGTTTAGCTTTTGGAAAGCAAGTTAATTATGAAGATATTCATACAGAAGGAATTACAAAAATTTCTACATTAGATATGGCTTATGCAAAGAAAATGAACAGAACTGTAAAGTTACTTGGAACAAGTAAGAAGGTTGGAGATAAAGTTTCTGCTATGGTAGCACCATTTTTAGTAGACGCAGCTTCTCCTTTATATGCAGTTAATGATGTATTTAATGCTGTATTGGTTAAAGGTAATATGCTAGGAGATACTATGTTCTATGGAGCAGGAGCAGGTAAATTGCCTACAGCAAGTGCAGTAGTAGCAGATGTTATTGATATTGCATGCAATTTAGATAGAAATATACCTATTATTTGGGATAAGGATAAGCTTGGACTTACAGAATATGAGAATATTGTGAATGATTATTTTGTAAGAGTATCTGATGAAGACGGCAAAGCAGCCGATAAAGTATATGGCGCATTTGATGAAGTTGAAGTAGTTGATGAGCCATTGGATAAGGAATATGCATTTATCGTTAGACAAATGTCTGAAGGTGACTTTAATAAGTTACTAGCTAAGATAGATAATGTTCTTAATGTAATAAGAATAAAGTAGTTATAGGTATTAAATTAATTAGTAATTATTTATAATTAGTAATGACCTATGATTAGTAAAATGCTGGAATACAATAGGTATACGCCGTACAAATGGTTAAATTAGTGTTTATCAGTAGCAATGATAGAGTGGTGGATTATGTGTTTAGAATAGAGTGGTTGAATATGCACTTAATGTATGCACTGTATTGGAATATTTGGTAAACCTAGGAATAGTAATTTCAGCGTGTAATATAAGGAAAGATTGGTGACAGTATGAAGTATTTAATAGTTTTAGGAGACGGAATGGCAGATGAACCTATAGAGGCGTTAGATGGTAAAACACCTCTTGAATATGCGCAGACACCTATGATGGATGAATTATCACAAGTGTCAGAGATAGGACTTGCTAAAACTATTCCAGCTGGTTTAAAACCAGGAAGTGATGTGGCAAATCTTGCAGTAATAGGATATAATCCAGAGGTTTATTATTCTGGAAGATCACCTCTTGAGGCACTTAGTATAGGTGTAGATATGAAAGATACAGATATAGCGATGAGAGTTAATCTTGTAACTGTATCAGATGATGATAAAGATTATGCTAATAAGATTATGATTGACCATAGTGCAGGTGAGATATCTACAGATGAAGCAGAGATTTTATTAGATGCAGTTAGAAAAGAATTAGAGACAGATGAATATAAGTTTTATTTAGGAACAAGTTATAGACATTTGTGTATATGGGATAAAGGCGAAGTATTAGAATTTGCTCAACCACATGATATTCTTGGACAAGAAATAGCTAGTCATTTATCAGATAGTGATATATTTGTAAATATGATGAAGAAAAGTTATGAAATACTTAATAGTCACCCTATTAATATAGAAAGAGCTAAGAAAGGTCTTAACAAAGCAAACTCAATATGGTTTTGGGGAGCTGGAGTTAAGCCTAAGTTAGATTCATTTGAAGAGAAGACAAAATTAAAAGGTGTTATGATTTCTGCAGTTGATTTATTGAAGGGAATTGCAGTAGGGGCAGGAATGACTAATATAGATGTAGAGGGTGCAGATGGAACACTTGAAACTAATTATGAAGGAAAAGCATTTGCAGCTATAAAAGCTTTAACAGAAGATGATTATGATTTCGCATATATTCATGTAGAGGCTCCAGATGAAATGGGACACCAAGGAAGTGTTGAACGCAAGGTTAAAGCTATCGAGAATCTAGACCAAAGAGTTATAAAACCATTGGTTGAAGAACTTGGCAAACATGGAGTAGAGTATAGAATGCTTATTATGCCAGACCATCCAACACCAATTAGATTAAGAACACATACATCAGAACCAGTTCCGTATATGATTTATGATAATGTACATAAGGTTTTGAGTGGTCTTAAATATACAGAAAAAGATGCTAAGGAAAGTGGCAATTTTATAGAAAATGGATATACTACCATAGAGAGACTTATTGGATAAGGATAGCATAAAGTATAAAACAGAATTAGTTGTGTGATTTATTTAAATATAAAGCACTTAGTATAAAAAGGAAGGCAGTGAAAGAACATGCTTATTGTTAAGAAATTTGGCGGTACATCAGTAGCTGACAAAGAAAGAATTTTCAATGTTGCTAAAAGATGTATAGAAGATTATAAAGCAGGTAATAGCGTAGTAGTTGTATTATCGGCTATGGGAAAACAGACAGATGTATTATTAGAAATGGCAAGAGACATTAATCCAAAGGCTTCAAAAAGAGAGCTAGATATGTTGCTTACAACAGGTGAGCAAACTTCAGTAGCACTTATGGCTATGGCAATGAATAGTTTAGGTGTGCCAGCTATTTCATTAAATAGTTTTCAAGCAAGAATGAAAACAACATCAGTTTATGGTAATTCAAAATTAAGAAAGATAGATACAGAAAGAATAAAAACAGAGTTGGAGAATAACAAGATAGTTATTGTTACGGGATTCCAAGGTGTAAATGCAGTAGGAGATTACACTACTTTAGGTAGAGGTGGCTCAGATACAACAGCAGTAGCACTTGCAGCAGCACTTCATGCAGATGCATGTGAGATATATACAGATGTTGATGGTGTATATACTGCAGATCCAAGAATGGTAAAAACAGCTCGTAAAATAGATGAAATAACATATGAGGAAATGCTAGATTTAGCTTCTTTAGGAGCAGGCGTTTTACACAATCGTTCTGTAGAGTTAGCGAAAAAATATGGTGTTAAATTAGTGGTTCGTTCAAGTCTTAATTACAATGAAGGAACTGTTGTTAAGGAGGAGACTAAGAATATGGAAAAATTAATGGTCAGCGGAGTTGCTGTAGATAGAAATGTGGCAAGAATTGCAGTTGTAGGATTGAAAGATGAGCCAGGTGTGGCATTTAAGTTATTTAACCATCTTGCAAGATATGATATTAATGTAGATGTTATTCTTCAATCAATTGGTCGTGATGGAACAAAAGATATTTCATTTACAGTTGCACTTGATGATGCTGACGAGGCAGTTGCTATCGTTGAAAGACATAGAGAAGGAAGTCTAAAATGCCAAAAGGTAGACGTAGAGAAGAATATAGCTAAGCTTTCAATCGTTGGAGCTGGTATGATGTCTCATCCAGGTGTGGCAGCAGCCATGTTTGAATGCTTGTATGATGAGCAAGTTAATATTAAGATGATTGCAACATCTGAGATCAGAGTTACTGTAATTATCAATGATAAGGATGTTGAGAGAGCTATTAATGCAGTTCATGATAAGTTTGCATTGGGGCAAGGAGAATAGGTTTGGTTTTTCCTTTCTAGTGGAG
>SVEH01000017.1 GCA_015057455.1 Lachnospiraceae bacterium | reverse complement strand
ATTCTGACAGAGGCCTAATTAATTTTGAGCTTCGCTCAAAATTCGGGTGTTTTTTTAGCTCCGCAAGTGTTTTATACTTTTATCCTAGTTCCAAATTTAAGAGAATATAATATATTTTTCTCACCGCTTGCGCTCCGTTGCAAAGCGTAACGGTCGTTAAGTTCATACTTCGCATAATTTATGCTCGTATTCACTAAACGCCGACGGTTTGCAAACCCCGAAAAATATACTATATTCCTCTTAAATTTTAACCCTTGCTTATAACTATTATAGTTTTTATTGTTAATAGCACAATGAATATGTAGAATAAATACATTTAAATCTCTAAGTACACAGCAAATAATAAAGGGGCTCGAATATATATGTTTAAAGGTGTCTGAGCCCCTCGGCACTTAGTGATTTCAAGCATCAGCGCCGAAAGAACTTAGTGTCCGCTAGGCGCGAAGTCAAGTGAGAACGTCCATTAAACATATATATTCGAACCCGTATTATTGCGTCACTAGAACTGTAAACTAAAACTTTCGAGAAGCAAAATCCCCCAATTTGAGCGATAGCTCAAATTATAAAGAAGCTTAAATACCACAACCATGCCCCTGTCGGAACGACAGGGGCACAAGATACCTACAAATTAGAGGTTGTAGAAAAATATACTATAACCCAATTTTTTTGAAATCCGAAGCGGTTATATTATTTTTTATTAATCTATTGGCAATAAATTTGTTAACTAGATGAGCAAGAATAGCAGTTAATGGAACTCCAAGGAACATTCCTAAAGCGCCTCCATATGCACCACCTAGTGTGATACCAAATATAACCCATAATGGTTTTATACCACATGAGTCACCAAGAATTTTAGGACCAAGATATAACCCATCAAATTGTTGAATTACAATAATTTCAATGGTAAATATAATTGCATCAATAGGATCAACAATAAGTAAAATTATTATTCCTGGAATGGCACCAATAAATGGACCAAAATAAGGTATCATGTTTGTTACGCCAACGAATATGCTAATTAATAATGTAAATTTCAATTTGAAAATAGACATTAATACAAATGTTATTACAAATATAATACTAGAATCTAAAGCTTTACCCATAACAAAGTTGTAAAAAATATTATTACATTCACGAACAGTTTTTACTATTGCACATGCTTTACTTTTTGAAGTAATAGCATATAATACACGACAAGCATTTTTGGCTAATAATTTTTTATCTAATATCATATATACTGATACTGTTACAGAAATAATCAATGAAAGAACTAATGATATTACTGATATTGAAATATTAATTGCTTTTTCAAATATGTATGTTACAAAATTAGTTGTTACTTTCATAAATTCGGGAATAGAGGTTTGTATTTGCTTTTCAATAGTATTCCAATCAAACCAAGGGAATTTTTTTTCTAAATCTTCTATGAAATTAATTAATTTGTTGCTAATAGAAGGAATAGCTTTGCTAATTGTTTCAGTTAAATCAGCTATACTATAGTAAACCTCAGGAAGTATAAAAAATAACAAAACTGCTAGTAAGGCAGTAACAAGTATATATGAAACCAGTATAGATAATGATATACTAAGTTTTTCTGATTTGATTTTTTTGCTTAATAGTTTGTTATGAAGTAGATTTACAAAAGGATTCATAAAGTATGCAATGAAGAATGCAACTACGAAAGCTGATAGATTACTTATAAAATTCATTACAACAGAAGAAACTTTTGAAAAATGCCAAAGTATGTATATAGCAATTACGCTAAGTACAATAACACAGAATGTGTATATACTTATAACAAAATAGTTTTTATTGGCTTCAAAGCGATGTTTTTCTTCCATATCACTAAATGTGGATATTGGTTTATTTTTATTAGTCACGGTAACCCTCCATTTCAAAGAAATATAATACAATAAGTATAAGTAAAAAATTTCCAGTCGTCAACTTATGATTATATAAAATATAAGATAAAAATAATGTGAAAAATCGCAAGTGTAACCAAAGTGTAACTATAATTATGGTATTATTAATATAGTTAGTGATTTTGAAATAATACTAAATAATATGTAGTTTATAAGTAAAATTTCAAAAAATTCACATTTTTAAAAAAAAGTGTTGACATTTAAAAAAAGATGTAATACAATACTTTTTGTTCTCAGTTGTTAGGGAATGTTAATTAAATATTGAGCGCGATTAGCTCAGTTGGTAGAGCACCTGACTCTTAATCAGGGTGTCCAGGGTTCGAGCCCCTGATCGCGCATTTAAAGTACCGGTTTTGTAGGCGCAAGAACTACGGGGTTGGTGCTTTTTTATTGTATAGGAAAGTGCAATTACAAATTGTACTTTCCTATATTATTATAATAATAAATAAAATATATCTTGTTAGTTATGTTTATTATAATTTAATGTTATAACATATAGGATTTATGACGAAAAAAACATTTGAGAATATATGATTATAACTAGGAAAGGTGCATATTTTATGAATAAGAATATATTAAAACTAGAGTCTGTAGTAAATGAAGTTAAAAAGGCTGTTATAGGTAAAGATGAGGTAATTGAATTAGTAATGGCAGCAATAATTGCGGGAGGACATATTTTATTAGAAGATATTCCTGGTGTGGGTAAGACAACTATGGCAATGTCATTTTCAAAAGCTATGGAACTTTACGCAAAGAGAATGCAATTTACACCAGATGTGTTACCAACGGATGTGGTGGGGTATAATATGCCAACAGAAGGTGGTAAATTTGAATATGTACCAGGAGCAGTAGTATGCAATTTGTTTTTAGCTGATGAAATAAATAGAACAAGTCCTAAAACACAATCAGCATTGCTAGAGGTAATGGAAGAAGGAAAAATATCTGTAGATGGTGTTACAAGGGTTTTGCCGAAACCATTTGTAGTTATAGCGACACAAAATCCAACAGGGTCTATAGGAACTCACTTATTGCCTGATTCTCAATTAGATAGATTTATGATTAAATTGTCAGTAGGATATCCAGATATAGAGAGTGAAATCACTATGTTAAAGAATAAAAAGTCAGAAGAGAATGAGTACGAAATTCAACAGGTAATATCTAAAGATGAACTTGTTAAAATTAGAGAAGAAGTAACTGCAGTTCATATGAGTGACGAGGTATTAATGTATATAACTCAATTAAGTAATGCGTCTCGAAATAGTGAATATATAAAATTAGGTCTAAGCCCTAGAGGGACAATTGCACTTGCATCAATGGCTCAGGCAATGGCATATTATCACAATAGAGATTATGTGTTGCCAGAGGATGTAAGAGTTGTATTTCCATATGTTGTTGGTCATAGAATTGTTCCAAGTGCAAAAGCTAAGGTAAATAATATGTCTATCGAGGATATTATAAAAGTTCTGATAGATGAGGTAAAATCAGAGGAGTTTAGTTCGGAAAAATAGTAGAACGGAGATAAACATGGTTAAAAGAATTGTTTTATATGTAATAGCTGTTTTATTTCTAAGTATTACATCGGTTTATACGTATAATTATGAGTTAATGTATGCGGTATTAGCTATGATATTATTTCCAATAGTAGATATGATTATGATAAATAATAGTGGAAATAAAATAGATGTAAATATAGATATAAAGAAGATTATGTTAAAAAAAGGTGAAGCAATACCTATTGAAACTAGAGTTAACAATAAAGGAATATTACCTGTTGTTATGGTTCAGTTTGAATTTATTTGTAAAAATGTATTGCATAATACAAGTCGTAATATTAGTCTGCATTTGCCAATATTGCGATGGGGAAAGCAACATTGTATATTTTCTATAAAGTCAGAGTATTGCGGAGATTTAATTATTGAGTTGAAGGATGTAAAGGTTATTGATTATTTTGGGTTTAAATCAAAAAATATAGAGAAGAAGTTTAAAAAGAAGATTTATATAATGCCAAATAACAATAATGTAGAGTTAATAAAAGTTGATAATTTAAATAGTAGTGATATAGAGGGAAAAGAATTTTCAAAATATAAATCAGGTGACGATCCTGCGGAGGTATTTGATATAAGAGAATATCGAGCTGGAGATAAAATACATTCTATTCATTGGAAATTAACAGCAAGAAAGAATGAAATTATGGTAAAAGAATTTAGTTTGCCAATTAATAGTAATTATAGCGTAATTATGGATTTGAGTGTAGATAATAAGGAAAAGCATAAGGAAGTTGATGCTGTAATAGAAGCTACAATGGATATAATATTACAGTTGCAAGAACAGGGGATTAATCATCAAATAGTGGCTTATGAAAGAAATGGAAAATATGTGTATAAAGATATTATTGATACTAATGCATCTATTGTAGATATAATGTATGAACTATACCAAAGTAAGATATTTGTGAAGAAAGATTTATTAAGTGCTTATGAAATGAGAGATGATGTTAATGATGAAACTAATATATATTATGTTTCTTCAACATTAAATAGAGAAAGTATAGATTTGCTAGATAAGATATTTGACAGAGCCAATAAGGTATATATATACATAAGTGGGGATGAGATAGATGAAGATTATGTAAAGGGAATGGAAGAAGTAAGTGATATTAAAATATTAGGGTTAAACATTAATGAATTAACAACAAGAACAGCAAATATATACATTTAATGAGGTTATGTATTATGAATAAGACTAAGGCTAAGGAAAATATAAATAACAACATATCAGGAATAGTATTGGATAATGAATTAAGAATAAAGGCATATGCAGGAAAGATTAATAAAGCATATGTTATATTAGTTCAATGTATTCTTATTTTTTGTGCTGTGATTTTTCCTATGTTTAGTTTTTTAGAGGGCATGAATTTTGTTGTAAATACAAAATTAGTTTTATTACTTGCAATGGTTTTAGTAGTCGTTAATTATACTGCATTTACAATATTAAGATATAACGACAATAGCGTATTAGCAATTGCAATTATATTAACCTATGTAATATATTTTATGCTTGATACAGATCGTATAAGTAAAGAATTAATTACAATGGTAAGCAAATATCTAGATTATATAAATGATTATTTTGAATTGAAATATATGTTAATACTTAATGTTGATGGAAAAGAAGTAAGTCATTATACAAGATTAATGATTGTATTTATGATGTTTATGATAATGATAGTTGCTTATAATATCGTAATGGGATTTAATAAAAAAATATATATTTTAATTACTAGTATTTGGCCAGTGCTTTGTTTGGTTGTAGGACATGGGCCTAAAGGGATTTTATTTATAGGATATATAGCAATTACGGTAGTGATATTTTTAACTAATACAACAGTAAAATCCTATAAATTAGAAGAGGATGTTATAAAAAAGAAAAAAGGAAAAAAATTATTTAAAGATATTGTAGTTGTAAAGGTTAGTATTAGTGCAATAATAGTATTTTTAATAATGTGTTTATTAGTATCAATATTATTTAGTAAAAATAGATATGAGAATTCGTATTTTATCAAAAACTGTAGTGTAGAGCTTCATTCTATAAAGGATAATATTGTGAATAAGATAAAGGGAGTAGAAATAGAGGATGATTATAAGTTTAATTTCTTTGATTTGTTTAAAAACAGAGATGTACTTGGAAATGGAAAAATATCTAATAGTGGTACAGTAAAGTTTAAAAATGAAAAGGTATTTTCTGTTATTAGTAATAGAATAACAGAAAGTATGTACCTAAAGAATTTTATTGGTTTAGAATATAATAATGGTTGGATTACAAAGAATTTAGATAAAACAGATTTGGCATTTAACAGGGAATATGAGAATCAATTATTAGATGTTTTAGAGAATATGGAGTCTTATATTATAAGAGAAGAAATGGCATATGATATGATTGGAATTAAAGATTTGAACATAAAAGGAGCTGTTAATTTAATTCCTGCTGCCCCAAGTGTAGAATATGACATTTTAAAAGATGGTACAGTAAAATATAAGAAAAAGAATTATAAGGATTTGATTGTTACAGGTTATGAAATTGAATTTGCTAATGTATATGCTATGATAGTTTTACATGATATGTTAGATGCAATTGACATAACTGAAAGTGTTAATATGGCATATTATTTGAAGGTACCAAATGAATTAAAATCTTCTATCGATTATATTAGACCTGAATTTGAAGTATATTTAGATAAAGCAAAAGATAGCAGTCAATTAGTAAATAAATATGGAGATTATGGAAAAAAATTAGAAACGATTAGAGCATTGGTTAATTATTTTAATAATGAATATGAGTATACAATGAGTCCAGGAGAAATAAAAGATGATATGGATCCAGTGGGATATTTTTTGAAATATAATAAAAAAGGGTACTGTATGTATTATGCAGCAGCAGCTACAGCTATACTTCGTGAATATGGTATTCCAACTAGATATGTAGAAGGATATGTAATAAGAGAAGAGGATATGGTAAAGTGTAAGGATTTAAATAATTTGGAGTATACATCTAAGATAATGAATATGGATGCAAAACATTATGATTTTACAGGATTACCAATATATGAATACGCTATAAAAGATAAAAATGGACACGCTTGGGTTGAAGTATATTTAGATGGATTAGGATGGGTACCAGTAGAAGTTACATCTTCTAGATTGTCTGAAAATGAACTTCAACAACAAGAAGAGAGTGTAGCAACACCAGAACCAACAATGGAGCCAACGAATGAGCCTACACCTAGTGAAGAACCAACAGTAGAACCAAAACCTACTAGTATACCTTCTGTAAGTGTAGCGCCAACAAAACAACCTGCTAAAGAAAAAGAGAAACAAGTATATAATGAAGAGGCAATTATATTTATATATGTGTGTATTATTCTATTAACAGGAATTCTGGGGATTCTGTGCATAAAATATGTTAAAATAAAAAGAAATGTGGATAAATATAAGCATCAAATTAATGTGGATAAAATGTCATATATAAAAAATACAATGACGTATATATTTAAAAGGGCCAGTATAGAATTTAAAACATCTCTTAAATATAGTGAATATATTGCATTAATTGCTAAAAGTTATCCAGATTATGATAAAGACAAGATTGAGAATGTGATAGATTTATTGTTGAGAAATAAGTATAGTAGTGAGCAGTTAAAGGGTAATGAGGAAATGCAAATAATTGAATTTTATAATTATGTTGTTGATGATTTTGTTAAAGATATGAAGTTTGTTGAACGTAAAAAAGAGTGTTATGTAAAAAAATATATACAAAAGATGTAAGAAAGCTTGCCAAATTATGTCAAAAAATGGTATAATCTGCAATGAAATAAAAAATGTGGAGGATTACTAGTATGAGTTTGGCATATAAGTTTTATGATTCAGTTATTGGGGAAATAGTTAATAAGACAAGATTAAGTGGCAAGAAACTAGCTAGAAGTAATCAAAACTCCAGAAACAACAAATATTTATATATGACAGAAGAAAGTGGAGAAAAGATTAAAGATTTTATCGATTTAGATAATAAGAGACATGACCAGATTATACAAGATGCAGAAGTACTTAAGAAAGCTTATCTATCAGATGAGGTGGTAGAGAAGATAACAAGTGAAATTGATAAGATTTTTGAGAAAGAATATTATTCATATACTAACCGTTTACATGAGTACAAAACTGTACTTGAGAATTACAGAAATTACTTAGACGGAATAGAGGATAGAGTGCGTGATTATGAGAAAATGGCACTTAAGAGTAATACAGAATTACAACAATTTAGTGTTGCATTTGAACAATATCATGACGAATTAGAAAGCTATAGTGATTCTTTAAACAGATATGAAGAAAAATTATCAAGCTATAAGTTACAAAATGATACAGATAAAGAAATTATTAATCAAGTTGGAGCAATGCTTGATAAGAATATGGATTTAGATGTTGCTATACGAAACGAAGTTCATAATGAACTTGGTAATTTCAAAATGAAGATTCAAGATTATATGGAAGATGAATTTACAAAGATAGCTGCAAGAAGTATTAAATCGAAGAGAAAGATGGATGCAATGTTTGGATTTTTAGTTGCAACCAATCTTATTACAATTGCAGGTATTGTGGCATTATATATTTTTAGATAGGTATTGTACAGTTCTTAGGCCTCTGTCAGAATGACAGAGGCCTATTAATTTTTTGCTCTGCGAAAGTTTTATTCTTTTTGTTCTAAAATTGAGATGAGGTGCATATTATATTTAATGTGATAAAAATCGGTGAAAGTCAAATTAGGATATAGTAGCTAATTAGATTTTAGATGAAGGTAGAAGATCATTAAGTATTATGTGAACGGAGGATATATATGGGAGATTATAAAAGATATATATCGTATTTATACAGGTATATAAATGGGACAAAGGATAATAATGTTGGATTTGTAAAATTAGAATCAAAACAAGGTGAAGTAAAGTTAAGTATTAATTTAAAATGTAAAGAAACTATTGGACTAAGCATGAAGTTATGTATGTTTTATAGAGAAGATAGTACTAATTTAAGTGAAGTGAAAAATTTTATAGATAAAGGAATTAGTTTGATTGAAATAGATGAATATATTCAAGAAGGATATGATTATTCTAATACATATAGAACAAGTGCTACAAATGTGTTTGATAGTGGTAAAAATATTGATAATATTTCAGGTGTAATTATTTTAATTAATGGTGGAGAAGTATTAGCTGCGGAGTGGGACAATAGTGGAATAGACGTAATGGATATTAATAAAGATAAGGTTAACAAAGAAATAGATGAAGGTATTATTAGTAATATTGGAATGGAAAGTATTTATAAAAATATAGAGAATGATACTATGGACAAGGAAGATTATAGTACAGACAAAGAGGAAATGATATGGAGTGACATAAAAGAAGAAATAATAGAAAATGTCAGTATACAAAAGGAAAAGATGGATAGTGAACAGATAAATATTAATAATCAAGAAGATGAATTCTTTAATTTTAATAGATTTAATGAAAGTCGAATTATAAATAAGGCTATGCAAGAGAGGGAGATTAAAGAACAGAAAAGAAATAGTTTTATATCAAGAATATTTAAAAATTTTCCAGGTATGTATCCATTTGAAGATGACGAGATTCTAGAATGTGTTAAGTTTGAACCCCATGATATTGGATTGTTTAGTATGGATAAATGGCCTTTGGCTAATAATAGTTTTTTATTACATGGATTTTATACATATAGACATTTAATATTTGCCCAAATGCAGTCTAGGTCCAAGCAAAAATATATTTTAGGAGTGCCAGGTATATTTAGAGATCGTGAAAAATTTATGGCCCATATGTTTGGATTTAAAGGATTTAAAGGCGTAAGAAATAAACCATTGGAAAATGGTGAGTTTGGTTATTGGTATCTAGAAATTAAACTATAACGTTGATGGTCAACCCATTTATCATTTAAGTTTATATATGATTTTGCTGTTCCTTCTAGTTCAAAATTAAGGTTTTCAAGTAGCTTAATTGAAGGTGTGTTTTTTGGATGAACCATAGCTTCTATTCTATGGAATTGGTATCCATCAAATACAAGAGGGATAGCAAAATTAAGAGCTTCAGTAGCATAACCTTGTCTTAAATTATCTTTGTCTATTTTATAGCTTAATTGGCAGTTGAGTAAAGCGCCTTTTTTCATATCAGAGAATGATATGCAGCCAATAATAGTAGAAGGGTCGTATTTATTAAATAACCATAAGCGAAGCATATGATAATTTGCAATAGAATTTTCTTCATATCTTAATGAAATTTTATGAAAATCAGGTGTATAAAAATTGTCTACACGCTTTGGTTCCCATGGTTCAAAATGAGATTTATTGTTGCTATAAAATTGACATACTCTATCTGCATAGGAAGCATCAAGTGTTTTTAAAATAAGACGTGAAGTTGTATATACTAGTTGCATAAGAACACCCTTTCTAAAACGTTGATAATTTGTTATTATAGTTATTAAGCCAAATATAATTTCGTAAGAAAGTTGTATTTGCTTTAGCAGTGAACAAAATAAATGATTTGGAATGGAGAAGTACAATGGATAATAAATATATGGGTGAAGCTATAAAGCAAGCAAAGAAAGCAGTAGCTATAGAAGAAGTCCCAATTGGTTGTGTAATAGTATATAAAGATAAAATAATAGCCAGAGGATATAATAAAAGAAATAGTAAGAAAAATACCTTATTTCATGCAGAAATAGAAGCAATAAATAAAGCCAGTAAAAAGATAGGAGATTGGAGATTAGAAGAGTGTGTAATGTATGTAACACTAGAGCCATGTCCTATGTGTGCAGGTGCAATTGTTCAAGCTAGAATGAAGAAGGTAGTAATTGGAGCGATGAATCCTAAAGCAGGTTGCGCGGGGTCAATAATAAATTTACTTAATATGGATGGATTTAATCATAAAGTTGAAATTGTAAAAGGTGTAAGAGAAGAAGAATGTAGAAATCTTATGAAAACTTTTTTTTCAGAATTAAGGAAAAACAAGAATAAAAGTGAGGATATTAATTGGAAAAAGTTGAATTAATTATAAAATATAGTGGGGATATTGACTATATTATTGAAGAGATAGATGTTATTATAGAAAAGTTATCATATGGATATGCAATTGTTGTATTAGATATTGAGTTAGTAAGCGAATTATATAGATATTCGCAAATCGAATATATTGAAGAACCAAGGAGACTGTTTTTTTCTGCAAATGAAGGAAAGGCAGTCTCCTGTATTAATAGTGTTCAAAGAAATGATGTGAGTGGCTTGTTTGGGGAAGGGGTGCTAATTGCAATTATTGATTCAGGAATTGATTATAATCATATGGATTTTCGAAACGAAGATGGTAGTAGTAGGATTATTTATATATGGGATCAAACTGAAACTGGTAAACCGCCAGAAGGATTTATTTTAGGTGCAGAATACAATAATGAGCAAATAAATGAAGCATTACAATATACTACATTTGAGGAGCAGCAGAAAATTGTTAGAAGTGTAGATTATTCTGGACATGGTACACATGTTGCAGGAATAGCATGTGGAAATGGAAGGGAGAGTAATGGTGTTTATAGAGGTGTTGCACCTAGAAGTGAAATGATAATTGTAAAAATAGGAGATAGTATAGGGAATTCTTATCCATCAACAAGTAGGCTAATGGAAGGATTAGAATATGTGATGAGAATTGCTATTAAAGAGAATAAACCAATTGCTATAAATTTAAGTTTTGGTAATAATTATGGAGATCATGCTGGAAATTCTTTAGTAGAATTATATATAAATGAAATTGCGCTTACATGGAAAAATAATATATGTATAGGCGTAGGGAATGATGGTAATAAAGGATTACATGCAAGTGGAATATTTGAAGGTAAGGTTGAAAGAATTGAATTAAGTATTGGTGCAAATCAAAAATATGTTAGTATTCAGCTGTGGAAATCCTTAAAGGATATGGTGGCTTTAAATGTACAGACTCCTTCAGGAGAAATACTTGTAATAGAGGAAAATCTTATAGCATATAATGTTAATATAGAGAATTATACTATATATGTTTATTATGGAAAAACAACTCCATTAAATGAGAATCAAGAAATAAATATAATATTATATCCTCAAGGTGATTTTTTAGGGGAAGGAATATGGATTTTAGAAATGACTCCACAAAATATAATAAATGGCCGATATGATATTTGGTTAGGCTCTGATACTCAATTAAATCAGAATACTAGATTTCTAAATTCAGATATTTATAAGACAATTACTATACCAGCAACTGCTTATAGAGGAATTGCAGTTGGAGCATATAATGGTAGAAATGATGTATTTGCATCATTTTCAGGAAGGGGTTCCTATGAATACGAAATACTAGGAAAACCAGAAATAGTAGCACCTGGAGTAGATATTATTTCTACTAAATCAGGTGGAGGATATGAGACAAGGACTGGAACAAGTATGGCTACACCGTTTGTAACAGGAAGTGTGGCATTGATGCACGAATGGGGGATTGTTAGAAATAATGATAGAGAATTTTATGGCCAAAAGGTAAAGGCCTATTTAATAAAAGGTGCTAGAAAATTAGAAGGATATAATGAGTACCCAAATGGAACTGTAGGCTGGGGCGCATTATGTCTTGAAGAAAGTATCCCATAGATAATGTTTTGAAAATAGATATATATTAATAAGTTAGGAATTAGTGTGAATTATTTGACAAAAAGAAGATAATAAACTTATAATGTATATTGGAAATATATGTAAGATATAAGTGAATATAATATTGAATTTATTATAAAAACATATTGTATACAATTTATAATATAGAATAGATGAAATATATTATAAATAATTAAAGATAAATTACTAAAGGAGGCATAATATGGATAGAAAGATACCATATAAAATATATTTAAAAGAAACAGAGATGCCTAGACAATGGTATAATATGAGAGCTGATATGATTAATAAGCCAGCACCATTGTTAAATCCAGAGACTTTACAACCTTTAACAGAGGCAGATTTAGAGCCCATGTTTTGTAAAGAGCTTTGTAGGCAAGAATTAGATGATACAACTCCTTATTTTGATATACCACAAGAGATTTTAAATTTTTATAGAATGTATAGACCTTCACCACTTGTAAGGGCATATTGTTTAGAGGAGATGTTAGATACACCTGCTCATATATATTACAAGTTTGAAGGTAATAATACTTCAGGAAGCCATAAATTGAATTCAGCAATTGCACAGGCATATTATGCTAAGCAACAAGGCTTGAAAGGTTTGACAACTGAGACTGGTGCAGGTCAATGGGGAACTGCTTTATCAATGGCTTCAGCGTATTTTGGATTAGATTGTAATGTATATATGGTTAGAGTATCATATGAACAGAAACCATTTAGACGCGAGGTAATGAGAACATATGGAGCATCTGTTGTACCATCTCCATCTACTCAAACTGAGGTTGGACGTAAGATACTTGAAGAATTCCCAGGAACAGGTGGAAGTCTAGGTTGTGCAATATCGGAAGCAGTAGAAGCTGCATCCAAAAAAGAAGGGTATAGATATGCACTAGGTTCTGTACTTAATCAAGTATTATTACATCAATCAATAATAGGATTAGAAACAAAAGCTGCTTTAGATAAATATGATATAAAAGCAGATGTAGTTATAGGATGTGCAGGTGGTGGATCTAACTTAGCAGGATTAATAGCACCATTTGTAAGAGACAAAATTAAAGGAATTAACGATTGTGATATAATTGCTGTTGAGCCAGCATCATGTCCAAGTTTAACTAGAGGTGTATATAAATACGATTATTGTGATACAGGAATGGTATGTCCATTACAAAAAATGTACACACTAGGTAATGGATTTATTCCTTCAGCATCTCACGCAGGAGGACTTAGATATCATGGAATGAGTTCAACATTATCACAGTTATATCATGATAAAATAATTTCAGCAAGAACAGCTATTCAAACAGAAGTGTTTGACACAGCACAAGAATTTGCAAGAGTAGAAGGTATTCTTCCAGCACCAGAAAGTGCACATGCAATAAAAGTAGCAATAGATGAAGCTTTAGAATGTAAGAAAACTGGAGAAGCAAAGAATATTGTATTTGGTTTAACAGGAACAGGTTATTTTGATATGTATGCATATAAGAGATTTAATGATGGCGATATGACAGATTATGTTCCAACAGATGCAGAACTTGCAAAGGGATTTGCAACAATTCCAGATTTAGAGATTAATAGATAATCTTGACTTTTAGTATAAATTTGGATATACTAAGACTTGTCTTGTAAAAGATATACTATATTGATAGAGTGAATATAGTAGAGAGAGATAATTGCAATATAGAATAAAAGTTAATAATATTAAGATTTAAACATGTCATAAAATTTCGTGCAGCTGGGAAGTTAGCGGTGTCCTGTACCTGCAATCCGCTATAGCAGGAGTGATACTCTGTAGAGGGCGTATTTTCTGTAAGGCTGCCCAGTATAAGTGGCGTTGACGTTTGGGTCTTACGCAATGGAGCTTCGCGAACCGTGTCAGGTCAGGAATGAAGCAGCACTAAGTGAAATACTCCATGTGACGTAAGGAAGCCTGGACTGAGTTAACTGTATTGGTAACGCTTATGGAGTACGTTCGAAGCAGAGTGCACGATTAAAATATATCTATATTATTTTAGTAAGGAGAGTTATACTCTCTTTTTTTTATAGAAAAGTATAATCTAAGAGGGTTATTTTTTATAATTTAAATATATTGTAATTTGAAATTGTTAGTATCGTTAAAAAGCAAAAATTATATAATAATAATTTAGTTATTATGGGTACTTATAGTATTTATAAGAATTGTTAGAAAATATGTAAATAAATGGAAAGAATTGCAATATCTTAGCATTAAATAACAAAAAGTTAGAAAAGTTGCACAAAAAAGTTGACAATTTTGTGCAACTTATTGTATAATATATACATAAACAAGATAGCAATGCTTAGGAGATGTGGAGTACTCATGAGCAGTGCGGAGCTGCTGTCGGCGGGACAGTCACTGTGGCCTTTGGGCGATAGTGAGTATAAGGTGGTTGTATGGTCTTTTCGATTTGGCGATTTATTTTCCGTTAGGTATTAATTGTTGTTGATGAGGAAGGATAGAATATTTAATTTATAGGTGTGTGTTGTGACTATGCGACTTCCGTTATATTTCCGTGTTGTGTGGGTTCAGAAGTATCTTTAGGAGCATTCATATATTTATTATATGCGTTACACGTACGAATGGATGAGGATGTACGGTGGTAGGTGTATGGGAAGATGGTCCCCTGGCCGTTTGGCTTTGGGGGCCTTTTCTCGTTTTATAGGAAAGTTCAATTTAAGATTGTTATTCCATAAAAAAACTCCTCCAAAGGATGCACAAAAATTGTAAGGTATTTTTGCTTCTTTATAGGAATAAAATACTAGTAAAAATTAGGGTTAATTAACATTTTTTTACTTGGAGAAAATTTGAAATTATCTCATAAATATGGTATAATTATATAGACTACATATAAGGATGAAATATAATGGCAGAAATTGAAATTAAGGATTTAGTAAAGAGATATAAGAAACGTGTGGTTTTAAATAATGTATCGTTAAAGGTATCGTCAGGAGATATACTTGGTATAATAGGCGAGAACGGAGCTGGGAAGTCAACATTGATGTCATGTATGGTAACATTAATTAAACCAGGCTCAGGAGATATATTAATAGATGGAGAGAGTGTTATAGCTAAACCAGAGATTATGAGAGGTCGTGTGGGATATGTTCCACAGGAGATAGCTTTGTATGAGGATTTGTCGGGAATTGATAATTTGAAATTTTGGGCAAAGACATATCACATCGAGAAGAAATTAATTAATGAAAGAATAGATAAGATTGTTGAAATTATTGGTTTAGATAGAGATATTTTAAAGGAGAAAGTTAAGAATTATTCTGGTGGGATGAAGAGAAGAGTCAATATTGGGGTGGCACTTCTTAATAACCCAGATATAATTGTTATGGATGAACCAACAGTAGGAATAGATATTGTTTCAAAGGAATATATATTAAAAGTGATTAAAGGTCTTAATAAAGAGGGAAAGACAATCATTTATGCAAGTCATTATTTAGATGAAATAGAAGAGATATGCAATAAAGTATGTATAATGAATAAAGGCAATATCGTAGATTTAAGAAAGATTGAGGATATAGTTAAAGATAGATTAGATAGTAAAGCTTTTAGGCAGTATTATTTAAAAGCTAATGGGAACTGTTGATACCAGGGGAGGTATTTTCTTATTAAATAATTAAGAGGTGCGGTTATGGATAAAAATAAGAAAATGAAAGAAATTAAAGAATTAGTTGAGAAAAAGCAATATTCTCTTGCATTGGAGATGCTAGAAAGCATGGATGTACAAACAGAACTTACAGAAAAGGATCTGTCTGTTTTTGCTGAGGTTTATATCTGCAATAAACAGTTTGCTAAAGCAAAGGCCTTATTGGAAGTTATGTTTAAAAATAATGCAACGAAGAAGTCTATTTCTCAGCTTATTTTTGTGTCTTTAATTATGGATAACATTATAGACGCTGAAACATATTATAAAGAATATATAAAAATAGCACCTAATGATGTAAATGTATTAGTATTTAGATACAGAATAGACAAGGCTAAGGGAGCTTCGCCAAGCGTATTAATAAATACTTTAGAGAAATTGGAAGATAAGTCATATAATGATGAGTTTGCATATGCATTAGCAGAAGCATATGCTACAGTTGGTGACGATGAGAAGTGTATAAAAAAATGTAATGAAATTATAGTATTATCTCAAAATAAATCTTTTGAGAACATGGCAAAAAGATTAAAGAGTAAGACTATGTCTGCAATGAATATAAAAAAGGATGATGTATTAGCGTTAAAGAGCGATTCAATAAATGAAGAGTGGAAAGAGTTTAGAGAAAAAAATGATGAATATAAATTAGAGGATAGAAAAGAATCAATTGCAATTAGTGATTTGTTAAAGGAACAGGAAAATAATAAAAGACAGTTTAATGTTAAGACAGATAGTATAGCAAAAGATAGTTCAATAGATAATATAGAGGCAAAAGCACGTCTAAATATAGAATTAAGTGCGAAAAAAGCTTTGGAAGATAGGTTTAAAGCTATTGAGAATAAGAAAAAGGAAGTTGAGTATAAGTTAAAACAAGAACAAAGTATTCGTTCGGAATTAGAGAAAAAAATAAAGAATTATGAGGTTATAAAGCAATCTTTAGAAGATAAAATCAGAATTCAAGATAAGAATAAAGATTATATAGAGGATTTATTAAAGAAAGCAGAATTAAGTAAAAAAGAAACAGAACAGAAACTTAATGCTATTTATGAGCAAAAATTAAATATTGAGAATAAATTTAATAAATTAGATGAAATATCAAAAAGTCAAAGTGAAAAACTTATCAAAGAAGTTGCCAATAATAGAAAAATTGAGGAACGTTTATCAGAAAGAGAGATGAAAGTTAATCAATTAATAGAGAGACTTCAATTAGAGGAAAAAACAAAATCACAACTTCTTAATAATCTTGAGACTAAGGAGAAATATAGTGAAGGTCTAGAATCTAGACTTGAGAATTGTGAAAGAGTAAAGTCTGATTTAGAAGAAAAATATAACAAGAATATTGAGAATTTGCAGAATGCAGAGAAGAAATTGGCAGAATATGAAAACCAGATAGATACTTTAAATATGCAGATAAAGAATACAATGGTTGAAAAGAATCAACTAGAGGTTAGTTTGCGCCAATATGAACAAAATCGAAGAATGTTACAGCAAAATCTATCAGATCATGTTAAGAATAAACAGATGCTAGAGAATAGATGTAAGCAGATATTAGAACATAAAAGACATATAGAACAAAGATTACGTGATACAGAGATAATAAGAGATGAATTAGATAGTAAAGTAAAAGAATATGAGCAAAAAGAAATTGTATTAGAGGATAGTATAAGAGCTATAAGGGAAGAGTATAGTGATTATAAAAATAAAAAAGAAAATGAGATAACTTTAGAACAAGAGAGATATGAAGTAGATATGAAACGTTCTAAGGAAAGTTTTCAGCGCGAAATTGAAAACTTGAAAGAGAAAAATAGAAATGAAATTAGTGAATTAAAGGAAAAGAATTCTACTGAAATAGCAGAATTGAAAGAGAAGAATAGCAAGGAGTTAGAAGAAGTACGTCAAAAATTAACAATAGAAAAAGATAACCAGCTACAGAATATTTTTACTGAAAAAGAACGTGAACTAGAAAAAATTAGACAAGATGCACAGAATACTGAGAATGATTTAAAAATAGAAAAAGAGCAGTTAAAGAGAAGACTTGAGAAGGACATGTCTGATGTCAAATGTGAATTAGAAGAAAGATTAAAGAATGTTCAGGATGATTTAGAACGTAAATTGTCATCATTACAGAATGCATATGATGATCAAAAAGATCATTTAAATCAAGTTTTAAATGAAAATAAAATGTTAGGTAATAATGTTGAAGATAAGATTGGCATTATTAATTCTTTAGATGCAAGACTAAAAGAAGTTATGGCAGAAAGAAAAAGATTGGTTGCTAAAAATAAAGAATTGGATCATAGACTAGGAATTGAAATAAGCAATAATAAAAAGCTCGATGATATGGTAACTAAACATATAGAAGGTAAAACTCATATGGAAACAGTTATTGCACAGAATCAAGACAAGATAAAGCGATTAGATAGTAAGAATGAACAAGGAAAAGAACTTATTAGAAAACTTGAGGAAAGAGTAAAATACGAGACTGAGGCAAAGCTTGATTTAGAACAAAGATTACATCAATCTGAAGTAAAAGCGACTAATCTTGAAAAAGAATTGAGAGATATTAAAACTCAATTACGAGAGCAAAGAGATAAAGAAATAAGCTTGGTAGAAAAGTCTGGGGAAGAGTTATTGTCATCATCTATGGTAGTTAGTACAGATGACAAAGGTATTGAATTAGATGATATAGGGTTCTCTAGTGATAATGGCATTGAGCCTACAGGAGGTATATATGATACTTTAACTACATCAGTAAGTCAATTTTTAGATGAAATTGTTGATGATATAGATGATGTGGATAACAATGATGAATATCATGAGGGTTCAGATATTGTAGGTATGTTTGATGATACGAGAGAAGAAGATATCGATAGTATAGAGGAAGATTATACGGAAGATATTGATGAGGTACAAGAGGAAGATACTGTTGATGATGGCTTGCCAATGATAGACATGAAGGCTATTGAAGCAGAACTTAACATAGCGCCAATTACATCACATTTAGAAGAGGTGCGAGATGTTAATGCACCAGCTCCAAGATTAAGAAATAAAGAGAATAGTAGTGATAATATAGGCAGTTTCTTTGATAGTCCAAATGTGCCAGATTATAAGAAACAATCATATGCAGATGAGGATAGGAGCGTTGTATCACAGTTATTTGGAACTAGTGAAGAACAAGATAAATTTGAACCAGACAAAGACGAAAAGAATCAATTTTATCATGAAATTATGCAGAGTCAGATGTTTGATCCATTTGAAAATAAGGAATTTGTCAGCGGAATGGCAGATGACTATAAAAATGAACCTATAAATATTGATTTGTTCTCATATTATTATTATTCACCATATATTATGGATATGATCCAAAAAGCAGTTTTTGGCATGAAGAATAATAGAAAAAACAATCATATAGTTATTAGTGCTCCAGACTATTATAATAAGTCAGAATTGTCAAAAATGGTGGCAAAGCAATTAGCTGAGAAACAAATAATAGCTACAAATAAAATAGCAAGAATATCTGGTGAAGCATTTAATAAGGTTGATTTAGATGTAAAAGCTCCAAAGCTATTAGATGGTACAGTAATTATTCAAAATGCTGAGAATATTAACAGTGGGGCATTTGATAAGTTGGTAAGATTAATAAACAATTATGAGGGAAGAATAGTTGTTATATTGGAAACTAATGTACCATCAGCAATGATATTTGCTAATAAACCAAGTGTAAGTACATATTTTAAAGGTACAATTAACATACCGAAGTATTCTGTGAATTTTGTTCTTGAGTATGTTAGAACAGTTTTGGCAGTTCGTGGTATGGGAATAAGCAGAGAAGCAGAGAATGATTTAGCAAATATGTTTAATAACAAAATAAAAAATAATATGATATTTACATTAGAGGAATTGTTAACATATGTTGAAACTTTTATCGATTCAGCAATGAAGCGAAAAAAAGGGAAAGGTAAACACCCGACAGATATAATTATAAGGCAGGATATTAACATCAATTGGTAATACTGAATATAATAATAGAAACAGGTGTACTTACTTAGTACACCTGTTTTATAAAATAAAGAATTAATATTTTCAGTATTAATTGTTGAATATGAAATTAATTAGTCATCGATGGAAAATGGAACAGAAATGTCATTAGGTAAATGAGATCCAGTTAATGATTTTACGCGTGTTGTAACTGTTAAAGTATATTGAGTATTTGGAGAATAGTTTTCTAATGGATGAATCTCGATAATATTCTCAACTGGATTATAAATAATCTTACAGTTAAACATACCTCCGTCTGGAGTAGTTACAAACATTGTTGTATTATTAACCGAAGTTGGATCTAATTCATGACTAAATCTGATTTTCCAACAAAAATTAAAAGTTTTACCTGAAAGATGTTCGCGTACAAAAGTACTTTCAGGTAGCTCATCACGATTCATAGTGATAAATTTTGACATATATAACCCTCCTCCTCATAACATAGAAAAACTCCTATGTTATGTATATTATAACATATTTTAGATAGTATTTATGCAAATTGTTAATATTTGGTAAATTTTTACTACTAATAATACGAAATAATAAGATAAGTGGGAAACTATGAGTATATAGAAGTGGATAAGGAATACGTTGACGATAATAAATTATTTCAGAGAAGGGGTGCATTATGAAAATAAGCCATATTCATATTAGCAACTTTATAGCAATTAAAGAACTGGATATTAATGATATTGAAAATGCTCTTATTTTAGTGGGTAAAAATAATACAGGAAAGACAATTGTTATAGATGCTATACGAGCTGTAGTAGGTGATTATAAAGTTAAGGAAAGGGATTTCCTTAATCCTGATAAAAATATCACTATAGGAATAGAAGTGGAATTTACTGAGTCAGATTTAAGGAGATTTAACAGTAAAGGAATAGTAAGTAAATATAAAAAATATGATAAATGGTTATTGGAATTCATGCAAAAATTACCATCTTTTAGAGATGGTGTACTTAAATTTGATTGTAAAATTAATAGAAATGGTATAGTTAAATATGATGATGGATTTAAAAGAAATAATGTATATATTAAAGAAGTTTTTCCAAAAATATATCATATAGACCATTCTAGAAATTTTGAAAGTATAACAAATGATATTTTGGCATTATATGACTCACAAGCATTATTAGATTTGCGTGAAAATGTATGTATGTTTGATAAAGCAAGAAAATGCCATAAATGTTTTACTTGTATAGGCTTGATTAACAAGAAAGAACCAAAAGAATTAACTACATTTGAAACAGCAAGACTTTTAGAATATAAATTACTTAATATTAATCTAAAGGAATTTCAAAATAGGGTTAATAAGTATTTAGCTATTAATGGTAGCAGATCACAAGAAATATTATTCGATATGAAATTTAATGTAGATAATATTTTTAGTATTGATACTGTTATATATGATAAAGATAGAAGGACAATTGGTTCTGTGCAAACACTTAGTGAAGGTATAAAGAGTATGTTTGTTATGTCATTGTTAGAAGCTTATATTGAAGAAGATGGAACAGTGCCAAGTATAATAATGATGGAAGATCCAGAGATTTTCTTACATCCACAGTTGCAAAAGTCAATTAGTGAAACATTATTTAGATTATCAAAGAAAAATCAAGTTATATTTACAACACATTCACCTAATTTAATTACTAACTTCTCATCTAAACAAATTAAGCAAGTAGTACTTGATGATGAATTTAATACGACTATTAATGAAGGTACAAGTGTTGATGATATACTAGATGACTTAGGATATAACGCAAATGATTTAATGAATGTAAGTTTTGTATTTATAGTAGAAGGTAAGCAAGATAAGAATAGATTACCGTTATTACTTGAAAAATATTATTCAGAGATATTTGATTCTGATGGTAATTTGCAAAGAATTTCAATTATTCCTACAAATAGTTGTACAAATATTAAAACTTATGCAAATTTGAAATATATAAATAAATTATATTTGAAAGATCAATTTTTAATGATAAGAGATAGCGATGGTAAAAATCCAAAGCATCTAGTAAAACAATTGTGCAGTTATTATGCGCAAAGATCAAAAGAGGAAGAATATGCTAATCTTCCAAAAGTAGAACCTAAAAATGTACTTATTTTGAAATATTATTCATTTGAAAATTACTTCTTAGAACCATCTATAATGGCTAAAATAGGAGTAATAAAGAATGAAGAAGAATTTTATGAAACATTATTTAAAAAGTATAAGGATTATTTATTTAGACTTGGAAGTACAAAGAGAATGATAAAAAATACTGGTATAAGAATAAGAACTAAACAAGATATAAAGGATAATTTTGAATACTTTAAAATATATGTAAGAGGACATAATTTATTTGATATTTTTTATAGTAAGTATCGTGGAGATGCACAGACAGAAATATTAAAGAAGTATATAGATATAGCTCCAAGGGACACATTTAAAGATATATTTGACGCAATAGATTCATTTGTATATTTTGAAAACAGAAAGAAATAATGAACGAAATAAAAAGTTTAAATAGGTTTACAAATTACAAGTTTATGTTATAATAAAAATGTTATGCGTGTTTTTTAAAATATTTAGAGTATAACATTTAAGAATGAAATAATTAGAATGAATATAGATTAGCATTAATTAATTTGTAATTAACAATAATTCGAGGTGTGTTATGGAACAATATATAATAAAAGGTGGCAATCCATTAAATGGTGAGGTTACAATAGGTGGAGCAAAGAATGCTGCACTAGGTATATTGGCTGCAGCAATTATGGCAGATGATGTTGTGACTATAGAGAATTTGCCTAATGTTAGAGATATAAATGTATTATTACAAGCAATTGAAGCAATAGGAGCAACTGTAGATAGAGTTTCTGATAACGAGGTTAAGATTAATGGTAGCACAATAGGATGCCTGAATATTAACTATGAATTTATTAGAAAAATTCGTGCATCTTATTATTTATTAGGTGCATTATTAGGTAAATGTGGTAAGGCATCAGTAGCACTTCCAGGTGGATGTGCAATAGGAAGTCGTCCAATAGATCAACATATAAAAGGATTTGAAGCGTTAGGTGCAAAAGTTACTATAGATCATGGTACTATTTCAACAAGCGCAGATAAGTTGATTGGTAATCATATATACTTAGATGTAGTTAGTGTTGGTGCAACTATTAATATTATGATGGCAGCAGCAAGAGCAGAAGGTAAGACTATTCTTGAAAACGCAGCAAAAGAACCACATATAGTAGATGTAGCTAACTTCCTTAATAGTATGGGTGCTGATATAAAAGGTGCTGGTACGGATATTATTCGTATCCAAGGAGTAAGTAAGTTTAAGAAGACAACTTATTCAATTATACCAGATCAAATAGAAGCTGGAACTTTTATGATTGCAGCAGCAGCTACAAAGGGGAATATACTTGTTAAGAATGTAATTCCTAAGCATTTAGAAGCTATTAGTGCTAAGCTTATTGAAATAGGAGCCACTGTAGAAGAATATGATGATGCAGTTAGGGTTATTGCAGATAAGAGACTTGGCTCTACTCAGATAAAGACATTACCATATCCAGGTTTTCCTACAGATATGCAACCACAGACAGCTATGTTACTAGCTTTGTCTAATGGTAATAGTATGGTTATTGAAAGTATATTTGAGAATAGATTTAAGTATGTAGATGAATTAAATAGAATGGGTGCTAACATAAAAGTTGAGGGCAATGTTGCTATTATTGAAGGAATAGAACAATTCTCAGGAGCTGAAGTTAGTGCACCAGATTTAAGAGCAGGAGCTGCATTGGTTGTTGCAGGTCTAGCAGGAGATGGTATAACTACTGTTGATCAGATTCATTATATTCAAAGAGGATATGAGAATTTTGAAGGTAAGTTACAAGCTTTAGGTGGATTAATAGAACGTGTAGACGTAGAAGATGAGAAATCCATCAATAAATTTAAATTAAGAGTTGGATAGAGATTATTCTAAATAATAAGGATATATAATAAAAAGTCAAGTTTACTATTGTAAACTTGACTTTTTATTATTGTTCTTTTAAGTTGATATATGATTACATATAAACACGTACAATAGATATACTTCTATCTGTATATAAATCAACAAATGAACCAGTATCTAATTTTACCATTGGTCTTGATAATGCAAGTTTGTTAATTAATATTATTGTTCCTTTTACATTATTAGATAACATAACTTTTTTGTTGATATAACTATCTACAATACCATGCATAAATGGTACTAAATATTCTGCATCAAATAATCTAAAACCTTCAGCCTCAAAGAATTCTATTACTTCAAATGGATTAATTATATCCCTATATGCTCTTGGTGAAGTCATAGCTTCATAACAATCTGCAATTGCAATTATCTTAGAGAATTTATCAATTTCTTCTGCTTTTAATCCATTAGGATATCCGCTTCCATCACAACGTTCATGGTGTTGAAGAGCAATGTTCTTAATTGAAATTGGAACTTCCTGTTTTGTTAATAGTTCATAACCCTTACTTGGATGAGTTTTTACTATTGCAAAATCCTTTTCACTAAGTCTATTGGTTGTAGCTAGTATTTTTTGAGGAATAGCTAGCTTTCCAATGTCATGAAGTATAGCACCAAGTTTAAGTACATTCATATCCTTTTCGCTAAAATGAAGCATATTTCCTATCATACTAGCTAGTAAGGCTACGTTAATAGAATGGTGGAATATAACATCATCACGTTCCTTCATTATATTAAGTAATGAAAGGAGATGAAAAGAATTACGGGATTTGTTAAGTACACTATTTAATTCATCGAGTAATTTTAACGTATCTAATTCATTATTGTCGACAAATGTGCTACTTAATGACGCTTTAAACTTAGCGACACAATCAGATGTAGTTTTACTAAATTCAGTTATTACAGCTCTTTCTTCTTCTGATAGAGATTCTAAAGTATCTAAATCAAAGTTATCACCTAACATTTCAATATCTGGTGATACAATAATTTCGATTTGTTCTATATTATAAAACATTAGTCGCGTTATAACTCTATCTGTTAGAGAAGCGCCTTTATCAATTAAAAGTATATTATTAAATGTGTAAATATCACATGCAACTATCATGCCAGGTATGGCATCAGATACAGATACAAATTCAGTTTTCACAAATATATCCTCCAAAAAAAAATCTTAATTATAATTATAGAAAAAATGACAATTTTTGTCAATAAATTTGATATCTTTTATGCTTGACATGTTTAAATATATGGGATAATATATTAATGTTCTCTTATTCAGAGTGACGGAGAGTAAAGACTCTATGATGTCCGGCAACCCCGTAAGGAAGGTGCTAAGTTGAGCGATGAATTCGAACAATGAGAGGATTTGTAATTAGTAAGCAAGTCCGATTAATCGGGCTTTTTTCTTTATAAAGATTTAGAAATATATATTTTTATAAAGGAAGGGTAATGTATTAAAAATATTAAGGAAGTGAAAGTATGGAGAAATTATTATTTACGTCAGAATCAGTAACAGAGGGGCATCCAGACAAGATATGTGATCAAATATCAGATGCAGTATTAGATGCATTGTTAAAGCAAGATCCAATGAGTAGGGTTGCATGTGAAACAGCAATTACAACAGGTTTAGTACTTGTAATGGGAGAGGTGACAACAACAGGTTATGTTGACATTCAAAAAATAGTTAGAGAAACAGTTAGAGAAATAGGATATGATCGTTCAAAGTATGGCTTTGATTGTGACACATGTGGTGTTATTGTAGCTTTAGATGAGCAATCAGGAGATATAGCTATGGGTGTTAATAAGGCACTTGAAGCTAAAGAGAATAATATGAATGATGAAGAAATAGATGCAATAGGAGCAGGGGACCAAGGAATGATGTTTGGTTATGCAAGTAATGAGACAGATGAGTATTTACCTTATCCTATTTCACTTGCACATAAATTATCAAGACAATTAACAAAGGTAAGAAAAGATGGTACACTTAACTATTTAAGACCAGATGGTAAAACACAAGTAACAGTTGAATATGATGAGAATGGTAAACCACTTCATATAACAGCAGTTGTTCTATCAACACAACATGCACCAGAAGTGACACAAGAACAAATACATGAAGATATTAAGAAATATGTATTTGATGAAATATTACCAAAAGAATTATTAACTGAGGATACAAAGTATTTTATTAATCCAACAGGTAGATTTGTTATTGGTGGACCTAATGGAGATAGTGGTGTTACAGGTCGTAAAATTATTGTTGATACTTATGGTGGATTTGCAAGACATGGTGGTGGTGCGTTCTCAGGAAAAGATTGTACAAAGGTTGATAGATCTGCAGCATATGCAGCTAGATATGTTGCAAAGAATATTGTTGCAGCAGGTTTAGCTGATAAATGTGAGATCCAATTAGCATATGCTATAGGTGTAGCTGAGCCTACATCTGTCATGGTTGATACATTTGGAACAGGTAAATTATCAGATGATAAGATTGTAGAAATTATAAGAAAACACTTTGATTTAAGACCAGCTGGTATAATAAAGATGTTAGACTTAAGAAGACCTATTTATAAGCAAACAGCTGCATATGGTCATTTTGGACGTAATGATTTAGATTTACCTTGGGAGAAATTAGACAAAGTAGAGGATATGAAAAAATACCTATAAGAATAGGCGTATGGTCCTAATAGAGCCAAAAAATGTATAATTTTGTTAAAAAATGTGATATAATTATCATATATGTATGAGTATGAAACGTATTAATAAGGAGAGTATATATGAAATTACGAAGTAAGCTTGTAATGGCAGTAATTATTCTTTTTATAATACCAGTGATTAGTACTCTTGCTGGTGTGGCATTTGTTACACATTATCAATCAACAATTATGCAAATAGAATATGGCTTTAATATGGATATTTTAGAAAGCGTAGTTAACCCAATTAAGTTAGTTGATATGTTAACAAAGAGCTCTTTTACTGAAATAGAAAGATATACTGCTAATGAGGTAGAGAAACTAAATGAGCATGAATTTCTTGATGAAATTAATGGCAAGCTAGATTCATCATATGCATTTCTAGTTGTTAGAAAAGAAAATAATTATATTTATATAGGTGATGGAGAAGTATTTACTAATTTAGACTCAGCCTTGCCTATATATGCGAGCAATGTAAATGATGGAGATATGACATATATAAGTGGTAATCATCCATGTATGGTTAAACAAAAGGATTTTTTGTTTGCTGATGGAGGACGAGGTAGTGCTTTTATAGTTGTTCAGATGGATGATTTATTACCACATATAAAGACATTATTATTCGGTGTTGTTTTGATTGTAGTAGTTGTGACATTTATTACAACAATAATGCTAATAATATGGATGTATAGAAGTATACTTAGTCCAATAAATACACTAAGTATGGCAGCTAACAGAATAAGTAATGGAGATTATGATTTCTCCTTATCTGATAAGAAGAATCAGATTGGATCTATATTTGACGATTTTGAAAATATGAGGATTCAGTTAAAAGAATTAATAGAAAAACAGACCTTATATGAAAAAGAATCAAGAGAGCTAATTAGTAATATATCTCATGATTTAAAAACACCATTATCATCAATTAAAGGATATGCAGAAGGTATATTAGATGGTGTTGCTGCTACACCTGATAGGCAGGAAAAGTATTTGCGAACCATTTATACTAAGGCTGTTGCTATGACGGCATTAGTTGATGAATTATCATTATATTCTAAGATAGAGGGTAATGAGGTTCCACTTGATAAGAAACCTGTAAATGTTGACCAATATTTTACAGAATGTGTTGAGGGAATAATACTTGATGTCGAAATAAATGGTATGAGAATGAATTACATTAATACCGTTGAGAAGGATGTTAATGTAATAATGGATCATGAACAGATACGAAGAGTATTTAATAATTTAGTATCTAATGCAGTTAAATATGTTGAAGTTGAAAATGGACAGATTCTAGTAAGGATTGACGATGAAGGCGACTTTGTACATATTGCAGTAGCTGATAATGGAAAAGGTATTGCGGAAGATGATTTGCCGTATATATTTGATAGATTTTATAGAACAGATGCTTCTAGAAATTCTAAAAAAGGAGGTTCTGGTTTAGGGCTATCAATTGCCAAGAAGATAATAGAAAAACATGACGGAAAGATTTGGGCAACCAGTATGGTGAATGTGGGAACAACAATTCATTTTACCTTGCCAAAACAGAGGTTATTATATAAAGAAAAAGAAGAAAAATCACTAAGAATGAAAACGATTTATCCGATTTTAAAAGTTACCACAGCAATGCGTGGAAAACACATGGATGATTAAATTAAGTAATTGATTAAGAAGTATTTTATAATAAGAAGTATTTTGAAAGAAATTGTTAAAGAAAATCTAGATGTAATTAATGAATGAAAGGATGAGAGTCGTGGAGCGTATATTAATAATTGAAGATGAAGTAGAGATTGCAGAGTTGGAAAAGGATTATTTAGAACTTAGTGGATTTGAAGTTGATCTAGAGTCAAATGGTAAGCTAGGATGTTCAAAAGCAATATCAGGAGAATATGATTTGTTAATCTTAGATCTTATGTTACCAGATATGGATGGTTTTGAAATCTGTAAAATGGTAAGAGCTAAAAAGAACATTCCTATAATAATGGTATCAGCTAAGAAGAGCGATATAGACAAAATAAGAGGTCTAGGCAATGGAGCAGATGATTATATGACTAAACCATTTAGTCCAAGTGAATTAGTTGCTCGTGTAAAAGCACATTTGGCTAGATATCAAAGATTAGTATCAGATAGCGTTAAATCAAATGAATTTATTGAAGCAGGAGAAATAAAAATAGACAAAACTGCAAGAAGAGTGTTTATTAACGGAGAAGAAAAGATATTTACAACAAAGGAATTTGATTTATTAACATTCCTTGCAGAAAACCCAAATAGAGTATTTAAGAAAGAAGAATTATTCAATGAAATTTGGGAAATGGAATCATTGGGAGATGACTGTGCAACAGTAACAGTACACATCAAAAAGATTCGTGAAAAAGTAGAGAAGAATAGTGCACAACCTAAATATATTGAAACAATTTGGGGTGTAGGTTATAGATTCAAACTCTAGAAATTAAATAAACTCTAATTTGTAGGTTTCTTGTGCCCCTGTCGTTTCGACAGGGGCATGGTTGTGGTATTTAAGTTTCTTTATAATTTGAGCTATCGCTCAAATTGGGGGATTTTGCTTCTCGAAAGTTTTAGTTTACAGTTCTAGTGACGCAATAATACGGGTTCGAATATATATGTTTAATGGACGTTCTCACTTGACTTCGCGCCTAGCGGACACTAAGTTCTTTCGGCGCTGATGCTTGAAATCACTAAGTGCCGAGGGGCTCAGACACCTTTAAACATATATATTCGAGCCCCTTTATTATTTGCTGTGTACTTAGAGATTTAGATGCATTTATTCTATATATTCATTGTGCTATTAACAATAAAAACTATAATAGTTATAAGCAAGGGTTAAAATTTAAGAGGAATATAGTATATTTTTCGGGGTTTGCAAACCGTCGGCGTTTAGTGAATACGAGCATAAATTATGCGAAGTATGAACTTAACGACCGTTACGCTTTGCAACGGAGCGCAAGCGGTGAGAAAAATATATTATATTCTCTTAAATTTGAAACTAGCATAAAAGTCTAAAACTTTCGCGGAGCTAAAAAACTCCCAATTTGAGCGATAGCTCAAATTAATAATATAGGGTCCATAGATACCTACAAATTAGAGTTTATTATTGAAAGTAGTGATGATTGAAATATGGAGTGACTTATGTTAGGATGTTAAAGGTGATTTAAATGAATATATTATATGAAGATAAAGAAATAATAGTAGTTGTAAAGGAACCAGGTGTGCCGGTACAAAGTGATAAAACAAAAGATAAAGATATGGTAAACATGCTAAGGAATTACGTTGTGGATTCTAAACATGGATGTGAAAGACAAAAGGGAATACCTTTTATTGGACTAGTACATAGATTAGATAGACCGGTAGGAGGAGTAATGGTATTTGCTAAAACAAGTGATGCATTAAAGAAACTAAATAAGCAGATAACAGAAGGAAAAGTAAGTAAACGATATTTAGCAGTGGTAGAAGCCCCTAATGATGAAAATATCGTTTATGAAAATATAAATGAAAAACAATGGATAGAACTAGAAGATTATCTATTAAAAGATGGAAGAACCAATGTATCAAAAGTCGTAAAAAATGATGTTAAAGGTGCGAAAAAAGCAACGCTATATTATAGAATTTTAGATATCAAAGAAAATAAGATAATGTTATTAGATATAAAATTAATAACCGGAAGACATCATCAAATACGTGTACAGATGGCAAACAATAAAATGCCACTAGTAGGAGATACAAAATATAATCCACATTGTGAAAAAGGTCAAGTGATGTTATATTCATATACATTGGGATTTAAGCATCCTAGAACTAATAAACAATTAGAATATAGACATATACCAATACATGGAGAATTTGCGCTATTTAGCTATGATAATATATAATGTCAAATATAAAATTTCAAATTTAAGGCATGGAAAAAGGGGCTTTGGAAAAGCCCCTTTTTGTGTAAGTATCCCTTTTAATAAGATTAATACCTACTTTATTTAGAAATATTTAGCTAAGAACTCTTGTTTAGGTAAAGGCTTGGAGAAGAAGTAACCTTGTATGATAGGACATTTAATATTCTTAAGGAATGAAATCTGTTCCTTAGTTTCAATGCCTTCAGATACAATTGTCATTGCTAACTCTTTACCAAGTCTTACAATGTTGCGAATAACGATTTGTTCTCTCTTAGTAATATGATCTTTATGGAAGAAATCTTTATCTAATTTTAGAATGTCAAATGGTAATTTTCTTAATGAATTAAGTGATGACATTCCAGTGCCAAAATCGTCCATTGCAAGCTTAAATCCTAGTCTATGTATTTCGTTTAAAATAGAATACATATAACTATCATTATCGGCTAGTGCACTTTCTGTGATCTCTATCTCTATATAGTCTGGTGTAAGGTTATATTTTTCAAGATTATCTTTTAACTTGGTAAGTATTTTAGTATTGTTAAGATGCAATCTTGAGAAGTTAACAGATATAGGAACTGGATTCTTTCCTTCATCTAGTAAGCTTCGTAGTAATTCGCAAACCTTATCAAATATATAGTAATCAATATTTATTATAAATGAGTTTTCCTCAAATATTGGAATAAATTCATCTGGTGGCACTAATCCAATACCAGGTCTATTCCATCTAACTAATGCTTCAGCACCACATACTTTCTTCTCGTCTACGTTATATTTAGGCTGTAAATACAAGCAGAACTCATCGTTGTTAAGAGCATCTTCCATAACATCTTCAAGGGATTTTAACTTTAATTGATGACTCTTCATTGATTCATTAAAGAAAGCATATCCAATATTATGTTTGTTTTTAATGCTTCGTCTAGCAGTGTTAGCTTCGTCTATTATATGAGAAATATTATCGGCAGAATCTATAGTAGATATTCCTGCTGAAATATTAACTTTCATGCAATTATTATCTGAGTCTGTTATGTTGTAAATTTGTTGTTTGAAATCGCGAAGTCTTGCTAAAAAGTCTTCATGATTGTTGTATTCAGATAATACGATAAACTTATCATCTACGATTCTACAAAATGTTTCATACGGTGTAAGTCTACACTGTAGAATCTTTGTTATCTCTTTAAGAATATAATCTCCGGAAGTATATCCTCTTTGTTCATTAAATAAAGTAAATCTATCTACATCAAAATAAACAATAACATAATTTTTATTAGGATGGGCACTTATAAGGGTAGAGCCTAGTGTGGTGAAGGCTTTCATGTTATTAGCACCTGTAAGATTGTCTACTTCTATCATATGCTGCATATGTTGTTGGGTACGTAACTTCTCTATGTTGTTTGCTAGAATTGCTCCTAGTAATGTTAAAGATGTCGAAATTTCACCTTCCCAATCATCATATGTATGAGATGAACTCATAATAATTACGCCTTGGAACTCATCTGCTATTGAGATTTTACGTTGGAACAGACATTTTGTCTGTGCATCAGTAAAAGCATATTTAAAACTTGAAGCAGGTAAGTTCAAATCTTGAAAGGCATTTGTTGAAAACATATCCTTGCTTAAATTATTATATAATGTAAAATTATCATAATCGTGCATAGGAACCTTTTCTATTGTAGTGCTATGTTTTAAGAACGTATCACTACACCAAGAGAACTTGGTATCAATATATCTTTCATCTTCAGTTAGCTCATATATACTTATTAGATCGAGATTAAATACTGAACCTATAAGTGTAAGTGCAAGATTGAAAGAAATCTCGAGGTTATTAGAATCACTAAATAAGTTAATAATACTATAAATAATTCTAGAACTATCCATAAGAGGTAAAGAATATAAAGGTCTAGTTGAATATGATAAGTATTTTGTGTCATATTTAGTATATGTTTCTTGTAATTCTTCAAAGAAATAAATAACCTTGTTTTTACCAGTAATTTTTGCAGTATATAAAGCTAAATCAGCTTCTTTAAGTAGTGTTGCAAAGTCAATTTCACGTTTGTGAGCAATGGTAATACCTATGCTACATGTCAGTTTAGGGACTGCGTTACCTAAATTAATAGATAAGAACGTGTTATTAATACAATTAGTAATATGTTCAATATATCTATCTGACTTAACATTAGATAAAAATATAGCAAATTTATTATCGTGTATGTAACTAGCCATATCAGAATCTTTTAGATTACGAGTAAGCTGGTTAGCAAAACTTATTAATAGAGTGTCTGAAAAATAAGTTCCGTGGCTTTCATTAAATAAATGAAAGTCGTCTATATCTATAAGCAAAAAAGCATGTTTTTCATTGGTTGAGGGCCTTATGTTTGATAATTTATCTGAAATAACTTGTTCAAATGTAGAAAATTCATATAAACTTGTTAAAGCATCTCGCTTATATGAAAGTTTATTTGTAATGCTAGAAATATCCTTGTCATGAGAAGGAAGAGGATCACTAATAGTAGAGTGTTGCATATTATCATCTTGGTTAATAGCAGTTATGTCTATATCAGAAGAAACGCTTTCATTCTCAGGAGGAGTATACTTATCTATATAGCCATTATTCAATATGTACTTTTTTAACATTAATAAATTAATTGAAAACACAAAGATAATTAATGATAATACCATAAAGAAAACACATAATACATTGAATATGTTTTGTCCAAAAGTATTATTATTAATATAATTATTGATATGTTCAGTTGTATATAAATAAACCGATACAATAAGCATTACTGTGCTAAGCACAAAAGAGCAAATCGGTACCCATTTCCGATTCAATAAATTCCACACTTTAACTAACCTCCAAATGTCTCTCGACAACTTAATAATAAATATACCATTAATTTATAAAAATGTAAATATCTTACTCAAAGAAAATGCAAATATTTAATAAAAACAAATAACACAAGTTAATTCGCGTTAAAAACTCAAGTGAAATGTATGAATAAATTTGACAGAAAATAAAAATTGCTTTATTTATAAAGATTTGTAAGGTGTAAGATGAAAAGTTAGCACGAATTTACAAAAAATTACATAAAAGTAAAAAAATAGGAGAAAAAGTCAAATTATTTAGAAAAAATGTTTGAAATTTGAAAAAAATGTGGTATAATGTATGAAGATGTAGAGGGGCATCATGAATTTTTATAACAGAAAGGGTATAAATATGATAAGTGAAGTAAACAATGGATATGTAGGAGATATGCCTACAGAAGGAATTTTAACAACTGAAGTAAAATTAGACGACATCGAGGTTAACGTAAAGAAAGCTAAGAATGGTAAAAAGGTAAAACTTAATAATAATCTTAAAACATCAAAAGCAAAAACTGTACTAACAGTTTCTTTAGAAGATTATCTTGAAAAAGTATATTTGTTATCAAAAAAATATGAGGAAGTTCGTGTTACAGATATAGCAGACTCATTAAGTTTATCTAAACCTAGCGTAAATAGAGCTGTTAAGACATTAACAGAAGAGGGCTATTTACAACATGCACATTATGGTTCAATAGAACTTACAGAACAAGGATATGAAACAGCAAGAGAATTATATAGAAGACATAGAGCGTTAAGACAATTTTTAATACTTTGTCTAGGAGTAGATAAAGAAGTGGCAGAACAGGAAGCATTTGGATTGAAGCATTATATAAGTGATGATACATGCCATAGATTATTAAATTTTGTAGAAGAATTTTAATGAAGTATAAGTATTTTTGGTAATGTTACTAGGAATGGTAACATGTCAATGTTTTGGTTAAATAATTTATATGAGTAAGATAAGCATTTGTTGGCCATGCCAGGGAATGCTTATTTTATTTTGTTTTATAGTAAACTACAATCTAGGAGATTTGTTTTCAATATTAAACAAAATTACTTTATTTATGATAAGAATTAAAGTTATAAATGGTAATTGTTGTTAAGAGAGTTAAAGGTGTTGATATTAAACAAGGAATATGTTATCAATAAATAATAGAGTAGTAGATGTTGTTAATAATAAAAGTTTATAATGAATGGAATTATTGATGTTATAAAATGATGTAATAACGTAATTTAATTGTTTAATGTAATTGGTTGGTGTAGCAAAGAAAGAAAAATATGAAATACATTATTCAGTATAAAAAAATATATATTTACGTTAATATTATACAGAAAGGGGATATAGGATAATGAACAATAAAGAAATTATAAATTTGCTCCACAAAAGTGGAGAACTTAGTAAAGAATTGTGGATAAAATTATTAGAATCTTATACAGATGTTGATAGAACATATGCAGCTAAATTGGCAAGAAAAGTTGCAGATGATGTGTATGGGAAGAATGTATATATAAGAGGCTTAATAGAGTTTTCAAATTATTGCAAAAATGATTGTTATTACTGTGGAATTAGAGCAAACAATAAATGTGTAGATAGATATAGACTTACGCAAGATGAGATATTAGAATGCTGTAATAATGGTTATAAACTTGGTTTTAGAACTTTTGTTTTACAAGGTGGAGAAGATTTAACATATTCTGATGAATGGTATGAAACAGTTATTAAAAGTATAAAAGAAAAGTATTCAGATTGTGCTGTAACATTATCTATAGGTGAACGAAGTAGAGAATCATATGAAAAATGGTTTAAGGCAGGAGCAGATAGATTTTTACTTAGACATGAAACAATAACAAATGAACATTACAGAAGTTTGCATCCAGAGAATTTGAAATTAGATAATAGAATAAGATGTTTAAAAGATTTAAAGGATATAGGATATCAAGTTGGTTGCGGAATAATGGTAGGCTCACCTTATCAAAATATGGAACATATAGCAAATGATATGATTTTTATGAAGGAGTTTCAACCGAATATGGTAGGTGTGGGTCCATTTATTCCACACAAAGATACACCATTTAAGGATATGCCAGCAGGTTCGTATGAATTAACATTATTTCTATTAAGCTTAATAAGGTTAATGTTACCAAAGGTACTTTTACCAGCAACAACTGCGTTGGGAACTATAAAAGATGGTGGAAGAGAAGAAGGAATACTATCGGGAGCAAATGTTGTTATGCCTAATCTATCACCGAAATTAGTAAGAGATAAATATATGTTATATAACAATAAATTAAACACAGGTACAGAATCAGCAGCTCATCTTGATATGTTAAGAGAAAAAATGAAGATGATCGGATATAATGTAGTAGTTTCTAGAGGTGATTATAAGTTTGAGCAAAAATAAACAATCCCCTGTCAGAATGACAGGGGATTAAATATATTCTTTAATTATTGTAAAGCATCAGTTACTTTCTTAAGAGCGTTAAGAGCCTCAGCTGGAAGTTTATCAAAACCACCTTTTACTGTATCTCTATCTTGAACGAATTTAATTCTATCGTTCATTCTAGCTTTTAATTGCTCAACATATTCTTTATCGTTAAGGTCTGGAACGAATCCTTCCCATTCAAAGATTTCTATATCTTCAAAAGGTCCCCATTGTTTGAAGTTAGCTTTTCCTTCAACAACAGCTTCGATAACGCCTAAAGTATCTTTTGGTTGAACTTTCTTGCCCATAAAATCACCAGTGTTGATAATATAGCAATCTACATTTCTATCAGCTACAAGATTTCTGAATTTCTCATAGTCATTTACTAGTGGATAAGTTCTAAATGGGTTAGCATATGGTTCAACAACAAGTGCATTAGGATCTGCTCCTGGAGCAAGTCTTTCTGCTGTTGAACGTTTTGTTGCAAGTGTAGCACCCATAACAGAAGCTAATTCAGCACCTTTTAATTTAACGATTGGTGGAATAGTAGGGTCTTTCATAATCCAGAAGATAGCATTAACTGGTTCGTCAATTTTATCTACTCTGTTTGGTGACCATAATTTTGATTTTATAGCACGACCGTTACCATTACGGATATCTTCAGTTACTAATACTACTTTACCGTCCTCATCTATAGTAGCTGAACAGTTTTGAGCAGTAATTAGATATTTATTATCATCACAATATGTTGGATAATCTGCTGTTTTATCAAAGTATGATGGCTCAAGTGCAATTGAAGAACCTGTAACATCATTAATGATAAATGCATCATCGTGAAGTACAGTAACATCATATTTACCATCATGTTTTGCATGTGTAATTGTTGATTTACCTGATCCTGATAAACCAAATACAGATGCAACGAATGCTTTGTCGTTTCCTAAATTGTATCTCTTTTGTCCACCATGACATGAAGCATAACCATTACGGTTTGCAATAGCCCATGCAATTGTAAGTGTACCTTTTTTGTGCTCTCCAAAGTATTTCATACCTAAAATAGCAGCACAGTTAGTGTTTGTATTAAAGTATGATAAACAGTGAGGATCACAAATATCTGTTTGCTCAGTTCCAACCCATTGAGGATCTGAGAAAATGTAGATATCTGGTTCGTTACCTACTGGTTGAGACTCTTTGTACATTAAATTGTATGAGTCTGACATGTATTGGAAGTTAAGCATCCATGAATACATAACGTTTTCTTCACCTTCTGGAATAAGAAGATGTGCTTTTACCATGAAATCTGGATGTAATCCAATATAAACTTCTGCATGGTACATAGTTTTCCATCTAGTATCATATACAGCGTCCATAACGATTTTGTCTAATCTATCTGTATCTACTCCTGGCTCTCCAGCAATTCTTCTTGCTGTTGCATAACGACCTGTAATAGAACCGTCATTAAATAAAAGAACCTTTGAATCTTTTTCTAAACCAAACTCTTCGCCTCTTTCTACAGGCATATCTGTTACAATAGTTCCGGGTGAATTCTTAGCTAACTCATAAGCCTCTTTTAAAGTATTAACTTTTATTACATTATTACCATAAAAAGCAGCTTCAATAATTGAACGAGTTTTAGCAAAACCTGGCTTACCAGCGCCAATTTCGTCCTTTTTGTAATAAGCTTTTGTTGACATAATTTCATCCTCCTAAAATAAATATTTTAAACCCTGTATAAGTATAATTATTAAGCCTTAAAAAGTCAATCTTTTACAGATTTAAACAGTATTTTTGTACTTTTTAAAAGATAGTTATTTATACAATTCCTCTTTAATGTGGGATTTAATACTATTGAATGGAGTAGGCCCCGCATTAAGCAGAAAAGTATGGAACTTTTTAAGGGAAAAATTATCTTGCATATTTTCTTTAGCCTCTTCAAGAAGTCGTGTTATTTCTATATATCCAACGGCGTATGATAAATAATCGCCAGGGTCATCAATAATAATGTCATATAAAGTGCAAATGGTTTTATTATCAAGTGTGCAATTGTTTTCTGAAAAATAATTACTTATATCTGTTCTAGTCCATCCTTCATAGTGGACGCCAATATCTGCTCTAGCAGATAAGCACAGAACGATGGCATCATTGCATTTCGATAATTCAACTTGTGCAGCATCCATTTCAGTATAGCCATAGGATAGATTGGTAATATAGCTAGCCCAACCTTCTATATATCCGTTATTTTTTAATACATTTCGAATTGGAAGTGTATTATTTTGACAAAAATATGCATTTTGATATAAATGTCCTGGAAATGATTCGTGAGCAATGTTTGTAAATAAAGGATTGCCACTATATTCCGCTACACTGTTTATATATATGGTATTTTTTTTATAATTATCTAATGGTGAAACGATATAAAAAGCAGGATTTAAGTATGATGTAAGTTCATCAGGAACACTTTTAATGGTATAGTCAACATTTTTAATATCCGGAAAATATCTAGACATTTTGTCTTGTAATGTTGCAATTATTTCATGTGTTTCGCTAATGCCATAGTTAGTAGTTAAATCAATACGTTTTATATCTTTGTTCTTTGAAATTAAACTAAGTAATCTACTGTTATTTAAAACAATAGTATTCTCTAAAATAGAAATAATATTCTTAATTGAACGGTTAGAACCAGTACATTTATCAATATTTAGAGAATAATATTCCTTGCCATAAGGATATTTAAACATTCTACCACTATTAGTGTTATTCGAATTTAGTGTACTTAAAGTTACATATAAATTATGGTAGGCGTTTTTAACTTGGTTATGAACTATTTCTAGGTTTTGTTTTTCGTATTCATATATTTCGTTTCTAGTAATATCATCAACAGATTCAATGTTGTTGTTAAAAGCAGTAATAAAGATAGATGTATTAAGGGTAGATATCATATTTTTACACTGCTCAATTACTTTGTTACAACTAGATTGTGACATAAATAGTCCATGGCTATATTTTAATTTTTCGAATTCACAGATATCATTAAAATATCTTTCTATATCTGGCAGTAATTGAAGATAGTTTTCTATATCTGCAGTTGAATTAAAATGGAATTCACTTAATAATATTGGTAGTTGAATATGAATGCCATCTGTAGGACTTAAATATTCGTCATAGTATATATAGTCTTTTGATTCTAATATATTGTTATAGTGCCATGATATAGTATCAAAAGCGTATTGCTCGCTAAGACTTAGTTTTTCATAGTTATAGTGAGATAAAGTAGTTAATATATTATCAGCGTTAGAAAAGCTAGTATCTTCACTTGTTAAAGGAATATTACCAAATGTAGTAGGAAAGTCTTTTATTCCGTATTTGCTTGGATTATCCAGTGTAAAATTTAAAGTTATTCCATCAGTACTTACAATATCAACAAATAATTGATTACTAAATTCATTAAATGGAATGTTAGGACCTTTAGTGTTTTTTTTAGGACCATTTATTAATGACATAATGGTTGTTAATACAATAATTAAACTAATAAATGCCCCTAAATATATTATTTTAAAAGGAGCTTTGTATATATATTTAGTTATTGTACTGCGTAAATTATTAAAAATATTGTTGATATATGTTTTGATATTTTTGTTCATATTATGCCTCGTTTCAATTAAACAATTATGTTAAAGTCCCTTATTGTTTTCGTCTTTTTAGAAAAAAATATAATATACTTTTCTAACAAAATTGTAAAATAATGTAAAATAGAAAAAATAATTGACGAAACTTATATAGTAAGATTAGGTTATAAAGGATATAGAAATGAGGCGTAGTTAAAATGGATAAATCTAATGGAAAGAAAATTTCTATACAAAATATATTAAATATAAAAAATGCATATCAAATAATGTTAATAGTGATAGTAGTATTGGTTGTTAATCAGTTATTTGTTGAAAATAAACAACATGAAAAATTTAATTATGTTGGTGTAGATTATTCTAAAGGTTGGAAAGATGCGAAAGGGAAAATAGTTAATTTAGATGAATTAAATACAATTGATGGTTATAAGGCTGGTAATACAATAAAGATAAAAAAGCGTATAGATAGTAGTGATATTAATGTTTTGAACAATGATTCATTATGTTTTATGTCAGACAATGTTTTAGTTACCGGGTATATAAATGGAAAAGAAATAATTAAAACAGAAGGGGCAACGGCATTTTTTGCATGTAAATCACCAGGAACAAAGTGGAATTTTTATCATTTTAATAAAAATGACATAGGAAAGGAATTACAGTTAAATATAAGGATATATTATAGTGATTCGTCTTCTATGATAAAGTATATGAAAATAGCAGATGCAAAACAATATTGTTTTCAATATCTAAAAGAACAGCTATTGTTTCTTATGATATATGCTATTATGATTGTTGCAGCTGTTGGGTATATTGTAAGTGGTTGGGTACTTAGAGCGAAGGATAAAGCATCTAGTCAATTGCTTATATCATTAGGTTGGGCAGCAATGTGTTTGTCTATTTGGAGTATTGTGGATATAAGAATACTGCATATGTTCTTTAAATTGCCAGGAATATTACAAAGCATATCATGTGGAACTTTATTTGCTATTTCTATACCTGTAATACATATATTCAAAGAAATGTTTAATGTTGAAGATAATAAAGGATGTAATATTCTTGTTAATTGTATATATATTATCAATTGTATAGTGTGGATATTAAATTGTGCAGGGATAAAAGATTTGCACGAAACTTTAGTACTATGTCATATAATGTTAGGATTTACAGCAGGTTATTTGATTTTTATAATAGTCAAAGAGTTAAAAAAACAAAATTGGACAATAAGTAAGGAAAATAAAAAAGAGGTTGTAATAAAAGGGGTTGTTGTTTTATTAGTTTGTATAGGAATAATTGTTGATATTATAAGATATTATAAAGGGATTTTAAGTCATGGAATATCATTTATATTTATTGATATGATAATAGTTATAGCATATTGTGCAATTATAGCCTATAGTAGAATAGCGTTAGTTAGTGTAAAACTAAGGCATGGTGAATTCGTAAGTAAACTAGCATATATGGATGGATTAACAGAAGTTTATAATAGAACTTCCTATAAAGAGAAGATAAAAGCTATAAAAAAAGGAGAATGTAATAACAATAAAATTGGTATTGTTGTATTTGATTTAAATGATTTAAAGGTGGTAAATGATACATATGGTCATATAGAAGGGGATAATATGATTGTGGCATTTGCTGATATATTGAAAAAAACATTTGAAGATCAGTATGTTTACAGAATTGGCGGAGATGAGTTCGCAGTAATTATAGATGCACCGAATTCTGAAATGGTATACAAAGTTGGAGTAATGCAACTTAAAAATAATATTAATAATTACAATAATTTTTATTTGAAAAAATATAGTCTTTCTACATCGAGCGGAGCTGCTTTTTATGATAAAACGAAGAATATGAATATAGAACATGTTATAAAAGAAGCTGATAAACTTATGTATGAGGAAAAAAGAAAAATTAAAAAACAGAAACAGAATAATATGGAGGTGTAGAAAGTGAGTCAAGTTATTATAGAAATGCATAATGTTACTAAAAAAGTAAATCGCAATAAAAAAACGGTATTGCATGATATTAATTTAAAGATAGAAAAAGGGGATTCTGTTGCGCTTATTGGTGTAAATGGTACAGGTAAAAGTACATTGCTTAGATTAATAAGTGGATTAACGCCAATTACTTCTGGAAAAGTTTTGACAGTACCAAACTTAAAGTTTGCTTTTATTCCAGAGCATTTTCCAAAATTAAATATGACAGTAAGAGAATATATGAATACAGTAGGAAAAATTGATGGCTTGAGTAATAATGAAATTGCATCAATATCAAAAAAATTATATGAAATGTTTTTTATTCAAGATATGGTAGATGTTCCAATTAAACATTTATCTAAGGGAAGTATTCAAAAGGTATCTGTTATTCAAGCGTTATTAAAGAAGCCAGATGTGCTTATAATGGATGAGCCACTTGCAGGACAAGATATTAAATCTCAAAAGAATTTTATGAAAATTGTAAAAGAGTTAAATGATGATGGAGTTACACTTATTATGTCATGTCATGAGTTATTCTTAATGAATCAATTGGCAAAGAAAGCTTATGAAATAAAGGGTGGAACATTACATAATATGGAGCTTCGCAAGAAAATAGAATTACAAAAGTCAAAGGCATACGATATTATGTTGTTTGATAAGGGGAGTGGATTATCCAATGTTAATGCAGAAGTGTTAAAATGGGTATATGACAGAATAGAAAGCGATGATGTAATTCAAATAGTAATAGAACGCGATAAGAGTAATGAAGTTTTACAGACGATGCTAAAAGATGGATTTATTCTTAGAGGCATGAAAGGAGTACAAGGATGACAGCACTAATTAGATACCATTTTAAAACGTATTTTAAATCAAGTAAGTTTATTATGCCTCTAGCTATATATATAATATTTATGGTTATGATGTGTGGAGGAGCAATAGAGGATGTTACATCCATTTTGGTTGTATCAATGGTTGCAACGTATTTTTTAATGGTGTGGTCTTCTTTTGTTTTTACAGATTGTGAAGAATTAGTAGCAGAACAGATAGCTATTTTAAAGTCAAAGAATATGAAAAAATTCTATTTAAGTAAGAATATATTTATTGTTTGCTGGTCTATTATTTATGCTGTAATGGGAATGATAGTGCCTATATTAGGAAAAATTATAAGTTTAATATTTCATACAGCGGAGTATCATAATTTTACAATAGGTAATTTATTAATTGCTTTTTTATTGCACATATGTTTAGGAATGCTTGGAGCAGCTGTTGGATTTATATGGCATCCAAGAATTATGGCTAATAGAAAAATAGCAGCAATAGGTGCATTTTCATATGGAGTAATGGGAATAATTAGTGGACCTTTAGGTGAAGATTTTGTTGTAGTTAAATTCCTAAAATATGTGTTTCCGCCTGTGTATCCAACACTTGAAAGTTTAGGAATGGGAGAAAGGGCATTTAGTTTTGGTGATGCAATTATTCCAATGGTTGTATGTGTTGTATATGCAGTAGTATTAATTGTTATAAATGTAGTTGTGCTACATAAAAAAGGGTTTTAAGTTTAACAAAATTTAGAATAATTTTATAAAGAAGCTATGTTTTGGTTAAAACCTATAAAGAAGTAAAAAAATGGATAAAAATGTTAATGATTATGTTGTTATAAACTAACAAAAATTAAATGTAAATTTGGTAATAATGTATAAAGAGTTAGATGGATTATCAATCTAGCTCTTTTTTTAGTGGTTTGCCTTGTGTAAAAGTATACAAAAAAGTGAATTTTGACTAAATGTCTATTATAAAGTATATTATATTCAGATTATTAATTATTTGTGTATAATCATATTTGAAAGTACAATTTTAATAATCATTGGGTGAGTTATGTAGTATAGTTATGGAGGTTATTATGGTTAATAAGAGAATAAGGGTTATTGCAGCACTAATGGCGATGGGTGTAGTAATTAGTGCATCTAATTTTAATTCTAGCGCATCAAGTGCGTCTAAAAGTCAGCAAGAAGTAGTAGATATTGTTTATAATGAGCAGATACCGTTAGCAGATGAAGCAACGGGAGATGTTGAAATTTTAAAAAGTGTAGATAATAGTCAAAATAAGTATTTTCCACCAATTATACAACAAGGAACATATAATTCATGTGCTAGTTGGGCAATGACATATTATCAAACATCTTATGAGTTTAATAAAGCACAAGACAAAGATGGTTCATTGCCAGAAAATCAATTATCACCAGTGTTCACATATAATTTAACTAATAATGGTAATAATGAAGGAACATATTTTACAGATGTTGCAAAAGTTCTTAAAGAGGTAGGAAGCGTATCTATGGCTCAATTACCTGCAGATACAGTAAATGGAGATATGCCAATAGGTGATATATCTGCTGATGCAAATATTTGGAGAGCAGCACATTTAAATAGAATAGAAGATTTTGTTCAAGTTTCAGATGGAGATGCTGATAGAATGGGCAATGCAACACCTATTACAAGTCCAGATGATGAAGATTTGTTAGAGATAAAAAAAGCATTGTGTGAAGGTTATGTTCTTACAGCGTCAACTCCAGGTAATAAGTGGAAATATAAAACAATTGAATCTAATGTCCAAGTTCCAGCAAATGAAGCATATGTAGGTCAACAAATAATGACATTGTGTGATAGAGAAGGTTATAAAGGTCATAGAATTACAATAGTAGGTTATAATGATGAGATTTGGGCGGATATAAATGAGAATAATATTGTAGATGAAGGTGAAAAGGGAGCATTTAAAATTGCTAATACTCGTGGCACAGATTATGGTAATGATGGATATATGTGGATTTCATATGATACATTAAATATTATATCATCTGTTTATTCTAATTCAGCAATAGATCTTGGATTTGAAAACAGAGAGCCATCATTAGTTGATATAGGATATGTAATTGTTAATGGAAATCAACAGGCAAGTCCAGTAACACTTGAGTTTGAAGCTAAGACAGCTTCTGCAAAAGGAATGGGTGTTGTAATAACAGCGACTGAAAAAGAAGGAAATAGAAATTTAAGTGTATATACAGCAGCACCATTTAAACGTGCAGTAGAAATTGGATTAGGAGAAAAAGGTTTTGATGGTTCATTTAATGAAACTACAGGAAGTTTTTCAATTGCATTAGATAATTTATTTAGTGATATAAAAGTAGAAGACTTAGATAAATATGAATGGAATGTAAAAGTATCTAATACTAACAAAGATGTACCAATTACATATAGCAATATAAAATTTGTAGATGCAGATCAAAATGTGTTATATGAGGCAGCAGAGTCAGAATATGTAATAGATTCAACAGAAAAGTTTGTAAAATTAGAAAAAGCAGAATAAGATAATTAATTTGTTTTCTCTTATTTTTCTGCTTATATATAAATAAAATCGAATTTAAATAAAAAGACACAGATAATGCAAATATAAAAGGCTTAAAAAAGTATAATATTAATTAAAGTAAGAAAATAGAGTTATTACTAAAACTATAAGTATACAGCATATAATAAAGGGACTCGAATATATATTCGAGTCCCTTTATTGCGTCACTAGAACTGTAAACTCCACTCGTGCGGAGCTAAAAATTCCCCAATTTGAGCGATAGCTCAAATTGATATAGGAGTCCGATAATAATAATCTCTATTTCAAATTGTCAATATATCTTTCCATTGCATAGTTCTTTGAATATCCTGGAAATACATATAACGGACTGTTAGATATATACATATTGTATGAATCATTCACTTTATATTTTACAACTATTGATGTTTTCACGATTTTATTAGAATAATTGTAATCATTATAGCTTAGTGAAAATGCTGTTTTAAATTTATTTTCTTTTCTTAATTTCATATATACACCATCTGCATCCGTTGGTGAACCGTTAAGACTTAAATCACTTATAGTAAAGAAGTCAAGTGGTTTAATAGTCATTACGGTAACATCTTTGTTAGCATACATAGTAAAGTTGGCTAAGTTATCAGATGTTGGCAAAGTATAATATGCAGTATTAGAGTCTGTAATAATTAAATCATCAGAATTAACTCTATATTCATGATTATTAGAAATGTATGAATCATTGCATATTGAAAAACTAGGTGTTTTATATATAAATTCATCATCGTTAATTACTAGCGTAAACTTAGGTATAGTTATACTATATCCTTTGCTGTAAATACTTTTATTACGAAATGCAAGTGAAAAGTTATATATATTGTATTCGTTATATGTGATGTAATCTGAGGAGTCAAAAGATAAAGAACTAGTAATGTGTGATTTAGCACCACCAGATATAGATTTAATCTCTAACGAGTTTACTTTCTCTTTTGTGATAAGAGGAAATGTTAGAGTTTCGGTAGTATCACCAATTAAACACATATTATATGAAACAATATCACCACCAGTATAAGTGGCTGTATCCGCGTATGATGTCGTATTGCGTGTCTCAAAAATATAAGCTACGGATAAAAGTGCAACTGCTAGTAGAACCGCGGTAATGCATTTGTTAAAATTAAAAACCATAGGTACCTCCTATTGAACATATCCTTCTAATATGCAATGGAAATTGCATATAGGTATAGCTACATAAAGATATCATAAAAAATTTGTAATAAATTGTCAATAAAAATTACTTATTTTTGATAAATATTTACAACTTAATATCCTAATGATATAATATGACAGTGAATTGAGATAACGGAAATATATATAACATAATGAAGTTATATAAAAAGGAAGGACGTGGAATAGTGAAGAATTTTAGTAATTATATAGATTTTGATAAAAAGGAAAATCTTAGAATGGAATCAAAATGTGTTCATGGAGCATTGGGGTGTGAACCACTTACAGGTGCAGTTAGTTTTCCAATATATCAAACAGCAACATTTAGACATAAAGCATTGGGTGAATCAACTGGATTTGATTATACAAGATTACAAAATCCTACACGCCAAGAATTAGAGAGAACTATTGCTATATTAGAAGGTGGCTTAGAAGGATTTGCTTTTTCTAGTGGACAAGCAGCTAATATGTCATTGTTTACGATACTTAATCCAGGAGATCATGTGATTCTATCAGATGATATATATGGAGGAACTTATCGTATAGGTGAAGATATATTTACTAAGTATGGAGCAACATTTACATATGTTGATATGTCAGATATAGATAATTTAAAGAATGCTATAACAGATAAGACAAGGATGATATTTGTAGAGACACCAACAAACCCAATGATGAAAGTAACAGACATTGAGGCAGTTGCTAATATTGCAAAGGAAATAGGTGCTATATCAGTTGTAGATAATACATTTTTAACACCATATTTTCAACAACCTTTATCTATGGGGATAGATGTGGTAGTTCATAGTGGAACTAAGTATATTGGAGGACACAATGATACAATTGCAGGATTAGTTGTTGTTAATAGACAAGATTTAGCAGATCATATGAGATTACAACTTAAATCTCATGGTAATGGATTAGCGGCATTAGATTCATGGCTATTACTTAGAGGATTAAAAACTCTTCATATAAGAATGGAGAGACATAATGAGAATGCAATGAAGGTTGCTAATTGGTTAAGAAATCAAGACAAGGTTACTAAAGTGTTTTATGTAGGATTTGAAGATCATCCAGGTTATGAGATAACTAAAAAACAAACAAAAGGTTTTGGAGGAATGATTTCATTTAATGTAGATTCATTTGAAACTGTAAAGAAGATATTGGAAGGTGTAGATATGGTTATGTTTGCAGAAAGTTTAGGTGGAACGGAAACACTTATTACTTATCCTAGAACACAAACTCATGAATCTATACCAGAAGAAACAAGACAGAAGTTAGGAATTACAGAAACATTTCTTCGTATGTCAGTTGGTATTGAGAATGCAGATGATATTATTGCAGATTTAGATAGAGCACTTAATGGCTAATTTTATGGGGTGGTTGGAGAGATTTAAGATTAATTAGTAACGATAGTTAAATAGCGGAGGATAATAATGAAGATAAAATTTACAAAGATGCAAGCATTTGGTAATGATTATGTATATATAGATGCAATAAATCAAAAGTTAGAGAACTTGCCAGCATTGGCAAGATTCGTTAGTGATAGACATTTTGCAATAGGTTCTGATGGAATGGTTCTTATATGTCCATCAGAAGTTGCTGATTTTAGAATGAGAATGTTTAATCCAGATGGATCTGAAGGCGAGATGTGTGGTAATGCTGTAAGAAGTGTTGGCAAGTTTGTATATGACCATAGGTTTACGGATAAAGAGCATGTGAGAATTGAAACACTTGGTGGAATTAAAGATTTGTGGTTTGAAGTTACAGAAGGTTATGTAAGTAATATTACAGCTAATATTGGAGCACCTATATTTGATACAACTAAGATACCAGTTAATGTTGATACAGAAGAGTTTATAGATGAACCTGTTAAGATATTAGACAGGGAATTTAATATTTCAGCAGTATCTTGGGGAAACCCACATTGTGTAGCATTTTTAGAGGATGATTTAAAGGATTTTGATGTAGATGGATATGGTAAGGCTATAGAATATCACACAGAATTATTTACAAATAAAACTAATGTTACATTTGCGAAAGTAATTAATAGAAACTATATTAAGATGAGAGAGTGGGAAAGAGGTACAGGTGAAACTATAGGATGTGGAACAGGTTGCTGTACAGCATTTGTTGTTGCTAATAGACTCGGTTTAGTAGATGATGAGGCAGAAGTTGAGCAAATAGGTGGTAACCTAAAGGTAAAATGGGATAAGCAAACTGGAGATGTGTATATGACAGGACCATCTCATACAGTATTTGAATCAGAGATAGAAGTGGATTTTGATAATATAAAATAATATCTACAATAAAGAGGATATAAAAACAGGTAGAATTGTAATTAGGGTATGTTAGAAAAACAAACTATAATTTAGTGATGATTATAGTTTGTTTTTTTGATGCAAAATATTAAGTTATATTTAAAAATATTAACAATTTATTAAAAAACTATTGACATAAAGGGTAGAAATATGGTTAAATAAAGTATAAGGTTTTTTAGGCAAAAGTATGGAATATATTGATTAATTAGGGTAATAAGTATTATAAGTAAGGGTTTTAAGTTATTGAATGGGTAGTTAACAAGTGTGTAACATTTGAGAGGGGTAATTATCATGAGAATTATAAGAAGTGAGGATGAGAAAGTCATCGCAGCACAACCTAATAATTCTATCTATAGCAAATCAAGTGATATGAAGTATGACTATGATTTAGATGTATCTTTTAGTGAGATGCAATTTAGAAATGAAATTGCAAAAGACAGAATATATGGCACTGCTAATATAAAGCCAAGAGGAAAGAATAAAAGTGTGATGAAAGAAAGATTATATAAAGAGGCTATCGAGGAATCATCAAGAATAAAAACAGGTGGATATTATAATCAAATTTTTCATGAAAGTGATCCATATTTTGCTCATGACAATATGCCAGGTAGACTAAAAGAAAAAGTTAATAATGAGAAGGTAACGCAGATAACGGATGCATTAACATTTAATATGAATCATGAGTTTGATAAGGTTGGAAATAGTGCAATTAATCATCAAAGAATTAGACCACAACCACAACAAGAGTTTGAAGCAGAGATAATGAGACTGAAACAGATAGATAAACTAGAGCCACCAGTAAGGGGACAGCAAGCGATACCTAAGGAACAAGAACAATTTGAAATGCCTAAGTTAAGCGCATTTGCATTTGAAAATAAAGTAGAGAAACCTATGGATTTTGAAAAAATGAATCAAAGAATTATGAATCAAAATACTATGGGGTTGGGTTCGATGAAATGTCAACCTATGATGCAAGGTAATGAGATACAGTCACCTATACAAGGTAATGATATGTATGAAGATATCATGAATAAATTAAACGATGACATTATTAAACAAAGTAAAGAGGATCCACAGACTAGAATTATGGATAGTGGAAGACAAGCAATTAGAGATGATGGGGCAAAGAAAAATAATATACCATATAAGAAAACAGAGTTATTTGAAAAAGGGTTATCAAAAGACAAAGAAAATGGACTAGTTGTTAGAGATTGTAAAGGTTCAAAAAATGGTATACAAGCTACAGGGGAACAGGGAACAGATGTATTATCTTGGATTTGTTCGGGAATTGTAATGATAGTACCTATCATAGGTTTTGTTATATCAGGAATAGTGTCACTAGTTGTACCAAAGAATAAGTCATTAAGAAATTTTGCTAGATTATGTTTGACATGTCATATGTTAGTATCTTTAGCAGCAATGTATTTATATATGTCAGGAACATTAAGTATCGAAATAATAAAGAATTATTTAAGTAGGTTATAGGTTAAAGAGTAAGATAATTATAGGATTAGATTATCAGGAGGGGTATAATTATGAATTCACAGGATATGAATATTTTTTGGAACCAAAGTAAAGGTCAATATGAGACAAATGATTTTTATCAAGATGTACAACATCCATTTACAATAACAGCAGATAGTAGATTAAAGTATAAAGAAGAAATAATTGAAGATGAAGAAGAGGATGATATGAGTGAAGCATCAGTTTCAATAGCATCATGGTTTGGAATGATGATAATGATGTTAATTCCAGGTGTTAATGTACTTGGTACTTTAATTATGGCATTTGCTTCTAAGAATGAGAATAAGAAGTCATTTGCAAGAGCAGTTGTACTTGTTACATTAATTTGTATGACAGTAATTTTAGTGTTTATGGCACTAACTTGTGATAAGATAGATTATAAATCAATATTTGATAAAATATTTGATTTTATGAAAGTTGTATTTGTAAAGGTAAAGGGAACTTTCTAAAAATACTTTTACCTTGATATTAGAAAGTAAAACTGTTAAAGTTGTTTGTAGTGATATGTGTGTCACTATAAACAACTTTTTTTCGCAAACAAATTTGGTGCGTTATACGATACCAAGGTTTTTGATTGCGAGATTATTGTTTCATACGAAATTATTACTTGTTAGTGATTATTATGTAAAACAATGTTATATTAAGATAAAAATAAATAAAATGGAGAAAATTATGGATAATAGTGAGAAGATAGTATATAAAGCATATAAAAAAGGATGTGATTATTCTTATACATTGGGAGCATTTCCGACAATGGAGTTAATTAAGAATAAGCCAGAAAGTGTAAGATGTGTATATGTACACTCTAAGTATGATGGAAGTGTGAATATAGAAGAAGTATGTAAAGAATATGATATAGAAGTAAGATATAGCGATAAGGCTATAAATAGAATTAGTACTAAGGAAAATTGCATGATTGTTGGAATATTTGATAAGTTTCAAAGTGAATTAATCAATGAAAATAATCATGTGTTACTTGTTAACCCATCAGATATGGGGAATATGGGTACTATTATTAGAAGTATGTTAGGCTTTGGAATAAAGGATCTTGCAATAATTGCACCATGTGCAGATATATTTAATCCAAAGACTGTAAGAGCGTCTATGGGAGCTCTCTTTAAGATGAGATATAAGATATATAACTCATACGAAGAATATAGCAAGGAACATGGTAATCATGATATGTTCCCATTTATGCTAGATGGGGATAAAACATTAGATATTATGGAGTGTCCTAAGAGTAGCTTATATACTCTTATCTATGGAAATGAAGCCACAGGACTTCCAAGTATGTTTAAAGATGTTGGACAAAGTATATTTATCCCGCAAAGTCCAGATGTAGACTCATTAAATCTTCCAATATCCGTTGGAATTGGATGTTATGTGTTTACTAATATCAACAAACTATAATTTGAGCTATCGCTCAAATTTTATAGTCTTATTATGATTGTTGTTTTGACTTTCAGGGGTATATTTTTTAAACTTAGAGCTACAATTGACATATCAACTATAGAGTTCTCAAACATAGAAGGATTGTATTCATATCCCTCAGTATACAGCATATAATAAAGGGGCTCGAATATATATGTTAAATGGTGTCTGAGCCCCTTGGTACTTAGTGATTTCAAGCGTTAGCGCAGAAAGAACTTAGTATCCGCTAGGCGCGAAGTCAAGTGAGAACGTCCATTAAACATATATATTCGAACCCGTATTATTGCGTCACTAGAGCATAGTAATGTAACACTCGTGCGGAGCTAAAATCCCCCTAATTTGAGCGATAGCTCAAATTAATATAGGAGCCTGGTAAACTATAGTAAACCAGTACTGAAATATCTTTCGATACGATCTGGTAAGACTGTTGCTACGATTTTATCTTTGCCATATTTTTCTACTATGTGCATGGCTGCCCATACATTAGCACCTGAAGATGTTCCGCATAGTAAACCTTGTACGTTAGCTAACATACGAGTTGTGGCAATTGCATCTTCATCTGTTACTTCTATTACATCATCTATTAGATCTGTGTTAAGTACATCTGGAACAAAACCATCACCGATTCCTTGTATTTTATGTATTCCTGGTTCATGGCCTAATAATGCTGATACATTCTTAGGTTCTACGGCAACTATTTTTATATTTGGATTCTTAGTTTTTAAATAAGAGCCAATACCTTGAAGTGTTCCACCACTACCTAAGCCAGATACAAATATATCGATTTTCTTATCTAATTGTTTGTACATTTCTACTGCAGTTGTTGTAAAGTGTATATCTGGATTGGCATGATTCTCAAATTGTTGAGGTACAAAATAGTTGTCAGAAGTAGCAGCAATTCTGTTAACTTCATCAACTGAACCTCCAATACTTAATTCTGCAGGAGTAAGTATAAGTTCTGCTCCTAAAGCTCTAATAATTTTTTTGCGTTCTTCGCTCATATTTTCAGGCATTACGATAACTACTTTAAATCCCATACGAATACCTGCTAGAGCAAGGCCAATTCCAGTATTACCTGAAGTTGGTTCTATTATTGTCATTCCTTCTTTTAGACGACCTTCATCTATAGCAACCTTTAGCATATTGTAGGCTACTCTGTCTTTAATACTTCCACCAGGATTAAGAAATTCTGCTTTTGCAAAAATGTTAAGTCCTGTAGTGTTCTTTAAACTTATCATAGGTGTGTTACCTATTAAATCGATTATATTCTCTGTATATTGCATAATTAATAACCTCCATATTTTAAATCCATTCAAACAGATTAATTATAAGTCTTTCAAATAAAATAGTAAATATAAAATTTTCATAAAAAGAAAAAAACTTTATGTAAAGAAAAAATAAGATACCATAAAGTAATATTAAGCCTTCGGTAAATCCATTGTATACTATTAGTGGATAGGGTAAAATACTATTATAGGGTAGCTATTAGGAGGGGAATTAGTTATTCTATAGAGGGTATTATAATTTGGAAGTATATAAAAAGGGGTAATTAAAATGAGTTTAGGATTAAAGATATTTGCTGTTGGTAGTTTATTATATTATTTAGATACAAAAAGAGAAGTTGTATATTTTAAGAAAAGTCGTATTGCTAGACTTCCAATTACATTAACTAAATGGGCAATGATAATAGGTTTTATAGCATTAGCTATTGGAGCAGAAGTATTCTTTATTAAACAAATGATGGGTATTTAATTGGAAGTATTCGGTATATAAAATAGGTATTGAAAACAATTGTGATTATAATATGAAAAATATTATTTATAAAGTAGTGTTAAAGGTGTTAGTATATTTCTTTAGCACTATTTTTGTGTATATTAAGTGTCTAGAGTTTGAAATAAATGTGAAAAAGAAGTTTTGGAAAAGTTTTGTGGTATAATCTCTTTTGCGTAAGTCAAACCTATAAACCTATATAGGAGGTTTGAATGAAGAAAAATAAAATGAAATTTATACTATGTATTATGACGATGTGTTTTTGTATTACATATACTAATGTATGCTATGCAGCAGGGAAATATACGGTTTATAGTGATAAAACAAAAACATACAAAGGAGTTAAAACGGCGTTAAAATCTATTGGAAAAGTCGTATCTAACAAAGCTAAAACTGTAGGGAAATATCCAACAAGAAAAGGAGTAATTCTTGTTACAAGTACAGGTAAAATCGCTAATGTAGTCGGACATTCTGCAATTATATATTCAAAGGGTTATATAATTGAGTCTGTTGAAAAAGGTGTTGTAGTATCACGAAATAATTGGAAGAGTACAAAGAAGAATATGGCAGCAGTCACTGTTAGAAAGACAACTATTAATCAAGATAGTAAAGTAAGTGATTGGTGTAAAAAGCAAAAAGGTAAAAAGTATAATTACAATTATTATAGTATAAATAGTAAGGGTTCGTATTATTGTTCTCAACTTATATGGGCGGGGTATAAAAATCTATATAATATAAATCTTAACACTAAGTATTATGATGTTGGCTCAAAGAAGGCTATTGGGCCTTATGAGTTCGTAAGTAAGACTTCGTCTGTTGTGTATCCCATCTATATGAAAAACTGGAATAGATAAATTATTATTTATGGGTTTGGCTTATGTAATTTAAAAATTAGGAGGAGAAAGCTATAAAAAGAGTTGGGGTAGTAGTTGTTATTTGTATGGTAATGATATTAGGAAGTGGGTGTCAAATAAAAGAAAAAACCTATGGTAATTATATTGAAATGATGGAGAATAATAAAGGGTATGAGATTCTTAGAGAAAGAACTAGAACATCAAATTGTATGTATGCAGTATGCGAAAAGGATAATAGTAATTATTCAAATGATCAATTAATTGTATATGATTTTAAATTAGGTAAATGCAGGAAATATGATGTTGGTTGCGTGGTAAATGGTTTGTGCGCAGATAAGAATAATGTGTACTATATAGACACTAGTCATAATGGGGAGAATATGTCTTATATAACTAGAATTAATAATCCCTATTTAAATGGAAAAAAGAAAAAAATATATGTAGATAATATAGTACTATGTAATATTGATGTACATAAAGATAGGCTGTATGTTTTTGGGTTTGATTATAATGAGGATGGCGTATTTAGTAAAATGTATATATATGATAAGAATAGTTTGGAATTAATAAAGGAAATGAATTTTAGTGAATATATAATAGATGTAACAGATTCATTGGTAAAGGAAAACGCGCTTTATGTAAGTGGAAGAAGTTGTAGACAAATAGAAAATGGTGAATTTATTGAAACAGAAAATAAATACATTTGTAGAGTGTCTTTAGATAATTATGCTGTAAATAAAATCTATATAGGGGATATCTCATATGAAATTAAGGAAAATAAAGATAAAATATATGTGTCAAATTATGATGAGGTGTTAGATCAAGGGAGTATTATTTATGAAGTAGATGAAAAAAAGGGAGTTACTAGAAAGCATCATAAGAAAGAAAAAGTAAAGGATATATTTACATATAAGTTAGATTAAGGAAATAAGATGTTACCTATAAATAATAATATATGGGTAAATTAATGTAAAAAAGTTGTAATTTGTTAGAAAAATTATTATACTAGTAATATGGGGTCTGTATAATTACGCGGAAGGTGATGACATGAAGTTTATACATATTTCAGACGTACATTTAGGTATGAAACCAGATTTGTGTTTTAAGTGGTCAGATGCGAGAGTAGCGGAGATATTTGAAACATTTAATAGAATTATAGATATATGTAATAGGGATAAGGTGGATTTGCTTTTAGTTGCGGGAGATTTGTTCCATAGCCAACCATCTATCAAGATGTTAAAGGAAGCAAACTACTCATTTTCAAAATTAGAGAATACGCAGGTTGTGTTAATGGCGGGAAATCATGATTATGCGCCAGAAGGATCTAAGTTCTATGAATATGAGTGGCTTGAGCATGTTCATATGCTATCTAGTGGTAAAGTAGAGGATGTGTATCTGGAAAACATAGATACTCATATTTATGGATTTAGTTATGAAACAAGGAATATAACTATACCTAGATATGATGATATTGCCCCATATGATACAAGTAAGATAAATATATTATTGGCACATGGTGGAGAACCTAATTATGTACCAATAGATTTCAATAAATTAAAAGATTCAAAGTTCGATTATGTAGCCTTAGGACATATTCATAAACCAGAGATTATTAATGAAAGAATAGCGTATGCAGGATCGTTAGAACCGTTAGATAAAACGGAGTTAGGCGATCATGGATACATTTATGGTGAGGTCACTAAGGAGAGTTGCGTCATACAACATGTTCCATTTGCAAAGAGAAAATATATAAAGTTAGTTAAACATGTAGAAGGTGAAATTACTAACGGAGAGTTAATAGATAGTTTAAAAGAAGATATTGATAGATTAGGTACTGAAAATATATACACTATAATTGTAAAGGGATATAAACCACCTGAATTGTTATTTGATATTGAAACATTAAGAGGTTTATATAATATTATAGGATTTAAAGATGAGTCTTTGCCTGATTATGATTTCAAGGCATTGTATGAAGATAATATAGATAATATTATTGGAATGTATATAAGTAAAATCAATGATATGGACATTGATGAAGAGATGAAGAATAAGGTGCTTTATTTTGGAATAGATGCGCTTATGAAACATTAGTCAATTAGGTGGGGAACTATATAAGGGAGAGATGATTTAGTAGTTATTTGTACATAAATATAGGATTTGCGTAAGGTAGGACATAATATGATAATTAAACAGTTAGTGATGAAGAATTTCGGTAAGTTTACATACAGAGACATTACTTTAAGGGATGGAATTAATGTGGTATACGGACCTAATGAGGCAGGTAAATCAACAGTGCATTCATTTATTAGAGGTATGCTTTTTGGAATGGATAAGAAAAGGGGACGAGCTTCAAAAGATAATCTGTATGAAAAATATAAAACGTGGGAAGGTAGTACAATTTTTAGCGGTCATATGAAGGTTGAAGACGAAGGTATAGATTATGATGTGTCTAGAGTTTTTAATTCTTCTCAAAAGGAATTTCAATGTGTGGATTGCAGATCAGGAAGAGATTGTATAGTAGATGATAAACCAGAATTTTTAGGTGATATAACAGAGAATAGGTATCGCAACACTATTAGTAATGAGCAGACAAAATCGAGAGTAGATAAAGATTTAGCTAGTGAATTAAAAAATTATATAGCTAATTTATCAACGTCTAAGGATAAAGAGGTAGATGTATCATATGCATTACAAGAGTTGAATATTAAGAAAAGAACAATTCTAAGAAAGAATACAGCAGATGATATTACTATTATAGAGAAAAAGGTTCAAGAAGATAGAGAAGAAGAGCTTCGCTTAGATGATATTATAAAAGAATCAAGAGAAGTTAGAAATAAACTAAAAGAAGAAGCAAGTGAAAAGGAAGAAGAAACTATTCGTATTATTAAAGAATATGTCGATGAGTATGATGAAATAAAACAAATCTATGGAGAGTTGAGAGAATTAGAAGATTCCAAAAAAATGAGCGAATCTGTTGTTCATAAGTTAGAAGGTAAGCATAAAAGCACAAGTGATAAAACATTTGCTTTAATTGTAGGTGTGATATGTTGTTTAGGTGTGTTGTTGTGTTTTAGTAGATTTGGAGCAGGACTTGCAAGTATTTTCACGTCTGTATTAGTTATTATAATATCAGGAGCTATATTATATTTATTTAATGATAAAGTGACAACACTACTTGTAACTAAAGAATGTGAACGTAATTTAAAACATGAGATAAGTGACAGAGAGAATAGAGATTTTGTTAATAATGGAATTATAGAAAAGCAAAATATTATTCTTGATTATGCTAAAAGGATATGTCCCCTTAAGGATGTTAATGAAGAAGAAATGCTTAGATTAGAAAAAGAAATTAATGTTCTTAAGAATCAAGTGGAAGGTCATATGTATAATAAAGAAAAGCAAGATATGGAGATTAAACTTCAACTTGAAAAATATAACCTACAGATTGATATGTTGGAAAAAGATAGTGAGCATCGTAGATTAAGAAAGAAACAATTAGAAGAACTTAAGGAAACATATAATAACGAGAAGCAAGAAGTAGATGCATTAAATATTGCAATGGACGCAATTGGTGAACTATCAAAAAATATTCATTTTAGTGTAAGCGGAGAATTAAATGATCTTATATCAAAATATTGTGATATATTAACATGGGGTAAGTATTCTAAGGTTAAAGTGGATAATGAGTTTAATATAAGTGTATTTAGCGAGGACAGATATGTAGATATTGAAAAGCTAAGTATAGGAACTATAGAGCAGATGTATTTGGCTGTACGTCTAGCGGTATCAGACTTGTTTTGGCCTAATAAGCATTTGCCTATAATATTAGACGAGAGCTTTGTGTTTTATGATAATGACAGATTAAAGTCAACGCTAAAGGCATTATCGCAGATGGTAAATAGACAAATTATTATATTTACATGCCATATGAGAGAATTACAGATTCTTGAAGATGAAGGTATCGAATATAATTATGTGGAACTATAAAAGGGGTTTTAGCTAAGGAGGACAGGCTATGAGTAATCAAGGTGATTTTAATGGTAATTCAAATGGAAGACGTAATATAGGAAGTTCAAACAATAGAGTTACGCCTGGTTATGGTAATGGAAGTAACGGTTTTAGTAGTGGACGAAACTATAATAGCAGCAATAATAACAATAATAAGTATTCTAAGTATGGTGCAAGTAATAATAGTACTGGTACATATAATAAACCGAATAATTCCAATAATCTAAACGGTCATAATGGTGCGGGTTATGGTAATAATTTAGGTAATAATGTGAATAATTTAAATAGTTCTAATAATAGTAATAATAGATATGCAGAAAAGTATACGTCCAATAATAATATGCAAAGAGGACAATATCAAGGAATATCTGGATTAGATGAAGATTATGATAGCATGAATTTGCAAATGGATGAAACTACATTAGAGGATGTTGCAGCAGCTAAAAGAGCAGATAGAATTGCAAAAATTAAACTAGGAATTAAGGTTTCATCTATTGCATTGCTAGCTATTGTTTTGGTTGCAGGTATATTTATTTATGTGAAGTATGGTGCTACAATTATGCAACTTAGAAAAGAGGCAATTGAACAAGTTGGTAAATGTAGTAAAGAAACATTTACAAAGAAAAGTGCAAGTAAGTATTATGCTAAGCAAGGTGGCAAATGGACAGAGATGGAGTTTGCTTCACAAACTAAATATAAATATATGTCTATGAGTGATGGTGGAGAACAAATGGACTTTGCAAGTGATTTGTTCTATTTGTCTGAAGATAGAAACTTTTATAAACATAAAGGTGTAGATTTAATGGCCAATGTTAAGGCTGTGGTATTAGTTATACTAAATGGTGGAGAAGTAGAACGTGGTGGTAGTACAATTACACAACAGCTTGCACGTAATGTTATTCTTGAAGATTTTGATAGAAATTGGCAACGTAAGGTTAAAGAGATATTTGTTTCATGGGAACTTGAAGAAAAGTTTAAAAGTAAAGAAACAATTATGGAATTCTATATTAATAATATAAATTATAGTAATGGATATCAAGGTATTGAAAGTGCAGCACAAGGTTATTTTGGAAAGAGCATTACTAAGCTTACTAAGGCAGAAGTGGCATTTTTATGTGCCATACCTAATAACCCTACTTTATATAATCCATATACTAATAAGGAAAATGTAAAAAAAGGTGCGCAGAAGAAGGACTATGTAAAAAACAGGGCTAAGAATTTAGTAAGACAAGTATTTGAATTTGGTAAGGGAAAACTTAACAAGGCAGAATATAATGCTATTGTTGCAGATATAGATAAGATAGAAATTAAAGATGAGGTTACAGCTACAACAGGCTCTAAGACAGTTAAGATTGATAGGCAATTAAAGAATTATATCCTTGATAGTGCAGCAGAGTATGCAATGGAGCATAATTTTGGATTTAAATTTGATTCACAAGATCAAATGACAGATCCTGCTTATAAGGCAAGCTATGAAGCTAAATATGCGGATTATAAAGCAACTGCTGAAAACTATTTAAACAGTACAGGTGCACATATATATACATCTATAGATTTGGATGCTCAAAAGAGTTTGCAAGATAGTATTGATACTAAAGTTAAGGGTATGTCAGGTGGAAAGAAACAAAAAGAAGATGGAACATTTCAGATACAAAGTGCTGGTGTGTGTATAGATAATAAAACTGGTCGAGTTGTAGCAATGGTAAATGCTAGAAGTTCAGATATAGTAAACTATTTACCACGTGCATATGGTGAAATAGTTACCAAGAATGATGGGACTACAAAGTATAACTATGCAAACCAACCAGGTAGTGCTATTAAACCTTTATTGGTGTATGGCCCAGCTTTTGACAAAAGGGATGAGGCAACAGGTAAGGCATTGTTTACTTGTAATACATTGGTAGAGGATGATGGTGAAGTTGAAAGAACAGGTGCTACACCTGTTGGTAACTCTAATGATGTATATAAGGGAACTATTAGTATTCTAGAAGCTATAAAGGGTTCAAGTAATGTAGTTGCATATAAGATGTATAGTGATATGTTTAAAGAGAACAGAAAGTATGCAATAAGATATCTTGATAAGATGAATTTTAAATTTTTGACGTCAACAGATAGAAGCAATGCAGGTGTATCTATTGGTGGATTTAGTTATGGTTCTACACCTCTTGAGATGGCTGCAGCTTATGCAACAATTGCCAATGATGGAGAATATAGAAAACCATCTGCAATATTAAATATATTAAGCGAGGGTGAGATTAACACAGCAAATCCTCTTGATTTTGATGAGACTAAAGTTAAAGGAATTGTTTCTACAGGTGTAAGAATATATGAACAAAGTACTGCAAGAAGGTTAACACAAGCAATGCAACAAGTATTTCAAGGACCAATTGCAGGTGGTTATAGTGGTACTGCAGCAGGAAAAGGTGTAAGCATAGATTGTGCAGGAAAAACAGGAACAACAAATGGTAAAATGGATGCTTGGTTCTGTGGTTATACATCAGCATACACAACAGCTATTTGGGTTGGTGATGATGATAATAAGAAAACAGCAATATCCGGTGGTAACGTTGCAACTATCTGGAAAACATTTAATCAAGCAGTTATTAATAAGAAAAGATTGTCACCAACTAATAATAAGTTCAATTTAGTTATTATGGATGATAGTGAACCAGAGCAAATTTTCTCTTTAGAACCAACAGAGACAACATTTGAGTTTTTTACAGAGGATCCATTTGCATCAATTATGCCAACTCCTACATGGAGTGAAACATATGAAACATATACATATGAACCGTATACAGAAGCACCGACACAAGATCCATGGATTACTTCTGAACCAGTAACAGAAGCACCGACACAGGATTTTGATGATGATGACGATGATGATGATGACGATGGTTGGGAGGATGTACAACCAGAAGCACCGACAAATCCAGGTGGTAATCCAGTGCATGGTGGTGGAATATGGAGACCTTAGGTTGGTAAATTGGAATTTAATAAGTAGTAATAGATATTATAAAAGTCCTTCGCATAAGCGAAGGACTTTGTATATATAAAATTATTCATTATTCAATTGTAAATTATTAAAATTTGATTTATTATACAACATCATACCCTTTTAACATTCTTGCTCTGCTAGGATGACGTAATTTACGTAATGCTTTAGCTTCGATTTGTCTAATTCTCTCACGTGTTACGTTAAATTCTTTACCTACTTCTTCTAGGGTTCTAGTTCTACCATCATCTAATCCAAATCTAAGAGTTAATACTCTTTGCTCTCTTTCTGTAAGAGTATTTAGTAGCTTAGATATCTGATCTTGCAACATAGCGTACGCTGCAGCGTCTTCTGGTCCAACGATGGAATCATCTTTAATAAAATCTCCTAAATGACTATCGTCTTCCTCACCGATTGGGGTATCAAGTGAGATAGGATCGGCTGATACTTTAAGAATTTCTCTTACTTTTTCAATTGGCATATCTAATGCTTTAGATAATTCTTGTTCAGTAGGTTCACGACCTAATTCTTGTAAGAGATTTCTTGATACACGATAAGTTTTGTTAATTACTTCTGACATATGAACCGGAATACGAATAGTTCTTGATTGATCTGCTATAGAACGAGTAATTGACTGACGTATCCACCAAGTTGCATAAGTACTAAACTTATATCCTTTAGTGTAATCAAACTTGTCCACAGCTTTAATTAAACCAAGATTTCCTTCTTGAATTAAATCAAGGAAAGATAATCCTCTTCCAACATATCTCTTTGCAATACTTACAACAAGTCTTAAGTTAGATTCCGCAAGTTGTTTCTTGGCTGACTCATCACCACTTTCAATTCTTTGAGCGAGTTTAATCTCATCTTCGATAGTAAGTAGAGGATAAGTTCCAATTTCCTTAAGGTATAATTTTACCGGATCATCAGACATTGTAGCAGTAATTGCTGCTGTATCATCTACAATTAAGAAGTCTTCTGTATCTGTAGGATCAGTGTCTTCTTCGAATTGTAGAAGTGTTTGCTCATCGGGTTCTGTGTCATCTTCGTGTACGTTCAAAACTATAATGTTCTTTGACTCCAAGAACTCATACATTAAATCAATCTGAGCTAATGATGGGCTCACTTCCTTTAGAATATCATTGATTTTGTTAATCTCTATTACATTGTTTTTACTACGAGCATACTTAACTAATTCCTCAAGCTTCCCCCTGAAGACTTCAGGATCAATCGTAGCCTCTGTAACAGAGTTTTTGCCTTGAGCCTTTGATTTAGTCTCAACATTTTTCATGTTTTTCATAAATACCTCCAACCGAATTAAAAAATTCTCATACTAACACTTCCCAGTATCGTAGTGCATAAAGTACCCACCTTAAGCACTATTCAATATTGTAACATAGGTAGACATAATTTACCATAATTTTTTTAAAAAAGATAGTATTTTCAAGAAAATTTCATAATTTGATACATTTTCTAATAAAAACTTTACTTGTAATTCAAACGAAAATGTTGTTAAAATGAGTATATTTTGTGATAAACATTGACATAAATATAATAAAGGGTAAAATTATATCTGTACGCAAAAATTAAAATTTGTACATATATAATAATAGGATGTACAATTAAAAAAAATATATTCAAAGGAGTTAGTGAAATGGGTAGTAGTTGTAATCATGATTGCAGTAGTTGTTCAACTGGATGTGCAGAGAAACCAAAGTCTTTAATTGAACCATGCAATAAGTATAGTAATGTAAAAAAATTAATAGGTGTTATAAGTGGTAAAGGCGGTGTAGGAAAGTCTTTAATTACATCATATACAACAGTATTAATGAATAGAATGGGTTATAAAACAGCAATTTTAGATGCTGACATAACAGGTCCATCAATACCAAAAACTTTTGGAATACATGAGAAAGCTTTAGGTAATGAACAGGGAATATTGCCAGCTGTAACAAAGAATGGAACAAAACTTATGTCAGTTAATTTGTTATTAGAATCTGAAGCAATGCCAGTATTGTGGAGAGGTCCAGTAATAGTAGGAGCTGTAAAACAGTTTTGGACAGATGTGGTATGGGAAGATGTAGATTATATGTTTGTGGATATGCCACCTGGAACAGGAGATGTGCCATTAACAGTATTTCAATCTTTACCATTAGACGGAATTATTATAGTTACTTCACCACAAGAGTTAGTATCTATGATAGTTGAAAAGGCAGTTAATATGGCTAAGGCTATGAATGTACCTATTATTGGTCTTGTTGAGAACTATAGTTATTTAGAATGTGAAAATTGTGGTGAGAAGATAAGTGTATTTGGAGAAAGTCATGTAGAAGAAGTGGCAGCCAAATATGGACTTAAAGTATTAGGAAAGGTACCTATTAATCCGAATATTGCTAAAGCAGTAGATAATGGGGCTATTGAAGATTTACAAGGAGATTGGCTAGATGATATGGCATCTTATTTGAAGGAGAATTATGTACCAAGAGAATCTAAAACAAAAAAAGTTGATATTAAAAAGGTTAAAATAGCTGTACCTTGTGACGAAGATAATAATGTCGACCAGCATTATAATAAAGCAAAAAAAGTATGTATATGTGAGTTGGAAGATAATAAATTAGTTGCTAGAACAATTATTGAACTTGAAGATGGACAAGATATAACAACTGAATTAGTCTTTAACAAAATAACAACATTAATATGTGGAGGAATATCACAAGAAGCTATGGCAGAATTATTTGATGCAGGCATCAAAGTTATTCCTGGAACTACAGGAGATGTAGATGTTGCGATAAGCTCTTTAGCAGAGTAGACTGTTTCAAAACTTAGAACTAAGATATAGTTTTACAAATATGTAAATATTTGGTATAATAAGTTAGCTAATTGAGTGAGATAAACTGGTTAGGCAAAATATTAACACTAGAAGGGAAAGATTATCACATGAATTTAAAGAGAATATTTTTAGGAGCATGTATAGCAACTATGTGTGTAGCTATGGTAGGTTGCGGTAAGAAGGATAAGAATGGCGATTCAAGCTATTTAAGTAAAGTAGAATTAGGAAAATACAAAGGTGTAGAAGTTGAGAAAGTATCAGCAAAGCCAACTGAAGATGCTATTCAACAAGAAATAGATGCATATCTTCAAACTATTAAGTCTACAGATAAGAAAGTTGACAAAGGTGACACAGTTAATATTGACTATGTAGGTACAATTAACGGAAAAGAATTTCAAGGTGGAAGTTATGAAGGATATAACTTAAAAATTGGATCAAAGAAATTCGTTGAAGGTTTTGAAGAGCAATTAATAGGAAAAGTTGTAGGAAAGTCATGTAAAGTAAATGTAACTTTCCCAAAAGATTATGCAGAAGATTTAGCTGGTAAAAAAGCCGTATTTACAGTTAAGATTAACTATATTGCAGCTAAGAAATTAACTGATGCTATTGTTAAAGCTGATGATAGTAATGATTTTAAGACTGCAAAAGAATATAAAGATAACCTAATAACAGAATTAGAAGAACAATTAGAGGAGAATGCTGATAGTACAATAAAATCATCAATTCTTGCTAAGATTGTTGAGAAGTCTAAATATAAGAATATTGATAAAGATGTAGATAAGAAATTACAAGAATCAATAGAAGAAATAAAAACATATTACAATATAACTATTGAAGAGTATGCTAGCCAAATGGGAGCAGATGTTGAAACTGTTAAGGAACAACTTAAGGCATCAGCAGAGAATCTTGTTAAACAAACTGTTACATTAATGGCTATTGCAGAGAAAGAGAATATTACATTATCTGATAAAGAATTTGACTCAAAGATTCAAAAAACAATTGATGAATATAAAGGTAATGGATATGATATTTCTAAAGATGAGTTATATGAGCAATTAGGTGGAGAGAAAGAGACAAGAGAGTATTTCTTACAAATGACTGTACTTGATTGGCTTGCAGAGAAGGCTAAATTAGTAGATAAGATTGAATCAACTCCATCTGTAGTTTCAGCTACAGCTAAAGCTAAAGCAAAAAAAGATAAGAAATAGAATAAATTATAATTTGTAGGTTTGGGCCCCTGTCATTCGGACAGGGGCCTGATTTTGGGATTCTTTAAGCTTCTTTTTAAACTCTTATATTATTAATTTGAGCTATCGCTCAAATAGGATATCTTTAAATCTTAAAATGAACAGGTTCCTGTTCATTTGGCTCCGCGAAAGTTTTATACTTTTAGTCTAGTTCCAAATTTAAGAGAATATAATATATTTTTCTCACCGCTTTCGCTCCGTTGCAAAGCGTAACGGTCGTTAAGTTCATACATCGCATAATATGCTCGTATTCACTAAACGCCGACGGTTTGCAAACCCCGAAAAATATATTATATTCTCTTAAATTTTAACTCTTGCTTATAACTATTATAGCTTTTATGACTAAAATTTTAGTATTTTACTATGATTGTTGTTTTGACTTTGGTGAGTAGCTTTATTAAACATAAAGTCATTACATCTAATTTAGTACATAGCATATATATTCGAACCCGTATGATTGCGTAACTAGAATTTATTATATCCTGTTGTAATGTTTATTTGCTTTATTTTACAATAAAAACTTATGGTTATAGTGGTATGTGACGATAAAGAAGGTAATGTACTAGGCATAGGGAGGGATTTGTATGAGCAATGAAAATAATAAAGAATTAGATGTAAAAGATGAGCTTATACAAGAGAATATAGAGAAAAAAGAAGAAAAACTAGTGGAGATAGGAGAAGACACTAGTGTTAAGGTTGTGCCTGAAAATAAAGAGGAAAATGCAGAAGATAAAATTAATAATAAAGATGATATAAATAGTGAAATTGTAGATAATGATACAATTGTTAGAGAAGAGATAAAGGAAGAGACTGAAGAAGTAGAAGAAAAGGCCGTAGAAGAGATAAAGGAAGAGGTTATAGCTAAAGAAAAGCCAAAAGGAGAGGCAGAAGAAGAATCAAAGGAAGAGACTGTAGAAGAAGAGAAGGCTGAAGAAGAGTCAGAGGAAGAGACTGAAGAAGTAGAAGAGAAGGTCGAAGAAGAGTCAGAGGAAGAGACTGAAGAAGTAGAAGAGAAGGTCGAAGAAGAGATAAAGGAAGAGACTGAAGAAGTAGAAGAGAAGGTCGAAGAAGAGATAAAGGAAGAGACTGAAGAAGTAGAAGAGAAGGTCGAAGAAGAGATAAAGGAAGAGACTAAAGAAGTAGAAGAGAAGGTCGAAGAAGAGATAAAGGAAGAGACTGAAGAAGTAGAAGAAAAGGTCGAAGAAGAGTCAAAGGAAGAGACTGAAGAAGTAGAAGAGAAGGTCGAAGAAGAGTCAAAGGAAGAGACTGAAGAAGTAGAAGAGAAGGTCGAAGAAGAGCCAAAGGAAGAGTCTGTAGTTGAGAAAAAGAAACAATCACAAGAACCTAGCAAAGTAAAGGGAGAGCAAGAGCAAGGTGGTAAAAATAAAGAAAAGATACCTCAAGTAGAAAAATCTAAACAAGGCGTAGGTGAAGACAAGGTTATAAAAGAGGGTGAACCTTCTAAAGAACCTTATGAAAAAGTAGGGAAGAAAAGAATTAAGCAATTATCAAAGATGAAGGAAGTTCCTGCTGAATGGGTTGATGAAAAAGGTAGAGTTCGAATTCCAAGAGAGGAGTATTTATTACTTCTTAAATATAAGGAAAAAAGGCGTAGAAGAAGAAAGATAATAAGAGGGATAGTTTATGCATTTATTATTATTGTAGCGCTAATAGTAGCATTATTATATTTTAGTCATAATACAATACATACAGGTGACACTTCTATTGATAGTAATGAGGAAGTCAATGAACAATCAGACGATACACAAGAGAATGCTGATATAGAAGAGAATGATGATGAAGATGATAGTACAGAAGTAGAAGGAGAGCCTACAGCAACGTCAGAAATAGAGGAAGATGGAGCAGATATACCTGTTGATGAAGAAGTAGATGAGGAAGAGGCCACTAAAGAGGTGGAGGAAGATGTTCCTATAAGCTCAGAGATTCCTGAAATTCCATTTAACTAAAAATTGTGTCAAGGAGTGATAAAATGGAAAAGAAAAGGTGTCCTAATTGTAATAAGGAAATTGATATAATGGAGCAAATGTGTCCGCATTGTGGCGAGATGATTTTTGATGAAGTTATAGAAGTTAAGGAAGTTCCTGAAGAATATTATGAGGAAACACTAGATGACATTATATCAGAGGAAAATATTATTATTAGAAGTATTGTTAAGGGAGTAGCCAATGTTGTAAAGAAGACAAAGGAATTAGGGCCATTTATTAATAAAAAAATGGGAGCAATTTTTATTAAAGCTAAAAAAGTTGTGAGCGAATTTTTTACAAAAAAGGTTCCGGCTATTGGAAAAGTATTTGTAAATAAAACAAAGATATATAAACTTAAACCGTATATGACATATGAAAAGTTATTGGGAGTGGCTATTGTGATATCAAGTGTATGCTTGGTTTCATTATGTTTGAAAAATGTTCTATATTTAGATAAAGAATCTAAAGTATCTCAGGTTAATAATAAGTCTACTTATACTAATGTTAAGAAGATTTATAATGGAGAGGGAGAAATGAATCTTGATTTGACCGATGGTACGATTGTTTATACATATAAAAATCAAAAAATAGGTGATATTGAGGATTGTACAGTTTCATATAAAGTTAATCCTAATACTAATAAAGTTTCAGAGATATACTGGTCATATAAAAAAAGTCTTATAAAGAATATGCAAATGAGAAACTATCTTGAAGTTAATTATGGTAAACCTAGTATAAAAAATTCTAAGAGTTTTTGGTCATATAATGGAGAGGAATATAGTTATTTCTTTTCCAATGGGGTATATGATTCTGATATAGAATATGTAAATATAAGATATATTAAGAATGCACCTACAAGAGAAGAAATAGAAGAATATTCATCTGAAAACATAGAGTCTGATGAAGAAATAAAAGATAAAGAATCAGATAAAAAAGATAGAGAAGATACGTCTGACAAGAATGATAAGGAATCAGATAAAAAGGATAGCAAAGACAAGTCTGATAAAGATGATAAGGAAACAGAAAAAAAAGACAGCAAAGATAAGTCTGATAAAGATGACAAGGAAACAGATGAAAAGGACAGCAAAGACAAATCTGATAAAGATGACAAGGAAACAGAAAAAAAAGACAGCAAAGATAAGTCTGATAAAGATGACAAGGAAACAGAAAAAAAAGACAGCAAAGATAAGTCTGATAAAGATGACAAGGAAACAGAAAAAA
>SVEH01000034.1 GCA_015057455.1 Lachnospiraceae bacterium | reverse complement strand
GACAAGCAAATATAAAAAATATTAATAGGAAAATTTTTAGGAGGAAGAAAATGAGTAAGAAAAATTTTGCGAAAAAATTTGTGGCTTACACAATGGCATTTGCTGTAGCATTTGGTACAGTTAACGTAAGCCCTATATTTGTAAAAGATGCTCAAGCAGCTGAAACTGATACGCCAGACTTAACTGATGTAACAACACCAGATACTGTTTTTAACGGAGAAGATATAATACTTGGAACAGTTACATCTTCTGTTAAAAGAGATAATATGGATGCTGTTAAAATTAGTGATTTAATCAGTAAATTAGGTGCTACTAGTGTGCTAAAAAGTAATATTAAGATTACTGAAAGTAAAATAAGCGTTGGAGATACTTATGCTAATACGTATGCAATGGATGCACCTGTTTTGGGTGGTGGTGCACTAGCGAGTGCAAGTACTGGTAAAGCTGATAATGTAGGAGTAATATTTAACGGTGAAACTAGAGATGAGCTTAAAACAGGAACTAAGTATGAATTCGCTAATAAAGGTTTGAAATTAGGAGTTGCTGCTGGTTCAGATGAGTATGGTTGGTATAAATTAGTAAAAGATACATATTCATACACTAGAACTTATACAGAAAATACAACTACAAAAGAGGAAACAATTAATGTTGTGTATTATAAGGCAAAATTTGTTGAGTCTAATAATGGACAATTAGTTTTTGAAGATGCAACAGAGGATAATTTAGGTTTGTATATTAGTATTAAGTTAGAAGCGGATGAGACAGTTTCTGCAGATACATATAAATTATATAATGTATACGCTAAATCTGATATTTCTGCAGTTGCAGCTCAAAGCGATTACAAAGTGAATGTAGGAGATAGCATTAAATTAGAGGTTATTCCAACAAGTACAAGAAAAGATTTGACATATACTTGGACAAAAGCGGGAAATAAACTTGAATTTGATACTCCGGTTGTTGAATTGAAGGATATTAAATCAACAGATTTTGGTACATATATTTGTACTGTAAATGATGGATTGAAAGATGCGAGTGCAGTATCTATAACTGTAGCAAAAGCGGCGTATGCTGATAAAACAAATCCATCATATACAAGCATAGTAAAAGCTAAGAATCCAACTGATAATAAATTAGCTAATGGAACATTGACAGTTACTACATGTATTCCACAAAATGATGGATATAGATATGTGTGGACAATAAATGGTGCAGCTATTAATGCTGTTAATGATATGGCTGAAAATGATGTAAAGAGTTTTGACCCTAATAATAATACTTTAAAAATAACATCAATAAGAAATGATATAGTAACTATTGAATGTAAGGCGTATGAAGCAAAGGTTTTCGATGAAGAAGAAATGATAGCAGCAGCTCCGCCTAAAGCAGCTGTGTTAATGGATGAGTATATTAAGCTTGCAGATGCAGCTACATCTGATGTTGAAAAATATAATATGAAAAATAATGTTATAGGAAAAGTTGCATTTACAGGAACGCCTACTCCTATCTTTACAGAGACATTTTATCTTGTGACTACAGACAATACAACAACATCTTCTGATAGTGTAGTAGGTAATGTAGGAGAAGCATTAGTTGTTAATGTACCTGAAATTGAAGCTGGTAAGGCTACTGTTGCAACAGGTGTTGATGCAGATAGAGATGCAGGGACATTGGTTTTTGTAGATGATTCACATACTACTGTTCAAGGTTTGTTATCTGCAAACAATAAAACTGAAATTGGACAGGCTCCAGCATTTATAAATGTACAGAATTTACATGTAGATCATTTTGGTACTAGAAGATACGTTGTTATTGAAACTTATAATGAAAATACATATGCTGAGGCGTCAAGTTACAATAGTGGTACAAATTATTATGATAATGATCATAATGAAATTGAGTCAATTGTAGACTCTACATCATTTGCAGAGTATACTGGAGTAAAATACACTAGAACACAAACTCCAAAGAGTGTTCTTAGATGTGAGAAGTTTTTGAATGTAGTATATAATCCTGATTTGACTGTTAGTGCAGAAGATATTGCTGCAAAAGTTGGTTCAAAGGCTAAATTAGCTGTTACTACAAATAGTAAATTACCAGTTAAATGTGAGTGGGATTTCTCAAAAATTGCTTCAAGACCAACGTTCGAAACTGGAGTTGATAATACAACTAAAGAATTTGAAGTTTTATCTGGAGATATCTATATTCCAGATAATGAAGCAACAACAGCTGATGAAGAAGATAATTATGTATTATGTACAGTTAAAAATGCATATGAGACAAAAACTATAAAAATTTGCATAAACAAGTTAGGTGGTTATGTAGCATATGATTACGAGGGTAATAAGATTTTAAGTAGTACAGATAGTGAAACAGTGTTAGGCGTTGAAGACGCTAGTATAACATTAAAAACTAATGTAGTTCCTAGTGAGGGAACAAATGTAACTTATAGTTGGCACGTAGGAAATGCTAGTACACCTGTGCTTGCCACTACAGCAAATTACACTGTTGAAAAATTTAGTGGTTCTTCTGAAGTTTATGTTTGTGTTATTACTGAAGAAGGAACAACAGAAAAATTGGTTATTACTTATAATGTAACACCATTAGTATTAGATGATATTGTAGCTATTAAAGTAGCAGATGTAGAAGATCAAGTTTATACTGGAAAAGAAATTAAGCCAGAATTAACTATTTCAGTTTCAACAGATGGAAGTACTTACTCTATTGCTAATTTAACTGAGGGAACTGATTATACAATTACTTATAAAGAAAATGTAAATGTTGGTATTGCAAGATTTGAACTTGTATTAAATAAAACTGACGTAGAAGTTAAAACACAAGGAAAATTCTTTATTGACAGAGCAGAAAATGAAGTAGAAATTGCTAACGTTGACGTTAAAGTTGGAGAATCAGTTCAACCAGCTACAGTTAAGAACTTAGCTAACGCTACATTAACTTACAAATATTATTCAGATGCATCAGCTACAACTGAAATAGCAGTTCCAACAACTGAAGGAACTTACTATGTAGTAGCAAATGCAGATGCAACTGCAAACTACAATGCAGCAAAATCAAACATCGCTACTGTTAAGATTTCAGCAGCTGATAAAGAAGATGAGAAACCAGAAGAGCCAGGTGATGATTTCGTATTAGGAAAAACTGCTTCAATCAAAGCAGCAACTACTAAGTCAACATCAATCAAATTAGCTTGGGAAGCAGTTGAAGGTGCAGATGCTTATAGAGTATATGTATATGAAAACGGAGCTTACAAGGTACTTGCTGATGATTTAGATGCTTTAACTTTCACAGCTAAGAATTTAACAGCTGGTAAGAAGTATGTATTTGCTGTAAAAGCATTCAAGGATGGTAAAGCAGCAGCTACATTTACAAAAGCAACTTTACAAACAGCACCAGGAGTAACTTCATCAATCAAGGTTGGTAGAGGATATACTTCACTTAAGTTAACTTGGAACGCAGTAACAGGAGCAACTGGATACAGAGTATACGTTGCACAAGATGGAAAATGGGTACAAGTTAAGAAAGCAACAACAGCTAAGATATTTACTAAGACTGGTTTAAAATCAGGAGCTTCATACAAGTTTGCAGTAAGAGCTTACAGAATCGAAGGAAGCAAGGTAATCTGGGCTGATACTTATAAATCAGTTACAGCTAAGACTGTAAAGAAATAATAAATGATTTATAGTAGAATTGAATAAATCGATAGTAGTATTGACGATATAGATTGATATTAATTTGATCAAATTGGATTAATTATTAGTTGATTATATAGAGTAAATATTATGTGTTGATATAAATGAAGACTAGGTCTCTTAGGGGGCCTAGTCTTTGTGCATTTATAGGAAAATACTCTTTTTGTTTTAAGAAGGGTTTTTTGTTGGGAGTTGGATGAGTCGAATTCATTGTGCATTGTTAACTTCTTTGCTAAGGGTTGAGAAAGCTATATTTAAAGAATATAAACTAAATAGATAAGATTTTAAAATAATAGGTTGAAAAATAAAGAATAAGAAATACAAAGAATAAGAAATATAGCTAAGTAAAACAAAATGTATTACAAAAAATAAAGCCAGACAAAACTAAAACCAAAATATAGAAAAAACATTGAAATATTTTCTAATATAAAATATACTTGATATGTTGGAGTTATTGCTCTTTACTGCAATAGATTCTACAAGGTTATAATTGATTTTAAAGATTTTGAAGGAAGGAAATAACATGTCGTACGTTGCATTATATAGAAAGTTTCGTCCTAATGATTTTAGTGATGTAAAGGGACAAGATCATATTGTTACTGCGCTTAAAAACCAGATAACATCTAATAGAATAGGGCATGCATATTTATTTTCGGGGACAAGAGGTACAGGTAAGACTACTATAGCTAAGATATTTGCTAAGGCTGCTAACTGTCTTAATATTACTGAGAATGGACCATGTAATGAATGTGAGATGTGTAAGGCGATTAATAATCAGACATCTTTGAATGTGTCTGAGATTGATGCTGCATCTAACAATGGTGTTGATAATATTCGTCAAATTGTAGACGAAGTTGCATATTCTCCAACTGAAGGTAAATATAAGGTATATATAATCGATGAGGTTCATATGTTGTCAGGAGGGGCATTTAATGCTTTACTTAAGACTTTAGAGGAACCGCCAAGTTATGTTATTTTTATTCTTGCAACTACAGAGGCTCATAAGATTCCAGTTACTATTCTCTCTAGATGTCAGAGATATGAGTTTAAGCGCATGAAGGTTGAGACTATTGTTGAGAGAGTCGAGGAACTAATGGAGCGCGAAGGCATATCGGCAGATGATAAGGCTGTTAAATACATTGCCAAATGTGCAGATGGCGCCATGAGAGATGCGTTAAGTTTATTAGATCAATGTATTTCATTTCATTATGGTGAGAAGCTTACTTATGAGAATGTTTTAGAGGTACTAGGTGCCGTTGATATTGATATTTTTGTAGAGATGCTTACTTGCATTATTAATGGAGAGGTTTCTCGTGGAATTAAAGTTATAGAAAGTATTATTCTTGATGGTAAGGATTTGAATCAATTTGTAGTTAATTTTACTTGGTTTTTGAGAAACCTTATGTTGGTTAAAACTACGGACAACACTATGGATTTAGTAGATGTAGGAGAAGAGAAATTGCTTGAACTTCGCAAGGTGTCAGTAGATGTGGACATCGATGTACTTATGAGATACATTCATATTTTCTCAGAATTATCAAATCAGTTAAAGTATGCTACGCAGAAAAGAGTTCTTTTAGAAGCTGCATTTATCAAATTGTGCAAGCCACAGATGGAAGATAGTGTAGAAGCTTTGCTTAATAGAATTGATATTTTAGAGAAGAAGTTAGAATCAGGAGTTGTTGTGGCTAGTGGTTCACAGGCACAGAGTGCAGAAGGTGTATCTGGAGCTCAAAGTCAGGTTGATTCTGATGGGAATAATGGAGGGAATAGCACACAACAAGGTGGGCCTACTCCTCAAGACAATTTATCACCTGAGAGAAGATCAGAGCTTGTTAAAGCTATGCCAGAGGAAATCAAGGAATTAGCGAAAAACTGGCAAATGGTTATTAACAAAACGCCTATCTACATTAGAGAAAGCATAAAACTTGCAACGCCATATGCTGCTGAAGATGGAACTTTGATTCTGTTATTTGAAGATAATTTTGCATACAGTAGTATTTCTAGAGAAATGCACATGACGCAGATTAAGAATATTATTGTTTCTATTATTAATAAGGAAGTTAATATTAGAACTCAATATAGTGATAAAGCAGAACCAGTAGATAATATGGTTAATATAGCATCATTAATTAATGCTGATATTACCTATGAGAATTAGAGATATTATTAGTTGTATAACTACAACTTTGATATAAAATATATTTATATGAGTATGCATGTATTGAAGTATGTATGCAAAGAATTATGCATGTAAATATATACTTATAATAAGCAAATTTGTATACAAGCATATACGAGTGTGTATATACGAGTATGAATATACTTGTATACTATAAAGAACATTTAGTGGAATAGAAGTGATTTTATTTCAAGAAATAATAAAGGAGGATTACAGTTATGGCAAGACGTGGAGGATTTCCTGGTGGAGGAATGCCAGGTAACATGAATAACTTAATGAAACAAGCACAAAAGATGCAGAGACAAATGGAAGAGAAGACTAAAGAGATAGAAGAGAAGGAATGGGAAGCAGCTGCAGGTGGCGGAGCCGTTAAGGTTAAGGTATCTGGTAAGAAAGAGATTGTATCTGTTGAACTTTCTGAGGAAGTAGTAGATCCAGATGATATTGAGATGTTGCAAGATTTAATTATTGCAGCAACTAATGAAGCATTACGCAAGATGGAAGAAGAGTCAGCTGAAGTAATGAGCAGTATTGCAGGAGGATTAGGAGGTCTTGGCGGAGGATTTCCGTTTTAGTCATGGAGTATTATAGTAGTCAAATTAGTAAATTAATAGAGGAATTGTCTAGACTTCCAAGTATAGGAGCTAAGACAGCACAAAGATTAGCATTTCACATTATTAATATGCCACAGGATCAAGTAGATGCGTTAGCTAATTCTATTACTGAGGCGAAGAAGAATGTTAAGTATTGCAAGGAATGCTTTTGTTTAACAGACAAAGAAGTGTGTCCAATATGTGCAAGTGAGAAGCGTAATCATAAAACTATTATGGTTGTTGAGAATTCTAGAGACCTTACAGCTTATGAGAAAACTCAGAAGTTTGATGGTGTATATCATGTATTGCATGGAGCTATTTCACCAATGTTAGGAATAGGACCGGGTGATATTAAATTAAAGGAACTTGTACATAGATTACAGGGTGACGTAGAAGAAGTAATTATTGCAACAAACTCTAGTTTAGAGGGTGAAACAACAGCTATGTATATTTCTAAACTTATAAAACCGTCAGGAATAAAAGTTAGTCGTATCGCTAGTGGCGTTCCTGTAGGAGGAGATTTAGAGTACATAGATGAGGTGACATTACTTAGAGCTTTAGAAGGAAGAGTTGAGTTGTAATAAGTGTTATAGAGCAAGTAATAAGTGCTATAGAATATATGATAAGTGTTATAGTACGCTTGATAAGTGCTATAGAACACTTGATGTGTGTTGCAGCACACTTGATAAGTATTATAGAGCACTCATTGTATATAAAACGCCAGAAGAGTAAGAAGAGATTTTTATTCTTTTGGCGTTTTTTTATTTTTCACACAAGTATCGACAAATTATACACAGGGAGTATGGTATTATGTGTATAATTTATAAATTATCATGTGCAAATGTTGATATTTCTCCCTTAATGAGAAAGTATTATTAGTGCAAATCATATAGGTAGCATAGCTAAAATCTGGTTATAAATTAGTAAATATAAGATGTATAACAGTGAAGATATGATTATAAAAGAAATATAAGATGTATAATAGTAAAGATATGTTTATATATAAGAAATTTATAATTTATATATGAAGGTTATAGCTAAGGAGGGATATTTTCATGATAAATGTAAATCTATTATAGAAGGAAGGTTATTATATGAGCGAAAATGCAGTAAAGTTTGTACCAAAGAATATTCGCCAAATTGGTGTTGCCTTACCTAATGATAAAATATATATAGAAGATTATGTTATGACTTATATTAAGCAACTATCAGGAGTGTTAACGGAGGATAAAAGGATACTTTTGCTTGTGGGAAATAGAGATACGGAAGATGGTGTGAATTACTGTTATATAAGTGGTGTCGTAGAACTGAGGGACAAGCATGAAGGGTATACATATCAAGATTTACTATTAAATGATAATATAACAAAATTAACTAGAATAAAGGAAGATTATTATGGGGATATGGACTTTATGGGGATGTGTGTTATTTGCAAGAATGAACTTATAAAGTTTGATGAAGGGATGTATATGTATTTTCAAAATGGAATGATGGGGGATGTTTTAATTGTTCGTGATGAAATAAATGAGGAAAAAGTGTATAGATACAGCTTTACCAATTTTATAAAGCAAAGAGGATATTATATATTTTATGATAGAAATGAATCTATGCAAAATTATATGTTGTGCATGAAGGATGGGAAAAGTATTGAGTATGGTTATTCGCCAAGTGAGATAATAGATAGAAGAGTAGATGAGAAAATTAGGGCATTTTCCATTCCTAAAAATGATGTGTATACAACAAAAGGAGTTGTTGTAGAAGGCAAGAAGAATGTTTTCAAGGATAAATGGAAATATAAATGGAAATATGCTATGGCGAGTTGTTTTGTGTTAGCTGTTTTGGGTATGGGAGTAATAAAGGTAAATAAGTTGGCAGAGACAACTACTAATAAGGCAGAACTAATGGAAAATAAAGTTGAACAGGAAGACAATAATACTCTGCAAGTTGAAACGGTGGCAGGAGAGTTAGTTATAAATGAGGAAGATGTTCAAAGTGTAAATGGAGATAATACTCAGGATGCTGATAGTAATGGCGAATATGGGAATGAGGCAGAAAATAATAGTCAAGAGGTGGTACATGATAACTATAAAGAGAATGATGTAAACCAAGACGATGCTAGGATGAATAATGATGGGAAATCCAATATTAATAATAAGGGAGAAGATGGCAATGAAATTGATAATGGGCCAAGTTACAGTGAAGAGAATAATAAGAGTGATAGTGGTAAAATAGAAGATAATGTGGCAAATGATACAAAAGGAGATATTAGTAAGAAACAAGCAAGTAACAAAAACAAGAAGGTAGCAAGTAACAAAGAGAATGCGAATTATTATATTGTACGAAAAGGAGATGCCTTAGTTGATATAAGTAGAAAGATGTACGGAACACACAAAAAAGTTGCTACTATAAAACAAGCTAATGGATTAGAAGATGAGGATAAGATATTTATAGGGCAAAAACTGCTTATACCGTAGAAAATCTTTAAAATATAGAAGTGTGTTTGATGGTTATAAATTAAAATACTTATAATATAGAAATAAGTTTAAAATATGCAAAGAGAAATATTTATAATAAAAAAGTTTGAATGAGCAAAGGAAAAAAATGTAAAAAATAGTATTAATATTTGAAAAATTATAGTATAATAGTTAGGATATGTACATTTATATGGAAGAAATAATAAGAGAATGGTGAAACTATGACTAAATCAATTGAGAAGAATATTAATAAATTACTAAAAGGAAAGAATAAAAAGTATGTATCAGCAGCAGTTGGAATTATTTTAGTTGCGATGTTTATACTTTTAATTGTTAATTTGACAGTTCAAAGGACATACGACTCTTATTCGATAGTTAAGACAAAAGCTAGGACAGATAGTTCAACGAAAGGATATTTGCGTCATAATGAGAACATAATTAAGTATAGTGAAGACGGAATAACTGTAATGACTAATAATCTTAAAACAATATGGAACGCAAGCTATAGTTTTAAAAATCCTCATGTGGTAACAAGTGAGAAATATATAGCAGTAGCAGATATTGGTGGGAAAGATATTCATGTTTATGATAACGATGGTGGATTAGAGAAGATAGAAAATTCCAGACAAATATGCCAAGTTGAGATTTCAGATACAGGAATGGTTGCTATTATGGCCAAGGAGAAGATGGCATATTATATAACAATAGCTAATTCAACAAAGAAATATATAGACATAAAGACAAGAATAAAGGAAGATGGATATCCTATAGATATGGCATTTTCGGGAGATAGTCAGAAGTTAGTTACAGCATATATGAATGTTAATAACGGTGAAGTTAATAACTATGTGACATTTTATAATTTTGGAGAAGTTGGTAAGAACTATGAAAGTAAGATTGTAAAAGCAGATTCTTATGGAAGTGTTATGGTACCAAAGGTTGAATTTATGGATGAAGATACAGTATGCATATTCTCAGGTGAGAGATTTATTGTATACGAGATGAAGGAGATTCCAGAAGAGAAGTTCAAAAGTGAAAAGTATTCTAAGATGATAAAAAGTGTTTTGTGTAGTAAAGATTATATAGGTTTGATTTCTGATGATGAGTCAGGAGCAGAATCAGTTATAAAATTATATTCAAAGGATGGTCGTAAGAAACTATCTAAGAAGTTTAAATTTAACTATGAAACTGTTGAAATTATAAATGATGATATAGTATTTAACAATGGAACAGAAGGACTCGTTATAAGAACATCAGGTAAAGTTAAGTTCCAAGGAGAATTTAAAGAAGAGGTAGAACATATAATTCCTTATAATAATAGGGATAAGTTTATATTCATAACTCCACAGAATATTGATAGAGTGAAATTTACAAATTAAGAGAAATATAATTGCAGTAGAAGAAATGCACATATGATTGTGTAAAAGGAGTGATCCCATGAATTGGCTAACAATTATAGTGGTTGTATTATTTATAACCAATATATATACGGCTCACAAAAAAGGGTTTATTAAAACGCTATTTGATACAGCAATTATTGTGGTTGCAGTATTGTTAACGACTGTATTTGCACCATTTATAGCAGGTCAGATTAGTAATAATGAAGAAATTTATGATGCTGTATCAACACAAGTGCAGATGTTTGTAAAAGAGAATAAATACGTTAATGATGATGAAGAGCAGGAGCAATTTATAGATGAAATGACTCTTCCAGGAGGGATAAAGGATTATTTAAAGAAGCATAATACAGTAAAAGTTTATGAAGAGAATAATATAGAGTCCTTCTCAGAGTACATAGTTTTTGGACTTACTACTATAGTGATTAATATACTTTCATATATTATTATATTTATTGTGATAAGAATTGGCATAATGGTAATAACTTATGTAGTAGATTTAATAAGTAAACTACCTATTATAGAGGAATTTGATGGAATGGGCGGAGTATTAATAGGTGCAGTAAAGGGAGTAATAGAAATATGGATATTATTATTAGTAATAACGCTTATTGCCAATACGAAGCTTGGAATATCTGCCATGGAATGCATAAGTGGTAATTTCTTGTTAGAGATGCTTTATAATAATAATATATTGTTACAGATAATTTATACATTTTTAGAATAGGAAATAAAAAAGGCTTCACATAAGTGGAGTCTTTTAGTTTGTATTCTAAAATTATAATAATAAGTGAATTAAGTATAGAATTATATGGAAAAATTTTAGAAATGATAAAAATATAAAATATTAAAATGTACGAAAAGAATAAAAAATTACAAATAATAAAAATACTTCAAAATAAAAAATGGAAAAATATGTAAAAATAACACAGAAAAAAACGGTGAAAGTACTGTAAATAACAGACTTTAATAGTAAAAATAAGGAAATTGAAAAAAATATAAAAAAATTAAAAAAAAGTGTTGACATATGTTAACACAAGTGATAAGATAAATATCGTTGACGGCGACAAAGAAACTTAAAAAGCCTTGAAAGAGCAAGGGTTTTCGGAGTTGCAGGTTAATAAAAATAGAGAACTGAAACATTAAATTGTTTTAATAATCACAACAATTTGCACAATGATAATTGAACAATAAAACAACCTTGAAAATTCCTAAAAGAGAAAAGAATCTTTAAGATTCACGTACAAGGTATTAGAGTTAGAATGTTTTAACACATGGAGATATTCGAACCTAATACACC
>SVEH01000002.1 GCA_015057455.1 Lachnospiraceae bacterium | reverse complement strand
AAGTATTAACCTCCCCTGACTCTCCTGCACTCTTTAATGCGTCTGTAATATCTTTTGCCTTGTTGCAGCTTCCTACTTGTGAATCTGAATAGTAATCATAAAATGTCGCATTAGCAACATATCTTGATTTACCTTCGTGAGTAATCTTTACTTCTTTGCCATATAAACCTTTTGTAACCTCAGCATATGCAACACTTGGTGCTACACTTATACCAGCCATAAGTAATGCCAAAGAAAATGCTATTGCTCTTTTCGCTTTTCCCTTAATAAACTTTAAACACATAATTATAATCCCCCTTAAAAACATCAAGTAACAAATTAAAACTTTAACCTCCTGATAAAATATTACCACATTGTTACATAATTATTCAATGGGTGTTGCGTTTATTTTAACCATTCTTTAACTATTACACATTTCATTAATATATTTTATACATTTTTTATATATTTAGGGAATTTTATGTTATTCTAGTGTTGTTTTCTACCCCCTACGCCTTTTATATAATAAAAATGCTACACAAACAATTAATATTAGTACATATAGTTTATATTGATTATAATACTGTTCAACTATATTCCACTTATCTCCTAACATATATCCTAATGAAATTAAGACTGTATTCCATACCGTAATACCTGCTGCTGAACATAATAAAAACGATATATAAGATTGTTTAAATGCTCCTGCCAAAAAAGATATATATGTTCTACATAATGGTATTACTCTTGCAATCATTACAGAAAAATTGCCATATGTATTAAAAAATTCTTCTGACTTAACAAGTGCATTTTTACTCTTAGGTATTCTTTTTGTTATCCAACGAATACTTTTTTCACCTAATATTCTACCTATAAAATAACATATACTACTTCCTATCAAACCACACACTACACTCAAAAATATCAACACTCTTATATCTATGTCACTCATATGTGCCACAACACCAGAAAATGGCAAAACAATTTCACTAGATACTGGAAAACATGCATATTCAATTAAAATCACAATGCATACTGCAAGTAACCCGTATTTATATAGCATAACCATTATGTAATCCATATAAAATATAACCTCTATAAAATATCTTCTATATATACTATGGATTTACAGCTTATTTGTTACATATTGCATTATTTATTCTTATATTATTAAATTTATTCCACTTTACCATGAGGTTAAAAAACAGGTGGCAAAAATGATTCTTCATTTTTGCCACCTGTTTTTTAACCTTATGTTGTCTCATAATTACTAGTCAATTACCTTGTTCTCACAGATTCCAAAGTAGCCACTACCAATTATGTCTATTTTTGCATTACCATTTGTAGCTTCGTTAATCTTCTGATTAAATTCTTCAAGTAGCTTATCAACTACCACTACCTCTTCTTCTACTACATCCGTATATTTTGTATCTATTGAATATATATCTAGCTGAGAAATTATGTATTTTATTTTTTGTGCAACTGTATAGTCAATCTTTACCGTCATTCTTGTCCCATATACCTTGTCTAATAATATACTATTATCCAAGCCCAACTTTGTTGCCTTTGAGTAAGCTCTTACAAGTCCTCCTGTACCAAGTAGTACACCCCCAAAATACCTCGTAACTACAACCAATACATTATGGATTTTCTGTGCAAGAAGTACATCAAGCATCGGTTTCCCTGCTGTCTGACTAGGTTCTCCATCATCACTGAATCTCTGAATCTCATTGTTATCTCCTACTACATATGCATAACAATTATGCCTTGCATCCCAATATGTCTTCTTCATCGCTGCAACTTTTTCTAATGCATCCTCTTCACTCTCAATAGAAAAAACTGTAGCTATAAAACGAGATTTCTTTTCAACTAGTTCACCTGTTTTTCCTTCATAAACAGCTTTGTATGCCTCATGCATAAATGCTTTCTCCTCTTTTAATAAAATAGTTTCTTAGCGATTATTTCCTTATCAAAATACTGCCAAATATGTACAACTCTACATCCTTATTAAACTTAAACTCTCCTATGAGTACATTACTTCTGTACTCCAATCGTCTACTACATCCACAAGTGAAATCGGTGTCACTTCATGATCAGCTAAAACTTTTAGAAGTTTTATTGCTATTTTCTCATCTACTGTTACGCCTAGAATCTCATCCTCTTCACATGTAGCCCCACTTTTAACTAATTTAATACCATATAAATTAGTTTCATCTCCTATTAAATTAACTTCGTCTATACATTTACCCTCTCCGTCAACTTGTCTCATTGTATCAGTAAGATAATAATCTAGTTTAATTTCTTCCTCATTCTCTAATCTTACTCTCCTCGTCTCTATTAAGCTATAATTTGTCATAAACAAACCTCCATCTCCATATTTTGTAATGTGATGAACCCGCTTATTATTTTACTCCCGATGACGGTACTTCTTAAAATGCATATCCATGTGATTTAATTATACTAGGATATTGTTAAAAATAAAAGTGTTTTTTTGAAAAAAATATAAAAAATTTAAAATTTTTATGAAATTTTCCAAAAATTTCAATTAATTCCATATACTTGGCAAAAAATTTTACATATATTTACAATTACTTACTTTAAGTGACAAAATATGCTTATAGGACCATTGACCTATAAGGTAGTCTAATAAAATTTTTTCAACTTATTTATAGATAATTCTTTATTATTTTAATTTTATTTGTTATAATATGTTAAGATTTGAGTAAATAGGCTTATTTATTACAAACCTATGTTTATTCTTTGAACATTATTAATAACTTATTTTGATTTTTAATATTGTTTTGATAACGTATTTTTTTATTTAGGAGGTCATCATGAATTTTACACAGCGCGGTACCATGCAAAAGCAAGAAGAAATTAATTCTTCGCCTAAGCGTGTATCTAATAAAATAATTCTAACCATTATAAGAATTATCGTTATAGCTATTGTTTCATGTATTGTAATTGGAATATTTCTTATATCTGGTTTTATTAAAGGACTAGTTGATACTTCACCTGATGTATCAAAACTATCCGTTGTACCAAGTAAATTTGCTACCAAAATATACGATGAAGACGGCAAACTTATTCAAGAGTTTAAAGGTGCTGAATCTAATAGAGAATATGTACAGATATCCCGTATTCCTGATACTGTTCAAAAAGCATTTATTTCTATAGAGGATGAACGTTTCTATGAACACAATGGTATAGATATTAAAGGTATTTTTAGAGCATCATTATCAGGATTTTCACAAGGTGCAAGTACAATAACACAACAATTGATAAAGAATCAAATATTTAATGCAGGTATGGAAGAAACATTTTCAGCTAAATTAGAACGTAAAGTTCAAGAGCAATATCTTGCCATTAAATTAGAAAACAAATTAACAAAAGACCAAATACTTGAATATTATTTAAATACAATTAACTTAGGTGCTGGAACTTATGGTGTTCAAACAGCTTCAAAAGAATATTTTGGCAAATCTGTAAGTGATTTATCTGTATCTGAAGCAGCTGTAATTGCTTCTATTACTCAGCAACCTACTGCTCTAAATCCAATAGAGCATCCAGATAATAATAAAAGAAGACAACAAATCGTTATAAAGAAAATGTATGAAAACAAATACATAAGCGATAAAGAATATGACGAGGCTATGAAAGATGATGTATATGCACGTATTTCAGCAGTTAATCTAAAGAGAGAAAAAACAGAGAAAAAAGAAGATACTGTTAACTCATATTTTGTAGATGCATTATATTATCAAGTACTTAATGATTTAATTAATGTTGCTAATTATGATAGCGACACAGCAAAAACCCTTCTTAACTCTGGTGGTTTAAAGATTTATTCAACACTTGACTCATCAATTCAAAAAACATGCGATAATATAACAAGTGATGAAGACAATTACCCAGAGAAGTATTATCAACTAGATTATCAATTATCTGTTACAACTAGTGAAAATAAAACGAAAAATTATAGCGTTGGTCACTTAGAACAATATTGGAAGAAAAAAGACAGTAGTTTCTCACTACTATTTAAAGATAAGTCAAACGCAGATAAGTATATAAAGGAATTTAAAGAACATATACTATCAGAAGGCAATACATTTATAGCTGATAAAACTTCCTTTACACTAGAACCTCAAGTATCCTTTGTAATAATGGATCAATCTAATGGGGCAATTAAAGCAATGGTTGGTGGACGTGGTGATAAAGATGGTAGTTTATCATTTAATAGAGCAACTGATGCTGAAAGACAACCCGGATCAACATTTAAGATTGTATCATCATTCTTACCAGCTCTTGATACTAATGAGATGACACTTGCCAGTGTACAAAACGATTCATATTTTTGTTATAAAGAAGGCAAGAAATCTAAAGTTAACTCATGGCGTGGAAGCCACAAAGGTTTAGTAACTATGAGAGAAGCTATATGGGATTCTAACAACGTAGCAACTGTTAGAACAATCTACGATGTAGGTATTCCTGTTTCTCTAAAATATCTACACAACCTTGGCTTTACAACACTAGTTGATAAATCAGACTGTTCTGGTGCTATTGCACTTGGTGGTTTAACAAAAGGTGTTACTAACTTAGAACTAACTGCAGCTTATGCAAGTATTGCTAATAATGGAACATATAATAAACCTTTCTATTATACAAAGGTAGTAGATAGTACAGGAAAAGTTATTTTAAAGCATAAGACAACTACTAAAAAAGTAATGAAAGAAACTACTGCATGGCTATTAACAAATGCAATGCAAGATGTTGTTAAAAGCTATGGTACTGGTGCTCCAGCTAATTTCTCTAATATGAATATTGCAGGAAAGACTGGTACTACATCCGGCAAATATGACCTATGGTTTGCTGGATATACACCATATTATACTGCTTCTGTTTGGACAGGTTATGATAACAATAATAGAAGTGCTGGTGGTTCATCAAGTTCATACCACAAAAAAATATGGCGTAAGATTATGGAAGCTATTCATAAAGAATTAGAAAATAAATCATTTACAAGACCTAATGGAATAACAAGTGCAACAATTTGTACTAAATGTGGCTATAGAGCAATTGAAGGATTATGTTCACATGCCCAAGGCGCTGAATCTGGTAATTTTGTTAAAAGTGAATATTTTGCTTCTGGAACAGTTCCATCAAAATATTGTACATGCCACCAAAAGATTAAAGTTTGTTCTGTTACAGGAAAACTTGCATCTGATAAATGTAATGCTGTCGAAAGAGTATATTTAATAAAAGATAATGCTAGTGGCACTGCTGATTCTAAATATATTCTTACAAGTGCTAACAATACAACTTGTACTGAATGCGATGGTTCTAGCATAATTGATAACATTTTTGATAGTATTATTAATAATTCTAGTTCTGATGATGGTTCATCACAGGAAACTGTTAATGAGGATGCTGTTCCTCAAGCTAACATACCTACAGTAGAACATGAAGAACAAGAAGCTCCCGCTGAGGATACTATAGAATAAACTATAATTTGTCGATTTCATATTCCCCTGTCATTCTGACAGGGGAATGTTCATTTTAGCTCCGCAAAAGTTTTATACTTTTATTCTAGTTCCAAATTTAAGAGAATATAATATATTTTTCTCACCGCTTGCGCTCCGTTGCAAAGCGTAACGGTCGTTAAGTTCATACTTCGCATAATTTATGCTCGTATTCACTAAACGCCGACGGTTTGCAAACCCCGAAAAATATACTATATTCCTCTTAAATTTTAACCCTTGCTTATGAGTATTATAGCTTTTATGAGATATTCCTTTTTTTGTTATATTCTTACCATAATTACTGTTTTGGCTCTCATGGGTAGAAAATTTTCATTTTTACTAGGTTTATATTCTTACCATAATTATTATTTTAGCTCTCATGGGTAGAAAATTTTCATTTTTACTAGATTTATATTCTTACCATAATTATTATTTTAGCTCTCATGAGTAGAAAATTTTCATTTTTACTAGATTTATATTCTTACCATAATTATTATTTTAGCTCTCATGGGTAGATTTATAAAACAAAGAATAATTATATCTATATGCTTTAGTATACAGCAAATAATAAAGGGGCTCGAATATATATGTTTAAAGGTGTCTGAGAACCTTGGTACTTAGTGATTTCAAGCGTTAGCGCAGAAAGAACTTAGTATCCATTAGGTTTGAAGTCAAGTGAGAACGTCCATTAAACATATATATTCGAACCCGTATTATTGCGTCACTAGAACTGTAAACTAAAACTTTCGAGAAGCAAAATCCCCCAATTTGAGCGATAGCTCAAATTATAAAGAAGCTTAAATACCACAACCATGCCCCTGTCGGAACGACAGGGGCACAAGAAACCTACAAATTATAGTTTATTTAATTTTCTATATGAATTTTCTTCTTAAAGCTAGCAATACCACTCCACATACTGCCATTACAACTACTATAATTAAATTAAAATTATCTCCTGTTGGTGGTGTTTCATCTATTAAATCCTCTGTTATTTCATTTATTTGTGACTTTTCTTCTGTTGTATCACAAACTTCTTTATAAGTTAACTTTGGACTAGCAAGTTTAATTATTCCATAATTATCATACACAAACATTGAACTTCCTACAGTATCTGTATTAATATTTATCGTTTGTCCATTTGTATGTATTTTTTCTTTACCACTTAATTGATTACTATTCATAACAGCTTTATCTAATACCATTACAAATGAAACCTGATATTTTTTTCTCTCTATCTTATTTTCTCTCCAACCAAATTTCACTTCATGTTTGTCTCCAGATATGCTACGAAGTAAGTTATCATCGTTTGTTGTAAATGAACTTTCAACTATACTACATTCTGCAGGAATAGTATCTATTAGACCTTTACCAACTACATAGCTAGTAACACTTTGAGATATTTTTTCAAATATTTCTTTAATATTATCTGCAATATCGCCTGTATCAAATGTCATTTTTTGACCCTTGCTATCACTAGTTGCTATTTCTTTCATAAACTCACGTGACGCATCATCATCCTTTTGATAATATCCAATTGTAACAACTTCTAAGTTACTAATATCTTCTTTTGCTTTTTTCAACTCATCTTTAACTGCTTTTCTTGCTCTATCTCTATTATGTTCTTCTATAATTTCTTTTGTTCTATTTGGTCTACCATCACTTAATATAATAATTACTTTTGTGTTAGCACTACTTGACTTTAACATCTCTTCAGCATTACATACTCCATGATGCATATTAGTACCACTTATTTCTGTTCCTTGAAGCTCTATACTTTCTACAGCTTTTTTTACATCAGTCATATTATTAGATAATTGTGAAACTGTTGTAGCCTGTAATCCAAATTTCACAATACCAACTCTAACATTATTAGTTCTAAGAGACATAACATCATCAACAAAATCTTCTACAGCCTCTTTTGCTTTTGGAAATTTATCTTGATAACTCATAGAATTATCAATAACTAAGACAACATCAACATCTCCTCCTGAAGTAACATTTTCAGTTAGTTTCGTATCCATATTTGTTGTATCTATTTCAAAATCAATCTTTATATATGGATTTCCTGTTTCATCTGCTGATTTGTCATCTAACTTTGTCCAATTAGCAGTTTTAGTAACTATAATATTATCTTGTGACTGGCTAACAACATTATCTTCTGCATAAGCCATTGTACTCATCACTAGACTTGTTGCTAACATTGTTACATAAAACAATAGTTTTTTCTTCATAATAAAAACCCCCTATTATACTTCTCCGTTCATAATCATATTATTATTATACCATACAATTATATAATTATGAAGTGTTTTTTAATACTTTAGAAAGTTTTTAGAAACATCTCTGTAATATCTTTGTAATATCTCCAACTCACTTTCTTAATTATCACTCAAAATCCCATTATCTTACATATATAATATAAGCAAATAAATAATAGAAACTGCAGAAAAATGATCCATACCATCTTCCTACAGTTTCCTTTGCATGCAATATATTATATAAACGTATATATATACTTTATTGTTATCTTTATTGTCTCTCAAAAACCTTTACTTAAATATCTCCACAACTACATTTTTTCTATATGTTATTTTGAGTCAAGATAACCTCAACCGTTAATTTTTAACTTTAGGATTGAATATTAATGATGCTATATATCCAAATATCAAGGCTGCACTTATTCCCACCGCACTATTAGTCAATCCACCTTTAAAAAGTCCTATAAATCCTTCTTTATCTACACTTTCTTTTACCCCTTCATATAATGTATTACCAAATCCTATTAGTGGAACACTTGCTCCTGCCTTTGCCCATTCATTAAAGGGTTTATATAATCCTATTGCACCTAGTAAACTTCCTAAACATACTAGCATTACCATTATTCTTCCTGGCATAAGCTTTGTTTTTTCCATAAATATTTGCACGATTGCACATATGGCACCACCAACCAAAAATACTTTTAATAATTCCATTTCTTTTCTCCTATCCTTAACCTTATATTAATACTTCCTAGCAATTTTCAAATATAACACCATGTGCTATTCCTGGTACTGATTCACCTTCATTAAAACTAACTGGAGATAGCAATGCTCCCGTTGGTACGAACAAAATTCTATTCCACTGCTTCTTTTTCATTTTATCAAAAATATAACCGCATAAAGTTACTGCACTACATCCACAACCACTTCCTCCAGATAATGTACCTTGTATATCTGAATAATATATTTCAATACCACAATCCATATATTTCCCCTTTATTCCATATCCCTTCTTATCCATTATATCTAATAATATTTCTTTTCCCACATTTCCTAAATCTCCTGTTATTATTTGATCATAATAATCTGCATCTACTGATAAATCTTTAAAATTATTGTATATAACATCTGCTGCAGCTGGTGCCATACATGCCCCCATGTTCATTGAATCTTTCACGCCATAATCAACTATTTTTCCTGTAGTAATTCCCTTTACTCTAATTCCTTTATTATTATTTTTATTACTTAACACTACACCGCCTGCTCCTGTTACCGTTGTTGTTGCTGCAAGTGGTTTTTGATTTCCATAATCTAATGGGAATCTATAATTCTTCTCTGCTCCAGCATAGTGACTAGATGTAAATGCTATTATGTTATTAGCATACCCACCATTTATCAACATTGATGCAATAGATATAGATTCCCCCATTGTTGAGCATGCACCATACAATCCGAATATAGGTATATTAAATTCCTTAACACCAAAGGTTGTTGCTATAAGTTGACCTAACAAATCTCCTCCGCACATATATCTTATATCACTGGGCTTTAACTTTGCTTTATCAAATAAAATATTTAACATTCTTTGTTGCATTTTACTTTCTGCTTTCTCCCACGATTTTTCGCCAAATAATTCATCTTCTTCTATAAAATCAAAAAATTGTCCTAATGGTCCCTTACCTTCTTTTTTTCCTACTATTGAAGCATACTCATGTACATATACTGGATTATTAAATACTATACTAGCACAACCTCTTTTTTGCTCCTCCATATACTTTCCTCTCTTTCTATAATCCATATTCTAACTACAATCTAATTCATATTTAAACTTTTTATCATCTATCAATAATCTACTTTTAATGTACCCATTTTTAAAATTTTATATACTACTTTTTACATTTTACCGTTAAAATTCAATCTTATATTTACCTTCTATTTTTGCACTTTTTAATTGTTTAAAATAATTTTTAACTCTAGCATATTCTTATTTTCAATTATTTAAAAAATTCTTTGATTTTTTACAACTTTTTACTTTTATTTCAATAAAAAGTATGGTATCATTTACAATGTTAGAGTGTGATAACACATCTTTATTATTTACATTAGGAGGTTTAGGAGATGAGCACAACACCAACTAAGAAGGTAAGAGAGTCTGGTCTAGAACTTGGACGTATGATTATTATGTTCCAGATCGTTTTCTTACATGTATGTACATATGGTAATTATGCAGGCGCTTCTAAAGCAGCTGGTGGCATTCACGAATTTTTATTCTACTTAATATGGCTTATGTGTAGAGGTCCAGTTCTACTACTTATTATGATTATGGGATACTTTACAGTAACTAAACAACAAACTGTCAAGCAAACTTTCCCAAAGATTAAATCATTATATTTACCAATGATTTTCTATTCAATATTCTTGCATATAGCTGCATTAATTGTTGATAGAGTATCAGATTTTGAAGTATTTACTACTTATGGTAAAAGTGATTTAATATCAGCATTTGTTCCATTTACACATAGAACATGGTATTTCCTAACATTGTACATAATGGTATTGATTGTTACTCCATATCTTAATATGGTACTACAAAAAATTAGCAAACAAGAATACCTTACTTTACTTGGAATATTAGGATTTATGTTCTGTATATGGCAACCATTAAGTAAACTTCCACTTACTAGTGGAGTTTTCCAAACAATTAAAGTATTTACTACTGAAGGTGGTAAGTCATATTATGACTTTTTATTCGCTTACATAATAGGTGGATATTTAAGATTACACTTTAAAGAACCATTTAAGAAAAACTGGCATAACCTTGCAGCTTTCATTGGTTTAGGTGTATTTAATACTGGATTATGTTTTATATATGAAGATTACAAGAGAGTTGTTCCTTTTAATGATAACTTAATAGTATTAATTCAATGTATATTCTTTATTATATTCTTCAAGAACTTAAAGATTCAATCACGTGTAATTAATGCAATGGCTGCAACTAACCTTGGTATTTATATGATTCATGAACAGCCACAATTTAGACGTATTATTTGGAAAGATTGGTTAGTTTTTACACACCAAGATGGATTTTATTCAACATGGAAGTTCCCAATCAAGATTCTTCTTGTATGTAGTATAGTTTATTTTGGTTGTATGTTAGTTGAATTTGGAAGAATCTATTTATTTAAAGCTGTAGGCGCTCTCTATAATAGAGCACGTCAAAAAAAAAATCTAATAGCTAATTCTTCTAATAATATTACTATTTCAAATAAGAATAGAGAACAAGCTTAAATATAACAATAAGCATAAATAAATGGGGTTTTCAAAGCCCCATTTATTTATGCTTATTTCTTTGCGCTATCCCAAAGGTTATTTTGATATTTTATCATTTCTGCATATATACGTTCACAATTGTTTCTATCACTATAACAGAAGAAGTCGTCTGCTCGTCTTCTATACTCATCTTTCATTTTACAACTGTCCTTCATATATTCAACTAATAAATCAATTAACTCTTCGTTATCATGACATATCTCACCAAATCCCATAGTATCGTACATAAATGTGCCTTCTTCATAATGTTGTGGTATATCTTTATGATGTAAATATACTACTGGTTTTCTCATATATGCAAAGTCAAATTGAACCCCTGAGAAATCTGTTACCATTAAACTAGACTCTCTAAATTCTTTTTCATAACTCATATCTCCTACAGAAGGAATAATATCTACATAATCATTCTTATCAAAATCCTCACTTTGTGTACTAACAATTGGATGTAGTACATAGTGAATTCTATAACCATATTCCTTGGCCGCACTAATAAGTCTCTTATCATTTATTAAGCTATTATATACTTTATAATACTCTGACTCTTTGAAATGAGGATTATAATCTCTTTGAAGTCCTTCATTTCTAGAAACTAAAAGTGCTGATTGCATTCTCCATGTAGGTGCAAGCAATATCTGTTTCTTATCTTCATTAATAAGACCATCATATCTAGGTACACCTGTAAGTTTCAACGCATCTGAACCTTCATAGTCATATACTGGTTTTGACAAGTTCTCTATCTCATACTTAGATGCACAAAAATATAATCTTGTATTATCTCTTAATCTTTGTTGAGCTATAGCTATCTTTTGAATGGATAATCCATGTTGTACACAACATACATGGAAATCTATAAATCCTTTTAAATATGCAGAATTAGCTAAGCTTAAATTATGAAATGCAAATACAGTAGAATTAGACACTATCATCATAGATGCATTCATAAATGTTAAATAGTGCTTAGGTGAATTTCTTATAATAGGTCTATAACCTTCTTTTTTCATTCTCTTATAATCTGCACTTTTTCTATCTAGAATATAGTAATTCTTAATCTTATCCTTTTGAGCCTTACAATACTTATATAAATATTCTGATGAATCTCCACCTTTATATAATTTATCATAGAACATCCATATAGTCTTTTTCTTATAAAATGGTCTTGTTGCCAAATATGCTAATCTAATTAAAAGAAGTATATACACTGTCTTTCTTCTAGTCATAAGCATCTCTAACAAGCATCTAAACTCTCTATACGCAGTGGTAGATGCTTTTCTTCTCTGTATAGCAATTTCCTTACCATTCTCCAAATATGCTGTGTATTTATTAAAGTTCCAATATGAAAACCTTGGTTTACCTGATAATCTTGATGTATGTGATTTAAACTCATATGAAAGCTTATATCTAGTACCTTTATATTCAACAAAGAAACGTAAAAGTTGTTTACTTCCTTCTGGATCTAAATCAACATAACACTTACCTGTAACTCTTTTATATGCTGATTCGCCAAAATACTTAGTTAAAGAATATCTGCCATCATACTCTACTTCATATTCCTTATCATCTAACATAACAAAATATCTTACATCATCTGTTGAAAAATAACTTGGAACAGAAAAATCAATTTTCCATTTACCATCTATATAATCAATTAATTGGATATTAACTGACATAGTATCACTGCTAGCAATCACATAATTCTTATAAACAAGTGAAACTCCCTTGTCATTCTGCATATAGTCAAATTGTAATGAAAAGTCCCATTCCTTTATCTGTACAAATAATTTCTTAAGGTCAGTTACTGATGTATGTATAGCTAGACTATCTACATTTAATAAAACATTGTAATCTACATACTTCATAACTTTATTACACAATTTTAGGAATTCATCTACTTCTTCTTTTCCTTCAATTATATGCTTATTTCTATTGTTAGAATTAGCTTCAAAACGACTATTAATCATATACATAGCTATGTATTGTATAAACTTAGGTACTTTCCCATCTTTCTTAACCTCTTCTAAAAATGGAAGCAAGAATTCTTCAAAAGACTTAAAATACCAGTCTCTCTCAACCATTCCTGTAAAATACTTAAATCCATCATCTCTACATACATAGTACGCATAACTATAATTAGGTATATATAAATATTTCTTCTCTTTTATAAACATTCTAATAAAGAAATCCTTTTGTGTCTCAATTCCTTTGTCTCTTAATTTATATTCATCAAATAATTTTCTTTCAACAATTGTACCATTCAAATTAATTGGACACACATATTCTTTGTGGGCGTCTACAAAGGATGTTTTGTATCTTTCCATATTAAATACGCAAGGGTCTGGTACTCTCTTATAAATATCTTTCTGAATCTGATTTGTTACCGCAACACGAGCTTTCCTCTTCTCCATACGGTTAATTACCTTCTCAAAATAAGTATCATCAAATTCATCGCCTTCACATACGATAGTAACATACTTACCATTAACTTGAGGCATTACATCTTTAAATTTATAAAGCATCTCTAATTCGCTACAATCTTTCAATTCCACTATCTCAATGCCACGCATAGTTTGATTAGACAACATCTGTCTTGTCTGAGTTTCTTCTTCTATTGGCAAATAGATAACTGATAACATAATATCCTTACTCATATGTTATTCTCCTTAATCTAAATAAAATTCTACACCATATCTATTTAACCACTATTATGTCAAAAAAACAAGGGTAAATTTAACAAATTTTGTAAAATACATTACATCAAATTAAAAATTCAATCCTTTATATTACATTTTAAATGTTAACTATTCTACGTACTTATAAATTAATATTTTCCAAATTAAAGCTAGGTCAATTATATATCAAACATATTAAAACATATTGATAATCCAATAAACAACTCCCAATATCCAGCTAGCAAATACTCCATACAATATAACAGGCCCTGCAATAGAGAATATTCTACATCCGATACCAAATACCTGTCCTTCTCTTTTAAATTCAATCGCTGCCGATGCTACCGAATTAGCAAAGCCTGTTATTGGCACTAAAGTTCCCGCACCGGCATAATTAGCAAACTTAGAATACCAACCAAATCCAGTAAATATTACGCTTAATCCTATTAATGATATTATATTATATAACTTGGCATTTTCTTCACTAGCTCCCATATTCATATACATATTAGTTAAGAGTTGTCCTAAAACACATATCCCACCACCCACAACATAGGCTCTAAGTATATTTTGAGCAAAATTATGAGTTGGTGTTACTTTCTTTACATAATCATTATATTTTTTATCCCTTTTTGTAGGATCATTTTCTTTTAATACATCTTTAATTTCCACATTATTATTCATATTTATCTTTCCTCCACTATTATTTACTATTACCTTCTATTTATAGCATAAACCAAAAACACTTCCTATTACTTTTCCTAATACTGTTGCAATAACAATATATACCAAGCCTTTTTTTAGATTTACCCTCATATAAAGTATTGGCAGTACTCGTGTTATTTCTGCAAGAGCCATAGCCATGATCCCTGTAAATATTCCAAAAAAAAGCCCCATAATTATAATAAAAACATATCCCCCTAATAAACTTTCAATAAATAAATATACTACATTAAATATACTGGCACCTAAAATAACCATCCATTCAAGCCATTGTACCCTATCAGCTCTTCCCATTATACTAGCGGTCTTATTAACTGCCCCTAGAGCTACAATAAATGCAAATACCGCTGAAGAAACAACAATTCCAGATGCTAGTCCTATAAATGTAATTATTACATATTTTATTATTGTCATATTGTGCTCCTTTCAGATATTTTTAAATTAACCATACATTTATATATCCTTTATGGCTCCTTGTCTTGATGCATCTTGTATAATAGCTGTACTAACATCCTTTTCATAAGTTCTCATTTCTACATGTATGGGTGATGGTTGTTTATTTGCTTTTCTTCTAGAAAAATGATTAAAAAACAACAATATTCCAATACCTATACCTACACTATATGCAATTTCAATTACCTTATGTCCTTTCCTTTCTCCTAATACAAGCTTATTTACCTTATCAAAAACATGGGCTACATCTACATCAGAATTAAATGTCATAATTGTAAATCCCGCTCCAAAGAAAACTATTAATGATAATATAATTAGTTTTATTATTTTCATGCATTTTGCACATTTCCTAAATTTAGGTTTAACTAAATATTCAACAACAAAATCTTCTTCCCCCATATTAACTATATGGGTATTAGGAAATTCTCTTGTAATCTTATCAATTACATACATAATTGAATAAACAATCTTCGTATTTTCATCCTCCATAATTGTTCCAATCACAATATTTTGCACTTTCTTTGCTATTGTATTATCTCTACAATAAACTTTAGCTACATCCTTAATATATATCTTAGGATTTGTCACCGCTATCTTTTCATTTATTTTTATATAAATTGGTGTATTTTCCATTATATTCTCACTCCCTAAAATCTTAATCTTTTACATTCCACCATATGAATATGTATTAAACCATTAAGCATTCCATATGTAATAATTTATCTATTCTTATTTACACTATATAATATATTTATATTATGTGAAATTAATCTATAATTATACATTTAATCTTTGCCGATTATATATGCGTATATGTATAAACAAATTTTGTATTTGTTTATTATAAAATTTTGAACATAAAAATAATATAATAAATGACAAAGGAGAATTCTTATGACTATTTCAGAGCGTTTTTCTGCTGCCGTATCTAAAAAAATCAAAACACCTAATCAACTATTAGTTTCATTACTAATGCCTGGGGAGTTTGCCTTTCTATTTATTCCAATAATAGGCTTATTTGAAGGCTTTGTATCCTTGCCACAAGTAATCTTAATGGCAGCAATAATATTATTAGGTCTTATTGTTATCTTAAGAGAATTTCATACACATCCTGATAGCAAGCGACTCAGATACATTGTTTTATTACATTTTGCATGTGCTTACTTAACATCTTTACTAATAAATAAAACTGACTATCTATTTATATTTGGTTTTGTATTTGGTTTTTTCTTTTTCTTATACTTTGATATTAACCTTGTAACTATAACTCAAGGAATTGTTTGTACTTGTAATTTTATACACATTGGTGTGTGTATTGCAAATAATAAAATGACATCAGGTAGAGATATTTACGTTTATGATTTAATACTAGAAGGCGCCGTTTCTTTAGCTATTGCATTCATTATTCCTGTTATTACAGCTGTATCTAATGAAATGAATAGACAAAAAGTAGACAAAATCAATGAAGAGCAGGCAAATATAGAAAGAATTCTAAACAGTGTATTATCTACTGCAAATGATATACAAAACGATATGAATATAGGTAATGACTATATGGTAGCTCTTGATTCTTCAACTGAAAATGCTTTACAAATATTTAAAGACATTGCAGCTGGTAATGTTGCTAATGCAAAAAGTGTTGAGGAACAAGCCCTAATGGCTTCACAGGTAACTGATTTAATTGATATTGTACAAAATAATACTAATAATGCAGTAAATATGACAAATATCTCAATTAAAGAAATGGGAGAAAGTAAAAAACTAATAGAATTATTAAAATTGAAATCGCAAGAACTTATGCAATATAACGCACATATTCTTAAAACTATAAATGACTTTGTTGACAATACAAATAAAGTAAAATTAATTACAGAAGGCATTATAGACATTTCTAGTCAAACAAACCTTCTATCACTTAATGCTTCAATTGAAAGTGCTAGAGCTGGTGAAGCTGGTAAAGGTTTTGCTGTTGTAGCAGAAGAAATAAGAAAACTTGCTGATCAAACAAAAGATCTTACTGCTAGTATTGCTTCAATAGTATCTACTCTTGAGGAAAATGCTATAGAGGCAAAATCAGTTGTTGAAGATGTTGTTAAATCTATTAATGAAGAAAACACAGCTATTGATAATACTGTTATTCATTTTAACACTATGGAAAATGATATGAATGAATTAGATACTGATATGAAAACAGTTCTTGCAAGTACTGAAAAAGTTGTCAAATATAACGAAGATATTCTTCGACACATTGAACAATTATCTGCTTACACACAAGAATTATCTGCAAGTACCGAAGAAGCTCTTGCTATAAATGATGAAAATAAAAAGAAAACTGAAGATACAAAAGAAATCTTCAATATTTTAAGAGATAAAACTGAAGCACTTACTAATATATAAATTTGAGCTTCGCTCAAATTGGGTGTCTTCTTTAAGCTCCGCACAAATGGAGTTTAGAATTCTAGTGAAGCAATAATACGGGTTCGAATATATATATTTAATGGACGTTCTCACTTGACTTTGCACCTAGTAGTACTAAGTACTTTCGGCGCTAGCGCTTGAAATCACTAAGTGCTAAGGTGCGCAGACACCATTAAATATATACATTCGAGCCCCTTTATTATATGCTGAATACTGATAAATATAGATGCAAATATTCTATGTTTTATAAATATATCCATGAAAATCTAAACAGCAAAGATGATATCTACTACTTACTAGTTCTAGTAGATAAAGTTGTTGTAGTACCATATTCTGTCTTTGAACCAACTGTTTTATATGCTTTTACACAGAATTTATATGCTGTATTTCTGCTAAGCTTTGTAAATGTATATGAATTACTCTTTACAGTAGCTACTCTTACCCATTTGCCTGCTTTATATCTATATACTATGTATCCTGTTGCTCCTCTTGTTTTAGTCCAAGTTGTCTTTATTGCACTTCTTGTCACTGCACTTCTCTTAAATCCAGTTACCTTAGCTGGTTTTGTAAATGAAGTAACTGTTGGGAATGATGGTGACTTATAAGTAGTACCATTTACTTTCTTATATGCATTTATTGCAAATTTATATGATGTCCCTGATGCTAATTTTGATGCAATAAATGAAGTTGCTGTACTTGATGCAGTACCTATTTGTTTCCATTTGCCACTAACTTGTCTATATACTATATATCCATCTACATTAGCTTGTTTTGTCCAACTTAATTTTATTGAAGCAACTCCTCTTGCTGAATCTTTAAATCCACTAACTTTCTTAGGTAGTACATTAACTACAAGTTGAACTTTATGACCTGAATTGTCTCTAGCTGTAATTGTAACAACACCATATGATACAGCTGTTATTTTTCCTCTTTGATTAACTGTAGCAATCTTATCATTACTTGAAGTGTAAAGTATAGAATCTGTTGAGTCGGCAGGAGCTATTGTAGCTGGTAATGTTACACTTGTTCCTGGCGCTATTGTTACTGATTTCTTACTATATGTAAGACTTGTTGCTGGTACAGTTGGCATATATGTATCTACATAATGCCATTTATAATCTCCACCAATATTAATATTATTAACAAATTCATTATTTGAATATGCTTTTACTCTTAAACTTTCCTTTGGACAACGAACAGATGCAAATGGATTAGATTCCACTGTTCTAATGTTACATTTTAAATAAACTGTCTTTAAATTCTTACAGTCACTAAGCATTTGTGAACGAAGAATTATAACTGAAGATGGGATTGTAAGTTCTTCCAATCCTGTGCAACCAGTAAAAGCGGCACCTTGAATCTCCATAAGACCTTCATTTAACACTATATTCTTTAACGATGTACATTTCTCAAATGCAAACTCTTCTATAACATCAACATAAGCCGGAAGTTTAACGTCTTCTAACGCTGTACATGCAAATGAGAATCTACCAATACGAGTAATATTATTACCTACAAATACAACTGTCTTTAAACTAGAACAATTATAAAATAAACCATCAGCAATTTCTATTAGACCTGTTCCTATAGTTACCTTTTGTAACTGTGCACAACTTGTAAAAGTATAATTACCAGTCTTTTTTACACTATTAGGTATAATTATTTCCTTTAGTGAATCACAATTACCAAAAGCATAATCACCTATTTCTGTTAAAGTAGATGGTAAAGTAATACTTACTAAACTTGTACAATCTTGAAACGCTCCGTAATATCCTGCTGAGCCATGAATAATCTTTAATCCACTTGTTAAATTTACAGTTTTTAATGCATCACAACTTTGAAATGCTCCATTTGGTATTTCCTTAACACCACTACCAATAGTTACTGTCTCTAATTTGTCACAATCATTAAAACATTGATACTCTAGAGTAGTTACACTATTAGGAATAGTTACCTTTTTTAATACATCACAATTCTTAAATGCATAGCTTCCTATACTTTTAACTGTACTAGGAATAGTTACGCTTTCCATATTCTTTTGTCCATCAAATGATGACATTCCTAACCCTACAACTTTATATCCTCCTAATTTACTAGGAATCACACAATTTATCTCATCCCCTGTGTATTCTGTTATAGTTGCTGTTTTATCTTTTACTGTGTATGTGTAAAAGCCATATGAATCAGCTTTTGCCTCTTTCGCAAAAGACGCTACAAATACAGCAGACATTAACATTGTAAATATCACACTTTTTATAACTTTAGCTTTGTTCATTATATTTCCTCCTATTCTTTTGTAAGCTAACCCTAACTATTTTACATTGTTTGTAAACTCAAGTCAACAGAAAGATAGAGAGCTAACACTATATGAATATTTTCATATAATGCTAACTCTCTAGTTATATATTGTGTATCTACACAAACATTTATAAATTCAAAATTCTACATACTAATTCTAATAAATTATTTATTGATTTGTCTCTTAACATAAGTTGTGTGTAAAATTTCGTGTGCCTTATGACTTCCTGGCTCACCTAAGAATTCATCATATAATTTCTTAACTGATGGATTCTCATGTGACTTACGAACCTTTTGGTTAGCGTCATTATCATAAAGAACTTTTGCACGAAGTGCTTTTACATCTGTAAAGTTTCTTACATCTGCTGTAACGATTGGTTGTCCACCACCGTTAACACAACCACCTGGACATCCCATTATCTCTATAAAGTGATAATTAGCTTCTCCAGCTTTTACTTTCTCAAGTAATTGTTTTGCATTGTTAAGACCTGATGCAACAGCAACCTTAACATCCATTCCAGCAACTGGATAAGTTGCTTCTTTAATTCCTTCAGTTCCACGAACTTCTTTAAAATCTAGTGATGCTAATTCTTCACCTGTAAGTGTCTCTACTGCTGTTCTTAATGCAGCTTCCATAACACCACCAGTAGCACCAAATATTACAGCTGCTCCTGTTGATTCTCCAAGTGGATCGTCAAATCCTTCTTCTGGAAGACTTACAAAATCAAGTCCAACACGTTTAATTAATCTAGCAAGTTCTCTTGTTGTAATAGCGATATCTACATCTGGTACTCCAGCTGCATCTTGATCATCTCTACCAATCTCGAACTTCTTAGCAGTACATGGCATAACTGATACACATACGATATTCTTAGGATCAATTCCCATCTTCTCAGCATAATAAGTCTTAGTGATTGCACCAAACATTTGTTGAGGAGACTTACAACTTGATAAGTTCTCTGTCATATCTGGGAAATAGTGCTCACAATACTTAATCCATCCTGGTGAACATGATGTAATAAGTGGAAGTGTACCTCCATTTTGTACTCTATCTAAGAATTCATGTGCTTCTTCCATAATTGTAAGGTCAGCACTAAAGTTAGTATCAAATACTTTATCAAATCCTAATCTTCTAAGAGCTGCTGCCATCTTACCTTCAACATCTGTTCCGATTGGGTAACCAAATTCTTCTCCAAGAGCTGCTCTAACTGCTGGTGCAGTTTGAACTACTACATGTTTAGTTTCATCAGCGATTGCTGCTAAAACATCATCAGTAGCATCTTTTTCTCTTAAAGCACCTGTAGGACAAACTGCGATACATTGACCACATGATACACAACTTGTATCTCCAAGTCCCATCTCGAATGCTGAACCTATTACAGTATCGATACCTCTGTTGTTAGCTCCGATAACACCAACACCTTGTACCTTATCACATACAGCTACACAACGACGACATAATATACACTTATTATTGTCACGAACCATATGAGCTGCACTACAATCTATCTCATATTGTTGTTTTGCACCATCAAAGTATGCTTCATCAGCTACTCCAAGTTCAAAACATAATTGTTGTAATTCACAATTACCACTTCTTACACATGAAAGACATTTTCTCTCATGGTTTGAAAGAATTAATTGAAGAGTTCTTCTTCTTGACTCTAATACCTTAGGAGTATTAGTCCAAATTTCCATTCCTTCGCTTATTGGATGAACACATGAAGCTACTAAAGTTCTAGCTCCCTTTACTTCAACCATACATATACGGCAAGCGCCAATTTCGTTTATTTCCTTTAAAAAGCAAAGAGTTGGTATCTTAATTCCAGCTATGTGTGCTGCTTCTAATATAGTAGAACCTTCTGGAGCTGCCACATCTCTGCCGTTAATTTTTACATTAATATCTGCCATCTTATTCTCCTCCATTACTTTTTAATTATTGCACCAAATTTACATTTTTCCATACAAGCTCCACACTTAACGCACTTCTCAGGTATAATCTTATGTGGTTCTTTAAGAGTTCCTTCAATAGCTCCGTTTGGACAAACTCTTGAACATAGTGTACAACCTTTACACTTATCTGGATCAATTGAGTATTGAAGTAAATCTTTACAAACGCCTGCTGGACATTTCTTATCAACGATATGAGCAATATACTCATCTCTAAAGTAATGTAATGTTGATTTAATAGGGTTAGCAGCTGTTTGTCCAAGTGCACATAGTGAGTTTTCACTTACATGTTCACAAAGCTCTTCTAACTTATCTAAATCTTCCATAGTTGCTTGACCTTTTGTAATCTTATCTAAGATTTCAAGCATACGCTTAGTTCCGATACGACATGGTGTACACTTACCACATGACTCATCTACTGTAAACTCAAGGAAGAATTTTGCGATATCAACCATACAAGTAGTCTCATCCATAACGATAAGTCCACCTGAACCCATCATTGATCCGATAGCCATTAAGTTATCAAAATCGATTGGTACATCAAAGTGCTCTGCTGGTATACATCCACCTGATGGTCCACCTGTTTGAGCTGCTTTAAACTTCTTACCGTTTGGAATTCCTCCACCAATTTCTTCTACAACTTCTCTAAGAGTTGTTCCCATAGGTACTTCTACAAGTCCTGTGTTATTAATCTTACCACCTAAAGCGAATACCTTAGTACCTTTTGACTTCTCTGTTCCCATATTAGCAAACCATTCTGGTCCGTTTAAGATAATTCTTGGTATATTAGCCCAAGTCTCAACGTTGTTAAGAATAGTTGGTTTTGCGAATAATCCTTTTACTGCTGGGAAAGGTGGTCTTGGTCTTGGCTCACCACGGTTACCTTCGATTGATGTCATAAGAGCTGTCTCTTCACCACATACGAATGCACCTGCACCAAGTCTTAAATCTATATCAAAATCGAATCCTGTTCCAAAAATGTTCTTTCCTAATAAACCATATTCTCTTGCTTGTCCAATAGCTATTTCAAGACGCTCAATTGCGATTGGATACTCAGCACGAACATATATATAACCTTGTGTTGCACCGATTGCATAACCAGCTATCGCCATAGCTTCAAGTACAACGTGTGGATCTCCCTCTAAGATTGAACGATCCATAAATGCACCTGGGTCACCCTCATCAGCGTTACAACATACATACTTTTGATCTGCATCATTAGCTGCTGCAAACTTCCACTTAAGACCTGTAGGGAAACCAGCTCCACCACGACCTCTAAGTCCACTATCAAGTAATGTTTGGATAACATCCTCAGGTTTCATAGTTGTAAGAACTTTACCTAAAGCTTCATATCCTTGAGTACCAATATACTCATCTATACACTCTGGTGCAATAACACCACAGTTACGAAGTGCTATACGTTGTTGTTTCTTATAGAAATTAGTCTCTTGAAGAGGCTTAATTTTATCTCCATCAACTGTCTCATCATATAAAAGCTCTGTAACAATATTACCTTCTACTAAATGCTCTTTCACTATACGAGATACATTCTCAACTTCAACTCTTGAATAGAAAGCACCCTCTGGATATACTATCATAATTGGTCCTAATTCACAAAGACCGAAACATCCAGTTTTAACTATATTAATTTCATTCTCTTTACCTGCAGCTTTAATTTCTTTTTCTAAAGCTTCGATAATCTTCATACTGCTAGAAGACGTACAACCTGTACCACCACATACTAGTACATGTTTCTTAAAGCCATCAAGAATAGGAAAATCTTTTCCTTCTTCTGTACGCATAGCTATTTGTCCCTGCATTTTTTCTCTAATTACTTTTAAATCATCTAGAGACTTCATACAAATCCTCCATTCTACTACTCGTATTTTGCTAAAATATCGTCAAGGTCGTCAACTGTTAAACGACCATAAACATCGTCATTCACCATAATAACTGGTGCAAGTCCACAAGCACCTACACAACGGCAAGCATCAAGTGAGAATTTACCGTCTGGAGTACACTCTCCACCTTTAATTCCTAACTTTTCTTGTAAACTATCAAATAAATCTCCAGAACCCTTAACATAACAAGCAGTTCCTAGACATACTGATATACGATATTTTCCCTTTGGGTTCAAAGCAAATTGTGCATAGAATGTTGCTACACCATAGATTTTCTCTAATGGTATACCAGTTTCATTGGATATAATTGTTTGAACTTCTATTGGAAGATATCCATAAATGTCTTGAGCCTTTTGAAGAATAGGCATCAAAGCACCTTTTTGATCTTTAAGTTCAGCTATTACTTCAAGTAATGCTTTCTCTTGTTCCTTAGTTCCTTTAAATGGAACACAACCTTTTTTAGAACACATGGTCCAACCTCCTTAAACTATGTTGTGGACTTATTCCGCCCATCTTTTCTATACTAACATATTCTTTTTCATATTTCTACATAAAATTGATAAATTTTTGACATTTTTTTCACAAAATCGATTTTTCTCATAAGTTCTTTATAAAACATCAGAAATGAAACCACGAAAAAGAGGTTCCAATTGAACCTCTTTTATCCCAAACAATTAACAATCTATATTCTATTCTAATGTGATTAATATGCAAATTTCTCTTCAAAATACGCCTTAAGATCTTCAATTTTAACTCTATCTTGTTTCATTGAATCTCTATCTCTTACTGTAACTGCACCATCTTCTTCTGATTCAAAATCATATGTAACACAGAATGGGGTACCAATTTCATCTTGTCTTCTATATCTCTTACCTATGTTACCTCTATCATCATATTCACAGTTATATGTTTTACATAATTCTTCAAATACTTTAGTTGCTCCATCATTTAACTTCTTAGATAATGGTAATACTCCTATCTTAACAGGGGCGATAGCAGGGTGAAAACGTAGTACAGTTCTCATATCATTACCTTCTAACTCTTCCTCATCATATGCTGCACATAAAAATGCCAATGTTACTCTATCTGCTCCTAATGATGGTTCTATTACATATGGTACATATCTTTCTTTCTTCTCATCATCAAAATATGTTAAATCTTCTTTTGAAACATTCTGATGTTGAGTTAGGTCATAGTCAGTTCTATCTGCTATTCCCCATAGTTCTCCCCATCCAAATGGGAATAGGAACTCTATATCTGTAGTTGCTTTACTATAAAATGATAATTCTTCTTGATCATGATCACGAACTCGCATCTCATCATCTTTAATTCCTAAATCTTTTAACCAATTAATACAGAATTCTTTCCAATATGCAAACCATTCTAAGTCTGTATCTGGTTCACAGAAAAACTCTAATTCCATTTGTTCAAACTCTCTTGTCCTAAATGTAAAGTTACCTGGAGTTATTTCATTTCTAAATGACTTACCAATCTGACCTATACCAAATGGAATCTTCTTTCTAGAAGTTCTTTGTACATTCTTAAAGTTAACAAATATACCTTGGGCTGTTTCTGGTCTAAGATATACTGTATTCTTAGCATCCTCTGTAACACCTTGGAAAGTCTTAAACATAAGATTAAATTGTCTTATATCTGTAAAATTATGCTTTCCACAAGTTGGACATCCTATATTATGTTCTTTTATGTAGTCTGCCATTTCATTAACATCCCATGCATCAACAGAACCTTCTATCTCAATATTATTCTCTTTCATATAATTCTCAATTAATTGATCTGCTCTAAATCTCTCATGACATTCCTTACAGTCCATTAATGGATCTGAAAAACTACCTAAATGTCCTGATGCAATCCAAGTTTGTGGATTCATAAGAATTGCACAATCAACACCCACGTTATATGGATTTTCTTGAATAAATTTCTTCCACCATGCTTTTTTTACATTATTCTTAAGTTCTACACCTAAGTTTCCATAATCCCATGTATTAGCTAAGCCACCATAAATCTCTGATCCTGGATATACAAATCCTCTTGCTTTAGCTAATGCAACTATTTTCTCCATTGTCTTTTCTACTTTCGCCATTGTAACTCTCCTATCCGAAAGCGACTTCTCACTTCCTAAATATATTCATACTAATATTATTAATAAATTAATTTGTTTTTTATCTCAACGCTTTATTTTTTTATCTTAATTATCACTATTTTATTAATCTATTTAAATTTAACCTTTGATAATCTATTATTATGAGCCATAAACATACTCACTTTAATTTACTATTAAAAGTATAGTCTAGCTATATTACTATTAATTCTGTATATTTAATTACTTATACACAACTACTACCGGATCCTTTAAAGATGATATCTTAGCAGTATTACCATCATCCTTCTTCGCATTAGAAACATACTTTATCTTTCCAGCAACAGTTACTTTTAAGTCAACTTTACTTTCAGATGGCATATCTCCATATGGAGTATCCCCTACTGGTTTTTCTTGAATAACTACTACCTTCATGTCTTTATCCAATGTTTCAAATTTGTTTTCTTTCTTATCTTTTCCATATATATTAAGCTTATCTGGAACAACGCTACTGTCTTTAGCTAAATCTGCCTTCATAACTGTAATTCTAGCATCTCCATATTGGTTATACTCTTCTGCTGACTTGTAATCTATTACAGCATATACATTCTCATCTTTAACCTTCATAGAATTCAGCTTAATCTTTGTATCATTATCTTTATTAAAATCTTTCAAATCGTCCTTTATGAATGACTTTAATTCTTTCTCATCATAATATTTCTTATCAAACTTCTCTTTAATTACACTTTGAATCTTGCCATTATCTGTAACAATTATCTCGTTATCTTTTGCTTTATCTGCAGTAATAGTTACATTCTTGCTATTACAACCTACTAATGCAATTGCACTTATTCCTAAAAATGCCACCTTCAAAAATCTCTTCTTCATAACTTTCCCTAATACCTACTTTCCTTTCTTCTCACCCAACTCCTGTATGCCAAAGTACTCCTTACTTAAGCCTTCAGAAAAATTATCAGAGTTATCTCTGTAACATTATACTCACCATTACTATATTGTACTTATAACCTTATATAAATTCAAGTATTTTTTTCATATCAAACAACAATCTAAAATTATGCATTTTATATAATCATTAGAATTACTCTTAAAATACTTCTAACATCTCCATAGACTTAAATTTTCTATCTACATATCTTCCAATATAACATCTCATTGCAAATTCAATTTCTTTTATTACTTCTTCTGTAACAGAAAATGAGTATAATTTTTCAATTGAAGAAAACATAATATATTGCAATGTATAGATTGCCGACTGACTTAATTTAATTATGTCACCAACAGTACTTATGCAATTTCCGCAAATCATACCACCATTTTCAACAGACAATCCAACTAAACTTTCTTTCTCCCCACACTTAATACATTCATGTAATGGTGTTATCTCTCCATTTAAATATATAAGTTTTGCTTCAAATACAAATCTAACCATTCTTTTATCTAAATCTTTATGCGTCAATGCTCTGCATGACTGAAATAAAAGTTTTAGCACTTGAGACGCCTCTTGATTCTCTTTTGTATAATAATCTACAAATTCACAAAAATATAATCCATAAGTAACAGCTTCTATATCATCTCGTAATTCAACAAAATAATTATTAATCTCTGCACTCATTAGATTATATGCATTCTTTCCTCTATACACAGTAAAATTGCCAAAGGTAAAAGGCTGGGAGCATGCCATAAGCATGCTATTTTGCCTTCTTGCACCTCTAGCAAATACTGTTATTTTACCATATTCTTTTGTTAATATCGTTAATCGTTTATCATAATCTCCAACAGGACTTGCACTAAGCACTTGCCCCATTACCGTCTGCCTTAAATCCACTTAAGTCACCGCTTTCAATAACCATATTTTCTGAAATGATAAATCTAGTTAAATCTACAGAACCATTCCATGCGCAATACTCTAAATAATCTCTAATATCTCCTGATTGCTCAAACTTCTCCCATAAATCCATAAACTTCATACACTTATCCCCATTCTCAAACTACACACCATTTTAATAAATATTGATTAAATAATTACAGATTTAATTATTATCTTTATACCCATAGTTTTTAAGTAAAAAGTCACTATCTCTCCAATCTTTTTTAACTTTCACCCATAATTGAAGATTAACTTTATTACCTAATAAATTCTCTATTTCTAATCTAGCTTTAGTTCCTATGCTTTTTAGCATAGCACCTTTTTTTCCTATTATAATACCTTTATGTGAATCTCTTTCACATATAATAGTCGCTTCTATATCAAATAAATGTGCCTTTTTACGATACTTCATACTTTCAATTGTAACTGCAATACCATGTGGCACTTCATCATTTAATAATCGCAAAGCCTTCTCTCGAATTAATTCTGCTACTATCTGTCTCTCAGGTTGGTCAGTTACTGTATCTTCATCATAATACATAGGTCCTTGTGGTAAATATTTAAACAGTACCTTCATAAGTTCTGTCTTATTATCACCCTTAAGTGCTGATACAGGAACAATCTCCGCAAAATTATGAGCTTCCTTATATGTATTAATTGCCATCATAATATCTTCTTTATTAACAGTATCTATTTTATTAATTGCCAAAACTACTGGTGTCTTAACATTCTTTAATATCTCCGCTATATGTTGCTCATGTGTACCTATAAAATCTGTAGGTTCTACTAGCCACACTACCACATCAACCTCTGAAAGTGTTCTCTCAGCTGCATTCACCATAAAATCTCCAAGCTTATTCTTAGCTTTATGAATACCTGGTGTATCTAAGAAAATAATCTGTCCTTCCTCATCTGTATAAACTGTTTGAATTCTATTTCTTGTAGTCTGTGGCTTATTCGATGTAATAGCTATTTTCTGTCCAATTAAACTATTCATCAAGGTTGATTTACCAACATTAGGTCTTCCTATAAGTGTCACAAACCCTGACTTAAAATTACTTTGCAAAATGTATCCTCCTTCTATAATTCATAACTTCACACTAATCCCATACTAGGTGCACAATATCCCATTTGTAGCACCATATATTGATTATAAAGTAAGTACTTTAACAAATCAAGGGAAAGCTAACTTTCTTTATATTGTTATTAATTTTTAATAATTCATTTCGATAATAACTTTGGAAATATATATTAAACTTCTTAATTATAAAATAGAAATTCTAGAATGGAGGAGAAAATGAAATTTAGAAAACATTTAATTGTACTATGTTTAGCATTAGCAGGCTCATCATTAATTGCTTGCTCTAAAAGTACAGATGATGGAAACAAAACTACTGGCGAAGCAGTAAAAACAGAAAAACCTGACCAAAGCAGTTCTGAAGGCACTAAATACTCATCTATTTATACATTACCTGATGCCAAATATGCATTTGCGGATGGTATGTATGCTGTTAAGTTTGTAAAAGGCAGTTATCGTGAAAAAGACGACGAAAAAACTATCAAAGTAAAAATATTTGACTATGATAGATTTTCTGAGGAGACAATGAAAAATCTAAAAAAAGGTGACACGCTTGTAATTAATGGTAAGGATGTAAAAGTTAAAGAATGTAAATTCAACGATGAATATGACTATTATGAGGTAAATGGCGGAATGATGAACGATGGCTATGATTTTGCAAAGGAAGGCTCTTTCTATAGAATTATGCAAATGAACAACTATTATTTAACATCTGAAATTGGAGAAGTAGAGCTACCTGTATCTGATGACTTACTTTTTATTGATCACACAGACGCTACTACAGATAAACCTATCATAAAAGAAAACTTTGACGAAAAACTAGAAGACTATATCGATAGTAAAGATACTCAACGTTCATCTGATTTTGAACTAAGTATTGTTGTTAGGGCTAGACAAATCGTCCACGTTGTAAATCATTACGTGCCTTAGAATATCTTAAATATAGCAACCAACAAATCAAACAAACTTTAATTTGTTGGTTGCGACAATTGAAAAGAGCCACTACCCACAGCTTAGTGTAAATAGTGACCCCTTCCAAGGATTATAATAAATATGTGTTATATAGTTTTCTATTTTATATATTTAATTCAATTATTTGAATTTTAATTCTTTTTCTTTGTTTTTATGTTGTACCTTTGTTGTAATTTAATTATATTACATTTTTATTACATTGTAAATACTTTTTGTAATACTTTATAAACATTTTAGAATTTTTCCAATGTTTTACTTTTATGCCTTTATCTGTTTTTCCTTTTCAATAACTTTCTTATAAACCACATAAGCTACAATTGGAAATATGAAACTAAAAAACACATACTTATATCCCTTAGAATCTCTTCTTTCTAATACTTTTACCAATACTAAATAAGTAAAATACGTTCTAATTAACCCAACAGCAATAAATATTATATCTAATGCTGAAATCATATAGTTCTGTACTTCTAATAACATATCATAATACCTCTCTATTCTGTCTTATATATTCTCTCCACACCTTTTATTTTTTGAAAAAGCATACTTTTATCTATAATACGACCAATATCAATTTGTATAACACTATTATTAAACATTATAATTAATATTCATACAAAAGTCATCTAAAAAAAACATAAAAAAGTCATATCCAAACATCACTATAATTTGTCCTCTCTAAAACTTATAAACTTGAAAAAAGCCACTACCCACAACTAAGTGTAAATAGTGACTCCTTATATTTTATTTATTAAATTTTAAAAACTTCTCAACTATTTTTATAAATGTATCTGCTTTTTCTATTTGCTTAAACGCCTCTTCCTTGGACACGATATAAACATCTGAATAATCACATTTTTCTCTTATTCTATATGCTGAATCTATAATTTTATATGTTCCTATTTCAAACTTTCCTGTATGAACAAAATTTCTATTAAAATAGGCAATTACAGATGAATGCTTGGATGCATCGAAACCATCTAATATATTCACTGCTCTTATGGAATGAAAAATTGCATAATATGCTCGATTCACTGCACCTTTAAACAGCTTATTTTCATAATTAACATATGCATTTCGCAAATCTTCTTTAGCTCTCTCAATCCTATATTGTGATAAATCTTTCTCGTTATGCTGCATACAATACAATACCTTCCTTATCTATATTTTTATATAATGGTAACACGTCTTTCCATTGATCATATTCTTCATAACTAACATCTATTATTGAAAAAAACTTTAGATATTCTAACGCCAAATTAGTTGATATCTCACTTAATGCATCTTCTTTTTCTAATAATTCACTTCTATTCATATCAACTAACAACATAATATCTACATCTGATTCATCATTAAACATACCTCGAGCTACAGAACCATACAGTACTACTTTTTTTAATTTATCACCGTATACCTTTTCCAACTCAGCAGGCAATTCACCTAACACTTGTATTATATATTCTCTATCCAACGCTTCTACTCCTTTATCTACACACATAAATACTTTATCATATTTATTATAAAAATTTTATTTATAGTCGTCAACAAATTTATACTTAAACACCACACAATTGAAACAAGCCACTACTTACAGCTTAGTGCAAATAGTGACTCATTCCAAGGATTATAATAAATATGTGTTATATAGTTTTCATTTTATAATACATTCAATACTCTTGAATTTAATTCTTAATTCTTTGTTTTTATGTTGTACCTTTGTTGTAATTTAATTATATTACATAATTGTTACATTGCAAATACTTTTCGTAATACTTTATAAACATTTTAGAATATTGTAAATATTTGTTATAATCAACAATATTACTACAAATAATTTAAAAATTATTCATAATTTAAAAATTATTTATACTCTAAGAATTATTGATATTTTATACATTACTCATTACTGTGGATTACATATATGAACGTTTTCTATATACTAGGCACAATCCTAATCCCATTGTTGCAACTAATGCAACAACCACTAATAATGTGAATTTCATTCCATCTGCTGTCTTAGGTGTAATATCGTTAATCTCTTTATTATCCTTTTTATTATTTGTGTTATTTTCTTTTACTGCTGCATCAGCGTTAGCCTTATCTTCATTAGTTTTTAATTCAGTACCATTTACGAACACCTTAGAGTTAGTGTTAACTACTTCTTTTATTCCGAATATTAACTCTGTTGGACAATAATATGGTTCTCCATCATTTTTAATATCTGCATACCAATTAAGTTCTTCAGAAACATTCATTCCCATATATTCAAATGCGCCATTAATTACTTCTTTATTTAATTCTTCAATACTGTTAATATTCAACTTAACTATAATATCTGCAAATGATTCATCCTCATTGTCTAAAGCTTTATTTATATACTCTTTATAATTATCTATATATTCATCTAAAACATAATTATTATATGCATCTACATCGATAATTTTATCAAGATTTTCTGCACATATATCTGCTAAATAGTAATCTAATATTGAAGTAACTTCCTTATCTATAGATTTCTCGTCTACAATATTTCCTACATTCTCTGCCTTTAAAGAATATTCATCTAAATTGATAAAATCTAAATCTCTATATTCAACATCACCTGTCACTGGTAGAATTCTATCTTCTGGAACAATACCTTCACCATAATACCACAATCTTGCGATAAGATACTTATACATATCAGATTCCATGTCATAAGCGATTCCAAGCTTATCTAACTTTTCATTTACACATTCAGCAACTATAACCTCTACATTATTTACACTTGATATTGTATCAAATAAGTAAACTTTCACTGCACTATTTTTCTCTAATATAGCTGTCTTTATAGCATTAACTTTACTATTCATATCTGCAAATGAATCATAATCTAAAGTTAGCTTTATCTTTAACTTTCCTTCTGTTTCCATGTACTTTAAAGTAACACCTAATTCTTCGTTAATTGAACTTTGAATTAATTGAACTAATTCCTTAGATAACTTAACCTTTGTTAAATCATTATTGAAATATCCAGTAGAAATCTCGAATTCCTGAGAAATGCTTCCCTTACCATTATTATCTACACTCACATCTACATTGCCCTTCTTATAAGGCATATCACTACATCCACTTAAAACACAAACCATAGCAACACACATTAGCACCATACAGTACTTCTTAAAATTCTTCTTTAAGTTTTTCATACTCATCCTCCGTTAAATTATAATGTTATTTTATAATCTCACCAACCCTTTAGACTTATTATACTTAAAAAGTTACATATGTCAAACATTTTGCAAGAAAATACATAAATATTTTATATTTATAAATTTTATGACAATTTTTCTATCGTCTGTAAAATACAGCATTGAAAAAAGCCACTACCTACAGCTTAGTGTAAACAGTGACCTCTTCCAAGGATTATAATAAATATGTGTTATATAGTTTTCATTTTAATTAATTTATCTTATATATTTTAAATTCAATACCTTTTGAATATTTATTCTTGTTTTTGTTTTATTTTTATGTTGTACCTTTGTTGTAATTTAATTATATTACACATTTGTTACATTGTAAACACTTTTTGTAACACTTTATAAACATTTTAGAATATTGTAAATTATTGTTTATTCTAAAGGTTTAATATCTTTAAATAAATCCTTACATTGGTCAATCATATTTTCATTACCAATAACACATAAATTATTATCCTCAATAGTAGCTTTTACTATATCAACAAGTTCTCTAATCTGTGCAGGTGTTGCACTTAATATTTCATCTCTTTCTTTTTGAATTTCTTCCTGTGTAAGTCCTGTGAAATATGCCGAGAAATCTCTTTGCCCTCTACCATATGGGCTAAGTGGTGTATCTAATCCACTTATTGTACCTATAATATATTTAGTCATTTCCCTTTCATCTGCTTCAAAATTCTCAACATATTCAATAACCTTTTCATACACATCTATTGTTTCTTTTAATTTAGGATCTCTATATGAAGTAAAGAACGCAGCTCCATCTCTAAGGAAACTACATGAAGCTCCATAAGCTCCTCCCTTAACTCTTACATTTGTCCATAAATAATCATAATTAAGGATTACCTTTAATATACTTAGTGCACCTTTATAATCATATCCTTTTTTCACAAAGTTACCAGCTCTTGCAACATATTGTATTTTACCTGCTGTTTTATAACCTTCGTTTTTATTAGATAGTTTAAATCTTGTTGGCGTTGCAAAGTCTGTTTCTGCCATAATATTAAATCCATTAAATTCTTCCTCATTTACTATTGCTTTATCTGGTAGGCATTTAATAAACTCTGCAAATTTACTTTCAACTACTGCATATTCTCCTTCATCTGTTGTTACATTTATCATTAAATTATCCTTTGAGAAAATCATCTCAGTTAATCTGTTAAATACTTCACTTACTATTTCTGATTTTTCTTCAAAATTATCTTCTATATCTTTTAAGAATTCATAATAACCGATTCCACTTGTCACTTCATTAAACATTCCACACTGTGAAATATATGATAAAGCTCTTTTAGCTGCAGCTATATTACCTGATGATGTAATTCTCATATTTACTCTCGATGCTGTTTCTTGAACTATTTCTTTTAATCTCTTCTTATCATTATAGTCTGTTTTAAATAATATTTCTTTTATTAGTTCAATGCATCTATCCATATTTTCTGTCAATGCTCTAACACTTATTTTCATAAATGTCTTTGAACCTCTAGTTTTATCCTCATATTCAATAGAATAATTCATAGGTCTAAATTCCATTCCACCTGTAACCATATTTATTTCATTATCAAGCTCTGAATATGAATAATTCTCTGTATTAAAGTATCCAAGCGCAATTGCAAATAAGCCAATATATGGTGACAATGTTTTTGGAACTTTATCTAAATCAAATAAGAAATCAAAATAAACTATACCATTTGTAAAATCATCATGATAAACAACTGTAACATCCTCATTTTCTCTAATTTGATTATTAATTTTGTATGCTTCTTTTTTAATATCACCTATTGTTAACATAGGGATTGTTTTTAACTCTTCTTCAGTTGAAGGTTCTTCTTGGAACTTTTTAAGTTCTTTTGTTTCTTCAATTATTCTCTCTAAATCTTCATCTGACAAAGTATCTTTATAATCTGCTAGTTTCTTAGCTGTTTCTTGTTCTATTTCAGTTCCCAATCCTGCTTTTGGTAAAACAGCAACAAAACTTGCAAATTCATTATTTATCAAATATTTTTCTACTAATTTTTCATAATAGTCTGTATCAATTTTTTCTTTTAAGAATGCATAAGTTTCACTTACACTCATTCTCATAAATGGTTTTTCATCATCGTATAACCAACTGCCAAACATATCAAGACCATATATTAATCCTTTAGGATATCCATCAAAATCTGCCTCTCTATGTTTAAATTCATATCTATTAATAGCTGCTTTTAATGCTTTTTTATCTACGCCTTCCTCAACAACCTTTTTCAATGATTCTTTAATAACTTGAATAAATTTATCCTTATCCTCGTAGTTACTGTCCTTAGCAATTACTGAGAAAAATGGTTGATATAAATCACAATCATATCCTCCAAAAACATCCTTTGCTAGTCCCGCATCTAATAAAGCTTGTTTTACTGGTGCTCCCGAAGTTCCTAAAAGAACATAATCAAGTACTTCAAATGCAAAACTCAACTCTTTTTCTAAAGATGTTTCTATTGATACATTGTAAGCTAAATATGCTTTGTCTGTAGTGTCGTCTTCCTCTGGTATAGGGTAATATTTTATTACCTCTCTCATTTCTGTAAAAGGCATCTGTTTTTTTATCTCTGAGTCAACTTCTATCTGTTCAAAATCTTTTAAATACTCATTATTTATAAATTCTAGTTTTTCTTCTATATCCATATCACCATACAAATAAATATAACTATTTGATGGATGATAAAATTTACCATGAAATGCTAAGAAATCATCATATGTTAAATCAGGAATATTCTCTGGATCTCCACCTGATTCTACACTATATGATGTATCTGGATATAATGAATTCTGCACTGTTCTAAACACAACTTGCTTGGGTTGTGAAAATGCCCCCTTCATTTCATTATAAACAACACCATTATAAATAAGTTCTCCATCCTTATCCTCTAACTCATAGTGCCATCCTTCTTGTTTAAATATTTTTTCATTTGTGTATATATTTGGATAAAATACCGCATCTAAATATACATTCATTAAATTTTGAAAATCCTTATCATTGCAACTTGCAATAGGATAAATTGTTTTATCCGGATAAGTTATTGCATTTAAAAATGTATTTAAAGATCCTTTTGCCAACTCTATAAATGGATCTTTTGGTGGATATTTCTTAGAACCACATAGAACTGAATGCTCTATTATATGTGGAACTCCAGTAGAATCTGTTGGCGGAGTCCTAAATGCTATTGAAAAAACTTTATTTTCATCATCATTAGATACAACAACTACTCTTGCGCCTGTTTTAATATGTCTATATACTAAACCAACGCTCTTAATTTCATTTAACATCTCACTACATACTAACTCATAACCCTCGACTTTCATTACTTGCTCTGGTGCTGTAATACTTTTTGCCATAAGTAAATTCCTCCTTATTATTATATTAATATGTACCTCTCATAAATATCTTTTTTACCTTCTTTCAAATACTCTAATTCTATTATATTGTTTTTTATTTCTCCCTTTTACCTATATTATTATTTTCTAAATCTCTTCATACTAATCATATCACTATCTTGCAAATCCCTTCATTGCAATCTTATTCTTATACATTCTATCATCTGCAAGTTTTACTACTTGTTCTATGTCTTTTCCTGGTCCTATTGCATATCCTGATGCCATTTCACACTTAAAGTCTGTACGCTCAGTATTAGCTGCATCAAGGATATTCTTCCAACGCTTCAACATAGATTCTATTTTATCTTCTGTTGTATTTTCCATAATAAATATAAATTCATCTCCACCCATTCTGTAAATCTTATTATGCTCTGTTTCAAAATAAGTAAGAGATTTTGCTGCACTCTTTATAAGGGCATCACCCATTTCATGTCCAAGTGTATCATTAATAGTCTTTAATCCATTAACGTCAAAGAAAATAACTCCAACACTTTCAATCTTAGGATATTCATTTTTAACCATATATATGTATTTGTTTTTATTAAATACACCTGTCATTTCATCATGAGTACTTTCATATTCTGCAACCATATTACGTTCTTGCATTTTACGACCTGATTCAGCAATTGAAAGAGTCATGACTTCAAATAAAATAAGCAATATAGCTCTTGGAAAGTAAAAATATAACATAACCTTAAGTTGGGTTACCCACGATATTGAATAAATTGGAATAACCGCTAGTTCACCGTAACTTGACATTCTATCCTTTGTAAATGCAATCATATTCAGATCACATATACCTACATAATATCCTAATATAACTACAAATATCATACCAATCATACTTAACCCTAATGTATACATAGATATTTGTTTTCCTTGATAATGGGCTGCCATAAGAAATGGTATACCATAAAATAACACAACATGATATGTAAGCATTGTTCCCATAATATGAATTCCTAGTATCTCTGTTGTTATAATTACATATTTAACCCATTTACTTTCAAGACCATTTACCAATAAAATAGATATTACAACTACATACATAATAGTAATAGGAATAACCGCAGTTCTCATTATATGTTTTGCAACAACAAACCATCCAACCTCAACAAAAATCCATATAATTTCTATTGCAACTAAGGTCATCATCAAACATTTAAAATTATATTTATTTGCCTCTACCTCATATCCCATAGGCTCACCCTCTTACTTTTTAATTTATATGGAGCATCTTCACCTACTTAAATCTCTCTGTAATGCCGTTTACAACTTTATTCGCCATTTACTGCTTAACTTACTATTTTCTACTTAATTTACTTTTTAATACTTAGTATATCCTTTAGTTATTCTGGCCATCTTCACCTGTGTAATGTCCCTTAACAGAAACCTCTTCTACAAAATTCTTATCTACTGGTTTTGGAGTTTCATTTACACTGCCCATAGAACTCTTAGGAACATATCCCTTTGGCTCATCCATAACCGGCTCATCATTTTTCTTTGATTTCTTGTTCTTCTTATTTGGTTCATCATAATTATTATTATTCTCTTTTTTCTTCTTACCTATAAATACAATAATAAATAATACTGCTGTTAATCCAATAACTCCAATCATTATAATTAACCATATATTATCTTCTTTTGTATTACCACTAGCTGCTCCTGAGCTGTCCCCTTCAGTACCACTTTCCATATCTTCCATATCAGATTCCGCAGACTCCTCGTCATCCTTTTCATCTTCTTTTTCTTCATCTACTGGCTTTGTTGTTGTATCTATTTTATCATCACCTTTTTCAAAGTCAGTTCCTATTTCCTCTTTACCATTTTGAACAAGTAATGTATAATACCCGTTTCTAATCATATTAAACTTAACAACATATTCCTCTATTATAGACTTAAGGGCATTATGTTCTCCAGCATCAGTTATATAATAAACTGCAACCTTTTGTTGTCTAACGTTAGAAATAACAGAAACCTGGCTTCCCTCACCTACTTCTATTCTCTCACCTCTATCATCAACAAAGAATATATCATAAGCACTTTTATTTTCACCTATTTCTTTAGTTATACTTTGAAGCCATGACCATACTTCCTTTTTATCTTTCTTAATAGGCATAACCATAAGCCTAGCAGCTTCATCAATTATACCACTTACTCTTATCTGTAATTTCCCATCATCTAAATTAACTACATGTTCTCCAGTTTTGGTATCAACAGTACCAACTACTGCATCTTCTACGCTATACATAGTCCTAGCATGCACACCAAATTCCTTTTGATCTTTTGCTGCATATGCACAAAAAGAACAAACTATAATCATTAATAATAAAGTTAAAACAAATACTTTTCTCTTCATAGTATTCACCCATTTCTGAAATTTTTATTTATATAGTAAATTTAGAATCTTAAATATATTTTATATAGCAAACTCATAATCTTAGCTTGTAATTTCCTATAGTAGTTTCCTATATAAGCATAAAAAAGCTATAACAGAATATAAACAACACTGTTCATATTCTATTATAGCATATAATCCCCAAAACTTGGAAATTCTTACTTATTAGATTTTTTTATAATATTTATAAATATTTCCTTATTTTACCATTCCCTTAAGTTCTTCTACGTCAAAAACGTACTTTTTATCACAAAAATGACATTCAACCTCTATAGGTTTATTATCATCTATCATCTCTTGTATATCTTTTTTTGATATACTACTTATTGCCTTGTGCACTCTATCTTTTGAACAATTACAATAATAACTAGTGTCTATCTTCTCATTTATCTGAAGTCCAAATTCACCTAAAACTTCTTCTAATATCATCTCTGGTGTCATATCTCTATCAAGTAATTCTGTAATAGGCTTCATATTCTTTAGTGTGTTCTCCAACTTATCTATTATAACATCATCTGTAAATGGCATAAGCTGAATAATAAATCCACCTGCTTGTTTTACCGTATTATCTTTATTCATAAGCACTCCTAAAGCTACAGATGAAGGTATTTGCTCAGATGTTGCAAAATAATATGTTAAATCCTCAGCAATCTCTCCACTTACTAAATGAGTTTGTCCTACATATGGTTCTTTCATTCCCATATCTTTTATAACACTCATTACACCTAAGTCTAATGCTTTACCAACATCTAGTTTACCTTTACTACTTGGTGGTAACATAACCATTGGCTCTGCCACATATCCTTTTACTCTTGCCTGTGAATCTGCTGTTACAGTTAATCCCTTTATTGGCCCTGAACATTGAATCTGTAATGTAAGTAAATCCTTCTCTCCCTTTTGCATACTTCCCATAATACTTCCTGCCGTCAATAATCTTCCCAATGCTGCTGTTGCAACTGGACTTGTATTATGTATACTTCTAGCCTCTTCTACTATATTTCTTGTTGTTGCTGCATATGCTCTTATCTGATTATTGGCAGCTGTTGCTTTTACAATATAATCTTTATTATCCTTCATATCTAATCACCTTTTATAACTTTCTAAATTATACTTTATTATACTTTCTATTATTTTTTCTGTCTATATCAAATATATATTCTAGCAAAGCACACTTATATATAATCAAAACATTACTTATTAGTATATGCTTTTCCCTCTTGATATCCCTCTTTCACAACAAAATAAACTCTTTCGCTTGTTTCACTGGGCTCATCAAAGGTAAATGCATCATATACCGCTACAAATTCTAGTCCTGCCTTTTTAATTAATTCCTTTACTATATCTACTGAATAAGCTTTTTGATAATGTGTTTCTTCAAATCTGCTATATGTTTCTTCTTCATCACAAGAATTCTTCTTAACATATAAGGTCAAATCATACTCATTAATCTTCTCATCCTCATAATAAGTATTCTCCCATATAAAGCTACCTTCCTCGCGATTCTCTGCTATAACATTATCTCCCATAACTTCTCTATATTTATATTCTGTATTCATATCAAATACAAATACACCATCTTGTTCAAGGTAGTTGTTCACTAGCTTAAAAACTTTTAACAAGTCTTCTTCCTCTGTTATATAATTTATGCTATCACATATACTTATCACAGCTGATACTGTTCCATAAAGTTCAAATTCTGTCATATCTTGAAGCAAATATAGTATCCCTTTATCCTCTTCATGTTCTCTTGCTATACTAAGCATATCCTCCGAATTATCTATCCCTATCATACTAAAGCCTGCGTCTGCCATTCGTCTTGTAACACTTCCAGTGCCACACCCAAGCTCTAACATAAGTCCACTATCTATATTATGCTTATGAAGAATCTCTAATAGATACTTACACCATTCATCATAGGGTATATCATCCATAAACATATCATATACTTGTGCAAAACTTGTATATGCCTCCATAACATCCTCCAATATTTAATATTTAAATCTACACTAACAATTTTCTATTATAATATAAACTTTTTTATATTTCTACTACTACTTTTAATTAATCCATATATTTTATAAATATTGTAGATTTCCTATTGTAGACCTTTATTATTCCATATTTCTTTAAGTTTTAATACTACAAATTGTTTTTTAGGAATTAGATTTATTTCCAATTATTGACTTTTTTATTTGCAAATGCTAACATATGCTTGAAAATAAAAGAAATAATCAAAAAGGAGGAAGTATCTATAGTTTTACTATAATAAGTGGGTAATACATAAACCTATTATTTCAACTATAGATGCAAAGAAACATGACAAAATTTTTCAAATCACTTAAGTATGCTAGTGTTATGTTAGTTGCATTAGTTCTAACAATGTTTATATGCACAACTGATACACAAGCAGCAAGTTATCCAATTGGTTCCGTAAAATATCCTATTGGAACATATACAGAAGGAGATTTTACAACAAATACTTCTAATATTTATGGATTTAAGTATCAAGAATACTCACAAAAAGGAACTAATAATTACAGAGTTCTTTCACTTCAATCACAATTACACAAATCTGGCGCAGATGCTCAAACATTAGTTAGAAATTATGATAGTACTGCAAAAGTGGCTGGCGCTGGCCAATCATGGTATGTATATAAAATTAGACTTAATTATCATACTGAAAGTACAATAACAGATGCTATTTCACCTAGTACAATTATATCTTCTTATAACTTTACTAATGCAGCTGGTTCAAGCATCACTATGTATGACTATGATAATTTCAGTTTGAATTATGATTATGCAGGATACAAAACTGGTTTATCAGGCTTAAAAATAACTCCAGGATACTATGTAGATTTCTATTATGCTATATTAATTGATACATCTGTAGGACAACCTTTATTCTACTTCTACAATTATGCAGGAGCTTTAGACAGTAACAAGTGTTTTGCAAGTTTAAATCCTGCAAGAATCAATAAAATGGATATATGTAATGGTAAAGCTACTGTAGGTACTGCTACATATACTGGAAAAGCTCGTGCAACTACATATACTGTATATGACCAAAATGGTAAAAAACTTACTAAGGGTACAGACTACACTGTTTCTTATTATAACAATATAAAACCAGGTGTTGCTACTGTTAAATTCACAGGAATAGGTAAATATGAAGGTGTTATGGAAAAATATTTCTATATAAAACCAGTTCAAACATCTATATCTATTGCTGCTGTTGATACAACAACTGCAAAACTTTCATGGAAAGCAGTTCCTAATGCTTATGTATACAATATATACAAATATAATACTAAGACTAAAAAATATGTTTATTTAAAACAAACTTATAGTACATCAGTTTATGTTGATGGAATGGCTAGTGCTTATACTTACAAATATGCAGTTTATCCTTATGCAATAGCAAAAGACCCTTATACTGGATATAGCATTTTAAACTCAAGTAACAAAACTACATATATCAAAGGATCTCCAAAGACAAAATCAGTTACTACCAGACCAAATCGTGCTACATTAAAGAAAATCACAAGACCTGCTAGAAAAACATTATCAGTTTGGTGGAACAAATCCACTAGAGCTTCAGGTTATAAGGTTTGTGTTTCTACAGGTTACGGTATGAAAGGTGTTTTAAAAACTTATTACACTACTGCAACAGCAAAGAAAATCACAGGACTTCCTTCAGGAAAATGGGTTTATGTTAATGTAATTCCATATAAGACTGTAGGTAAGACAAAACTATATAGTCCTAATTACTATTATTACTATTCAAAAGTTAGCTAGGATTCTAACTACAAACTTAAATTTGTAGGGTTAATGGGCCCCTGTCGGAATGAACGACAGGGGCCTAGTTAATACCTTTCAATAGGTCCTTTGTACTTTCTGGGTAGTCTTTTTTTACCATAGTATTTTTTCCTTATATTTTCGATAAATGTTATAGATGTGTTTGTAAATCTTTGTATATAAATAATATTAAAAATAATTATCTATATTAATAGTATTATTTTTAATATCATTTGCTTGCATATTATCACAATTTATTTACAAACATATACTATGTAATAATCGTGTGTAATAAACCGAGGGAGGTATTTATAAATGAGTATTATTAATGGTTATATTGTTCCACATCCACCTGTTACTATTCCAGAGATAGCTAAGGGGCGTGAAAATGAGGTTTCACAAACTATTGATGCATATGCAAAGGTTGGACAAATGATTGCTAAGGATGATCCTGACACTATCATTATTGTCACATCACATTCTATTATGTATGCTGATTATTTTCACATTTCTCCTGGGGATAAAGCTCATGGTGATATGGCAAGATTTGATGCACCAAATCTTTGTTTTGATGTTAATTATGACAAAGAGCTTGCTCAATATATCTCAAGTGTATGTGTAACTAATGATATTAATGCTGGTGGACTTGGAGAAAAAGACCCTCGTCTTGATCATGGAACAATGATTCCGTTATATCATATTAAGAAGCAATTTAAAGGAGCAGACTATAAAGTTGTTAGAATTTCTCTTGCTAACCTATCTCCTCTTTTACATTATAAATTTGGAAAATGTATAGCTGAAGCTTGTAAAAATCTAAAACGTAAAGCTGTTATCCTTGCAAGTGGTGATTTATCACATTGCTGTAAAGAAGATGGACCTTACGGATATAGACATGAAGGACCTATTTTTGATGATACTGTTGTAGATATTATGAAAACAGGTAACTTTATTGATTTAATGACATTTTCACCAACATTTGTAGAAAATTCTCTACAATGTGGTCTAAATACATTTAATGTTTTAGCTGGTGCTCTAGATGGAAGAGATGTTGATATTAATTTCTTATCTTATGAAAGAACATTAGGTGTAGGTTATGCTGTATGCAACTTTACCCCTGATTTAAGTCACATTAATCCAGATAGACAGTTTGATGTAAAACTAGAAAACAGAATTAAAAAAGACCTTAAACGTCGTGACGAAAAAGAAAATCCTTATGTTAAACTAGCTAGAACTACTTTAGAAAAATATGTTACAACAAAAAAATACCTATCCTTAACGGATATAAATGATATTATCACTGAAGATATGTTAAATGATAATTCAGCTGTATTTGTAACAATAAAGAAAGATGGCGCTGTAAGAGGTTGCATCGGTACTGTTACCCCTACTACTGGTTGCCTTGCTCATGAAATTATTACAAATACGATAAATGCAGGAATTAATGACCCAAGATTCACTCCTATAACAATTGATGAATTACCATTTTTATCTTATAGTGTGGATGTGTTATATGACCCAGAGCCAATTAATTCTCTAGATGAATTAGATGTAAAAAAATATGGTGTAATTGTTAATACAGAAGATAAACGTGGGCTTCTACTTCCAAACCTTGAAACAGTTACAACTACTGAACAACAATTGGAAATTGCTTTAAAAAAGGCCGGAATAAGCAAAGATGAAGAATACGAAATGCAACGATTTGAAGTTGTAAGATACTAACGATTATATTCCTAAATTTTCCTATAAATTATATATATATTTATTAAACGAAAGATGCCAACACTCCTATCTCTACTACTTTGTAGTTTGAATTTTATTCTTTCTACTCGGTAGTGGTTAAGTGGTTGGCATCTTTTGTTGTAATTAATTAGGTTCTACTGATACAGCTGGCTCTTGTGTGCTAGACTGTGCTGCGCTAGGCTCAGTAGTTACGGCTGGTTCTGATGTAACCGGCTCTACTGATGCGGATGGCTCTGCTGATGTTGTAGGCTCTTGCGTACTTGGTTCAGCAGATGGTGTCGCTGTAGGAAATACTACAACACATGGTGTCTCGCTAGCATCTTGATTATCCTTGTTGATAATTCTATCAATTACATGAACTACAATATCCAATACTGGTTTTACATAATGTATTGGAATTCCTGTAAACTTCACTATAATTGCAGATAAAACTGCTGTTGTTAACTGGCTGTTATCAAGATGTTCTATTAATTTCTTTACAACCACTTTTACAACTGTTTTTGACACATTATACTTACTCTTAATAAAAGTAGGTAACTTTTTAAATATTGCTTCACTTACTTTATCAATGTATTCACTTGAAGCATTTTTTAATTTCTTACCTAATTGACTAAGCTTACCTTCTCCTCTAGTAACAGTCTCATATGTACTAGCAAACTCTTCTTCATACTCTTGTGAAGTAAATATTTCCTCGAATTCTTCCTGAGTCATATTTTCAAGTACACTATAATACATATTCATAGTATTAGTACTTAACTCTGAGTAACTAAAATTATCTCCTAATTCATAAGCACTTACATTAATCTCACCTATTGAATTATCACTACTATTAGCGCTTACCTTATCAATATGACTAATTGTAATTCCAACTACAAATGCTGTTATTAACATAACTGAAAGCAATTTTTTCAAATTACTACATCCCATTTTATTCATACATTTCCCCTCCTTCCAATATGTTTTATTTATAATTTTTATTAGGATACTATAACATAAAAAAGCCTAAATTTTTATAAAATTTAGACTTTTTTATGATTGTTTATAGTTTTTTTAGAATTGGATTTTTAATTTGATTCCTATTCTAATTATTTACGCTCTACCTTTACTAATCTGTATCCTACATGGCCTATTATATTAGTTATTTTTATTTGAATATTATTAATTCCTTTATGTAGTTTTATCTTATGAGAGATTGCTTTTTCTATACTATTACCACCTTCTACTAATGTAGCTTCATTAGAAGCATATACCGTGTCTCCATTTATCTCCACATAATCTAAATGTATGTATGAATTTACTATACAATTTATGTCTATATATTCACTATCTGTAATAATATAATTATTTTCCTTATCTATAGAATTATAATTGCTTAATACTTCATATCTCAATCGTATAATATCATAATATACTTTTTCATATAATGTTTCTATTTTGTCTCCTCTATAATACTGAATAGTCATCAAATTTGTCCCCTTTATTAAAGGCACTAACAATGTATATTTTCTAGTATTCAGATTTAATTCTACTTCTTTACCATTTATAACCAATTTTGTATATTTTTCATCCAGAACACCTTCTATAAAATATTCTTCATTTTCATTTAACATATCTGGCCATATAATACTCTCTTTGAACACTTTTTTTGATTTATCAGTTTTTTTAGAAGATAGTAGTGATTCTATATCACTTACGCCATTTTCTCTTGTATTAAATTTGATATCCTGCGTATTGTTCAGTGTTGATGAAATCGTCTGATTTCCAGCTTGATCTTCTACCATAAATGTAATATCTGCATCCCCTATATTTCCTAAATTCAAATAATAACTTCCTTTATCATCTATATCTGTTTCTATATACGAGTTTCCAAATGATATACTTTTCTTCTTCTCTTTGAATTTAATATCAACATAATAATAAGCTGAAAATCCAATGTTATCACTATTTTTGAATTTTAAAATAGTATTATTATTTTCTTTTATTATTTCAAACTTATCAATTGTAGGTTTGACTGTATCTACTTTTATTGGCATTACTACTGTTTGTGGCAAATCATCTTTTTTTATTCTTGAATCAATTTGTATATAATACTGTCCATCAGGTACATATTCATATTCTTGACTTTTTGAGTTATAAACCTTTCCATCCCAATGTACATAACTTCTACTATATAAATTATATGAAAAAGGTTCATAAACACCATATAATTCATTTTTTAATACATTTCGCACATGTTTTGAACTTACTAAGTCTTTTGCTAAAGTTCTAATAATATTTTTATTCTTATCCAACACATATATATCTGTATCTATTGAACTTCTAATATTTACAGCAACTGGATATACTTTATCAGACACTTTATCATTATTAGGCGAAAATGATGCTAGTTCTCCATTATAAGTTTCTATAATTTCTGTAATTTCACTATTGTTGCTCCTTGTAATCTTTATTCGTCCATACTTATCATCCTTTGTAAAATCACCTAACTTTTTGAATATTATCAATACAAGGGTTCCTTCACTAACATTTATACTTTCATTCACTGTTTGTAAACAATTTTTTGATACCGTTCTATTATTTGAATCATTTTTTTCAAATGTCATAATGCTGAATTTAGTGTATTCCGCTTTAATTTGTATATTTATATTACCAGCTTCTTTAGATTTATATATTGCAAAACTTATACCTTTTCCCATATGTTTTATAGGATAGTCCTTATTCTCTTTAATATATGGATAAAGATTTAGATTATCTTTTATTTTATATAGATAACTATTTGCTGTCTTACTATTCAAATCTGCAAAACGTTCTGACTCAAGAACTGTATTAGCATCTTCTTGTGTAAAATCCTCTATATTTTCATTACACGCTATATTACTAGTAGCTTCTCTTTCTGTACTATACTTTAATTCTGTTCCATAATATAACGATGAAGCATCTTTACAATCCTCTACTAACCCAGTTCCTTTCTCTACACCAATTAGACTTTTTCCTTCATATACTGGTGTATCAACAATAGTTTCATTGGACCAGTCTCCATAAAAACCTAATACTGGGAGTCCCAAATCCACACCATTACTTCCTGATAATCTTACATATGCTTCAATATATTGATTTTCAACAAAATTACTACCTAATATAACTTCTCCCTTAACACTTGCACTTTGTCCCGGTAATACTGTTATATTATCTGTATTAAATATAATTTTTGAATTCTCAACAGCCTTAATGCCATACTTATTACCCAAATTATCATTTATATTATAATCTGTATAAATCTGAGTATTTTCTAAAGCGTATGACACTTTATCTTTACCGTAATTATGTATTTGAATTTCAAATGTCTTATTTTCTCCCTTTTTAACTTCTTTTAATTCTACTTTAGCTTGTCCTTCACATGTAGCTATCACATCATTTTTTACTGCATTCTCTAAATCAACTAGTCCTGCACCTTGATATCTCACAGAATATGGGTTACCGTCTAAATCATATAACGGTTTCGATGTATTCATTAAACAATTCTTCAAATAATTACTAATATTGTCTGAATTTATATTTATTTTTTTTTCCATCACTGCCTGTTTTAATACTGCTGTGCATCCTGCAATATATGGTGCAGCCATTGATGTACCACTATATACACCATACTTATTTTTTCCACTCATTAATGAATTAATATTTTCTCCTGGTGCAGTAATTTCTGGTTTTATTCCTAATTCATTAGTCGGTCCCCATGAAGAAAAATATGCCATCTCCACAGCATTACTATCTAGACTATTTTTACATGCAGCAACTGTAATAGCACTATTACTAACACCTGGTGTATTTACTGTTGTGGTATCTTTTCTACAATATTCATTAGTGTTAGAGGATTTAACACTTCCACTATTTCCAGAATTGCTTGCAGAAATACAAAATACAATACCTGCTTTACTTGCTTCATTTATTACACTCTGTAAGTAATCATCTTCGTTTACAGGTACACAACAAAGTCCTAAACTCATATTAACTACATCTGCACCTAACTTTACAGCATCTTCAATAGCTTGAACAATTGCATCACTAGTACAATATCCCTTTTTATTTCCTAAAACCTTCATTCCTAATACTTGAGCATTCTTTGCTACACCCTTTAACTTGCCATTTGCTGCTGCAATACCTGAAACATGATATCCATGAGCACTTGTAGATACTATATCTGCTATAAATCCTTTATCCTCCGCTAAAGAGTCATTTATACCCACTTGATAATCATATGCAAATGGAACTTTTCTAGTTTTATACTCACCATGACCTAACAGTTTTATTTTTTCTTTCCATTCTTCCTCTGTATATTTAGTTACAACATTGGCAGCTAATGCCATATCTCTATGCTTATAGTTAACACCAGTATCTATTACAGCTATAACCATTCCTTCTCCTGTGTAACCATATTTTTCATTATTCCATACTTCCTCAACATTGGCATAATCTATAGCATTCTCCATAGTAACTTCATATTCTTCTGTTTCATATACATTCGCTACACCGTCAACCTTTAAGATTTCTTCAATTTGTTTACTAGTTGCCTCAACTGTAACTGAATTAGCTAAATATGTAGTCCTATTTATAACCTTTTTTCCTGTTATTTTTTCAATCTTCTTTATTATTGTATCTTGTTTTTTCTCTAACTTATTTTCTATAAATTTTATCTTCGTATCATATTCATAAAAATTGTCACTTTCCTTATCCGATACAGCATCAGAATTAAGTTCTACAACAACCCTAATATACTCAGATGTATTGTTATCTATCTCGTGCAGTTCATTTCTTGCCTTTTGCAATCTTTCTTTTACAGACTCAGTATTGCCTTTACCACCGCTATTAACACTAGCTGATATTTTACTTTCACCTGCCGCCAAACTAATGCTTCCTATTATTAAAGTAACAGCAACTATTGCACTAATTATTCTTTTTTTGCTTACCTTTATAACCTTCTTCATAATATACTCCCCCATAACTTACCTATTGGTAACTATTATTACTATTCTAATTTAGATAGAACTTGCGCTAAATATATACATATGCCCCATTATAATAACATAAAAAAGGCTAAACATACGATTATTTAGCCTTTTTTGAGATTATTTTAGATTATTTTATTAATTTGTTGTTAATTCTCCACTTGAAACAAATATTTCTAATACCTCTTCTATACTTGCAATAGATGTATGTAGTTTGGTAGGTAAAATACTGCTACCTATATTTATACTGTTATACCCATTAATAATACATTTTTTATACTATTAATGTTATTTATTATAAAACTATGCTGCTGTTGGAATATCTGTAGCAGGTGCTTCTGTAACTGGCACTTCTGTATTTATTGGCTGTTCTGACTCCACAGGTCTTGGAGGACAATTTAATAGTCCACCATCATCTTCATTAAGCTCATCAAATCCTTCTCCTATTGGATCTATTGTTTCATTATCTTGTGGATTTTCAGTTTCATCAACTATTGGTTCCCCAGTAGGCATTTCTGTCTCACTTGGTATATCTGTTGGCTCCCCAGTAGGTTCCTCTGAAACATCTGGTTCTTCGTTATCTGAACTTACAGGTGTTGCTGATGGTTCTTCTGATGATTTAGGTTCTTCTGACTTATTAAAGAATATATCCAATACTTTTAAAATAACATCTACTACTGGTGTAATCCATAATGCCTTCCATCCTGTAGCCGCAGCGATTGCAGCTACGATTGCCTTTACACTCATATTACTATCGTTAAGAAATCCCACTAACATCTGTACTATTTTCTTCATCCCTAATTTATCAATATTCAACTTTTCCTTAATCATCTTCGGCAGTTTATTCATAATATTATCTGTTACAACATCAATATATTCTCCCGTTTTATCTTTCATCAATGCTATCTTAGCTTTTAATTTATCTAATGTTGACTCGCCTCTTCTTACCATGTCATAATTTCTTACAAATTCTCTATTATATTCTGCATTGCAAAACACTGACTCAAATTCATCTAATGTCATATTAGCTAACTCATCCCAATACATATCTAATGTATCTGTAGAAACAGTTCTTTGTGGAATTCTACTTTGATTAGCATTAGATTTTTGAACATGAACAGTTGTTATTCCTATAACAGTTACAAGTGTCATTACAATAGCTAATGCTCTTTTTAATACTTTTATATTTTTCATATCTATCTCCCTTTTAATTCTATAAACGGCATATATATACTATTTGTCTTAATACATATGCCGTTTATAAATACTATCTTTTCAATTGTTATATTATACTAAAGATATTATTACATCCAATGCCCCTACTGTAACTGTTGAAACAACTTTTGCAAGAAGCGGTTTAAAATTAAATTTATCTTGAAGCCATTTAGAAATTTCTTCTGCATCCATTCCGTCTTTAATTGACTCTAATAAACTTTTAATTATTGATTTTCCTACTGATTCCTTGTCATCTTCTTCTGAATCTTCAGTTAATTCCATATCATCTTCTGTAACATCTGTAGTATCATCTGTTACTTCATCTGTATTCACCTCTGTATCATCTACTACTTCATCGCCTTCTTCAGTTGCACCTGTTGGAATCTCATCTCTAATACCTTGTGGTAACTTATCTAATAATTTACCAGCTAAGTTATCTAATTGTCCATCTGTTAAATCTTTAAGCTTATCGCTTAATGACTTACCGCCACCTCTTTTATTCTGTTTAACTAATAAGTCATTAACCTCTGATGCAAAACGCTCATCTGTAAATACCTCATACGCCTCTTCTGTAGACATATTAGCTATATTATCAATATTAGCCTCCATATATTCTCTTGCTGATACTTCTGAAGTATACTCAACAACTTCATTTGCATTTGCCTTTAAATTTTGTGTTACAACAGTTCCTGCGATAATTGCTGCTGCAAGTCCTAGTGATGTAATTTTTACTAACTTCTTATTTAATTTCATTTTCCAACCATCCTTCTTAATTATTTATAATTATCATTACTTCTTTCATACAAATCCCCTAGTATATATTCTACTAATGTATTCTAGGGGATTTCCATTTTTTCTATACCAACTTATTTATTCTCTGCTTCCATTTCTTCTATTGATTTCATTATTGCATTTGTAAACGCTTCTTTTAATGCTAATACTAACTCGTCAACCAATAAAATATCTATTACACATAAAATCATACTTGTTTCCCATGATATTACGCCTAAATGGAACAATAAAAATATTACCAACATTACAACCTTAGATGCTATTCTATCTTTAAAACTTTGTGCTCTATTTTTCAAAAAATTTTTCATTTTTAACACTCCTTAATTATTAAATCTATTAAATTATATAATCCATGAAATAACTTCCACAATAACTTGTACTGTTTTTTTGTTTATTCCTGTCTTGTCTGCAATAAAATCAACTAAACCATCTTCAATTGATGAAACCATAACTAGTACACCAACTATTCTTTCTTTCCATTCTTTTCCTAATAATTTTGCTATTGCTTTTGTAACAAATCCTGGTAATTTCTTTGCAACTTTTTCAATTAGTTCTTTAATACCTTTTTTACCTTTTTCTTTTATGATTTTCTTAAGTGCTTTTAAAACAATGTCATCAACACCTCTTTTGTTTTGTTCATAATGTGCTACAAAGTTTTGATCATATTCATCTGTATAAAATACTGCTGCAAACTCTTCTTCTGTCATATTTTCTAAATTATCAATGTTTGCTTCCATTTCTGGTGTCATTCCAAATCTATCAATATTTATATAGTCTTCATCCCAATTTAAATCTACATCTGCATATTCATCGAAAACTACTTCTACATTTTCACTTTCCTCTGAAGCTTTTGCCTTTTTCCCTGATATTGGATTAAGTGCTACTCCTGCTAAAATTGCTACTGCTAATCCCATTGATATTACCTTTACTAATGTTCCCTTATTAATTTTTCTCATTTTTTTACTCATCCTTTTCTTTAAAATTATTATTGTTTCTTACATACTTATTTGGCCAAATCAAGTTTGCTCCTACATCTTACCAATACAACTCACATTAGTCAAACTTTTAAAATTTTATAAACTATACAAATTTACTAAGTTTTATATTTATTTACTGTAACTTATTTCTACTATTTTCTATTATCTTACAATTATCATACTATTTTTTTCTAGTTGTTACTTAGAAATTAATCATATGTTACACTCGTTGTGCAACTTACACAAAAAACAACAAATTTTGTCTATAGCTATTGTTTTTATGCTCTGTTTATTCTTTTTATGTCTACTTTATGGGTTTATTTCGTTATATACCATTTTTATTTTGTACTTATAGAATTTTATATTTTTTCAAGACTATTCTATCACTTATTTAATAAGCAAGTTGGTACTAGAATAAATTTAGTACAAGTTAGACATGCCCATTTCTCAATGATATAATAATAATGAAGGCTCTGTACCAACTAGAGGACGAGGTAATTATGAAAGTGAGGAAGCTAAGAAAATAAGATTAAAAGAAATGATATTAGATGAGCAGTTTAACCCTGACACACCTGACGCTGTATGGTGTTCAGATATAACATATATATGGACATATGAAGTATTTGTATATTTAACAAGTATAATGGATCTATATTCAAGAAAAATAATAAGTTTTGGACTTAGTACAACTTTAGAAAGTAAATGGGTAATCCAAGCAATTAATAAAGCAAAGGAAACAAGAAGAAGCAATAAACCCAAGATAATACACAGTGATAGTGGCTGCCAATATGTAAGCAATGAATATGTACGTGCTACTGAAGGAATGATACGTAGTTACTCTAAAACAGGATATCCTTATGATAATGCATGTATAGAATCATTTCATGCATTACTAAAAAGAGAATGGATAAATAGATTTAAAATACTAGATTATAATCATGCCTATAGACTAGTATTTGAATATATAGAAGCATTTTATCTTATTAATTAATCAATAATTTTACTACTTATTATATTTCTCACATTATTTAATCCCTTATCCTGTTTTTATGCCTTATCCCTATTCCTTACTTATAATCCTAATATTTTATTTTAAAATAATCCATTATCTGTTTAAACTGATCTTGTGCCATTAAACATGTATCTCTTAAATATCCCCTTTCTCTATCCCATTCACTTAACCCTCTATAATAATACATTTTAGTACCCTCATTTATAATAAACGGTACTATATTATGCTTTAAACATTCTTTAAACATAATTAATCTACCTATACGTCCATTGCCATCTTGAAATGGATGTATTGATTCAAACTGATAATGAAACTCTAATATATCATCAAATGTTACATCTTTCTTTCTATTATAACCATTAATAAGTTTTTTTATTTCATTACATACATTCTCGGGATGAGTTGTTTCATGTCCTCCCACTTCATTAGGAAGCTTTTTATAATCCCCTACTACAAACCAATCTTTTCTACTATCACTTGTTCCATTCTTAAGAACATAGTGTAATTCTTTAATAAATTTCTCTGATATCACATAATTGGCATCTTCAATAATCATGTCTATGCATCTAAAATGATTTGCTGTTTCTACAATATCATCAACATTAACTACACCACTAGTAACTCCTAGAGTATTTGTCTCAAATATATATCTTGTTTGATCATGTGTAAGTTTACTTCCTTCTATGTGATTTGAATTGTATGTCAAATCAACCTGTACCTTATGATATATACCACCAGAAAGCTTAGTTTCCTTTTCTCTTCTTAAAACTTCTAATAAAGATGCTGGTTTCAACGATTGTTTCGGCATCCTACTAGGTTTCTTTGCATCTTCAGGAATGTTCCATGTCTTACCTGTCAAAAAAGCACCATTAACACGCCCCATCGTACAATAATTACGTACTGAACGCTCAGATATCCCCCATTTTTTTGAGATTTCTACTACTGATAAATACTTCATATATCCTCCTATCAAGTGCGGTAGCGCTTATAACATTCTTTACTATAATTATACTCCGTTATCGGCATTTTATCAAATTATTTTGTTTGTATTTTCTTATTATATTTTGCCGATAACGGAACTTCGTTATTAAATTTTCATTTTTTTGTTACTTCATCTACTTCCCAAAAAATCCTCTCACTATTTCTAAACATAAAAGTACCAGTAAGCATTAAACCTACTGGCACTATAATTATTCACTCCAATAATCACCTGTATCCTTCATCTATTGTACATATAACATTCTATATTCACATTTAATACTAATTGCCTTTTCTACAGATGAACCTTTATCACCAAACAAATTTGATGATAAATCGGTATACAATCCTACTTCTTCACATGTAACAAATCCCTCATATTTTCCTTTCGCCTTTACTATATATTGCGTAGTCGTTTCATATATATCTGTATATTTATATATCTCTATGTATTTCATTGTTCTAGCCATATCAATATCCTAATTAGAGATGTCTACAATATCTTTTCCATTATAAACAATTATTTCACCATCAATGTTTTTCCCGTGTGTCTCATTTATATTCTTAAATTGTGCCTTCCACTTATCTGTGATATCTTATCCTTCTATTTGAAAATTTAATATTTTCTTTCCTTTAAAGTTGCCACTTACTCTTGATGTTATTTTTATCTCTTTACCAAGCCAATATAAATATATATTCATTTATATTTAATAACTAATATTTCTTCTAACTCGAAAAATTCACACTTACACCTGATGAATTTTCTTTGCTTTTCACAGCATCTATAGCTAGCACCAATATCAATGCACTCAACTCATCTTCTGCTTGTCTAATATCAACTTCATATGAATCTGTCCATGACATTAATTTTTTTCTAATTGTTGCAACTACTCTGTTTCCTTCATATACATCATAGTTCCATCCCATTACATCTCCTTCTACTCGCCAGCCATTATAATCCACTTCATATTTAGGTTTGAAAAATGTTATTTTTTTCTTGATCATACCTACTTCATGTCCGCATATATAAATATAAAACTGGCTTTCAAAACTAATTAATTTTTCTTTTATAAACCCAACTTCATTATTATTCAAATCATAAATATGTAGTTTCTGCCCTAAACTTAAAGCCTCTCCTTGCACATAATATTTTTCATTTCCTTGTTCATCAGTAACAGCAAATTTCTCCTTTAAAAATGTAAGTTTTTGTTTAACATATAATTTCATTATTCTCTCCCATCCATATTCTAAAACAAACTAAATCTCCATCTCTACTCTACCTCTGTATATATTAAATCAATAGCCATCTCTACAACTTCATCTCTTCCTTCTTTTACACCTTGCAACGTCTGCGCACACTTAACATCTGGTGCCACTCCAACTCTTTGAACATTTTCTCCATCTAACTGATACTGTCCTATACTTGATAAAAATGATATTATATTACCTGGTAACGTAATTGGTGTTTTTATCCCTACTGCCCCTAATGTATTAGTACCTACTAATGTTGCATTTGGTGCTACTGATAATGCCATAGCCATTGTTTCCCCTTGACTTAATGTATGTTCATCTACTAATACCATCAGCTTACCTTTATACAATGGATAATTCTTATCTTGTCCATCTATTCCTGTTGCTCCTGCACCACAAGTAGAATAATTATAGAAAAATGCACCTGGTACTGATGTTAAATGCATACCAAATTTCACAAATTCAGTTAACTTTGGAACAAAATACTCTGATAGCAAATCGCATTTTCCTGAAACACTTGGGTACTTTCTTAAATCAATTATTATTCCTTTTGTTGACATATATTGTGACATTAATTTCTCTATATCACCTTCTTTTATTGTCCCTATATCTATGTAACCTATATCATCTTTAATTAAACCATTAGAATATACATCCTTCTTTTCTATATAATCCTTAATACTTTTTACTGTAAACTTTAGTTTTCTTCCATCTCTTAATACTGTTACCTTTGCCTTATCTCCTTTAACATTAAGTACTGGCCCAAACATATTAGCCTCTATTTTATCTGGTGTTGACAAACATGTATATTGACTTAAGCATTGGATTCTGTTGCTCATTGTTGTATTATCTATTTTTAGTAATATATCTCCTGACTTTAGTTCCTTACACTCTTCGCTAACATATGATACAACTACTTTTCCATCTATATATTCAAATGCGCAAGGTAGACGCTTTTCTCCATAATAATTATTAAATTTCATCATATTATCCTTTGGAAGTGTTTGGACATGACCATCATTTGTCTTGGCAATAATTGATGCAATTGTATAATAGTACTCATCAAAATCATCTACTTTAACAATCTTTTCTATACCTTCTTTTAAAACTGTATCCCAATTTTCATCTGTTAAATGGACATTTGGAGAATAATAATTAAATGCATTCCAATACCTAAATAGCGCTAACAACTCTAATCCATCATCGTCAACTGTATATTCATAATTTTTTTCATTATCAAAGCCAAGTTCTCCAAATTCATTAATATACGCATATGACTTATCTCTTTGTGCTACACATGTATAAGATAATTTTTCAAGATAACTACATATTTCCTTCCCATAAACAGTTTCATCACTTATCCATGACATATCATTTATTGAAATAAAGTTATCTTTTAACATTGATTGCATAGCACTATCAAACTCTTCTTTTGTTGTAGTATTTTCAAAGGTATACTTGCTCAACCATTCATATATAATTTTATTTGTTTCATCTTGATTCTTCGCTTTAGCCACAAGAGGAATCATTGTAAATAGTTCTTTATCCCAATCAACTTCTCCAGCTACTACTGTTGGATGATAATATTTTGCATATCCCCATACTTTACATAACTTATACAATGATTCTATTTGATTATTAGATAGATTTCTTCTTAAATCTACTCCAGAATGAAATCCAACGATTTTTTTAGGTTTTATTGTACTAGCATTAGATGCACCTCCCATTGTGCACACACCTAATACTGACACACCTAATAATATACTTGCCATTATAAACCCAATTAATTTTTTTCTACTCTTCCCATTCATTATTTTCATCACCCCTAATTATACTTTTGCGTGTTTTATTTTCACTCTCCCCTTTATAACACGCATGTCTATCCTATACTATAAATGATTATAGCTTATCAAACAATACTTTTCCCCCTTATTTAACTTTATTTCATAGTAATGCAATATTATTAAGATACTTTTTATAATTACAATTTAACAATATCTCCCAATATTATAAAAATTTTATAAATATATAAAATAAAAATAAACAAATTCAAAAAAAATTATATCTGTCTTGATAATCACTTTTTATAACTGTTATACTCCTATTTGTGCGCATTTTAAGTACATAAAAAATACAACGAAGGGAAATGTATAAATAATGAAAAAGAAACACTTAATTATTGGAGCTATTGCTTCATTAACATTATCATTAGGCATTGGATTAATAGTTAATAACTTTAATTCTAAAGCTAATGGTACTGAAGGACAAGTTGTCCTTTCTGAAAGTATCACTATTGGTGATAGATATGAAATCTATGCTGGTGAAAATCAATTAGGTAACACACCTGCTAACCTTTTAAATAAGGGTACAGACTTATATCTAGTAAGTGATTATATTACTTCAACTGAAGATGGTATTAAATACTATTCTTACAATGAAGAAGAAAACTATTCTACACCAATTGATATTACAACAGATTCTAATGCAACTAATCTTAACCTTGTTGACACAACTCTATACTATATTGCCAATGACAAAGTTAAATCAGTTAATTTAGACACTACTGAAACTAATGAGTTTGATGAATTATCAAACTATAATATTGATATGATGTACGTTGTTAACTATAATGACATACTTTTCTCAAGTAACTCAACAGTCTATAAATACAATATAGAAAATAAAGAAATATCAACTCTTGAGAGTTGCAATAATTCAGTTGGTTTTATACCATCTGACAATGGCATTATTTTTATAAAGAAGGATGATGAAACTTATTCTTTAAATATTGATAATAATGAATTGATAACTGGAATAGAGCAAACAATCGAAACTACAAAAGATGATTTATACTTTTATACAGACACAAATACTGATTCTGAAGAAACTGAATTTGAACAAAGTAGAATCGCTTTAGATTCACTATTTGGCAATTATTCTGAGAGTGATATAATAAACGTTCCTGAGGAACAACATAAAATGTACCTTAGTAGTATTAGAAATACACGAAACTCTCAAGGTGTTAAAAATATGCTTAATAGAATGAATGCTATGGCAAAAAATACATGGAAAGCACTTAAGAATGTTAGAAGTGATAAATTTAATGGTTCTAAAGGTTTTACTATTCCTGCTGGTAAAGTTTCTAATGGTGTTCCATACTCACAACCTACTCATGGTGGATATGTTGGTTATAATATTACTTTAAATCAATTTAATAGAGAAGCTGATAACCCTAATAGTAAACTTTATACTCAAAAAGCAAATGGTAATATATACTATGGAACTGACTGTAGTGGATTTGTTTCATTTTGTATGGGACATGAAAGAAGAACTACTGTTGGAATAAATAATACCTACACACATTTAGGAAAAGCATCCCCTTCTAGTATTAGGGTTGGAGATGTATTTAATAGAACTTCTTTTAATCGCCACGTAATATTGGTATATGCAGTTGATTCACAAAATGTATACACTATTGAACAAACTGTTCCTGGTTTAAAATATAATCAATTCTCTTTTGCACAAGTAGAAAGTAAATTATATTCTCAAAGCTACACTGTATACAGAAATCCAAACATTAATTCTGTTCCACCTATAGATAGAGAAAATGAAGGAAACGGTGGTGGCGGTAATGCACCTTCACCTAATCCTGCACCAGCTCCTAATCCTGCACCAGCTCCTTCTCATGGTGACCCATATGTTAGAGATTTACAAAGTTGGTTAAATGGTGTATATGGTGCACATGGTGTTAAAATTACCGTAGATGGTGTCTATGGTCCAGAAACAGAAAAAGCTGTTGTAAAGGGATGGCAAGCCGAAATGAACATGAAATACGGATGCGGTCTTGTTGTTGATGGTGATTTTGGCGAGGCAAGTTATAATGCTGCTGATATGTTCAAAGTATATTTAAATACAGATAGATATGATACTTTCACAAAATTATTACAAGCTGCATTTGCCTACAGATATAAATACACAAGTAATGTTGATGGTACGTTTAACCAATTAACAGCTAATAACATAGGTTACTTTAGACAAAAATATAACATTTCTGACACTCCACAACATATGAAAATGAATGCTGAAACTTGGTATGCTGTGTTCAATGATGGACGTAAGCCTAACTTTAATAATGAATTAAAAGAAATTCAAAGTTGGATTAATGGTACTTATGGTGATAAATTTGGTATAAGAGTTCCTGTTAATGGTAGTTTAGGTTACGAAACAGAACAAGCTATAGTAAGCGCTTGGCAAGCTGAAATGAACTTAAAATACGGTTGTAACTTACCTATAACTGGTTATTTCAATGAAGCTTGTTATAATGCAGCTGATTTGTGTAAAGAATATACTGATACTACTAGATACGACACATTTACAAAATTAGCTCAAATGGCATTTAGATATCTATTAAAATACAGTGACGTAACATGTACTGGTATTGCTGATGCTAATTATTGTAGTAAAATTGGTTGGTTAAGACAATCTACTGGTATGGCTGATACTCCACCTCATATGAAGATAAATGCTGAAACTTGGTATACTTTATTTAATAGTGGTAATAGACCAAACTTCAATAATGAATTAAGAGAGATTCAAAGTTGGATTAATGCTACTTATGGCGCTAAATTTGGTATAAATATACCTGTTAATGGTGCTCTTGGATATGATACTCACCAAGCTATAGTTAAGGCTTGGCAAGCTGAAATGAATCTAAGATATGGTTGTAATCTTGAAGTAAATGGTTACTTTACTGAAGAATGTTATGAAGCTGCAGATAAAAATAAAGTTTATTTAGTTCAAGACGGTTATGATACAATGACTAAATTAGCTCAAATGGCATTTAAATATCTATTAAAATACAGTGATGTAACATGCACAGGTGTACTTGATGCTAATCTATGTAGTAAAATCGGTTGGTTAAGACAATCTACTGGTATGGCTGATACTCCACCTCATATGAAGATGAATGCTGAAACTTGGTATGTTTTATTTAACGATAGCAATAGACCACACTTTAATAATGAACTTAGTCAATTACAAGCATGGATAAACCAAACTTATGGTGCTATGGGAGTGGCTGTAGGTACAAACGGTGCTCTTGGATTTGATACTGAACAAGGTATTACACGAGCTTTACAAGCAGAACTTAACTTAAGATTCAAAACAAATATTCCTCTTACAGGATATTTTGATGAAGCAACTTACGAAGTAATTAAAAACAATAATATAGTTTTATCTACAACTGAATATGATAATTTAACTAAATTACTTCAAGCCGCTTTAAGATATAAAAATAAATATGCAATAGGCTTAAATGGTATTTATGATGCTGATACAATTAATCACATTACTACTTTCAGAAATCTTAATGGATTAGCACAAACACTTGATAATTCAATGAATCCTGAAACATGGTATACAATTTTCAACTATGGAAATAAACCTGTTGCATAGATAAATAAAAGAAAAAATCACGCCACGGCGTGATTTTTTCTTTTATTTAATCTCTATTAATCGATTGCTTACACAATATTCTATATCAAGTATTTTACTAACAACCATATTGCTAAACTTTACAGTTATACGCTTCTCATCTGCTCTAACTATTTTACCTGCACCATATACTTTATGTTTTATTTGAACACCCTCTTGAATGGATTCTCTATCAACCAAAGCTTCTCCCACATAACGAGATGGTTGCATTTCCTTACCAAATCTATCTTTCGAATAATATATGTGTAAATATGTCTTCGCTCTAGTCACTGCTACATAAAACATTCGTCTTTCCTCTTCTATATCTGCTTCAAGGACAGCTTTTTTATAAGGTGTTATTCCTTCGTTAGCATCAATTATAAATACAACCTTAAACTCTAAACCTTTGGCTCCATGAAATGTAATCATATTAATAGCATCTGATATCTCTCTTGCTTTAGATAAATTACGTTCTAATTCTTCATTATAATTATCTATATGTTCAAGTAACTCATCTAAAGTATTCATATCTTTACAATTCTCTTGAAATTCATCTAGTACTTCATACAGTTCTTCAAGATTTATCTTCCTACTAGTTGCATAATCTTCCAAATACTCATCGTAACCTACAGCTTTTCGAATATAATTAACTGCACTATACATATCCATTTTTGCAATTTTACTTAAATCATATTCAAAGTTGTCTAATCTTTCTAGCATCCATTCCTTTGATGTGAAATTTGATTTTAGAGACTCAAAATCAATATATTGACTTGTCATAACAGCTCTTGATATATAACGATTTGGTTTATTAGCTATTTTCATAAATATAGTTCTATCAATTAGCCTTGAGCCCATTTCCCCTGTTGTCTTGCAACCAAAACATTGTTTTGCCGCTTTTAAATAGTATAACATTGTCTCCGAAATCCAATGATTATATATACTTGGCAATCCATCTTTAATTATAAATGGAAGATTATACTCCATAAGTTTCTCTACCATTCTTCTAGGTTGGGAGTTTGTTCTATATAAAATAGCCATCTGACTATAAGGTATTCCTTGGGATAAATAATTCTTTATATCCTCTATTATCTGTATGCTTTGGTCATTTATTGTTTTAAATTCAGATATTTCAACATTACGTCCCGGTTGGTTAATTGTCCTAATATTTTTATCATATCTTTTCTTATTATTCTTAATTATTCTCCCTGCAATATCTACAATATGTCCACTACAACGATAATTGATATCTAGATTACAAACCTTACTATCTGGATAGTCCTTTGTAAAATTAAGCATTATCTCTGGTTTTGCACCTCGAAATCTATAAATAGACTGGTCATCATCACCTACTATAAATATATTATTCTCTGGCTTAGCAAGCATCTGCATAATCTTATATTGTAATAAATTAATGTCTTGAAACTCATCTATAAGAATATATTCATAACGTTTCTGCCACTGATTTAATATCTGTGGATATGCTGTAAACAACTGATAGCACTTTACAATCATATCATCAAAATCTATAAGCCTTTTACTCTGAAGAGTATCATTATATTCATTATATATACTACGAAAATGAGCTTGCGGACAAGACTGAGAATAGTAATTATTTACATCCATCATCTCACCTTTTACAAGACTTATTTCACTTTCTATATCTGCAAGAAGTTCCTTTTCATCTTCTGTTTCTATATCATACTTTAAAACGATTTCCTTTATAAGACGCATCTTATCCTCTTGCTTAATAATACTATCATATGTACACTCTCTATAGGCTTGTCTAAGTATATTAAAAAATATTGCGTGAAAAGTTCCAAAATTAACAAAGCTCGCGTCATTTTTCAGCATGCTGTCTTTATTCCTATTTACCCTTACCTGTGACTCATTGTTTTCATTATTTACCAACTTTATAAATCGCTCTTTCATCTCCTGGGCTGCTGCTTTGGTAAATGTTATAACAAGAATTTTCCTAGGGTCTACGCCATACTGTTCTATTAAGTTTTTTGTTCTATTTATTATAACTGTTGTTTTCCCTGAACCTGGTCCAGCAAGAACCATCATAGGTCCAGTATTATGATTTATAGCCTGTTCTTGTGCCTCATTATATTTCATATATGCTCTCCATTCCCATAATTCTCACTTTGTTTACACAAAAGTACTGCGAGCAAAATTGTTAATTTCGCTCGCAATCATATTTATAGTAATTACTAAACTTCATTATCTCTCTTATTATATCATTTCACTATCTTACAATAAAACAATTTTACTCTACAGCAGCTGTAAGCTTTTCGATACCAATTCTAATTCTCTTAAGAGACTCTTCCTTACCTAATATCTCCATAATCTCGTAAGCTCCACCTGGAGTCATCTGTTTACCTGATACGGCAGTTCTAACTGGCCATAAAGCCATACCATTCTTGATTTCACGCTCAGCAATATACTCTTTTAATAATGCTTCTATTGCTTCACAAGAATAATCTTCTAATTCTTCAAATCTAGGAAGTACATCCTTTAAAACTTGTAAAGAATTCTCTGAATTAGTCTTCATCTTCTTATGAGTATACATTGCTATATCATACTCTGGAAGTGCTTCAAAGAAATCAATCTTCTCAGCTATATCTAAAAATGTCTCTATTCTAGTCTTCATTAAATCTGCTATCTTTACTAAATCAACATCTGCTTTAATTACTTCTTTTATATATGGCATAGCCATGTCATAAAACTTATCGTTATCCATAGCTTTAATATATTCACCATTCATCCATCTAAGCTTAACCATATCAAATACTGCTGGTGACTTATTAATTCTACTAAAATCAAATGCCTTTACTAATTCATCTAAAGTAAATATCTCTTGTTCACCTTCTGGGCTCCATCCAAGTAATGCAACATAATTAACAATAGCCTCTGTAACAAAACCTTGGTCTAATAAATCCTCATATGATGAATGTCCACTTCTTTTACTTAGCTTCTTATGTTCTTCATTAGTTATAATTGGACAGTGTACATATGTAGGTATCTCCCATCCAAAAGCTTCATATAATCTATTATACTTAGGAGATGATGATAAATACTCACTACCTCTTACTACATGAGTAATTCCCATTAAATGATCATCTACAACATTGGCAAAATTATATGTTGGATAACCATCTGATTTTATAAGAATCATATCATCTAATTCTGAATTATCTACTGTAATCTCGCCAAAAATAATATCATTAAATGTAGTTTGTCCTTCTGTCGGATTATTTTGTCTAATTACATATGGAATACCACTTGCAAGTTTCTCTTCTATCTCTTCCTTTGATAATTTCAAACAATGTTTATCATATTGAGCAATAACAGTTCCATCATCAGAAACAGATTGTTTCAAACTATCTAATCTCTCTTTATCACAGAAACAATAATATGCTTCTCCCTTTTCTACTAATTGTTTAGCGTATTCTAGATATAATCCGCTTGCCATACGCTCACTTTGTACATATGGACCAACGCCACCATCTTTGTCTGGACCTTCATCATGTATAAGCCCAGTCTTCTCTAATGTTCTATATATTATCTCAACTGCTCCATCAACATATCTTTCTTGATCTGTATCCTCTATTCTAAGTAGAAAATCTCCACCATCATGTTTAGCTATTAAATATGCATATAATGCAGTTCTTAAATTACCTACATGCATTCTTCCTGTTGGACTAGGAGCGTATCTTGTTCTAATCTTTGTCATTTTATTTCTCTCCATTTCTTTGTAACTTCCATAAATTTTCACAAAGCTTATTTTACAATATAATTAAGTTATATTCAAGTAATTTTACTTAACAAATACTTACTCTATTTTTGATGTAAATTACAAAATTAAATCCTACACTCTTTCTACCCTCGATTCCACTTCATCTTAAATACACTAAATGCAATTTTTAATAATGCTAATACAAAATATAACAAATTATTTATTTTTTTTAGTCTTTTTTAATTTGAATAAGAGTGTATCATTAAATATAATGATATTTGTAAATGACGTCATTACTTAAATATAATTTAAAAAAGAGAGGATATAAAAAATATGATTAAAAGAGGAAAAATAACAAAATATGTATCATTAGTATTAGTATCAGCGATATTAGCTGGTGGAGCAATGGGAATTAGTAAATTAAATGCTAATGCAAATGAAGTTGCTAATACAGAATTTTTGAATAACAAATCTTCAGTAGATGAAAATGAAGTAAAAGAGACTATTAAAGAAATAGTTAGTAATCTCAGAGCATATAATGAAAAAGAAATTACTATTAATTCATTAGATGATTTATATGCTGAATTTGATAATTATACAGAAGTTAATAATGCAGCTGTTGGCGAAGTACTTTCAAAAGCTTCAGATGAAGTTGTATTACAGTATATTTCTAATGAATCAGAAAATGTATTTAATAAAATTGACACAGTATTAAGCACAGCTACAACAATTGAAGATGTAGAAAAAATAACATCAAATTTACCTAATGATGAAAATTTAACTGTGAAAAATTTTGCAACAGATAATTCTTATAAATCAATTGTAAAAGTAAAAGGAAATTATGGATTTGATGCTGAATTCGAAATAACTGATGAATCTGAAGATGAAAATACAAAACGTGCTTGGAAATCAATTAAAACTTGGAAAGAGACAGTAAAAAAAGAACATGGAGATAGAAAATTCACTTATAATAGTAAAGCAATATGTGGCGCTAATGTATTATTAAATTATAAATCGTCTTTTGGATATACTGTCAATGTAAAAAAATCACAATTGAGTTTAAGATACGCTAAAGGCGAAGTTACTGGTATATGTAAAAAATTATTCACTGTTAATGTTAGTTCAAGTTTAACTGATACTCATTGTGGTGGAGTTAATGAAAATATCGATGCAACTGTTAAATATGTTTTAACAATTACTTCACCAATACCAGTTGGTTGGGATTTTAGTAGAAAACACAATATGGTAGCAACTAATAAAGGTGTCTCAGGAAATACAATGACAGTTCAACATTATGTAAATGAATATAGTACAGGTGCTGGTGGAATTAATTTACCAAAATCAGTTTGGGATTTGATAATGGGACTATTATAATAAAAGGGAGAAATGTTATATGAAAAATTTTGTAGTTTTATTAGTTATAATTGGAATAGGTGTTGTTAATTTATTAATAAACAGTGTGTTTCAAAAATTACTATCACAAATAAAAAGTTCTACTATTCCAGGAAAAATTTTACCTATTGTATACAGTCTCTCAGGAATAGTATTTGTATTAATTGCAATAGGAAGTATTCTAACAAAAGATGTAAACAGTGCGTTACAAGCATTAATGATAGCATTTATTCATTACATACACATTTTTGTTTTTATTAAAATATTTAAAAAAACAAGAATAGAACTAGCAGATTAAAGTTTCCTAAAAATCTATGAAAATAAATACTTTAAAAACAATTAATAACATAAATTATTGTAGTCTAAAAATTAAATAAGTATACTACTAAGGCTTTCTATGATAATATACCAATTCATAGAAAGCCTTAATTTATAACCAAAGATCAATATTATTCTAATAGCCTAAAGAAAAAATATTATAAATATTTTGTTCCAAACCTGGATATGAAAAATTTAATAAGAAGTTTTCAATTTATTAAATAACAATAAAATAGTTTTTTCAAGAATAACCATATATTTTTAGAGTAAATCATTACTATAAGCACTACAATTTATGATTTAATACAATCAATGCTACTTTTAAATATATATATATATTTTCCTTACTAATCATTGTTTTAGCAGACATCTCTAATATCCCCCTCTATTATATTAAATCTCTTAAACTCTGGTATTGCTTCCTCATAAGCTTTTTTACACGCTTCGCTGTCAACTTCAAATTTCTCCAAAACTATAATATCCCTAGGATACACTGGTTCCTTAAGCGATGTTTCTCGAATATCATTATAATTAGTACATATAGGCAAATCATTTATTCTGCTTAAATAATCAACCATTGCTAAGGTATAATATGCTTCCTTATACCATTTGAGTCTCCAATATTTGCTTACTTCATCATTTTGTAGTGTATCCACTATAAAATCCAAATCTCCTTTTGACTTTACCTGATGACACATATTACTCTTAAAATTCTCAAAATCAGCTCTTTCTTTTGCAAGTATTTCCTCTTCTATTAACTCTTCCATGCTAACATTTAATACCTTAGCTAATTTATACAATGTTTCTCCTGAACTCTTTTCTAGTCTCGTTTTCTTCTTTACTAAATCCATCAAAGTTGAATATGGCACTCCACTTACTTTAGAACAATCCATAACTGACATATCTTTTTCCTCTAATAACTCTTTTAAATCCATACAATCCTTCTCCTTTATAAACACAACCTTTTCTTTTATTTTAACGGTGCACCGTTAAAAAGTCAATATATCATTATTGAAGCGATTTTATATAAACCAAAGAACCGTCTACCAAATTTTATCTAAGGCAAACGGCTCTTATCTTTTCTTATCTTATCTTTTCTTATCTTTTCTTATCTTTTCTTTTAATTTTGTTATATATCCTCTAATATCCTACCCTAATATCTCTTCCGCCATTTCTACTACATCTTGTATATTCTTTGCCACATACAATGGTTTCTCAACTTCTCCAAAACCATATGATGCATATATAAATGGTACTCCTGCATGTTGTGCAGCTTCACTATCGCCTTTTGTATCACCAACATAAACTGCCTTTTCAATACCATTACGTTCCATTACTAATTTTATATTGTCACCTTTGCACATTCCTGTTCTTCCATGTACCTCAAAATCGCAAAACTCATCCCATAATTTTGTATAATCTAAAAATGTCTGAGCATACCCATCTTGACAGTTACTCACAATTATTAGTTTATATTTATCTTTTAATCTAGCGAGCATCTCTAAAACACCCTTATATAATGTTCCACCATGCTTTTTCAAATAATTCTCCTGCTCTATAATACTTTCTTCCATTATACTATTACGTTCTTCTTTACTTACATCGGGCAATATTAATCTAAATATATCAAATATATTCTTCCCCATATAACTATGCATATCTTCAACTGTTATTTGCTTATTTAAATGCGGATATCTAGCTAAAACAATATTCCACGCCTCTACAACTTCTCTAGATGAATCCCACAACGTACCATCTAAATCATATATTACTGCTTTATTTTTTACTTCCATATATTCTCTTACCTCGCTGCCATCATTAAATACACTGTAAATCCAACTTCCACTATCATAAATGCTGGAACAGTTATAAAAAACTTCGGCTTTCTTATCTTATGATGAAAAACTATCATTCCTAACAATGCTCCAAATACCCCAAATAATGCTCCACTAATTAGTGTGTTTTCTGGTATTCTCCATTTGTTATGTACTGCTTTAAATTTGTCTATTCCATACATAAAGAATACTACCAAATTAATTGCCAAATAAACAATTATCAATATTTTGTTGTCATTAATCCATTCCATATTACTACCTCTTTATTCTTTTAATAATTCATTTTCTATTAAATGATTTACAAAATACCTATAAGCTATGTTATCAATACAATACTCTTAACATGTATTAATCTATCATATTAATTATACATACACATAGATACTCTTTCTTGTACAATCGTTATACTTATAACATTCCCTATTGTACAACAAAGACTAGAATAATTCAATTTATTCTAGTCTTTTTACATACCTTACACATTATAACTTATGAGTTATATCTTATATCTTATATCTTTATATTTATTATATTCTATATCTTGTATGCAATTATCTCTTCACCATTTATATCTTCATCATACATATCAATTGCCCTAACATTTAATTCATCATATGTTTTATAATAGTAAATCCCTCTATTAGCATTGCAACAAGCAGAATACCTTGTTATTTCATACTCTTCATCTGCCACTTCATTACATCCTCTTATTTGTTCAACGGACCCTAATATATGAAAAATCTGAGCTACGCTTTCCTTTTCTGTACTCTTAGATTTTGAATTCATTTTATTAAATGTAGCTCTAACAAATCTTGACTGACTAGATACATCACCTGGCAAACCAAGCGCTCCCATTCCTCTACTATATTCATTAAAATGTAGCAAATCTGAAAAATGATTCTCTGGTGGTTTTGGAGACAAAGTCATATAATTATTTAAATTAAATATCTGCTCCTTAAATGATGGATTATTAGTTAATACACCCACCGGATTATTATATACATGCAATCCATCTTTTTCTGACTCTACAACAATAGACTCCTCTTTATCAGCTATAATCCAATGTAACTGAGCAGGTGGCATATCTTTGTCAAAAGGTGTACTAGTAATATTAATTCTTTCTAATAATGTCCTTGCTTCCTTCACTGATATACATCTAGATAAAATCCACGGAATAAATTCATATGTTGCAATATTATCCACTGTTTTAGATTCTCCTATATCTTTTGCAATTATCTTTTCTGATTTATACACTGCATTCCCCACATAATTCAAACCTGCCATTGATAATCCTTTTTCATTGACTGCATCAAAATACAATGGATAATTATTAACTACACATGCCATACCAATCATTCCATAATGATGATTTATCTCTTTTTCATGTTTAAATATATATTTATAATTTCTTGGTGTTATAACAACACTTTCATTAAAAGATTTCTCATAATCAAGATTTCTCCCAAAATAAAAATCCTTCGTTTTGTATGTTACTGCTGTGCACATATTATTCTTCCCTTCCTAAAGATTTTAAGCTTGTTATGTTAGTTGTCTTTCTATATAACTAACATAACAAGCTTATTCTCTATTAGGATATACATAACTTCTATATTTTATTACATAATTGATTTTCTTATAGCTCTATGTCCAATCCACTCTCTAATTCCAAAAGTTTCATCTTGAAATACTTTTAAATTTACATTATTACCCTTTATTTATCCTATCTGCTATAGAATTTCTCCACTCTTCTTCATAATTTCGCTGAAAATTATCTATATTATAAATCAGCAAACCTTCACTATGTCTATCTAATTCTACAAGTTTGTTACCAGACTTATCAAGTAAAACTGTAGGGGCACACTGTGATGGACCTAATATATTAGATGTAAGCGTATAGCATATATTTTCTGCTGCTCTAGTAACCATATAAGACATTGTTTTGTTATATTCTTCCTTATTGTCTATATCACTTTGATCATAAAACAAAGTAATATTTAATTCTGTTTTTTCTCTATATAATTCACGAAAATACTCAGGAAAGTGTACTTCGCATCCAATTCTTACACCTATCTTAATTCCATTTACTGCAAATATCCCTGCCTCTTCTCCTATAGAAAAGTTCTCCTTATCTTTGCCCCACAAACATCGTTTATTATAGTAATATCTTTTTCTATCAGTTGTTAGCAAAACTGCACTGTTATATATTCTTTCTCTATGTTTTGTAACTGTTCCTACTATTATATATATGTTATATTGCTGTGCCATTTTCTCAAGCTTATTTAAGCAAAATTCCACAGTCTCAAAATCCACGTCTTCAGATGTCTCTATATTAATAGATGGATATCCTGTTAAGGAGCATTCTGGAAATACTATCAAATCTACTTGTTCCTCTTTTGCATGCTCTACTGCCTTACATATAGTTTCAAAATTTTCTTTTATATCATCAGTAACTTTACATTGATATGCAGCAACCTTTATCTCTCTGTTACTATCATCTACTAATGTTTTATGAATAGCTATTGTATCTTGTTCATATAGTTTTATACCTTCCTGATTAATCTTTCTATAAAACTTATGACTATCTTTCCACTCCATAAAATAATTTACATTAATAACAATAGGTGTTATATATAAACTCTTATCTAAAAACATCTCATAGGTTGCTTCTGTTAATACATTTTGATATTCCTTTATTTCGTTATCATCCAGTTCAACTAATATCAGAATTTCAATATCAGTATCTTTATCATAAAAACTGCTTTTTGCGCAAGCGCCATACACGATAACTTGCGCCAAATATTCTCCATATATAGCCTTCAACTTATCAATGTATTCGTACAAATCTTCTCTTAAAGTGTTGTTCATAGCAATCACCATCCACTTTGCGCTTCACCAACAATCACAGTTTAAAATTTTCGCTCTATAGAATAATCTATAAAATATATACAAAAATTTAACTTTACTAAGCCTATCAACTTCTATTACCATATAGATAAACTTATCTCTATAATACTATTATATACTTTTTTTATAGTTCTTCTCAACAACATTATTACTTTACTAATGTACTATATATCTTCTCTATATTATCATTATCTTGAATATAATGCTGATGTGCTTCTGTTATATACAATGTAAAATCATATATCAATAATACTTATTCTTCAATATCTTTAATATTCTTTTTATTATTTTTAGTTAGATTTCATTGCTTTTAATCTATACATTATTTATACTTGTTTTTAATGGGCATAATATGTTTTTTCTAATACTATATTAATGAAAAACATACTCTTCAAACTAATAAAAAACATATTATAATTCATCAAATAGTAAAATTACAAAATATTATAATTTTTATTTAATCGTACATATATATCAATTGGGTGTTTAAACTATTAAAAGGAGGATTTGTATGAATAATAAGACTGAAAAAAATATTTCTAATTTAACTGAAGGTCCAATAATAAACAAACTACTTCGCCTTTCAATACCTATTATGATTTCATCATTTTTGATTACTGCCTATAACATTACAGATATGTTTTGGATAGGAAAACTTGGTAGTAAAGCCGTAGCTGGTATCGGTGTTGGTGGTATGTTTGTATGGCTTTCTGGTGGATTATCTGCACTAACTCGAGTTGGTGCCCAAGTGTGTGCTGCACAAGAAATCGGAAGAAATAATCTAACTGATGCAAAAAAATATGTCGCTGTTGCCCTTAGACTTATAATCATTCTTGGCGTACTATTTGGATTAACAAGTATATTCTTGTCTGACCAAATGATTTCATTGTTTGACATAACTGATAAAGAAACTTTTTTCCATGGAAAAATATATCTACAAATTACCTGCGGTGGAATTATTTTTTCTTTTTTAATAAATACAATTACAGGAATATATACTGCTTGGGGAGATTCAGTTACACCGCTAAAGATTAACTTTATAGGACTTATTGTGAATATGATTTTAGATCCACTATTAATACATGGATATGGATTTTTCCCAAGATTAGAAGCTGCTGGCGCTGCTATTGCTACTGTTAGTGCACAAGCATTCACTGTTGTCTTAATAATAATTGCTACCGTTAACAATAATAACCCTTATAACTTGTTTAAAAATAATAATTTTTTAGCTAAAACTGATAGTAAGTACACTACTAAAATTATTAAAATAGGTGGCCCTATTGCAATACAAAGTACTGTTTATTGTGGTATATCTATGGTTTTAACCAAGTTTATTACTGTATTTGGTGCTGCTGCTTTAGCAGTACAAAAGGTTGGAGGACAAATTGAATCAATTTCTTGGAATATGGCTGATGGCTTCGGTTCCGCAACCAACACATTTTCTGCCCAAAACTATGGTGCTGGAAAGATGAATAGAGTAAAGAAAGGTTATAAAATATCAGCTTTAATTATTTTACTTTGGGGCCTTTTAATAACTGTTTTATTTTTAATTTTCCCAGAACCTATATCAAAACTTTTCTTTTTTGAAAAAGATGCCATAAGTGTCTCAAAAAATTATCTAATAATTGTTGGACTTAGTGAGCCATTTATGTGTGTAGAACTACTTGCCATAGGTGCCATATCAGGTCTTGGAAAAACCAATATATGTAGTGCAATTAGCGTACTTCTTACTGCCATAAGAATACCACTTGCATATATTCTTATAAATAATGGTTTAGGTGTAAATGGAATATGGTGGGCACTTACAATTAGTAGTATCCTTAAAGGAATAATTCTTCACTTAACTTTTTTACGCCAATGTAAAATTATTGAAGGAAAAGTCACGCTACAATAATTTGAGCTTCGCTCTAATAGGGGGGAGCTCCCCCCTATTCTATACTTATAACCTTATAATCTTGCTCTTCAACAACTTTTCTTAACTCATCATCACTAATTTCTCTAGCCATTTTAACTATTGCCTCATCTTTTTCATGACTCACTATTGTTTCTGATACTCCTTCAATCCCTTCAAGAACCTTTTTAACTCTTGCCTCACAATGACCACACATCATACCTTCTATTTTCATTACTTTCTCCATATCATTTTTCTCCTTTTTAATAATTATATTTATTTTATTATCTTCGTTATCTACATTACTATTATTTTGACCAGATTTTTGCACTTGTCCAACACTACTTTCTACCATTTTGCTCGAATACATTTTACACAAATTTATTCTCAATGCATTAGATACCACACAAAAACTTGATAGACTCATTGCCAAGGCTCCAAACATAGGATTAAGCTCCCATCCAAATACCGGAATCCATACTCCTGCAGCAAGTGGGATTCCTATAATATTATAAATAAATGCCCAAAACAAATTCTCATGTATATTTTTCAATGTCTTTCTGCTAAGTCTTATAGCTGCTACTACATCACTTAAACTGTTTTTCATAAGTACAACATCAGCTGATTCAATCGCTATATCTGTTCCTGCACCTATTGCAATTCCTACATCTGCCTGGGCAAGTGCCGGTGCATCATTTATACCCTCACCAACCATTATAACATTATCATTATTATTATTATTATTATTATTATTGTTGTTATTATTGTTGTTATTGTAGTTATTCTTATTATTACTATTATTACTATTATTAATATCCTGTAATTTTTTTATTACGTCCGCTTTTCCTTGTGGTAGTACATCTGCAAATATTTCATCAACTCCAGCTTCTTTTCCTATAGCCTGAGCTGTTTTAAAGTTATCACCTGTTAGCATAATTACCTTTATTCCTAACTCTTTTAACTCACTAATAGCATATGCACTGTCTTCTTTAATTACATCTGCCACAACTATAACACCTAGCAACTTGCCATCTTTTTCAAAATACATAGGTGTTTTACCTTGACTTGAATAAATATCTGCTTTTGTCTTTATATCAGATGGAACACCACATCTTTTAGATATAAACTCATAATTACCACCACTTACTGGCACACCTAAATATCTACCTTCTAAGCCATTACCTGGTAACACTTTAAAATCTTCTATATCTTCAACTATATTGCAGTTACTTTCACAGCCCTTAATATCTTTAACTACATTACAACTTGTACTAAATACTCGAAACTCTTCTCCTTCACTATCTATATTACAAGTCGTATTTAAAACATCTAACTCCTCTACCTCACAATTCATATTTATTGAATCTTTACTGAAACTATCTTCCACATAATTAGTAATTGCTTTAGCCAAAGGATGCTCACTTTTCTTCTCTAAATTATATGCAACTTTTATCAACTCATCAGAACTTGTATTACTGCATATAATATCCGTAACAACTGGTTTACCCTTTGTTATTGTTCCTGTCTTATCTATTACAACATATTTGGCTTTACCTGTTTGTTCTAGAGCAATTGCATTTTTAAACATAATTCCGTGCTTTGCTCCCATGCCACTTCCTACCATAATTGCAACTGGTGTAGCAAGTCCCAATGCACAAGGGCAACTAATTACTAACACAGATATCCCCCTTGCAAGAGCGAATCCTATAGATTGTCCCACCACTAGCCACAAGGTAACTGTAATTATGGCTATTGTTATTACTACTGGTACAAATATTCCTGAAACTACATCTGCAACCTTTGCAATAGGTGCTTTTGTTGCAACGGCCTCACTTACAATTCTAATAATCTGAGACAATATTGTATCTTGTCCAACTCTAGTTGCTTTACACTTAATGTAACCTTCAATATTAACTGTTGCTGCTGATACAGTTGCTCCTTCTATCTTATCTACCGGAATACTCTCTCCTGTAAGAGATGACTCGTCTACACTTGTATGCCCTTCTAATATAAAACCATCAACTGGAATACTTTCTCCTGGCCTTACAATAAAGACATCTCCAACTACAACATCACCTATAGATATTTCTGTTTCTACATTATCACGTATCACTGTTGCCACTTTGGGTGCAATCTGAATTAAACTCTTTATAGCGTTAGTTGTCTTTCCTTTTGCTCTAGCTTCTAACATTTTACCAACAGAAATCAGTGTAACAATCATTGCTGCTGACTCAAAATAAAATTCATGCATATACTTATGAATAATTCCTTCATCTTGCTTAATATACCCTTGTGCTAGAACAAATAACACAAAAACACTATATACATATGCCGCGCTTGCACCTAATGCCACTAATGTATCCATATTAGGTGCTTTTTTTAATAAACTTCTGTAACCATTAATAAAAAACTTTCTATTAATAACTAGCACAATTGTAGTTATTAATAGCTGTATTATACCTAATACCATATGATTTTCCTTAATACAACTTACCATAGGCCATCCGAACATAGATACTCCCATAGATATATACATAAGTATACTTAAAAATACCACTGATATAATTATTCTTTGCTTTATTGTTTTCTCTTCTTTACTAGCTACTTCTTCTAAGTCGTCATAGCCAACATTCTCATTAGCACTAATAAGCTTGTTCCTATTATCTTCTATATAATTCGCACTATAACCAGCTTTTTCTACTGCATTAATTATAGCTTGATTATCTACATTACCTTCAACCATCATTGAATTAGTAATCAGGTTTGCAGAACATGCAGTAACACCTTCCACACTAGAAACAGCCTTTTCAACCCTGCTACTACAAGCTGCACAACTCATCCCCTTAACAACAAACTGTTTCATCTTTTTCACTTCCTTCTAACTATGTTTTAAATAACCTTCAAAATATTTAACATATTTCAAAACATCTTTTATTATACAACATAAAAAGCTATGAAAAAACTCTTTTCTTCCAAAAATGAATTCAAATCGTTTTTCATAGCTCCTTTTTCATCGAAAACTAAATTAATTTCTATTATTGTACTTTTAATTCTACTACATCCTAGTAACTAGTCTTCTTCAACAACTATACCTTTATCATTAAGTTTCTTCTCTATAAATCTAACAAATAACACTTTTATCAATGCTCCAACAGGAACTGCAAGTAACATTCCCAATAATCCACCTATTGAACTTCCGAACAATAAAAAGATTACAACTAACATTGGATGAACTTCTACGTTACTACTTAATAATCTAGGTCCTATTATGTTGCCATCAACAAACTGTACTACAATCAAATAAATTATAGCAATTATAAATGTTTTTAAATCCCATGATAATAAACTAGAGATTATTACACCGCCATATGCAAAAAATGGACCTACATAAGGAATTAAATTTCCTAATCCTGTAAACAAACCAATTATAAGGGCATATTCCACACCTATAATAGATAATCCAATACTTACTAATAATGCCATAACTGATGCATCCATTAATTGTCCTCTTATATAACCTGAAAATACTGTATCTGCATCATTAATAAATCCTCTTATTCTATTATTTTGCTTCTCATTAAATACTGCATATGCAACCTTACTTATATATCCGCTAATTCTTTTACCATCTATCAATATATAAATCATAATTACCATTGATATAAAGAAACTCGTTATCATACCTGTTATATTAGATATAGATTTAGCTGCTGATTGTGCAGAATCCTTTAACCAATTAATAACATTTTTAGATGCATCTTTTATATATGCCTCTATTTGTGCTGATTCTATGTTAGCTTTATCAAGAGCTTCCATTACAGGTTTTTGAAGCTTCTCAATGTTCTTTGTATACTGTGTAACTAAGCCTGTAACGTCATCAAAATTAACTACTTTTACATTATCTGTAACACTTATAACCAACAATGATACCATACCAGATACAACTGCAAGTACTACAATTACAGTGATTAAAACTGCTAATCCTCTTACTGATTTCTTAGACTTTTTACCATTATATTGCACATCACTGTCTATGATATCTTTCTCCGTCTTACTACTATTCTTCACACTAGCACCATTACTGTTCTTAGAATTCTTGCCATTCTTTGTACTATTACTCTGTGACATCTTAGTATTCTGATTCTTATTAGTAGATTTATCTCCTGATTTATTACTTAATTTTGCAATACTATCTCTAATATTCTCTAATATTTTTTCAAAAAAGTCTGCTACAGGATCTAATAAATAAGCTGCTACAAATGCAATTACAATTGGCTTAGAACTATGTACAAGCCATACTATCTTGTCCCATAAAATAGCAAACCAATAAGGTACATTGTCAATAAAAGCACTAATTGCAATTATAATAGTAGTAACAAGTACCACATATGCCCCTATCTGCGTATACTTTGAATCATAAAATTTCCTAAACATTATGTCCTCCTCTTTTATGTCTGATTTAAAATTTTGTATTTATAACTTATTTAAATTTTTTGTTTATAATCATTTTTAATATTCTTATTTATAACCAGTTTAAATTTTTTGTCTATAATCATTTTTAATATTCTTATTTATAAGCAGTTTAAATTTTTTATCCTTACTATATATATTCTTTTACACTAACGTATAAAATCCTTAACAAGCATAGATGAATTAACAATTAAATCCCTATGTTCATCTATTCTATGTACAGTATTAATCCCCTCTTTCAACTGTTTTTCTCGTGCTATAACTATATGCTCCATTAATCGAACAGTTTCTTCAACACCTAATAAATCACTTCTAAAGGCCATATCATAATTATACAAATCACCCCAATTACGCCCTGAATGATAAGTATAATAACTACTTCTTTTATTATCTATTCTAAGAATATTCTCTCCCGCCTTAGCATGACTATCACCATAAATAGCCTTGGCCCTGCTAATTCGATTCTTAATATCACCCCATACAAAAAACTTAATTAAATGTTCCTCACCTTCAAGAATATAATCAGCACATCTTCCTACAATTACACAAGGCCCTTTCTTCGCTATTTCTCGAATAACTGCAGCTTGATTTAAATAAATTTGATCCTCCATTGATAATGCAGATTCATTATTCTCATTCCCATACAAATTAATTCCCATCGCTATAGAATATATTAAACTATTAGCTGTCTTCTCATCTTCCTTATTAAATGGACTACTACAAAAAGGTTTCTTCTTACTTAACTCAGTAATAATCTCATTATCATAATAAGGTATCCCAAGTTTATCAGCTAGCAACTTACCTATGGAACTTCCACCACTTCCATACTGTCTACTAATAGTGATAATACTGTTCATTGTATATCCTCCTAACCAATCTTCAGCCATGTTCACACACGTTTAAACATCACTATTAATAATACCATAAATTTCCATATAATGCAAAAGAAACCTATAAACTTTAAACAGGCCCCTGTCGGAATGACTGGGGCCCAAGAGCTCAACAAATTATAGTTTATTTAATTAAATCCTTATAAATCCATTATAGCAGAAAAATCATTATCTTCTGGAACATCTGTATCTACTGCCAACCCTTCTATAAAGAAGATACCTGCTTTATTTGTTAATTCTATTACTTTATCTGGTACAAAAGATATTCTTGCCACCTTGCTCCATACTTCACCTAAATTTTCAAATGAAGATGTTATAATTTTCACTATACTCTTAGTTGTGAAATTATCATTATTAGCAATAATTACCTTCTCCAATTCAAGCTCATTATTCTTCAATAGATTCTTCATATCTTTTCTTATTGATTTTAAAAAAAATGTATTAATGAATTTTTTTGCATATTTATTTGTCTTTTTTAATTTTCCTGTAGATGATTCAATAAAATCGTTTGGTACCGGCTCACCTACTTTATAATAATTATATCCATTTTTATAATAATCATATGCTGTATTTGTTCCATCTATTTTGTAGTTAAACATATTATCAACTATCTCTTCAAATACTTTATTCACGCCATCTTTGTTATTAATAACATTCTCATCTAAATCTGAATATGTCTTTTCTAATAAGTTCTTTACTTCTTCAATTGAAATTTTCAATTCAACAGCCATTTTACTAAACTTTGGATTTTTTAATTTTTGTTTCAAATATACACAATTATCTGTTGTATCATAAAACAATCCAAAATTACACTTCATAAATGATATCGCAATGGCATTTTCTTCATTTTGAGGCAATTTAGTTGTAATCATATCGACTATTTTATCATTTAAATCCTCTTCATTTACTTTTAATACCTCTGCTAAAGTAGCTTTTGTACCACCTTTTTGCTTTACTTTATTTAAACCTAATTCCAAAGTTTTATCTGACATTAATACTTTTGTTGCCTCAACTCCCATATGATCATCAAATACATACTCTTGAATATTTTCTATTTTTTTTCCAGTAGCTTCATCTATATAATCAATAGATTCTAAAAAATTCACTCTAGTATCTACATATAATTTACCCTCTTCATTGGCTAAATTTACATTTCTTGTAGTCACAGGATAACCAGTTAAAGAACTAGTCATTATATCATATACTATTGAACCATCATTAGTCTTAGCTGTTGCAATATCACTTGCATGTGAATGTCCTGTAAATACAACCTTAATTCCTGCATCTGCATATGCCTGTCCTATTTTTTCATGATTTTTAACTATAAAATTGCCACCAATATATTCTTGTCCTGTAAAATGTGGTGTTACTGCGTGATGTTGTAAAACAACTGGAATTTTGCCCATTTGGTATGCTTTAGCTGCTTGTTCTTCAATCCATTTTAATAAGTTATCAGAGATAACTCCACCGACTTCTGCTTTTGCCAATCCTGTTGACGTTTGATCTGGTGTATATTTATTTGTATCTACAACTATTAATGTATATCCTTTACCTATATCTGTAGCGTATGATAAACAACCACCTACATTCTCTTCAGTTGTAAAATACTCACTTCCATCTCCGTATCCAAAATCCTTGTAAATCTCTTTAAATTCACTAACCGTCGTACCTGGAATACAAACTGTTTCTCCACTAGAATAATCTCTTGCATTACAATTTATATCATGATTACCATTAGTAACACAAATTTTAGTATCAACACCTAAACTTTTTAATGTTGCTTGAGCTTCCGCTAATCTCTCAGCTACTTTTTCATGATTTATCTTTTCACTATCTTTAGACATATCTCCACCGACTAAAATTACATCTGGTTTTTCAGCAATAACTTCTTTCATAGCTTGCTGTAAAACGGCATCACTTTCTAACAAAAGCTTTTTCTCCGCTTTTGCATCATAAGTAAAATCTTCACAATCGCTATATAAATCATGTGAAAAATAATGAAAGTCATTCATAATAGAAATCTTAATTTCATTATCCTTACCTAACGTAATTGTCTCCTGTGATATGTTATCATCATTTGGTAAACTTGTTTCTAAATTTAAAGGTTCCCCATCTCCTTCAAATTCATTGGCATTACTTACCACTTTGTACGAAAAAATACTCCCCAATATTATTCCCATACATAGCAAGCCACTTAATGTTCTCTTACCCCTTTTCATATTTAATTTTCCCTCCATAAACTGTATTCTTCCAAATATACCCCTAATACATGTTAATAAAACATATTAACATATACAATTATAGCACTTTTATTAAAAAAAATGAAGAAATTGTCTAATAATTAACATATATTTAAGACTTATTTTAGATATTTTTCTTAACAAAAAAGAAGTCTATAAAAGACTCCTTTTCTCTTATCATTATATTACTTCTATATTTTAGTATATTCCTTCTATAAATCTTTACATTTCAGGCACTTTGTAATCTTCTTTAACTCTAAATATAACAAATTTCTCAATTTCACCTGTATCGTTAAGCCATACTAACCCACTTGGATACACCACATCTATAAGTTTGTTTATATCTTCAATTTTCACTTCTTTAATGTCACATTTATGAATAATCTCATCATTATCATCATATGATTCTGATACATACATATCATATATCTTAGCATTTTGAGCCAATTTATAATCTGTCACTTTAGTTTTTTCACCGCTTTCTGCTAAAGTAACTGTATCACTGCCAGCTTTTCTTACTTGTGTAAATTTATCAGGCTCATTTCTAAATTCTTTACATTCTTTGCAGTCTACATAATCAAAGCATTTAGTTGTATCATACTCAGTAACCTCATTAGTAAATGTTTCTTTTTTACCTTCAATCTCAATTACTAATGTATTCTCATCTACTGAAATCACCTTAAAATATTGTTTTTGATTATCATCATCATTATATACTTTTATCTTATTACTTGATACAAACTTATATTTTTCATATACATCATATCCTCTATATGGTTCACTGTCTTCACAATAATAAAATTCCTTTGTTAAAGAGTTAAATCCAAAATCAACATACATATCTCTTTCCTCTGCAAATCTAACCCAATTGCCAAGTTCTACAAGCTTCTGTGTATCAGATTTCACCATATCTTCAACTTTTTGTATAGCCCCTACCTCTTTACCTGTTGGTTTACTAAGTCCCACAGCTACATAAGTTATTATAATAGCTAAAACAGCAATAATAAATACTATACATAACCCTACCAATACTTTCATCTTATTACTTATTTTTTTGCATTTCTTAGTATCAGTAGCTTCATTTTGAATATTTTTTTCTTCGTTCATCATAAACATTCTCCTTTACAACCTAAATCTTTATACTACCTATAGCTTCAACAGTTCATGTTTTTCACACCATAAACTATCGTCATATGTTCTATATTATATCATCACTTTATGAATAAATAGTGAATTTCAAGCAGGAAAAAGCCTAGTGTCCGTTACGCTTTGCAACGGAACGCAAGTGGTGAGAAAAATATATAATATTAGACTAAATTTTGGCACTAGCATAGTTAACAAAGGATATTGAGGAGCCTAAAAAAGCTAAAGGCGTCGCTGAAAGCGGCGCCTTATAGTAACCTCACTAGAACAAAAAGTCCTAAACCCTATTCATAATCAACAACATCAACCCATGATAGTAAGAAATCTCTTTCCTCTGGTTTGTGTTTTACAGATTGAGATGCTGCAACAATTGGTAACCATTTTTGAACATTTTGCTCAGGAATATTAACTTCTTTACAGAACTTAGTTAAATATTTCTTGGCTAAATCTTCCTTGCCTGCAAGACAGAACAACAAATAAGTTCTTGCAACATCTGCAGATGCATTACCTTGAGTAACATGTGACCAATCAATTACAAATAACTCTCCATCTGGAGTAAGGATTACATTACTTGGATTAAAATCTCCATGACATACTTGACTACACTTATTAGCAGAAGCAAGTCTTGTAAGTAACTCATAACGAGTATTTGAATCTAAATCTGCCTCAAAAATCTTACGTTGCATCTTATCTGAAAGCTTATTTAATAATGGCGCTTTAGTTGCATGAATTTTAACTTGTAGTTTGATAAACATATCTAAATATTCATCTATCTTATCTGGATTTTCTTCCATAAGTTCAGCTAAAGTCTTACCTTCAATATATTCAAGAACCATACACCATTGATCATCTATCATAGTAACTTGGTATATCTTTGGTACATTTAATTCTGTACCTTCCATTCTTGCTTGGTTTAATGCCTCATTTAAAACATCAGCCTTAGAATAATCAGGGTTGTGTAACTTAATTACCTTATCTCCATCTCTATACAATGTCTTTTTCTCTCTTTGAGATAAAACAGTATCTAAATTCATCAGTATTCCTCCTAACCTTATTATATCTATCGAATATTTTTCCCATAATTATTTACTAATTTAAATAAATTTACTTAAACTATTTTCATAACCTTCATTCAAAGAAAATTATTTTTTATAAACTAAACTCCATATTACATATTGCAAAATAAATATATCTTATTACATTTATTCTATTTACCATAGTAAGCATTTAAATACATTTGCTTAAGTTCACTCATTAATGGGTAACGAGGGTTAGCACCTGTACATTGATCATCAAATGCTTGCTCTACCATATCATCTAATCTATCTAAGAAATCTTTCTCATCTATATCATAATCTTTAATAGTTTTCTTAATTCCAACCTTCTCTTTTAAATCGTTAATAGCCTTAATTAAGTTCTCTAATTTCTCTTCGTTAGTTTTTCCACCAAGTCCAAGATAATCTGCAACTTCAGCATAACGAGCTAATGTATGTGGATGGTCATATTGTGAGAAAGTTCCCATCTTAACTGGCTTTTCATCTGCATTAAATCTAATAACCTCTTCTATCATAAGAGCATTAGCAACACCATGTGGTAAATGATGGAATGCACCTAATTTGTGAGCCATTGAGTGACAAATACCTAAAAATGCATTGGCAAATGCCATACCAGCCATAGTTGCTGCATTAGCCATTTTCTCTCTTGCCTCAACATCTGTTAAGCCATTGTCGTAAGCTCTTGGCAAATATTCAAAAATTGTCTTTAATGCTTTTAGAGCTAAACCATCTGTATAATCAGTTGCTAACATAGCTGCATATGCTTCTAATGCGTGAGTTACTGCATCTATACCTGAAGCTGCTGTAAGTCCCTTAGGAGCTGACATATGCATATCTGTATCTACTATTGCCATATTTGGTAATAATTCATAATCTGCTAATGGATACTTAACGCCTGTTTTTTCATCAGTGATAACAGCAAATGGTGTAACCTCTGAACCTGTACCTGCTGATGTTGGAACTGCTATAAAGTAAGCTTTCTCACCCATCTTAGGAAAAGTATATACTCTCTTACGAATATCAACAAATCTCATTGCCATATCCATAAAATCAGCCTCTGGATGCTCATATAATACCCACATAATCTTAGCAGCATCCATTGCAGAACCACCGCCAAGTGCAATAATTACATCTGGTTCAAATGATTTCATAAGTGCTGCACCTTCTTTAGCGCAAGCAAGTGTTGGGTCTGGCTCAACATTATAGAATGTTGTATGAGTTATTCCCATTTCGTCTAATTTATCTGTAATTGGTTTTGTATATCCATTCTTATATAGGAAATTATCTGTTACTACAAATGCCTTTTTCTTGCCCATTACATCCTTTAATTCACTAAGTGCAACTGGAAGACATCCTTTTTTAATGTATATTTTTTCTGGTGCTCTAAACCAAAGCATATTTTCTCTCCTCTCGGCTACAGTCTTGATGTTAATTAAATGTTTTACTCCTACGTTATCTGACACAGAGTTTCCACCCCATGAACCACAACCAAGTGTAAGAGATGGTGCTAATTTGAAGTTGTATAAATCACCTATACCACCTTGAGATGATGGAGTATTTACAAGAATACGACAAGTCTTCATTCTTGCTGCAAATTCATTTATCTTATCATCTTCAGTTACTTCATTTAAATAAATTGATGAAGTATGACCATATCCACCATCAGCCACTAGTACTTCTGCTTTATTTAATGCATCTTTGAAATCTTTTGCTTTATACATTGCAAGTACTGGTGATAATTTTTCATGTGCAAATTCCTCTGATAATTCAACACTTTCAACTTCACCAATAAGAATCTTAGTATCCTCTGGAACGTCAACTCCTGCTAATTTTGCAATTGTATGTGCCTTTTGACCAACTATTTTCGCATTTAATGCACCATTTATAATAATTGTCTTTCTAACTTTGTCTATCTCATCTTTTTTAAGAATATAACATCCTCTATCTTGGAATTCTTTCTTAGCCTTCTCATAAATATCTTTTAAAATGATAACAGATTGCTCTGAAGCACAAATCATACCATTATCAAATGTTTTTGAATGAATAATTGAGTTAACAGCTAATAATAAATCTGCTGAATCATCAATTATTGCTGGTGTATTACCTGCACCAACTCCAAGTGCTGGCTTACCTGATGAATAAGCAGCCTTAACCATTCCTGGTCCACCTGTAGCAAGTATAATATCAGATTCTCTCATAACTGTATTTGTCATCTCTAATGATGGCACATCTATCCAATCTATAATTCCTGCTGGTGCTCCTGCTTCAACTGCTGCCTCTAATACAACTTTAGCTGCTGCAATTGTACTATTCTTTGCTCTTGGGTGAGGACTAATAATAATACCATTACGAGTCTTTAATGCTATAAGTGTTTTAAATATAGCTGTTGATGTTGGATTAGTTGTAGGAATAACTGCAGCTATAACCCCTATAGGTTCTGCAATCTTCTTAATCCCATATGCTTTATCCTCTTCAATTACACCACAAGTCTTTGTGTCTTTATATGCATTATAAATATATTCTGCTGCATAATGGTTCTTTATAACTTTATCTTCAACTATACCCATACCAGTTTCTTCAACTGCCATCTTTGCAAGTGCGATTCTTTGCTTATTAGCTGCGCTAGCTGCTGCTAAGAAAATCTTATCAACTTGCTCCTGTGTATAAGTAGCAAATATTGCTTGTGCTTCTCTTACTCTATTAAGAGCCTTTTCTAACATCTCTACACTATCTACTACTTCGTAGTTCATTTTCTTTCCCATATTACACATGCTCCTTTTCATTAAAATCCTTTTTCATTCCAAAGCGTGTTACGCTTTTAATAAGACTTAAAGCTTCCTACTAATAACATATCAAACTACTTTTTGTCTTTCATGTTTTTAAAACTACTAATATATTCTTTGTTTTAAAATTGCATTTTGTAACTTTGTCAATATCTTAACATTGTTATATATATAAGTAAAATGTAAAAACCATATAACTCTTATATCATTATCGACATAATGCTTATTTTTATTATTACTAAAAAGCATATATATGATTTTATTTTACAGTTATATCTAATTATTCTTATACATTTTTTAACAAAGCATCTCCTATACTTTACTTTTGTCCCTTACATATAAATCTGTTTATTTCATCTAAAAACATATTCTCAAATCTTGTTAACTTATGACCATTTCTATATATAAGTACATCTCTATATATACTATTACCAAAGTCACATTTTTTCTGTATTATATTATATTTATCAAGATACTCTTGTGACACAGGCGACATCCACATAAATGTATTCTTTACATTTTGAAGCAAATCATACTGACTAGCTCTTTCATAAACATATATATGTTTATCTACACTATTTAATCTCATTGCATTCTTAAGATCAATTAGCGGCATATTAGGTACATATGGATCAGCGTGTGTTATCTCTATATAACCAGATAAATCTTCCTCTTTTATATTCTCCTTTGTTGCTAATGGATCATCTTTTGACATTACTAAATTATAAGAAAACTCACTAAGAATCTTATGCTCTAACTTTTTATCATGAAATAACCTTCTAAACTCTGGTTCATAAACATCTCTATATCTTATAATTCCAAGATTAGAGTTTTCTATAACAACTTCATTAATAACTCTCATGGAATTTGATTCTCTATAATAAATGTCTGCTGGTTCTTCTTTATTAATTTTCTTGGCAAATTCAGAAATAGCATCTGACATATAACTAGCTCTTGGCACACAAACTGATAATTTTTGAACAGGAGTTGCATCACCATTATATTTCTGTTCTAATTCATCAATTTGTTTCATAATCTTTCTTGCTGATTTTAGAAACTCTTCGCCTTCCTCAGTGATTCTTATCCCTTTAGAAGACCTTTTAAAAATCTCAATTCCAAGAGATTCTTCTAAACTCTTAATCGCTCTAGAAAGATTTGGCTGTCCCATATATAAGTTCTCTGCTGCCTTACTTATAGATTTTGTGTTAGCTATTTCTACTGCATATTTTAAATAGGCAACGTTCATATTCTTCCCACTTTCTAAAGTTTTTTAAAAAGCAGTGCCACTATAAAGTTGCACTGCTTATGTACACTCATATCTACAATTTTTTACCACAAGCTTGACAATATCCTGCATTATCTTGAACTAACTTTCCACATCCGCTGCAAACTTTATTACCTTTAACTACTGCAATTTTTAATCTATATTCCTCGATTAGCTCTTTATGTTCTTGAATCTTCTCAACATACTCTATAAAATCAGGATCAATTTCTTGCTCATACTTCTCTAAATACTTCTTAGCAAGAAGTACATACTGTCTATTCATTTCTTTCTCTTGATTATGAATCTGTATATTTATTTTATTAATATCATATATATCTTTTGCCTTGTCAGCCAATTCTTGGCCTTTCTTTGCTATGCTATCTATAATGTCCATTACAAACCTCCTAAGATATTGAATTAAATTAATCCTTATAAATGGATTCTAATATAAATTTATTTGAAAATCAATATAAAATTACATTTTTTTACATATATTATTTTGCATTTCTTTATTCTACACCATCAAAATACAAACCATCATATAACTTCTGTATATTACCTGCAGATATTCCATACTCTTTTATATCCCCTTGCATTGCTTCATCTGCATCTTCCTTAGTTACCATATATTGTTTTACCTCTCCGTCTTTTTCATACTCCCAATAAACTACATCTAACTTCTCGACGCAAGCTAACAACATATAACTATCTAACTTCATATCATGTTTTATTTCCTCATCTTCTTGTGGCATTATGCCTGTGTCTCTTGTATAATACTTTATTCCATATGTTTCTTCATTGTCTATTACTTCTGAATCTTCAACCTCATAATATGCACTTCCCACACCCAAAATTCTCTCTAATTCATCTAACTTCTTCTTGTCAGATAAATCTTCCAATTTAGCATTAAACATTTCACTTGCTATTGGTATTATATCTTCTCCATTTTCATAAATTAAGAATTTATCAAAATATACTTTTTTAATAGTGCAATCAAACTCTTCTTTATATTCAACTAAACAATCATCTGATTTTTTAACTACTAATCTAGGTGCTGTAAATACCTTTATATTAACCACACCATTTTCTTCCTCAGCATCAAACTTTGTAATTTTTATACCATCATCACCTGTGTTAAATACTACATTAACTTTATTATCCTTTATATCCATCTTATATACAAATACTTCCTCATTTTTAACTTCTTCCCCTATTACATATGTATTTATAAATAATGCAATACATATAGATATAATTATTAATGCGCTAATTCCTATAGTAATAATATTCTTTTTCTTATTAACAACCTTAACTTTCTTTAAATAATCAACTTCTTTTTCTAAAACTACCTTTTGTTCATTAATTAATTCATTTCTCATCATATTCTCTACCCCTTTACATTCTTCGCATTCTCCCAAATGCTTTTCAATTTCTTTATTAGTAACTTCACAAGTAAGATTATCCACATATAACGGTAATAAGTCTCTTACGATTTCACATTTTAAATTACTCTTCATCTTTCATCATCTCCCTCTTAAGTTTTTCTTTTCCTCTGTAAAATGTAACTCTCGCCCAATTCTCCGACTTACTTAGTACCTCCCCGATTTCTTTAAAAGATAAATCCCCATAAACTCTAAGATACATAACTTCCTTAAACGGATCATCCAACAAATGAATCTTCTTTAAAATTTCAACTTTACTCATATCTGAAAGTACTTGTCCTTCAACACTTCCTGTAGAAATATTAGTACTTTCTAACTCTTCCACTTTAGGATGCTTTCGATTGTAACTTAACAATTGATTCTTAGCAATAGCACATAGCCAAGTAACAATTTTACAACTTCTATCAAACTTATCAATACATCTAACAGCTTGATAGAAAGTTTCCTGCGTTAATTCTTCAGATAAATGTTCATCATGAGTAAGTGATAAAAGATACTTATAAATCGTCATGGAATGCTCTTTGTAAATTTGTTCCATCGTCATATGTATTAACTCCTCTCACTGTTCTATATATTAATGCAAAAAAAACTAATTTCGTTACAACTTTTTTTAAAAAATTTTTTTATTTTTTTCCATCCCATTTTTTCTTTATTTTTTATAGCAATTTATTAGCAACATCTTCCAATCTATCTATATATTCTTTCGTAATTCTTGTTTTTTCTTTATTCTTTTTATTAAGATTTCTAACCTCTTCAACAAAGGCCATCACCTCTTGAGATTCACTACTTAATTGCTCTATGTGATTTGTAATTTCATTATTATAACGAACCACATCATCTGTACTACTTAATATACTATCCATACTATTTTTAAGACTATCCATCCCCATGCCAATTTCCTCAAAACTACTCATATTTTGAGCTATTGCTTCATTTTCTTCATCTAATGAATTTTTCACCTGTTCTACAAGTCCCATTGCATTACTGGCATCTTCATCAAGTAAATTTACAATACTGTCTATATCCCTTGTCAATTCTGCAGTTTGTTCTGATAAATGCCTTATTTCTTCTGCAACAATGGCAAATCCCTTCCCTGCCGCACCAGCTCGAGCACTTTCTATAGATGCATTTAAAGATAATAAATTTGTTTGTTCAGAAATTTCATCTATTCCACTTATAATATTTTTAACATTTCTCGCATTTACAACAAATCCATTAATTGCATTATATAATTTCTCGTTAATATTAAGAATTCTACTAGAATTATCTCTAAGTGATGCCATTGTAAAATAACTATCTCTAACACCTTGCATAGACTTATCTGTACCTACTTGTGCTAACTTTGTATCCTGTTCCACCTTTGCAATAAGTTCAGTAATTTTAACAGCCATTTCTGTTTGTTTACCTATACTTTCCACGTTAGACATATTTCCCTTTGCTATTTTATTAAAAATAACATTTGAATTATCTGTATCCACTTCTAACTCACCTATACATATAGCACTTTCCACTGCATTATCCTTCACTGTAACTGCAGCTTCTTTTAGCTGTTCCATCATCTCATTTATAGACTCGTTAGCTTCTTTTATTGCATTTATCTTCTCATCATTAAATTTCTTAGCAAATCTCATTGCATATACAAGAACAACAGATATAGCAATTGTACAAACAGCAGAATACCCTAATGAATACCAATCCATTTTTTGACCATCTGGCATACGCCATGTCACAAATGCTATAGTATATCTAACGCCAACAACTGCCATCATAATTCCACACATAATTCCTATAAGTTTTACATCAAAATACAAAATAAATAAAGCTATAAAAATCATCCATATTCCATACATATCTTTAAAAATAGTGGCTGCACAATACCCTACTAACACTAGGGAAGTGGCTGACATAGCAAAATATTTAAACCTCTCCCCCTCACCATATTTTCTATATGCAAATATTAATACAACTACAGCCACAACAGACAATGCCGGACTTATAACATCCCTAAGGGTAGTCATTCCTGCTGCTACAAGTACAAAATAATCAATTATAATTAAAATATTAATTACCATAAGTGCTTTCATTATCACCTTGTTAGTCTTACTAATATTCATAATCTATCTCCTTCTATTACACTTAAAAATTTGTTTATTTTTACACAAACCTACCTATATGTTATCGTCAACTTTGTGTATTATTTAAATGATAATCTTAAACTCTATCGTTAACAGAAATAAAAATAAGTTTGCCAATTTCTTAGCAAACTTAACTTATTAACGATATAGTTTCATCTTATTAACAATAGAGTTTCACCTTGTTAATAATAGAGTTTCAGATTCTAATCTTACTAAAAACCTATTAACAACAGTTTCATATTGTTAACGATAGAGTTTAAGATTATCAGCAATTAGGGGCAAAAAACTTTTATAGTTTGCCCCTTTTCTGCCCCTTTTGTTGATTTTTAAGCAATAAAAAAGTGTGATTTTCCTTTTATTTAAAGGCTTTTCACACTTTGTAGTTCAATGCGGAAGATGGGGCGCAAGACGTCCAGTGGACGTCTGCTTTGCGCCGACCGTAGCGGAGCGAAGACCTTGAGCCCTGGGTTCAAGGGACGCTCCCGCTTCTGAAAAAGAAAAGACTCAAACGATTTCTCGTTTGAGTCCTTTCTTTTTCACAATGCGGAAGATGGGACTTGAACCCACACGATGCTAACATCACAAGATCCTTAGTCTTGCCTGTCTGCCAATTCCAGCACTTCCGCTTATGTAAGTTACAACCCTTTTTTAGATTATAACTTACTTTTATAATTTAATTGATTTTCAACTTCAAACTATGCAAGCTTGCTCTTAGCAACCTCAACTAAAGTAGTGAATCCAGCTGGATCACTAATAGCCATCTCTGCTAACATCTTTCTGTTAACATTAACTTCAGCTAATTTTAAACCATACATAAATTTGCTGTATGATAAACCGTTTAATCTTGCTGCTGCATTGATTCTTGCAATCCATAATGTTCTGAATTGTCTCTTTCTTTCTTTTCTTCCTGCAAATGAAGAAGTTAAAGCTCTCATAACTGATTGCTTAGCTACTCTATATTGTTTTGATCTAGCTCCTCTATAACCTTTAGCTAGTTTTAAAACTCTATTGTGTTTTTTTCTTGCGTTCATTCCGCCTTTGATTCTTGCCATTCTCGTTTTCCCTCCTTATAACATCCTACATCCTATAGATATGGTAATATTTTCTTCATGTTCTTCTCGTTTGTTGAATCTGTAATAGTTGCTTTTCTAAGATTTCTCTTAGTCTTAGCTGATTTCTTTGTTAAGATATGACTCTTGTAAGCCTTTACTCTTTTTAATTTGCCTGTTCCAGTTTTCTTAAAGCGCTTTGCTGCTGCTTTGCTAGTTTTCATTTTTGGCATAATGTTTCCTCCTTATTTATGCACATCCCATTTTAATATTCTGTTGTGCGAATTCTTATATATTTATGCTAAGGTCTTTATGTTTCATAATAAATTCTAAAATCATTAAGTTTAATTAACTACATTAATTATCTTTTCTCACATAAAAACATTATCATACTTCTTCCTTCTAACTTCGCTGGTTTCTCGATAACTGCTATATCTTCTAATTTTTCAAAGAATGTATCTAATATATCCTTGCTAGAATTCATATGAGCCATCTCTCTACCACGAAAACGTAATGCAACCTTTACTCTGTCACCCTTTTGGATAAATTTACGTGCTTGATTAGCCTTTGTATTAAGGTCATTAACGTCAATGTTAGGAGTTAATCTAATTTCCTTAACTTCTGTAACTTTTTGTTTCTTCTTTGCAGCCTTTTCTCTTCTTATTTGTTCGTACTTATACTTTCCATAATCTGCAATTTTACAAACAGGTGGTTTTGCTGTTGGTGCAATCTTTATTAAATCTAGTTCTGCCTCTCTAGCCATTTGTAAAGCTTCTTTTGAAGACATAACTCCTAATTGCTCACCATCTTCACCAATTACACGTACTTCCTTATCTCTAATTTGTTCGTTAATCATTATCTCGCTAATAATTAGACACCTCCATAAAATCTTTGTAATATCCTTTTTACTAATTTATAATAGTTACTCTTTATTAATTACTGAAAATCTTAAAATTAAAAAGAGTGGATATCACCATCCACTCAATACTCTTAATATATCTTAATCAATAACTAACACCAGTTATATCGTATATACATTTAAAAATATTAACCCAAGTCATATTCATATGCTAAGGTGAGAGTGGACCTCTACTTCTTATTTATCAACATTCATTAATTTATCATATTACAATTGGTATGTCAACAACTTTTTTTATTTTTTTCAAAATATGACAGTGTTGTTTTCTGATATATCTTTCATATTCTGATACAAATCTATATATTATTTATTAATCCTATTCATTGTATCCCAAAATATTATTTAAACACTTTTTTAACTGAGCCAGTATCTTCAACTGACTCTAATCCTACCTTCTCAACCAAATCATGAAGCTTTGATGGATTCTGTGCACATTCCTTTACATTGCTATCACTATATTTATTAGCATCTTCTAAAGTTACAGTGTACTCTTTGGCTATATTCTGTCTATCTGACCAAGTTACTTCTCCTGCATTGTCTATACATGCTAAAATTAAAGCAGAATATCCGGTCATAACATCTTTCATGTCGTCAATTTCATAACCTTTTTTATTCTTATAATAGATTGTTACTCCATATGGTTCTTCTGATGTCTGTAATTGAATACCGTCATTTTGAAAACTATCTGGTACACCTGCACTGCCGATAACTCCCATTACACCATGTGCTTTTCCTATATATTTTTGCTTATATTTAAATAATTTGCTTGCTTTATCACTTATTTTCTTTCCATTATGCCATACAACATAATCTGAAATACGTACTTCTTTTATGTCATTCTCAAATTTTTCTTTTATCTTGATTCCTGCCTTGTTAAAAATATTCTTAGGTGATGAATATATTTTAATATTTACAATTCCATCTTCCGCATTAATTTTAGCTGTAGTAAATCCACAATAGGAATCTATAAAATCTCCTGTAATCTCTACCGTATTCTTATCTACCTTTACACTATTTATAGCAATATATTCTTTTTCCAACTCATTGCCTACAAATACTTTCATTGCAATTCTTCCTAACAAAATTCCAACAGTTAAAGATAAAACAACTCTTAACAGAATTCTTACAATCTCCTTAAACTTTAATCTCATTATTCATATCCCCTTTTCTTATTATTTTTGAATATCTCTTTTTTACTAATAATATATATATTATAAAGACTATATATATTATATAAATGACTAAATAACAAGCAAATACATAATAAGTGCTTGATAATATAAAATCAAGCACTTTATAAAAATTTAATATTCCATTTTCTCTGTTATCTTTATTGATATAAACATTGATACAACAAATCCAACTACAACAATTACTCCACCACCTACTTTTAGTAAGTCAATGTCTATTCCATTTACTATCTCTGTAATCTCATATACTATTGACATGAAATCCTCTGTTACATATTGTAATAACACAATTACTACAACTATCATGCCTATTACTATAAGTCTAAATATTTTACTTTTTTCTGCATCAAACTTTATATTAACTGGTAACATCACTGCAGCTGCTAATAATGATATTCCAAACATAATTATTATACAAATTAACTGTTCTTCAAGATTAATCATATTGGATTTAAAAGCATTTGCTACAACAACCTCTACTATAGCAAGGATAGCACCTGCAATTGATGCTAATAAAACAAATACATACTTTTCAACAACATATAGTTTTCTGCTTACAGGTAGTGTTAATATATGTTGCATACCATTATCTAATTTATCATATGAACAAGTGCCTACTGCTAAGGTAATTGCCAAAAATAATGTATATCCAACTCCAAAACTTACATTATTATCAATTATGTTCACTATAGAAAATAATATTAAAAATACTATACTAAACTTCATTGTCATCATTATTCTTAAATCTTTTACTAATAAACCCTTCATAACTATTCTTCCTCCTAATTATTACCCAATATTTTTAACATAATTACATCATCTATCTTAGCCTTCTCAATTACAACTTCTGGACAATTTTCCACATAATACTGAACTTGATTTGTCAAACACTTATATCCATAGTTTTCTTTCATTACATCCGTTATGTATGACTTATCTAACCATACATATTGTTCTTCATTCACCTTGATAACACCGTAATTAGTTAACAATGAATCCATTTCCTCATATAGTTTTATCTTTCCATTATCTATTAGATATATATCATCACACAAGCCTTCTAAATCACTTGAGATATGGGAACTAATTAGAATACTTCTTCCTGGTTGCTCCATATATTTTCTAAGCATATCTAATACTTCTTGTCTTGCTATTACATCTAAACCCGCTGTTGGCTCATCTAGAATTAATAATTTCGCATTATATGAAATAGCTGTTAATATCTTTAACTTTGCTTTCATTCCAGTAGAAAACTCTTTTATTTTCTTATCAAATGGCAATTTAAAATGCTCACACATTGATATAAATTGTTCTTTTCTAAATCTAGGATATGTTGCTTTCATTATTGCCACTACATCCTTTATAGTCATATAACCACTAAATCCTGATTCTGCTAATACAACACCTATGTCATATTTATAGTTCACATTATCTGTTTTTATATCATAACCATCTACAAAAACAGCTCCAGAATCTAGTTTAATCAAATCTAATATTGCTTTAAATGTTGTACTTTTACCTGCACCATTCTTTCCTATTAAGCCAGTTACACAACCTTCTCTTACCTCTAAATCTACATCTAACTGAAAATCCTTATATTTTTTCTTTATACCCTTTACCTCTAATAACATCTCTAAACCTCCATTATTATATTAAATAATTCTATAATTTCCTCCGTTGTCATCCCTATCGCTCTTGCTTTATTTATTGTATTCTCTAATTCAAGCTCTACTTCTCTTTTATGTTCTTCTAAAAGTAAACCTTTATTAACCCCTGCTACAAAACTTCCTTTTCCATGAACAGTTATAATCATTCCTTCGGTTTCTAGTTCATCATAAGCTTTCTTTACAGTTAAAGCACTTATTCTTAACTGTCCTGCCAACTCTCTAACTGATGGCAATTTTTCTTCTATCTTTATATCTCCATGAATAATTAAACTTTTTATCTGTTCAACCAACTGTTCATATATAGGTCTCATAGAAGAATTATTTATAATTATATTCATTGCACTCCCCTTTTCTTTCTATAATTTCTCTATCTGCATAACCTACGCCGTTTCTAACTGTTTAAACTGTTTAATCATTGTGCAAACAGTTTATAACACACTATAACAGTTGTCAATTAACTACCTATAAAAACTTTATAAACTTTTTCTAAACTAATCCCTCAACCTATTAAACACTTCATATATATTCAACTTTCCATATCCCCATTCTCTATTTGGATAACTTAGCCTTTCATTTCTAATAGCTCCTCTTATTAAATAACTCCTTGCTATATATCCATCCATCTCTCTTGCGTTACCTTCTGTTATTGCTGATTATGTTATATTAATGTATGTCCTTTTTAACTTTTATTATCTGTGTAACCTGTTCATATATATCTTTTGCTATAATTGATTCATGATGCTTCTCTATTCGCTTAACCTCAGCATTAGACTCCCGTTTATTACTTTCCCATGACTGTCTTCTAGTTTTATTAAACACCATTGTACCCACATAAAACTCGTTAGAAAGCATCTGTTTTATTGTACTATAACTCCAATATTTACTTTTGCTCTTTTGGGGATATATATTTGAATTAAATAAATACTTTATTACTTTTGATATGCTCTTAGAATTAAGATATTCATTAAATACCTTTTTGACAACACTGGCCTCTTCCTTATGAACTTCTATATTATTTCTTCTTTTTCTATACCCATATGGAACATTAGCAATTGCGTATATTCCATTATTCTTTCTAACATCTAGGGCACTTTTAGTTTTTATAGATATATCTTTACTATAGAAATCTGCACACAAACCTTTAAAATCAATACTAGTTGAAGCGTCCTGATAATACTCAAACTGCCATCCATCTTTTTGTCCCTGTCTAAAGTTTATTTTTGTTATATATGTTATATCACAGTTATCTGCAACTGATATAATACTAACTTTCTTTAATCTACACATATTAATTAATGTACCTAAATCTATATAATTCCTACATAGTCTAGATATATCTTTTACATATATAGACTCCACCTGTCCCTTATTTATCATTTGTATTATTCTCTGTAATCCTGGTCTATATATATTGCTTCCACTATAACCGTTATCTATTATATCGATTATACTTTTATTCTCTTCTTTTATCTTACACATAAAATCATAAATTATCATTCTCTGATTAGCTATAGATTCACCTTCATCGTCACAAGATATTCTCGTATATGCTATAACATATTTTTTCATCTACACCTCCTACTAATACTAATACTATTCTTTCATAAATTTAACTTTCTGATTATCCTTACTCAATCTCTACCATTATTTATACAATCCCTTTATGACTTTTCCTTATTACAACATACTCTTCCTTCTCATTACTACTTCTTAAAATCCTATTGCCAGCATATATCCTTTTACTTTTATTCTGTATCAAATTCCCTCTATACACCTCATTCGTCAGTACATCTTTTATACTTTTATAAGACCATCTCTTAGCTTTTCTCTCATAATAAACCTTACCACTTTTATAATAATCCCTTTTTGTCCTAACTTTGTTTCTATATAAATACTCCTCCACATCTTTAATTTTTCCTGTCTCACTATAAATTTCATATATTTGTTTAACTATCGGCTCCACCTTATAATCCACCACTAATATCCGCTTATATTCTACATTACTTATTTTATATCCATACGGCGGATACACTCCTACATATGATCCTGCCTCCATTTTTGCCTTCTTTGCTAATTTAATTTTTTTCCCTGTATCTCTAACATACATCTCATTAAATATACTTTTTATTACTATTTCAAATAATTTTGTTTCTCCATCTATGCCACTATCATAATTATCATTTACTGCTATTAATCTAATTTTTCTTTCTAAAATGTATTTTTCAACAAAGCTATTTACTTCTATATAATTCCTTCCAATTCTTGATAAATCTTTAACTACAATACAATTAATTTTTCCTGCTGATATATCTTTTAACATATTTTTATATGCCCTTCGCTCCATTGAATATCCCGAGTATCCTCTATCTATATATTTTATATATTGTTTCCCCACATAATCTATATTCTCATATTTTTGACACATACACCTTATATCTTTATCTATGTCTCTATCTATCCTCCTATCCTCTTCTTCTAAACTAACACTATTTTCATTATAATTTTGTAGTACACTTCTCTCACTAACCTTTACTTTTTCTATGTTCTTTATTGCCCCTAAACATATCATTAACTGATTTTCTATAGATTCACTCCCTAGGTTATTTACTGAAACTCTCGCATATATTCCTATTTTTAATTTATTAGCCTTATTTGCACCACTATCATAATCACCATCTTCTTTACAATAATCACTTCCCATTGTTGCTTTATACCTAGCAGCCTTTCGTGCCATAGCTTCACCTCCTATTTTTAATTATATTGCTTTTTCTTATCCCTTATTTCCATAACTTAATTCTAACTTTATTTCCTTTCTCTATTCTTATCCATTTAATAATATAAACTAACTCTTCCCTTCTCATATTTTTTCCAACAACTCCCCTAATAATTGTATTTATATCTTCCCTTTTAATATTTATATTTTCACACCCCCTACCTTTATTATATGTTCCACACACATACTTATTTTTTCTGCATATCATTATTTTTCCGCACTTACCACAAAAAATCAGACCGCCTAGATTATGACACTTTCCTTCTCTACTACTAGCCCTAATATCATATTTTAATAGCCTATTTACAATGGCAAATGTCTCTTCATCAATTATTTTCTCATGATTATTATATTTTCTATGCCAATATTTACTGTCTATATATTCTCTTTCCTTTGATTTATAACTTATTTTTTTTACTTTACCTTGTACCAATGTCCCTATATACATTTCATCTGTTAGAATTCTTTTTACCATCATAGTGCTCCATAACCCGTATGGATCTTGCCTTTGTATATCTTGTGTATGTTCGCCTTTTACTTGTATAGTATTTACATGTATAGTATTTACTTGCATAGTATTTACATGCATACCTTCCCTTTGTATATTCTTCTTAAATATCCCTTTTTCACGTCTATATTCCATTGGTGTACATACACCCTTTTTATTTAACATATTAGCTATTCCATTCATTGAATATCCTTCTAATGAATATCTAAATATATCTCTTACTACTTTTGCTGCTTCCTCATCTATTATTATAATATTTTTTTCTTTTCTTCCTTTACACAACTTATAATATTCCTTCTTATCATAGTCATTAATGTGTTCTTCTTTCTTATTAGATAACCTATCATATTCTCTCCCATAATCATATAAACTCATCCCCTGTATATTACAAATATTCATACTACATACCTTTTTATATCCAAAACTCACCCTATTTAATGTACATATTCCATTCTTTCTCCTTGTCTCCAACGCACTTCTTACTTTTATTGAAATATCCTTACTATATAAATCATTAATATAATTTCTCATAGGTATCATAAAATAATTCATTATGTCTGTTGCTTCTATACTATCATATCCATCACACACCGATATAAAACGCACATGTTTCCTAGGAAATACATACTGAAGATACCTTCCTGTTTCTATATAATCTCTACCTAATCTTGATAAGTCCTTTACTAATACACAATCTATATTCCCCCTTTCAATTTCTTCCATCATTGCACCAAATCCTGGACGCAAAAAATCCAAACCGCTATAGCCATTGTCCACAAATACGTCTTCAACAACTATATCCGGTTTGGATTCCACAAATTTATGTACTATGCATTGCTGCATATATATACTATTTTCTTTTTCATTATTATATTTTGAGCATCTAATGTAAACCGCACCTTTATACATATTTTATCCTTTTTAATATGTATATGTTATAAATACTATTTTATTACATTGTTTCACATGTTCTTTCTAGTCTTGTAGTTATACTTTCTACAATATTAGCTATATCCATTTTATGTTCTTCATTTGGAGCGCTAACACCTAACCAATCAAATGATAAACCTATATCTTCAATGTAACTAAAATACTGATTTACGATTACTTCTGCCTCTTTTTCATCCACAAACGAATGTGAATCAGTCTTGTCGCCAATTAACGGCATTTATAAACCCCTCCTTGTGTTTTCACACAAATCTAATTTTCTAGTTTCACTGCTTGATTACTAACTATCTCTTGTTCCTCCTTAGTTGTAATCGTTGTTGAATGCAATCCCATGTCTATAAGCATTTCTTTTTTGGTGATACCTACATATTGCGTATCCTGTTCATCGGTATATCCCATATGAACGACCTTATCTATAGCTATAGGATTAAAATGAACCATACTTATTGTTGTTCCACTATTCCCTAATGGATACAGAACCCCTGTGTAATAGAAAAACATGCCATCTGTAAATTTAAGAAATCTATTTAAGATAACTAATTTTATTGGCTCATCGTCTTCTATTGGAATCATATCTATTAAATAGTTACTGTTAATCTCTACTACTGTACCTAGAGGATATGTTTCACTGTATATATCAACAATTTTTGATAATATAGTTTTATATGCATAATAATCTAACACTATGTTGCCAAATGACGACTCTAATTTAAAGCTTTCGCCCTCCGGTGTAAAAGATACACTCCATCCATTACCGTCATAAGCATATGTATCAATGTCATTATCCAAAACTTCATTCATTTTATAAAAAATTGTCATATCATCTTGAACTTGTTGTACCAATTTCAAAAATGTATCATACTGCTGTGAATTTAAATTTGAATACTCTTCAAACCACTTTATCATAAAACTATTACTTGACTCTAATACAGTCAAATCCAAAACACCCCCTCCTTTCTCTTTTCTCTAGTACATAATAGAATCACCTATTGTTATCCTTTAATTGAATTAGCCAATGTTTCATCTGTATTTTGAAGTTCTTGCGCAATTGTCTTTAATTGCTCTCCAAATACGTTCACCATATTCTGGAACTCTTGAATACTTGGCTTTCTTTGTTGATATTCTTCGAAGAAACTAAGCTTTACAGCACCTTCCCATGAGCTTTCAAGTGAGCTCATTCCTGACTCTAACTTAGTCATTATCTCTCCTATCTCTGCCGCAGAGTTCATAAAGTCTCCTCCTAGTGTTGTTAATTCTTCTGGTGTTATGGTAATTCTTCCTGCCATAAAAAATCCTCCTCTTTATATTATACTATATTTTTATCCTATTTAGTTTCTTTAGAGTTATTAAATATACTTATATACTCTTTTATTTATCTTCTAAAAACATATATGTATATATTTTTTATTTTCCTAATTATTTTATATCCTGTCCATTAAGAATTATTTACTACATTCAAATATTCTTCCTTAGTAAAAAATGCTGTTGAATGCATGTCCATCTCAACAATTGCATGATATTTTATATTAAATAAAAATGCTAACTCTTGATCATCTGCATACCCCATATGTACAACTTTCTCAATAGCTGCTGGGGTAAAATGTAATCCATCGTTTGGTTCTCCTGTAGGTCCTACAGGATATATAACTCCTATATATGGCATAAATCTACTGTCACTTATAGGTATTACTCTATGAGCTATAACAACTTTTAGCTTATCAATATTACTTATATCAATAATTGATTTAAATGCCTCTTTTTTTAACTCTACTACTGTCCCTATAGGATATATAGGTTCATAGAATTCTATAAAAGTAGTTATTATTTTTCTAAAATCCATAGCTTCCATATTCATTCTACCAAAAAGTGTATTCATTTCACACATAGAGCCATTACATAGAAATTCAATATTTAAATCTTTCCTATTAATGTGGCCACCGCCTTGCATAATAGCCCTATTCATATCATAAAAGAGAGATAAATCACTTTGAATTGCATTTTTAACATTTTTAAATATACTCTTATAATGATCTGATAAATCTGTATGCCTATCTAACCATTCACTAATAAGCTGCTTATTCATTGCATCCATATCCAAAGTCATTTATATACCTCCTTAATATTTATATTTTTTTATTTAATATTATTCAATTTTATACATAGCCCAATTAATAATTTAATCAGGCTATGTATTAGATTTTTTGCCATTAGCCCTTGATAGAATTAGCCAATGTTTCATCTGTATTTTGAAGTTCTTGTGCAATTGTCTTTAATTGCTCTCCAAATACATTTACCATATTTTGAAATTCTTGGATACTTGGTTTTCTTTGTTGATATTCTTCGAAGAAGCTAAGCTTTACAGCACCTTCCCATGAGCTTTCAAGTGAACTCATTCCTGACTCTAACTTAGTCATTATCTCCCCTATCTCTGCTGCGGAGTTCATAAAGTCTCCTCCTAATGTTGTTAATTCTTCTGGTGTTATGGTAATTCTTCCTGCCATAATAAATTCCTCCTTAATTTAAACTTTTTTCTTTTTGCTTTTATTATTTTAAAACACTTATGTGCTTCTAAATACTTTATTATTACCTACATAATTATATCGGTAGTCTTATACATTTTCTTGCTATACTCTTCCTGTTCTTCTAACCAAGCTATCTTGAAAATAATCTATCACTTTTTCTGTTCCTGTTTTTATTAACTCTTTCGGATCCTTTTTACTAGCCGCAAGTGCATTTTCAACTAATTTTACTGGCTCATCAAATGTGGTATCATATTTAAATCCTTTATCATCTTCTTGTTCAACTGCAAATGCGGTATCTATAGAATCTATCGTATCTGTTGAAGCTTGCTTAATTTCTTCTCCTATGACATTCATACCTGCTTCTAATCCCGTCTTCATTTTCTTCTGCATAGTACCTATTATGTTAGAATCATCTATTAATTTTGATAATCCCTTTGTCTTTTTTTCTATTACAATATCCACCGTTTCCTCAGCAACAGCCTTTCCAGTGGATTTTACTACTTCATACTCCTTTCCTAAATACATACTAGCAACTTTATCTCCTGATACTTCCCCCAATACCTTAACACCATGTTCGCTTAACATTGCTTTATTATCAAGAATCTTTTTTGTTAATTTAGGGGCATATTTATTAGCTGTCTTACTTACTGTTTTTGTAGTTGCACTAGCCATTTTTGAACCATATTGCACTGCCTTCGCCGTTGCATTTGGTGCGTATTGACTTGCAACTTGAACTGTTTTTCCAAACACCTTTGAACCTACTTGTGTAATATATGGTGCTGCAACTCCTATTCCTGCACTTACTCCACCAACAATTAATCCTTCGCATAAACCTTCACCAGCTGCTGAATCAATGTCCTCTTTATTATAAATAGCTAATCCTGTTTGTATTCCACTTGTTGCTGCTGCTGCGCATAATGCACCTTTTGCAACAGTTACTACTCCTGCTGCAACTGTAGCTGTAGTTCCTGCTGCTGCAGCACCAGCTACTATAGGAGCAGCTATACATATTGCAGCTATACAAACAGCTATACCAATTGCTGCAAAAACAAGTTTTCCTGTTGTTGTCTGATGCCATTTCAAATCCTGCCAATCCTCATATATAGACTCGCCTTTATTTTCAAAGTCATCATCTGTATTTTCAAAATTTTCTACCTTAGTATATAAATCATTAAGTACATCTATATATGTATCTGCCAAACTGCTTGTAACCTGTTGATATGTTTCAAATATTTGTTCTACTTTTAATTTTATTTGCTGTGCTTCTTCGTAATTTGCTTGAGCATTGGCAATTTCCTGTGCTGCATCTGCGTCTGCGCTAGCTTTATCAGGCATACTATTTGAAATCTGTGGTAAACTTTTTCCGCTAGCTGAACTTTTCAATGTCTCTAGTGCAGTTCCAAGTGATTTTAATTCTCTTTTTGCTGCCCAAGTTTCTATAATCATATCTGCACCATCACTAGTAGGTTTTATAATACCAGTCATAGCACTATCAAATTCTTTCAATACGCCTGACATTAATTCCAAACCAGACGCCAATTTATTAATTTGAGTACTTAAATCTGCTGGTCTAGTCTTTAATTCTTCTGCAGTTAAACCTTTATTACTATCTACAACCGCTTTAAAAGTATTTAAAGCTTCATGCAATTCAGATAAACTTGATGCATATTGTGTAGATTTATCTGCCAGTTCTTCAATTTTCCCAAAATTTATCTTTAGATTAACTCTCATACATTCCCCCCTATAGCATATATTTTCATCTAGCTTTTCATACCGTAGTTGACACTACCGTATATATATCAACTACGATATATATTACTTATTATATTGTTTCAATACATCTATCTTAAAATCTAGTATTCATCTCATCCATTAGAGAATTTAACTGTTTTTCAATATCTTCTATCATTGTATCTATAGTTTCTTTTATATCTGCATTCTCTATCTCTACATTTTTCAATTTATTTGTTGCTGCTAACATATTATTAATATCTACCCTATTACTTTGCATTAACACATTTGCTGCACTTTTGTAATTCTGTAGCTGTGTATCTGTCATGCTATCCCTCCACTCTTAAGTATCCAAACTTCATTTTAATATGCTGTTGGCGTTGATATTATTATTGAATTAGAAACTTGATTTGCTAAATAATCATCAGATTCACTAAATCCATCTACAAAACCTTTAACATTATCACTGTATGTTTGCAATTCTTTAGTCAATTTATCTGATCCCATTTCCGTCAAAGTCTTAACCATACTTTTCATTTGATTAACAAAATCTGAATTCTGTCCATCTAATGCATCCGATACAGATTTATAATCCGCTGCTGCACTTTCAAATGCTGAAATAGCGGTATTAAAAGTATTAATTGCACTATACAGCTCGTTTTTATTAACTTCAATTTGAGCCATAATATCATTCCCCCCATTTACACAACTGACATTTATTCTTGTCCTTCAAAGGGTTCACACAAATTCGTAAAATGTTTTTTACTTCATAAAACGAATTTAGTGCTCCCCTCTAATCATTTAATATAGTTCTTATTCTCTCGAGTTTACCTCCAATAGCTAAGAATCCATCACCCAACTTAAGTGGTTTCTTTTCTTCTCTTTGTTGCTTCATAGTAGTTGCAATTATCTTAATATCTGCAATATCCTCAAATATCATGTAATTATTGTAATCCTTGATTTCTTTCATTAATGGTGTTGCACTAAAAGATATATTAGCATTCTCAACATTACTACAAACAACAACAAATTTATAATCTTTATATTGTTTAATCATATTCTTAAGCTTATTAAATAGATTTATATCATTCTTAAGTAAGGTAAATGCGTTTTCGTTTTCAATTACAAGCATAATTAATGCTTTTTTACTAAGGACTGCTTCAATTCCATTTACTTTAGCTAATTCTTTTCTAGACTCTAGTTCTTTTTCTGTTACTTCAATTATTTTATCTAATGATTTGGCATCGTCTACATATTTTGCTACAACTGGATGATTTGCAATTTGTTTCAAATGACCATCATCACTATCTATTATAAATGCTTGTGTAAAACTATTTGTTACAGCTAGTGTATCTAAAATATTTATTACGAAATTAGTTTTTCCACTTTTCTCTCTACCAGTTACTGCAAATAATCCAAGTCCTTTTAAATCAAGGAATTCATATTCTACTTTATCAAAACTAATTCCAACAGGTACCTTATATTGTTCACTAAATATCCTTGGCATCTTCTGCAATAATTGAGATTTTCTAATAATCTCTGGCACCTCTGGTATAAGTCTTGCATATTTATTTTTATGAATAACTGAATTAGCTTCTATAAATGCTTTAATATTCTCAACTCTTGTTATTTCTTTCTCGCCTTCAACACAAATCATAGTCTGTAATTCTATAACCTTCTTATCTAGTAAAGCTATTGCCCTACCTGGAACTTCCTTAGGCTGAATACGAGGTTTTGAAAATAGATTTGAGTACTCAATTAGGTCATTACACACATAGGCTATTCTATTTGCAAAATTAGTTAAAGCTTTATAACTAATTGTATTAGTATGTGTTGCTGTAATTACTAAATTAATTCCAACACTTTGACCTTCTCTAGATATAACCAATATCTCATCTAGTAAGTCTGGATAGTAATCTTTAAATGCATCATAGTTATCTATCATCATTACTATCTGTGGTAAATCATAATAGCCGGCCTCTAAGTATGCTCTATATGTACCTAATCCTATACTACTTAATTTTGCTTTTCTTTCTTTTATAAAACCATGTATTAATTTAAATAGATTCTTTACTCGCTCTTCTTCGTATACAAGTACAACACCACCTACATGATTGGCTGACTCAAATACTTTAAGTGCCATATTACCACAGTCTAAAATGTACATGTTAACTTCATCTGGTGAATACATATCCATTAATTCATATAATACTGTTTGCATAAATGTTGTTTTTCCTGTTTGAGCTGAACCTATTACATATGTATTACTTTCTGATAAATTCATTGTATAAACATCTTGTCTTTGCTGTTCTGGATCATCATATATACCAATTGGTACTGTTATACCTTTTAGTATATTCTTCTGTATCTTTCTAACCCTTCTTCTCTCTATCTTATCTTCTAGCGGTGGTAAACATATTCCAGGTAATTTTCTAATACCCGCATGTCTACAGAAATTACTTATGTAATTTACAATTGTATCTAATTGAGTTGCTGCTTCATTACCACTATCATCATTTTTGTTTGTATAAACAAGATGTTTTTTGCCCCATATATTAAGTAAATTTATTTCATATTTTCTTCCTACAATTGCATCATTATCAATTACTTTATCTCCAGAATATGCTGATTGGAATAATTCAAACATTTCATTATTTCCTACTTGTAGATATGCACGTCCTGGTTCTACAATTTCTGCAGCAAGTGGATTCTTAAGTACTTCTGAACTATCTTCTTTTGTCTGCACCTTAAGACATAACTTAAACTTTGAGTTACTCCAAATTTGGTTATCTACAACACCTGCTGGTTTCTGTGTAGCAAGAATCAAATGAACACCTAATGTTCTACCTATACGCGCTGCACTAATTATCTCTTTCATGAAATCTGGATATTCAGCTTTTAATTCTGCAAACTCATCCACAATTATTATTAAATGTGGCATTGGTATCTTTACTCTACCTTGTTTATATAACTTAATATAATCATTTATATGATTAACATTGCTTCTTGAGAAAATTTCCTGTCTTTTCACTAGTTCAGCTTTTATTGATAGCAACGAACGATTAATCTCTCTACCATCTATATTAGTAATAGTTCCTAATAAATGTGGAAAATTCTTAAATTGATTAGCCATTCCACCACCTTTAAAATCGATTATTACAAATGCTACATCATATGGATTAAATTTAATTGCCATAGATAACATATAACTTTGTAATATTTCTGACTTACCTGAACCTGTAGTACCTGCAACTAATCCATGTGGTCCGTGTGCATTTGGCTTGTCACTAATATCAAGATATACCACCTCATCTTTTCTCTTAACCCCAAGTGGTACTGACATACTCTTATATACTTGTGAGTTTGTCCAATTAGCAGATAAATCAATTTCTTCTATGTTGTTAATATTAAGTAATTCATACATATTAATCTTTTTCTTCAAATCAACTTCTACACCAACTTCATCTATATAAACTGGTGCTAGTCTCTTTGAAACACGCTTAGCTGTTTTTAATTTTGTTGGCTCATATGCAAATTCAACAATATCATCTGCATCATCACAAGGCCATATATATCCTTTATTGCGTGTAGAATCTACTTGTATAATACTTGCGCACCCTTTTGGTAACATCTCTTCCTCTGTTTCAAAAAATATAAATGTAATTCCATATTTATTACCTATCTCTATAAATTTTGATATAGGATGCTTCTTTATACTTTGTACTCCAAATACCATTACCACATGATGTACATCAAACTTTTCATTTGGATTGCGATTACTATTCTTTCTCTGTGAGAGTTTAGAATATAAATAATCCAATGTTGTGTTTGAACTTTCTTCATCTATAACTAAATTTTTTATCTTTAAATCTTCGTTATATACATGTCTTAACCATCTAATCCAACTAAACTTATCTCCTTCCTCTTTAGGAAATAAGTAATACATCTTAACTTCTTTATAATAATGTCTTATTGCCATATCCATTGTGAAATTTGTAATCATATCACATAAAGCATTATAGTCACCAACTATACCTATTGAAGAGAATTTTCCTACTTCTGCAACAATTGGTGCATCATAGATGTACTCATATTTTTTCTTTAATTTTTCAGGTAACAATGACAACTCATCATCATTATCTATATATTCTTTTTGATTAATCTCTATCTCTTTTAGCGCCTTTACCTTACCTAAACCTAAATATACTGAAAGAAAATCCTCATCGTTATTATCTTTTTCAAATAACCTTTTTCCAAAGCTAAATACCTCATCGATACTTTCTTTTACATTTGGTTGATTTATCCTTCTTATTCTTAATTCATTGTCTCGATTCGCTAATATATCTTTTTCTTTATCATTAATATATTGCATATATTTCTCTTCACGATTAATTAGCTCCTCTTCATATTTCTTTTTATCATCTATGGCGCTTATAATACTTACAATTACACCAACTCCCATTGTTGCTGCACTATATACAACAAACATTCCACCTGACGATGATAATATACCTCTTAAAACTACAATTAACACTAAAGATATTATTGCTGGTATAATTTTAAACAACAAACTTTTCTTTGATTTTTCTGGTTTATTTGGTGGATTTAAAACTTCTATTTTATCATTTGGTATTACATATTTAATTCGTGTATTTCTATTAAACTTGGGATATTCAAAACATGTATTGTCTGGAACATCATCCCTATAATCAAGTCCATTTACTGTTATTTGCTTCTTAACAGATGTACACAATATTCCGTCTTTTAAATAAAATTCATATCCAGCAAATGCTATAAAATCATAATTTGCTAATTCTTTATTGCCATGAATCCTAATTCCATTAACATATATACCATATATATTTTGATTATTTACTACATAAAATCTATTGTTTTTATGTACTATTGAAATTGTATATTTTTTTATTAATGGATCATTTATATATATATCACAATCTTGGTTACCACCTATTGTAATTGAACTTATTCCTTTTAATAGTATTTGTTTTGAAAAATCTTGCGCACCTTTATCTATTACACAAGATACTCTAAATATTTCTTCATCGCTTCTAGAAGAGTTAACATAAAACTCTAATCCATGTCCAAGCTCTATTGCTGCTAATTTACTTACTCCATCTTCTGTTATATATGAAGTATTTACACATGACATAGTCCATCTTCCGTTTGAATAATCAAGCATCACAACAAAATCGTCATGAAAATACTCTTTTCTAAATCGGATTGTTGAACCTCTTTGAGTTCCGATTTGGATATTAGTTCTTTCATCACTAAGGGTAATTTCTTTGTACATCCATTTGTTTGATAAAATTAACTTATACTTGTTTCCCATATTTACTGCCCCTTATCATTAATTTTAAACAAATATTTCCCCTAAAAACAATTGATTATTGTTCCATTTCTAAGTCCAAAATCCTTTAATAAAGTATTTCCTTTTAAAAGTGCTATTGGACTTTCAGTTCTTAAAAAACACTTCGACATATCTGTCGTATCCATCCCTAAACTAAATGCTTCATTTAATCCAATTATTAATTCATTTGCGGATATTTCTAATGGAACTAGTATATCTGCTTTTATCCCTCTGCTATGTATACATATAGACATTGTTACTTCTTCCATCATATCCACCATCTCCTATAAGAATAAATTAGCTAATTTTGTAACTTCCGTATTATTAATGATCTTATCTACTTTTGCATCAATAAATGCTTCATCATAATAGATATAATCCCTTATATAGAACGAATTGATATAACTTAATAATTCATTATCTCTTTCTGCAACATATTTGTTACACACATATATAATTTTACTTTTATCTACATTTTTTATTTGCTCGGCAAACTTCTTTAATTTATCTGATGCTACCTTTTCTTGAGTAGTAACAACCATAATTTTATCTGAGCTATCAACTGATGCCATTAAGCCATCACTATCTACTTTATCTGTATCTATGATAATATAATCATGTATATTTAATTGCTTTATTCCCTCTAACATTGCTGTAAATACATCATTAGTTCCTTGCAAACAATTCTCAAATGGTAGCACATAATCAATTAAATTATTTCTAATACATTTTTTTAATGATTCTTCACTTACTACATCTTCCTGCTGGATTTGTTTCTTCAACTCTTCATCTATATATTCTTTATTATCAAAAAAATATCCAAATGCTTGTAAATAATCTCTTGATACATATATAACTCTTTTGCCTGCTCGTGCCAATGATAAGGCTGTTGCAATTGCCAATGTTGTTTTACCTGTACCACCTCCTGGAGAGCAAACAGTAATTATGCCTTTTTTACTGCCCTTATCATAAGCCAAACATTGCTTTATTTTCTCGTTACCAGATATCTGCATAAATATATCATTTACACTGGTATATTTATAAACTATATTATATAACTCATCTTCGTTATTATTAATTGGGTTTTCTGTAAGAAGATAAATTTGCCCAATTTTATGATTCTGTTTAATACTTACATCATAAATCTGCTCATTTATCACTAGAACATCGATTTCTTTTGGTGTGCTAAAAAACTCACCAAAATAATACATATCTGTTATTATGGATATGTTTACATAACCCCCTATTTCCTCTACGAATTTTTTCTCTAGAGCCATTAAATAATTCTCATCCTTATCAATAAAAAGTACTGATATTTTATTCACATAAGCACCCCCAAACTGCCTTATGTTACATCTATCTATATAGCTTCTACTATAAATTCAATATTAGCCACGCCTATTATATCCCCTACACTAATAGGAACATGACTTTTGGCTGGTATTCTAGCTCCATTAATATATGTTCCATTAAGACTTCCCATATCCACAAGTGAATATTCTCCATCCTCATATGCTATCATACAATGCACTCTACTTATTCCTTCATTATATGGTATAAAGCCATCTACTACATTAAAATTCTTACCTAATGTAAATTCATCCTTATCTATTATAAATTCAAGCTCTCCTGAATCATCATCACTAACTAATCTTATCTCTGGTACTATTGATTTCCCTCCACCATTGTTGGACTTTCTTGATGATGGCTTTCTACTATTAGTGTTTCTTGGATTACTACTACCTTTACGACGTCTCTCTTGCTCTCTTATATGTCTATCAGTCCACTCATCCATACCTATAGAACTATCATCTAATCCACCATACACTTCATCTTGTGACATTTTTTTAAAATGTCTTATATTAGGAATAGCACCACTATTAGACAAATTATTAATATTACGCTTGTTAGCTGCTGAATTACTTCCTGGAGTACCACCTAAATTCAAGCCACTACCTTGTTGCATTCCATTACCTCGTCCATCATAAGGATTAACCATTCCTTGCTGTGGATTTTGATTAAGGTGTTTTTGTATTTCTCTAAGTAATTCACTTATATCTACAGTTTCACTTACTTCGCCTGACATTCCTTGTCCATTGTTTTTATTAAGTAATTTATTTATATTAAGCATTCCATTCTGATCTATTATACTATCAGAGTAATTGCTTTGATTCCCTCCAATTGAACTGCTAGCACCAATTAAGCCATTTTGCCTTGCTGCCTCATTAGCACCTTGCATTCCCGCAGCTCCTATTAAACCATTTGAGCCCGGAACTACACCTGCATTAGATGCTCCATTGCTACCAATCAAACCATTAGGTTCTAATAATCCATTAACCCCTCCCTGACTATTAGCAGCTGCTAATCCATTTTGAGATCTTAAATCATTAGAATTCACCATACTATTAGACTTTATTATCTCTTCAATACTACTATTATTTTGCATATTATTTGTTCTATTGTTTACGTCATTGGTATTATCAGAAAATACGCCCACTTGATTAAACTCACTCTTTGGTAGTATGTCACTTTCTTGAAAACTAGCATTATGTTTGTTATTCATCTCTACCAATGCTTTTTTCATGTCCTCTAATCTATTCTGACCATTACAAACAATGCTTCTTATCTCCATAATGCTCAAATCATTACTAGATAAATAATTAGTGAAAAATTCATTAGCACAGTATCTAAATCTTTCTTCAAAATACATAACATCATTTGTAAACCTACCTATATTCACTGGCACGTATACTAGATATACCCTATAATTACCACACTCTACATATATATTATCAAAGTTTAAATCCACATTATCATATTGCATAAATCCATTATTCTTTACCATAATGACAGCATCTAACAAATTAATAAACACATTCAAAAAAGCTACTCCGTCTAATACAGTAGCTAAAGATACCAATGTTTTGTATTTTGAAATATCATATACTAATTTGTCTTTACCGTTATGAGTCAAATGATTGCACTTTAAAACACCTTTTCCACCCTGGGACTGTAAAACCTTGTATCCTGTTGGGTAAATCAAGCCAGGATTATCTAAAATATATGTTATACTTTGTGCATCTCTTTGCTCATAGATTCCTCCTACTTGCATATATCTACCTCATCAATTATTTGTTTTATAGCTTATCTACTGCTTGTTAAACACTTCTAACACTTGATTTTATTATATAATAATAGGCATTTATTGTCAAATTATGTATTTATTAATGAGATATTAATTTTATATTAATTTTAATTAACATTTACACAACTCCCTTGTTTCCGATGATTTTTGCTCTGATTTTTCTTTGTCTTTTTATATTAGTTAAGTATACCTATAATTCTTATTACTAATTTCCTATTTTTGTAAATCAAAAAATCGTTCCTATTATGATTGCATTCATAACTTTTAATTTAATAATGTTAGTAACTATTATTGTTTCATTAAAATAACGTAATCCGCCCATTCAAACAACATTGTAACTGCTGCCACAGTTATAGCCGCCGCCATACTTGTTCCTGATAACTTTACATAGTTCCCTCTATTATTTATTGTTGTAATATCAACAGCAGGTGCAGATATATCAGGCTTTATTTTATCATCTGCTGTATAACCCCTACTACTATTTACATATATACCTCCATTATTATAATTATAGCCACTAACTGTTATTCCATTTTGTGTATTTCCCTCAGATACTAAAGTCATATTAGGCTCTGATTTTACAAATGTAATAGTATCATTTACTAATTTTATTGTAGGTAACCATATATTGTATCCACCATTAACTAACACCTTTTTATACAACACCAACTTCCATATTCCTACAGATGGATTTTTAAATCTTACAAATACAAGAGAATCTCCAGAATTAGCCACACCATTTACATAATCTATATATACAGTTGTTTTATCAAATATAAAATTTATCTCCTCACTATTATTGTTGTTGTAATTAACCATTGGTATAATCTCTCCTGTTGGAGATACTAAACCTATCCCTAATTGATTAGGTGTTTTTGTCCATATCTCAAGAAAAAAACCATTTACTAAACCTTGATTCTGTCCTTCAACAGTTATCTCTACCTCTTCAATAGTACTAGTGGCCATATTAATAGCAGTAATACTATTTCTATCTACATAACTATTATCTTCATTAATATTGTCTAAAGCATTTTCTTCTAGATTCATTATTCCTTGATAATGCCTTTTAGTATTTACTTCATTTCCTCCTGCAACAACGACAGCTATCCCAGAAGAATTACTTAAAAAATCAATTAATTCAGATAGATAATTTCTACCTTTATGACTTCCCTGCGTCGTTCCTATTGCTAAACATATAACTAAAGGTTTATTTTCCCTTCGAGCAATTTCCTCTAAAAATAAAATTCCTGCAATAATATCATTATTGCCATAACAAACAACATCTTCTTTTACACCATAATATTCCTTTATATTCCTTTTCGTTTCTTTAAGTTTGACAACAACTACTTCTGCATCAGGAGCGCCACCTACAAATCCATTTTCCAAATCTTCATTTCCCACACATATAGAAGCTATAGCTGTTCCATGTCCTATATTATCCGTTGATTTAACTATATCTAATGGTTCATCACTATTAATTGCTTTATTTATTTCCTCTCTTGTATAATATCTACCATAATCAAAATATGAATTTTCTTGTTCATCATATATGCTTTGATCCCATATCCCAATAATTTTACTAGTTCCATCCTCTCTTTTAAATATATCCAAATTATAATTCACACCTGTATCTACAAAACCAATTAAAACATCTCTCCCTGTATAATCAAATCCTTCTATATTTCTTAGCTTACCAATACCTATTTCTTCATTTACCTCTTCATCCAAAGTTGTATACAATTTTACAAAAGAGTCATACCCATACCTATTAATTGACATTGTTTTTAAATCTTCAATCTTTTTATACACCTGTGCATACTTAGAAGATAATATATTTACACAGTCTGGCTCAAATCTATTGTAAATCTCTTCTTCTCTATAATTATAATCATATATAAAATCTACATATTCATTGGAATAAATATAATCTACACAACTCATAAAACACCCTAAAAAAACCTATGAATACTTATATTATATTCATAGGTTTCTTTAGGGTTATTATTATACACTGCTCTATTGAACTTCTAACTTACACTTATGCTCACTTACTGAGCCATCAAGATATTTTATCTTAACTACTAGATTTGTTTTTCCTTTTTTCAAACCAGTTACTACAACATAATGAGTTATTGTCTCTTCCACTTCATATTCTGGATTCGATGACACATATGTTTCAGCTATATCTGCTTTCTCAACTGACCATTCTATGTCCTTAAACTTAGGCTGAATTGTAACATAAGTTTGTGTACTTGACTGATTATCAATCTTTAATGGATCACTTGCAAATGTAACAGTTGGTTTAGCTCCTTTACTTACAGTCAATACAATTGTATCACCTGTTGATGCTTGCTCACCTGCTGGAATATCCTGAGATATTACTATTCCCTCTTCTAAAACATTAAAACTAAACTTATATTCAACCTTTAGTCCTTGACTAACAAGTACTGATTCCGCTTGTATATAGTTATAATTCTTTACATCTGATACTGCGGCTATATCACCCTTACCACCTGAGTAAACTATAGTAATTAACGTACCTACCTTTTGAGTTGAATTATCTTCATGAGAAGCTGAAATTATCTTTCCGCTCTCTATTGTTAAACTAAATTCCTTAGTAGCTTTCACTTGGAATCCCATAGTTTTAAGCTTCTCTTCTATAACCTCAATATCTTCTCCTATCATCTTTGGTAATTCCATCTCTGCAGATGAATCTCTTACTTTTATAACAACTTTCTCTCCAACTTTTGTCTTCGTTCCTTTTGCTATACTTTGATGATATACACATCCATCTTCTACTTCCGAATCAAAGCCTTTTTCTACTTCAGCTTCTAGTCCATATTCTTTTAATTCTTGTATTGCTTCTTCTTCAGTCATCTTATACAAACTAACCATTTCAAATTCTTCTGGTCCAATACTTACCGTTAATGTAACAGTTTCACCTGTTTTAAGCTTCGTATTAGCTGATGGATTCTGACCAAAAACTTCTCCATGTTTAATATCTTCATTTACTTCATAAATTTCATTTACTATCATTCCTTGATCTGTAAGATACTCTCTTGCTTGATCAATTTCCCAATTAGAAAAATCTCCAAGAACAAATTCTCCCGATCCTTTAGATACTTCTAATTCTATTATTGTCCCTTTTCTAGCACTAGTTCCCGCCTCTACGAGTTGGGACATTACAACTCCTTCTGCAACTTCCTTACTCGCTTTACGTTCTGTTACTTGAAGTAAAAATCCTTCTTCCTTTGCCGTTCTAATGCTTTCAATAAATGTAGTACCTACAAACTCTGGCACTTCTGCTGACTCCACACTATATGGTACTTCACGGCCTTTTGAAACAACTACATTTATTATCTTATTATCTTCTTTTCTATCTAAATCTTGTTTAACTATACAATCTTTTGCTATAACATCGTCATATCTTGAACCTATTATGTTAACTATGTAATCACTTTCTTCTAGCAACTTTGTTGCATCTTCTATATTCATTCCCAGTACATTATTCATTTCATTAGCATTATTTACCTTACTAACAGTTAATTCAATCTCTGTACCTATTTTAACAGTCTTACCCACCTGTATGCTTTGTGTCATAACACTATTAGCTGGAATAGTTGTAGAATATGTAAATCCTGTTATTTTATACTTTAATTTACAACTTTCAAGCTTCTTAATTGCCAACTCTATACTCATATTCCTTATATTAGGCACTCTTGTCATTCCTTCTGCTACAAGAGTCTCTTTATTCTTAAATAATCCCGCTATAAATATACCTACAACTACTGCAATAATAGCCGCTAACATAGTTAATTTATACTTTAGCGGAATATCTAATAAAACATTAGATACTTTTTTATTATTAGGTTGAACTCTCTGAACATCACCTTCTGTTGTTAATTCTTCCATTAACACGCCCATATTCATAGTTCTTTCCTGAATCTTTACATTAAGAGCATTCATAATTGCAGTTTCTTGATTTTTATCTATGTTTACAAACTTAGATATTGGCTTTAACATATCTGTGCCATGTTGCTCCATATATGCTCTTCTCTCCATAGAATCACATGGTGTCTCACCAGTTATCATCTTATATAGTGTTGCACCTATTGAATACACATCTGTCCAACTTCCTTGGTCAGCCATGCTTCGATATTGCTCCTCTGGAGAATATCCAGGCTTAATTATAATTGTTAAACTTCTACTAACAGACGTTGTTGCATATCTTGCTGCACCAAAATCTATAAGTTTAGGTTCTCCCTTTGATGTTATAAATATATTATCTGGCGCAATATCTCTATGAATAATTCCTTCTGCATTAACCTTTTTCAATGCTTCCATTACAGGTAAAAGCAACTGTATTGCTTTATCTGGTTTCATTTTCTTTTCTTTTTCTAGTTTTTCTGCTAATGTTTCACCATCAAGATATTCCATAATTATATAGGCCGTATTATTCTCCTCAATACAGTCAAATATCTTTACTATACCTGGAACATTATTAAACTTAGCGATTTTCTTTGCTTCTGCAACAAACTTCACTAAACCTTCCATAAACTGTCTTTGTTTATCACCAGAAAATATAGTTATTTCCATTCTACCTAACATACGAGTTGCATACTCACTAGGTAAAAATTCCTTAATTGCTACTTTCTGCTCTAACAAAGTGTCCCATGCTATATATGTAACACCAAAGCCTCCATAACCTAAAACCTTTCCTACAATATATCTATTATTCAAAATAGCACCTGGTTCTATATGAAGTGTATTCTCTGGCATGGTTCCTTCCTCATATCCACATATTGGACATTTGGTTAGATTATCTTGATATATCTCCATACAACCCATACATTGTTTCATATGGATACCTCCTACACCCTATACTTATACACATCTTTTCCTACATATTACATATTACTTATTACTTATTATTTATTGCTTATTATCTAGTATCTATTATTTATTACGTATTACTTATCTATACGTGAAACTGCACGCATTTCCATAATAGGTATACCATTATTATCGATATAATCTCTTGTTATCGTTACCTTTCCAATATTAGGATCTTTAGGTATCTCATACATTATATCTAACATATATTCATCTATAATAGATCTAAGCGCACGAGCTCCAGTTTTCTTCTCAATAGCTTTTTCTGCTATTGATTCAAGAGCACTATCATCAAATTCAAGCTTAACAGCATCCATTTCTAGTAGTTTTTCATATTGTTTTAATATAGCATTCTTTGGTTCTTTAAGAACTTTTATTAACATATCCTTTGTTAATTCCTTTAATGCAAATGTAATTGGTAATCTTCCTAAAAATTCAGGTATCATACCAAAGTTTCTTAAATCTTCACTTGTCACTTTACTTAAAATATCAGGATCATCGTCATATTTGTCCTTTAAATCAGCTCCAAATCCAATAGATGCACTTTCATTTAATCTCTCTTTTATTATCTTATCTAACTCTGGGAATGCCCCACCACATATAAATAAGATATTCTTTGTATCAATTGTAGCCATTGGAACCATTGCATTCTTATTAGTTGCACCAACTGGAACTTCAACTTCACTACCTTCTAGTAGTTTTAACATTCCCTGCTGTACTGATTCTCCACTAACATCTCTGTTATTAACATTCTTTTTCTTAGCTATTTTATCAATTTCATCAATAAATATAATTCCACGTTCTGCCTTTTCTACATCGTTGCCTGCAGCTGCAAGTAACTTAGATACTACGCTTTCAATATCATCACCAATATATCCAGCCTCTGTTAATGAAGTAGCATCAGTAATGGCTAGTGGCACATTCAATAACTTTGCTAATGTCTTAACTATGTATGTCTTACCACATCCTGTAGGTCCTAGCATAAGCATGTTAGATTTTTCGATTTCAATAGTATTCTCTGTATCTAATTCTGCAGCCACTCTCTTATAATGATTATAAACTGCAACAGATATAACCTTCTTTGCATGCTCTTGCCCTATAACATACTCATCTAACTTTTGCTTAATAATATGCGGTGCAGGTATATTCTTAATATCAAAAATATCCTCTACCTTCTCTTTATCTTCTTTCTTGTCTTGTTTTTTAGTTTCTTTTTTCTTCTTAATCTTTTGCTTTTTAGACATCATATCTTGAAAATCACTAAAATTCATAATATTAACACCCATTATATTACCAAATGGATTATCTTTATCATCATTTGACATATCAAATCCGCCCATATTAAATCCACTTGGTCCCATAGATGAAAATGAATTCATAGTTTTTTGCATACAATCTGCACATATGCATATATTGCCTGGTATACTAATCATCTTTCCTGCTCTAGATTCTGTTCTTTTACACAAATAACATACATCTTCATAATCCTTATCATCAGATGTATCTTTTTTCTTAGCTTTTGAGCTATTAGCTCTTTTGTTAGTTGTATCATTTTTTTTATCATCTATATCATTAACTGAGTCTTCTATTGTATCAATTAATTCTTCATCTAAACAGTTATCTGTTGTACTATCTTTCATATCCTTTTCTTCAATTATCTCTACGCTTTCTCCATCAATATAATCTTTGTTGTCACTCATTAATCCAATCACCTTTCATTGCAAGATTCTCATCATATTATTATAACAATATTCCCTTTTATTTACAAGTGATAGTCGCACAAAAATGACAAGTCATCTTTTGTAAGTTATAACTCTTACTCAATAAATAACTTGCCATCCTTGCAGCTTATTTATATCACTTATTTAATATTACCCAGTCATAAAACATACCACCATTAAATACTAATTAAATTTTGGTTCTTCTGTTTCTTCTGAAACTTGTGCTGCCAATGTAACATCAAATGTATAGGATTCAAATCTGCCTTCATTTACACGTTTTAGTTTTATTTTTATTTTTTCTCCCTTTTTATAATTCCCTACTTCATTTACTAATGCATCTGCGCTATTAACTTCCTGTCCATTAACCTTATAGATTATATCTCCAGTTATAATTCCAGCTTTATGTGCAGCACCGTCCTTACCAACTGAATCTACATAAACACCATCTGGATAATTAAACATTTCTTTTTCATCAGATGCAATATTTCTAACTTGAATTCCTAAATATCCTTTATCTTCTTCTGAAATCGTTTCTCTTTTAATTAATTTATCTAGAATAGGTTGTGCTTTTGATATTGGAATTGCATATCCCATTCCTTCAACTTCTTCAGAAGCAAGTTTTGCCGAATTAATACCTACTACTTCTCCATATAGATTAATTAATGCCCCACCACTATTACCTGGATTGATTGCTGCATCTGTTTGTATAGCTGTCATAGTTCCTTCAGCAAATTCCAACTCTCTGTCTTTTGCTGAAACATATCCACCTGTTACTGACTGACCATATCCTAAAGCATTGCCAATTGCTATAACTTGTTCTCCAACTCTTACTTTATCTGAATTACCAATTGTCGCAACTTTTATACTTTTCTTTGTCACATCTGTAACTTTCTTTTTTGATATAGCTAGAATAGCTAAATCATCTGATGCCTGTTTTCCTTTTATCTCAGCTTTTACAACCTTATCATCTATAAATGTGACTTCAATCGTATCTGCTCCATCTACCACATGATTATTAGTTGCTACATAATAGTTTTCTTCATCTTCTTCTATAATAATTCCAGAGCCACTTCCAACATTCTCTTGTTCACTTCCAAATCCAAACCAATTATCATAAACCATTGTCTTTGTCTTTTGTGTTATAGAAACAACAGATGGCATTACCTTATCTACAACATCAGAAATATCTGTTGCAGCCTCAATATTACCGCTGGTAACTTTTGTAGCTTCAAATTGATATTTATTATTCCCCATTATCTCTGTTATTTTACTATCTGACCCTGCCGTAAAATAATAAACACTACACACTGCTGCTGTGCCTAAAATTGCAAATATACTTGCGCCTAAAACATTATGAAAAAATTTCTTATCTTTATTACTTCCGCTCATTATTTCTCTCCTTTAAATCTTTCTAATGTAATCTTTAATCCATTTAATGCAATTTGCATTTATATAAGTTACATTTTGTATTGTAACATTATTATGTGTAAATAATGTGTTTTCAAAAACATATTTCCACTTATTCATATCGTCTAAATATAATACCATACTCATATTATATTTACAAATTTTGTATTTTTTCAAAATTTATATAGCATTTTTGCAAGTTTTATTATACAATGTTATAGATGTGTTAATAATTTTTAGTATTAATGTTCTTATGTACTACTCTACAAGTTAGCACCTCAATAATACGTTTTTTCATAGTAATACAACTACTGTTTTATTACTGTGCATTAAGTATTATAGATATCATATTTATAGATATTATGTTATTATATATATAATATTTATTTTGTATATATAATATTTTGAATATTATATTATGTTTTATATACGATTTTTTATTAAATTACATTCCTATGGGATTTTTACTAAATTACATAGATGAACATCATAATTTAGATATTATAATTTTTTTACTATAGCAATGAATGGAGGGCTATTATGGCTATGACCAAAAGACAAAAATTTAAGTTTTTACTTACTATAGAAATCTTAACTATTGCACTATTAGCAGTTGTATTATTTTTTACACTTAAGATGAAAGACATTAACAGACAAGATATTGATAAAGATAACCTTTCTATAAAAAAAGATATAAAAGGATTTACCAACATTATGTTATTTGGTGTTGATGCTAGAGAATCTGCTATGAGAAGTAATTCAGGCGACACTCGTAGTGATACAATGATTCTAGTAACTATTAATGAAAAAACTAAAGATGTAACTTTAACATCTTTCTATAGAGATTATTACGCATATTCACCACATAAAGCTGGTTCTACTAGTATGGATGCATTAACAGATAAATGTTTTGACAAATTAACTCACGGCTATACAAAAGGACCAGAAGAAGCAATTAAATCAATTAATATGAATTTTGACCTAGATGTTTCTCATTATGTAACAGTGAACTTTATCGCATTAGTTCGTGTTGTTGATCAATTAGGTGGAATAGAATTAAATGTTAAAAACAATGCTATGATTAGTGAAATAAATAAATATGGCGGTGAAATTGCTAGAAAGAATGGCGAATCATTTAAAAAGGTTACAAAAACAGGTGTACAACTTTTAGATGGTTATCAATCACTTGGTTATGCTCGTACAAGAAAAAGAGACTCCGATTTTAACCGTGCTCAACGTCAAAGAGAAGTTATTAATAAAATTCTTGAAAAAGTAAAAAGCGGTGCGGGAATTACAAAACTTCAATCAATTTATGAAAGTATAACAAAGAATATGGTTACAAACTTTACAAATGCCGAGATTTTATCTATGCTAAAAGATGTAACTAAGTATAACATTAGAAAAGAAACTAACACAGGTTATGGTAATGGATACCCATACCATGTATCATCTTTTACATATAAAGGTATGTCATCTGTTTTTTCAGAAGTACCTTACACAGACATAAGTTTACTCCACTATAACTTATTTAACAATGGAGTATTACCAGAGCAATTACAAAGTTCTTCATCAGAAGGAGGACAAGCAACTACTGATAATCCTGCACCTACAGAAGAAGGCCTAGGATATGTCTACACTCCAACTGATGATGTACTAAAAATTACAAATTATCTAACAAATATATATAATGAGAATGCGCCTCAATAGGCGTTTAAGATATAAAACAGGTCCCTATATGGGACCTGTTTTAGTTTAGGTTTGTTGAGTTTTAGCCTTTTATTCTAGGGAACTTTTCTGCAGGTTTTAGTTTTCTATTCTAGTCACGATTTCTACAAATTTCTATCCTTCGATAATAATTAACTCCAACTCTTAATAGTTTATATATTATATATTTCTATAACTCATGTAGAACTATATGTTTATCTCTCTGTAGACTAAGAATTTGGGCAAATATTATATATTTTTCGGGGTTAGCAAACCGTCGGCTCTTGGTGAATTTGAGCATACTTTTGTATGCGATAAATGAACCTAGAGTCCGTTACACTTTGCTACGGAACGCAAGTGGTTTCCAGCCTACCCATAGATTCGGTTAATTGCACTAAAGACAGCTCTGATAGTTGCTCTAGTGATATTTGAGCTTTGACCTACTCCATATGTAACGTTACCTGTCTTGTCATCTTTAATACAAACATATGCTGCTGCCTTTGCATTAGAACCTTCATCTAATGAGTGCTCTGAATAATCTAATATTGAGAAGCTAATATTTTCTTTACTACAGATGGCATTTTTAACAGCATCAATTGGTCCGTTTCCTTCTCCTTCTGCATGTGTTTCAACACCATTTTTTGTATATAAAATAATTGCATTTGTTGTTTCATTTGTATCTGTATCAGATAATTCTGTAAGTCTAGAACGTCTAAAGTGATATGGTTCCTTCATCTCCAAATAGTTAACTTTAAACTGCTCAAAAATCTGCTCTGGAGCAATCTCACCTTGCTTCTCTGACATAGTTTGAATTATTGTTGCAAATTCTTTATGCATTGCCTTTGGTAATTTGTATCCATAATAGTTGCTCATTACAAATGCAACTCCACCTTTTCCAGATTGGCTATTAATTCTAACTATTGGTTCATATTCTCTTCCTATGTCACTAGGATCAATTGGCAGATATGGAACTTCCCATATCTCACTTTCTCTTTCTTTAAGTGCCTGTAAACCTTTATTAATGGCATCTTGATGCGAACCACTAAAAGCTGTAAATACAAGTTTACCTGCATATGGATGTCTTTCTGGAATCTTTAACTTACAACATCTTTCATACACACTTGCTATATCCATAATGTGCTCTATCTCTAACTCTGGATTAATTCCTTGGCTAAACATATTATATGCTAATGTTAAAACATCTACATTACCTGTTCTTTCACCATTACCAAACAATGTTCCCTCTACTCTATCTGCTCCTGCAAGTAACGCAAGTTCTGTACTAGCAACGCCTGTACCTCTATCATTATGAGGATGAACACTTATAATTATCTTTTCACGTTCCTTAAAATGTGTACTCATCCACTCTATTTGATCTGCATATACATTTGGCGTATTATTCTCTACTGTTGATGGTAAATTAATAATAATTTTATTATCCACAGTTGGCTGCCACTCTTCTATTACAGCCTCGCATATATCTAATGCAAAATCTAATTCTGTTCCTGTAAAACTCTCTGGTGAATACTCTAAATAAACTTCCCCATCAAATTCATCAGCATATTTTTTTACTAGTCTAGTTCCCTCTATTGCAATTTTTTTAATTTCCTCTTTATCCATCTTAAACACAACATCTCTTTGAAGTGTTGATGTTGAATTATAAATATGAACAACTGCTTTCTTTATTCCCTGCAATGCCTCAAATGTTCTCTCTATAAGATGTTCTCTACATTGTACTAATACTTGTATAACAACATCATCCGGAATCAATCCGTCTTCTACTAATTTTCTTAAAAAATCATATTCTATTTGTGATGAAGATGGAAATCCAATTTCGATATGTTTAAATCCTAATTTTACAAGCATATTGAAAAATTCTATTTTTTCTTCAACAACCATAGGCTCTATTAACGCTTGATTACCATCTCTTAAGTCTACACTACACCACATAGGAGCTTTTTCAATCCTTTTTCCAGGCCATGTTCTTTCTGGAAAATTAATTTCTGGTGATCTTTTATATCTCTTATAATTTAACATTTTTTCTACCTCTTCTCCTACCACTATTATACATATTTATTAATTCCATTCCCTATTTATCCGCTTATGCTTATCTTTTTAACATTCCTATTCGTATTGTTTATACTTATATATATTTATTCTTTTAATAATAAATATATTTATATTATAACTTTTACTATTATATTATTTCTCTATTTCTCTTCCCATTAATACACCCATTACTGATGCCATCATAAGACCTCTAGTCCATCCACTAGAATCGCCTAAACAATGTAATCCTTTAATGTTTGTATTAAAGTGCTCATCCATACTTACCTTATTTGAATAAAACTTAATTTCTGGTGAATATAGTAATGTCTCATTACTTGCAAATCCAGGAACTACAGTATCTACAGCTTCTATAAAATTAATAATATTCATTAAGGTTCTATATGGCATTGCAGCTGTTATGTCACCTGCAACAGCATCTGGCATTGATGGCACTACATTAGATCTATCTAATTCTTTTTGCCATGTTCTCTTACCATCTAATATATCTCCATATCTTTGAACAAGAATATGACCGTCTCCTAGCATGTTAACTAATTGGCCTACCTTTTGAGCATACTCAATTGGCTTATCAAATGGTTCACTAAAATTATGTGAACATAATATAGCTAGATTTGTATTATTAGATTTTAATTTTTTATAAGAATGTCCATTTACAACAGCTAAGTCATCATCGTAATTCTCTTGACTTACAAACCCTCCTGGGTTCTGACAAAATGTTCTTACTTTATTCTTAAATGGTTTTGGATATCCAATAAGCTTTGATTCATATAAAACGTTATTAACATCCTCCATTATTTCGTTTCTAACTTCTACTCTTACACCTATATCAACAGTTCCAGCCTTATGATCCACATTATACTTGTTACACATATCACTTAACCAGTCTGCACCTTTTCTACCTGTTGCAATAACTATTTTATCAGCCTCAATTGTTTCTGTTTCATCTTTTTTAGCTGCATTAGCTATAACAACACCTTTACATTCTTCCTTCTCAATAATTAAGTCTTTACATACATATCCAAAACGAATCTCTACTCCTGACTCTATTAAGAAATCCTGTATCTTCTTATATATAATTTGTGCTTGTTCTGTTCCTAAATGTCTTATTGGACAATCAACTAATTTCAATCCAGACTTAATGGCATTCTTTCTTATCTTTTTAACCTTTTCACCCTGATTAATCCCTTCAACTTTAGTATCTGCACCAAATTCAAGGTATATTTTGTCTGTATATTCTATCATTTCTTGAGCATACTTAGCTCCAATAAGCTCTGGTAAATCTCCACCAACTTCACAACTTAATGATAATTTACCATCTGAAAATGCTCCTGCTCCTGAAAATCCTGTTGTAATACTACAGTACGGCTTACAATTTACACATTCTTTTGTTTTATTCTTAGGACAATTTCTTTTCTCTATAGAACGTCCTTTTTCTATCATAAGTATCTTCTTATTAGACCCAATTTTTACTAGTTCTAAAGCTGTAAATATACCTGCTGGCCCTGCTCCCACTATCACTAAATCATACTTCATTAATACTACCTCTCTTTTATTATACTATTGTTCAATGTTCTCTTCTTCAGGTAAAGAAGTCGCTGTCGCAGTTGGTTCTATTTCTGTACTTTCAATCTGTTCGGGTACAGTTGGTTCCTCCTCTACCTTTTTACTATCTTCAATATCTATTTCTAGATAAGCATTCTTTGTTACTGTAATATTATTTGTATTTTCAAACATTACTTTCATTTTGTGTTTTCCAGTTTTTAAAGATTTCAAATCAATATATGGTTTTAATTCTTCTATTGAAATATTCTCTATATATTGCTCTAATCCTTTTAATTGAACTGTTAATATTCTATCACTATCAAATTTATTTAGGAATCCTGTTTTTATATTTCTAAATTCAATATCATTTGCCTTAAATGAAATTTCCCTTTTTATCATCTTCTTGAAATCAATTTCAACAATTGCATTAGTTTCTTTTGAAATCATAATAACATTACTTGAAATATATTGTGATAAATCAAATTCCTTCTTTAATGCTTTTTTCTTATCTGTAATATCAACTTTTAACTCAATTACCTTCATTGAATCAACACTTTCTTTATCTCCTACAATAATTATGCTATTGATATTACACTTTGAATTATTAACACTGTATTCTTTTCTTGGTTTTCCTTCAGTTACAATCTTAATAGGTATCTCTTTCTTAATTAATGGCTTAATAGTTACATTAATTGAATCTCTATTATATGTCACTCTATCAGAAACAATTTCTTTAGCATTATTATCTAATACTCTTATTTTGGCAATCATAGATGTCTCTTCTTTTACATCAGATACATCCACAGTAATAGCAACTCTACTTATATTATTAAGAGTTGTTTCTGGACCAGAAACTTTAACTTTGCTTGTATCCATAACAATCTGTTCTTTACTAACATAATAACCATCTGTTGTATTACCTTTAATACCTAGCGACACATCAAATTCTCTAGTTACATAATCATCAAGAATTATATTAATATTATTCTTGTCTCCGTATACAATTTCTGGATCTTTTGAAAAATTACGGTTACTAGAAAATGACACTTCTACCGGTACAGTATTAGTTATAGAATACTTTGACAAATCTGCTATAGCTGTAAAATCTGAAGCTTTTAGCATATCTGCAACACTTTTAGGTGCTCTTACTCTAATATCAACTTGCCCATCTGAATCTAATACATAACACTTACCTGCTTCAGATATTGCATTCTCATTAATTACTTCAACATTAATTCCCTTTATTGTCTTAGAAACTGTTGGATCCTCTACGTTAACTATTACCACCCACACAACTAATGCTATAAATAGAGATAATAGTTTTAAAGATAAATTATTAGTCATTTTTTCTTTCATTTCTATGCCATCCTTTCAAACTCTTTACTCTCTTTATCTCTGCTGTGTTATTTTGCATATTTCTTAATCTTTTTCTTAAATTTTCAACTGTAATATTACGAGTTATTTTGCCACCTTTCGCTATAGAAACTTTTCCTGTCTCCTCTGAAACAATTATTGTCAAACTGTCAGAAATCTCACTAACACCAACACCTGCCCTATGTCTAGTACCCAATTCCTTACTTAGGTTCTGGTTATCTGAAAGTGGCAAATAACATGTTGCTGCAACTAATCTATCTCCACGCACCAAAACAGCTCCATCATGCAATGGAGTGTTATGTTCAAAAATATTCACTAATAACTGACTACTAATCTTAGAATCAAGAGCTATTCCTGTTCTTTCACACTCACCTAATACTACGTCCTTTTCAACAACAATAAGTGCTCCCGTCTTAGTTCTTGCCAAATCATAAGTAGCTGTTATTATATGTTCAATTGTATTATTTGTAAAACGATCATTTTTCACCTTGCCATCATCAAATAGTGAAAAACTATTAACTATCTTCTTCTGTCCTAATTGTTCTAAGGCAACTCTCAATTCTGGTTGGAACACAATTAATAATAATGTTATTCCTGCACCTAGCGCCTTACCAAAAATCCATAGTATTACATTAAGTTGCAATATTGCTGCTATTAATATTAGTACTAAAATAACCAATATTCCCTTAAGCAACATCCACGCTCTCGTGTTTCTTATCCATTTTGCTATATAATATATCGCAAATGCTAGTGCTAAAATTTCTATTGCATCTGTAAAGTTTATCCTTGGTATAACAAATCGACTAGTCATTTCTGATATATAGCCTCTAATTATATCCATATCATCGCCCTAACTATTATTTTATTTTTCAAACTTTTCAATATCTCTTTCAAGATTCTTCTCTAAGTCTTTTTCTATTTTCTCCTCAAACTCTTTATCTACATCTATATCGGCTGATTCCATCTTATCAGCAACCACTGAAAAATCACTATCTGTTATCTCGGGTTCATCCCAATTCTTGTCTTGGAATATATTGCTAACATTAAAGTCATCATCATTCTTTTGAGACACTGGTTTCTGAACTTGAATCTTCTTAATGTCATTCTGTTGTGTTGCAACCTTCATCTTTGGCACAGCCTTTACATAGTAGAAATAATCATCATCTTCAAATTGTACACGCTCAACAGCTGAATAGTCTAATGCACATTTGAAATATTGAATGATAAATGCTAATACACAAGCCCCTACTGTTCCCAATATTAATTGTAATATAGACATAGGCAACTCAACTGCATTTGTTAAATCTGCTATTAAAAATGCTAATAAATTAACTATACCCCCTGTTACGATTGCCATCTCTGGAGCATAATCAATTTCTCTAGTTCTTATAACATATACCATAATTGTTATAAATGAAAAGACAATTACTGAAAAGATAAGTGATGAATTCTCCTTTATCTGAGCAACCAAATATGAATATACTTGTCCTGCTTCACCTGTTGTTGCACCAATAATTAATTCTACCTCTCTTACTGATTGAAGTAAATAATACGTAATTGTACCACATATTACTGCTATTGCTGTTATTGGTGTTGCAATAATACCTAAAACTATAGGCACTAAACATGGCATCTTTACTGCAAATGCTATTGGTACAGCTACAATTGCAATCCCGTATTTTGGTGCAAATCTTATAAATAAACAATATAATATACATAATACCGCTAATATTACTGCACCTAACACTGGTGAAAAGCAAAAAACTTCATAGCAAGCTACTGCCATAGCCATAAATGTTAATATTACAGTAGGCACAATTGCTCCTATTAATGATAATATTAATAAAATCAGCGGATTAGCCAATAATTCATTATAATTAAGTGCTTTTGTTGTTATAAAAAATATCACAAATGCAATTACAAACTTAGATGTTGCTATTGCAATGCTTTCCTTCTCCTGATAAAACTTCTTTATCCTTTCTCTTAGCTCTAATAAGTAAAACATTGTTGCCTCCTACTACATTCCATTTTTTTCGTCATCGTACATATTCGATAATTTCTTCAAATTTGAATTATATTTTACTAAACGTTCTCTTGAATTCTTTATTTTGTCTCCATAAATCAAAAAACTTAATAATGAAAACACAATAACTGTCATTAAATATGTTACAACAATCTGAACGCCTATTATTGTATAATCTAGATTAAACGCTTCTGCTAAAAAATATTCCATATTATAAAAAACAATCAATCCCAAAATACATGCATAGGCAATTGTTACACTTATTATGGTTTTTAAGATATTATGCTTAACATAGTCTACTTTATAATACTTGCTTAACTTTATATCTTCTTCGTTATTCTTCTCATATATAGCCAGCTTAGCCATCAATCTGACCTTCTCATTATTTATCATAAGTTCCTCCTATACATATTCCCCCATACTAACAAACGTCATTATAACACAAAGTGTTTCAATGTTCAAACTTTTTCTCGTCCTTCTCTAATATAATAACTTTCCTGAATTGCTATCTTCAACTTAATCACTTTTCTTACTCCACTCCATAATTCTTACAATCAAGAGAATCAACATTACATTGTAAACTAAGAATTGCGACAAATATATTATATTTTTCGGGGTTTGCAAACCGTCGGCACTTGACGAATTCAATCAGGTAAATATATAATCCCCAATATTATCCTTTATAATATTGGGGATTATATACTTTATCTGTAAAGAATGAGTCTAGTGTCCGTTACGCTTTGCAACGGAACGCAAGTGGTGAGAAAAATATAATATATTTGTCGCAATTCGTACCTAGAATAGATATCTATAGACATCGCAGAGCCTAAGCTTTCTTTACAACTGCCTTCATTTCCTTTTTCTTTTTATACATTAATTCATCTGCCTTATGCCACATATTTCCTATATCCTCTTCATCTGACATAGACACTCCATAAGCAATTTCTAACTCATATTTGTTATCTTTATTTTCCTTGTTATATTTCTTAATACTCTTAAGAAAATTCTTCATTGCTAATTCATACTGTTCTTCAACATTATCACATACTAGCACTGATATAAATTCATCTCCACCAGTTCTATAACATTTACCAATATCTCCAAATGAATCATTAATAAGCTTTGCTGCTGTTTTTATTAACAAATCACCTTTGTCATGTCCAAATGTATCATTTACATATTTTAAATCATTTACATCAAACATTACAACAGCTAATTTATGACTATTTCTTACCAACTCATTATACTTACCTTCATCAAATAATAATGCATTACGATTATTTAATGCTGTTAAAGTATCCGTATCTGCCATTTTCTTATATATTTCAGCAAGTGCACCCTGTTTCATTGCCTTTATTGCTTTTTCACACACCTCTATAATTATACAAACTATAAATACCAAAAATCCTACTCTAGTATATGCACATATATCATCTGGAACTCCTGATAAAAATCTTATACAATCACAAGCAAATGTCACACTAAAGAAACATACTCCAAACATTAATAATCTACTTATTGTATCTTGTGATTTAATGTAATTGTATCCTTCTATAAATATTAATATGCTTAATAATGCACAATATATATACACTATTTTCATAACATAATAATATTCAAGTACTCCTGTAAAATTCAAAACTGTTGCTACAAAAAATAACAATATTCCTAGCCAGTATATTAAGTTACCTAGAAATTCTCTTTTGTCCTTAATTAACTCTTTTGCAATAATACCTATTATTACTGCTATCAGAAATACTGATATGTAAGATAGCAATTGAAAGAAATGTGACTTTCCTATGCAAAACTGCCAAAAATAAGTTTCCAATGATGAGTATATTCCCATTAAAACTGTTAGACATCCAATTCGCGGTATTACTCTACTTACAACTACTATACCATCTTCTTTATATTGTTTATTTCTAACAAAACCATATATAGCACATAGCATTATTCCCAGTAATACAAGTACCACCGAAATTATAAATCCTACCATTCTATCCCATAATACCTGTTTCACAACTCCTAATGGCGATCCTACATAAACGTTATCAATGCTTCCTTTGCCATCCCTATATGCTGGTTTAACTTCTAAACTGATTTTACACTCCTTTTTATCTGAGTCAATACTAACCATATGCCATCTATGGCCAGGTGATTTCCCAAAAATATCATTTTGATCATCATCATCAGTTAAAGCTAATTTACCATCTACATAAACATTTACAAAGCATCCGCTCGCCCTAAAAACTAAGGTGTAATTTCTATTAACTTTTCTATTTAACGTATAAGAAGCATAATACTTCTCATCCTTCTTAATTTTTTGTTTATCACATATTTTTTGAAGTTCTATCTCTTTACCATAATAGTTCTTCCACTTGTCCGTTATATCTTCAACATATATATTAGTTGCTGATTGCCTTGAATATTTTAATGCAAATATTATCACTGCTATAACTGCGCCAAAACCTATAAAATTAATAATTGCCAAAACAATTTCATTTTTCCAAAACTTTGACATATCAGTCTCTCCTTCTTCCAATCAATTGAATAAGAAAAAAACCTCCTATAATATATAATTATCGAACTATTATTAATTATTATTTAGTAAGAATTCTAGTATACGACCCAAGTGTCTCTTCCACCTCTTTGGCGCATCAAAAAAATAAGTCCTAAATAAATAAACCAGTAACTAATTGTTTACTAAGAACAACTCGTTACTGGTTTATAATATTCTTACATATAAACTATTCTAAATAAACACCTAGAATAATCCTGCTAAACTTGACATACCACCTAACATTGATGTAAGTGATCCAATTTGTTCACCTAACGCTTTAATTACTGGGAAATTAGGTACTCCTATTTTAGCAACTACTACTAAATAAATGATTATTGCTACTGCTACATATGTCATTATAGCATATACATATTTGTTAATTTCTATATTCATTATCTCTCTTGCAGCCATTACTATAACTACCATTGAAATAGCTGAAGATATAATAACACCAAATATCAATGCAACAGTTGGCTCTACAAATGTTAATACAAAGCTTAGCAATCCTACAACTATTGTAATAACTGTTCTTCCACCAATTATATTCAAACAAGTAATAAATGTTCCTTGTCCCTTAAATATCTTTGCTACAAGGAATAAAATTCCTGCATATATTGCAGATAATACAATTGATAATACCATTACAAATAAAACTGTCTCTACTGGTTTAAAATCTATCTTTGAAACTACTGCCTTTGATACAGTTCCAAATGATTTTGTTATTAATGATAACATTTGTCTATAAGTAAATAATCCAGTTATAAGACCTTGTATTACAATTAAAATAACTGATGAAATCCATGCATTAGATTTTGCTAACTTTACTGTACCACTTACTGGATTTACTAAAACTTCTTTTACAACAGCAAATGCATTAGACATTGCATCTTTTGTTGCTTCTAAAGCTTCATTAGCAGTTGTTGACTGAACTGGTTGATTAACCTGTTCAACAGTTTGTGATACTTGGTTTACCTGTCCCATTGTTTCTGTTGGTTGTGGTGCTTGATTTGCTTGTCCTTCTCCCATAGCTGCTTGTGCTATATTATCTTCTTGTGCTGCTGCCATACATGAACATACTTCTCCTTCATTTAACGGCTTTCCACACTTTGTACAAAATTTTGCCATTTTTCTATCTCCTTTTAACTTATATTAAAAATAAACATATAAACTATTTAAATACATTCTTGTAATAGTCCATTTTCCATCTATATACTCAAAATCTAATTCTCCTCTAGTTTCACCATCTTTAGACTTTGTTTCTTTTTTGTCACCATTTTTCTTTGTAAATTTACCTGTGTAATTAACTCGATAATCATATTGAGCTCTTGGGCGACCATTATTTAAATATACACTATCATTATCTATTTCAAAATCCTTAAGTTCTAATTTTGATGCTACAATTTCTCCAAAATATGCTAGATCATCTAAATTCTTAACTAATCTATCATAATTTTCTACCAAATTCTCATGCTCATCTTCATTATCTTCTTCACTGATAAACTCAAATCCAATATCTAAATCCTTGAATTCCTTATTATCTAAAGCTGCTTCATATATCTTACTAATAGCTTTATCTAAATTCTCTTCAATATCTTTAGTAAAGTCTTTCTTCACCTCAGCCTCTGTGAATCTATACATTGTTGAATTATATGCATCGCATGTAATTGTATCTTCATGTGTTTCTATAAATTCGCCTGAAATCTTTATATTATGAGTTCCACCAAAAATTGTTGGTATCTCATATGTTACAAACTCATCATCTTCTTCATAGTCGCTTTCACTACTTGAATCATCTTTTCTAATGTATGACTTATCAATTTTTATTCCGTCAACCTCAACCTTAAAATCCCTTAATGTTCTAATAGTATAATTCTTTACCACCATTTCTTGTGGCACAACTTTCCAATTATCATAGAATAAGAATTTCTTCTTTTGTTGTTTTACTAAATTAACAGTATAAATTTGATTTGTATTCCCTTTTTCAGCATACTGAATAACAATAGTTTTATTCATTCCTTCATTCTTCTTGCTATCTTCTTCAACATCAGCATTAAAGATATCCTCTATAGATTCCATATCGTTATTCTTTACTTCAAAATTTGTATACTCTATTTTGTCTTTATTCTTAACTGCCTTTGCATACATTTTTTTATTAATAAAGTTAGATTCTGTTAAATCATAATAACCATATACATCCTCCCAATTAGCTGCTGCAACATCCTCAAAATATTCCTTAGCAACTGTCTCTGGAGAAGTATCTTTCTTAAACTTATTGTTTAATACAACACCAACTATAATCACTACTATAGCTGCCACAATACCAATCTTAACTCCTTTAGACATAGGCTTAGTAGTCTTTGTTGGTACACTATTATTAGCTACCCTCTGTGTTTGTGCTGTACTCTCATTAACTGCAGGTTGCACTTGCGTAGTATTCATACTATTGCTTACTGTAGCTTGCGTTTGAGCAATATTTTCTTCAACTGTAAGTCTTGTTCCACAGTTTTCGCAAAATTTTGCGCCGTCCTCGTTCTTTGTTCCACATTCTGGACAAAACATATTAATTCCTCCTTTTGTATAACTATATTTCCTTACCCATTATTTTCTCAACCTTTGACATTATATCCCAAAATTTGCCATCTGTCAAAGCAAAAAAAGCTATAATAGTTATAAGCAAGAGTTAAACCCCCCATAATTTGAGCGACAGCTCAAATTGAAAAAAGGCATAAAAAGCCTCATAACTATGGCCCCTGTCGGAATGAACCGACAGGGGCCATAGTTACCTACAAATTATAGTTTATTTATTAAGCAACTTATTAACTAAAGCAATAACATCATCCTTAACTGTATCAACAGATACTTTCTCGTTAATTGACTTATCTCTAGTTACTAATTCACATTCATTATTTGCTAAATTCTTAGGGCTTACAATTACTCTTACTGGTACACCAAGCAAATCTGCATCTGAGAACATAACTCCTGGACGAGCTTTTCTATCATCGTAAATAACTTCAATACCTGCATTCTGTAAGTCTTTATATAATTTATCAGCTACAGCTCTTGTTTCTGCATCATCAGAACGTAAACAACAGATGTGAACTTGCCATGGTGCTATAGCCATTGGCCAAATTGGGCCATAATCATCGTGATATGCTTCACAAACTGAAGCTGCAAGTCTTCCAACACCAATTCCGTAACATCCCATTATTGGATATTGTAGATTGCCATCAGCATCTGTATATTGCATATTCATAGCCTTAGTATACTTTGTTCCTAATTGGAATATATTACCAACTTCTATACCTCTAGCTATTGTTATAGCCTTCTTTCCGCATTTTGGACAAATTCCACCTTCCATAATCTTAGCAAAATCGTGAAACTCTACTTCTCCAACTTCTCTTTCTAAATTAAAGCCTTTATAATGATAATCAGTTTCATTAGCTCCTGATATCATATTATTAAGACCTTTTAAAGATGAATCATATAAAACTGTAACATTGTCTGTTATATCCTTTGGTCCAATAAATCCTGCTACAATACCAGATTCCTCTGTTATCTCTGCTGCATGAATATCATCACCTATAAAATTCTTAACCTTTGTTTCATTAACATCTAAGTCTCCGCGTATAAATACAACTACATACTCATCTGTCATATTCTTTTGATATACAACAGCCTTACATGCTTTGGTAATATCTTCATTTAAGAAAGTGCATACCTCTTCAATTGTTTTTTGATTAGGTGTATGTACTTTTTCTAAATCTATCATTGGCTCTGATTCATTATTAATGATGCTATCAGCAGCCTCCATATTAGCCTTATAATCACATTCACTACATATAGCAATCGAATCTTCACCGATATCTGTAAGCATCATATACTCATGTGAAATACTTCCGCCCATCATTCCTGAATCTGATTGAACTGTAATAACATCTGGTATACCAGCTCTTTCAAAAATACGATTATATGCATCATAGCATTTATCATAATATTCTTCTAAATCTTCTTGAGATGTATGAAAAGAATATGCATCCTTCATTGTAAACTCTCTTACTCTAATAAGACCTGCACGAGGACGTGCTTCATCTCTAAATTTAGTTTGTATCTGATATATCATAAATGGATACTTTGTATATGTATTACCATACTCTCTAACTAAATGAACTGCTGCTTCTTCATGTGTCATACCTAAAACCATCTTAGAACCAGTTCTATCTGTAAATCTAAGAAGTTCCTTGCCTATAGATTCATATCTTCCTGATTCTTCCCATATTGATGCTGGCATAGCTACTGGAAACATTACTTCTTGCCCATCAATTTTGTCCATTTCTTCACGAATTATATTCTCTATTTTTTTAGTTACTCTTTTAAGTGGCGGATACTGAGAAAATATACCATTAGCAACGTACTTCATATATCCTCCACGCACCATAAATGCATGAGAATCAACTACGCAATCAGATGGTCTTTCTTTAAATCTATCCCCAACTAACTTATCTAATTTCATAATAATCCTCCAATCAAAAAATGCACACTTTAAATCTAACGTCTCTTAAACTAATGTGTCACTTATTTCATCTATAAAAATACAACTTAAAGTATACCTTTTTTGTTAGAAAACATCAACCATTTTATGAATTTTTTATTACATTCTTTAATATTCAAAGCCTACAATCATTCCCTTTGCTTCTGCATAATAAGAAACTAAACCTTTTGCTTTAACTATTCTAATCTGTGCATTTTGGTACTTTTCTAATATTAACCTTTTTAATTCTAATGCATCCTCCTCATTATTAGCATGAGAAATAAACACTTTTCCGCCCTTATACAGTTTGTCCTCCATTTCTTTAAGAAAACACTTGTATACTTTTGCTTTAGATCTCACTTTACTAAAAGGTTCTAAAGTACCTATTTTACTTGCTCTTCCTACTATCTTAATTCCTAATGCACTAATTGCACATCCTACTATTTTATTTAGACGACCATTCCTAACTAAATTATCTACGCTATGTAATACAAAATCTACATTTGTATGATTCACCATATAATCCTCAACAGCAGTACAAATATTTTCAAACACTTCTCCCTTTTTTACAAGCTCATTAATCTTATACATTGCAAGAGCCATAGTTCCACTTGTTGATAATGAATCAAATATATGTATCTTCTTATTAGGGTATTTTTCTAAATGCATATCCATAGCCGTATGAGCTGAATTAAAACTTCCTGATAAATTACTACTTATTGTTATAACATATATCTCATCAGCACCTTCAAATGCCTGCTCATATTCTTCTGGATTTGGACAAGCTGTAGTTGATTTACCAGAACATGTAGCCATAGCTTCATACATAGCATCTACATCTATAGTTTCATCATCAACAAACTCCTTATTATCTATTAACATCTTAAGTGCTACAAATCTTAAATCCACATTCTTAGCCATATTATCAATCATTCTAATATCACAACTAGAATCACACACTATTCTAACCATATAAAAACACCTCACACTGTATTATGTAGTTTTCAAAACTATATGGTATCATATCACAAACAACTTCTCATTTCAATACTATATTAAAATTTTAGTGTCAATATTTTACTTACTTACTTACTTACTTACTTACTTACTTACTTACTTACTTACTTACTTACTTACTTACTTACTTACTCTTCTTAATATATTTAAACTACATCTTTATAAACACTCTTTAATATAATATGCTAATACTTTATAATTTAGAACTAAAAAAATTTCACTCGTAAAAGCTATAATAATCATAAGCAAGGGTTAAAATTTAAGAGGAATATAGTATATTTTTCGGGGTTTGCAAACCGTCGGCGTTTAGTGAATACGAGCATAGATTATGCGAAGTATGAACTTAACGACCGTTACGCTTTGCAACGGAGCGCAAGCGGTGAGAAAAATATATTATATTCTCTTAAATTTGACACTAGCATAGAAGTGTAAAACTCTTGCGGAGCAAAATAATCCTAATTTGAGCGAAGCTCAAATTAAAAAAGAAGCCTGAAATCCCAATTTGAGCGAAGCTCAAATTAAAAAAAGAAGCCTGAAATCCCAATTTGAGCGAAGCTCAAATTAAAGAGGAGCATAATTAAATCAGGCCCCTGTCAACGACAGGGGCCTGGTATTAAAAACTAGTAACCTTTAATCTTCTATGGAAGTACATATTTTTCTTTATATGAGATAAATTTCTCATAGAATGCTGTATTCTCACTCTTATCTAATGTTTCTAAATATTCATGACTTTCATATCCATTCTCATGAGTTTGTATAATTCCAACTGCTATATTAGAACAGTGATCTGCTATTCGTTCAAAATCAGTTGTTATATCTGATAATACAAATCCCATATCTATTGAGCACTTACCTTTACGAAGTCTCTTAACATGACGCTTCTTAATCTCCTTATTAAGCATGTCAACAACTTCTTCCATTGGCTCTACATATGTAGCTAAATCATCATCTTCATTAACAAAACATTCTATTGATGTATTCATTATGTCTGTAATTAAATCACTAAATACAGCCATCTCGCTTTCAGCTTTCTTAGAGAATCCCATCTCTTTCTTATCCATCTTCTTAGTTGATTTTGCTATATTAACAGCATGATCTGATATTCTCTCAAAATCTCCAATTAAATGAAGAAGTAAAGATAATTGTCTACTATCAGCTTCTGATAATTCTTTACTACTAAGTTTTAACATATATGTTCCTAGCTTATCTTCATAATTGTCTACTGATTCTTCTTTTTCTATTACTAAATCGTATACATCTTTATCAAATTTATTTACCAAAGATATTGCGCTAACTAATGCTTCCCTTGAATCTGCAGCCATCTTATATGCAACATTCTTACAATGTTCCATAGCTAGTGCTGGCTTATCAAGGAATCTATCATCAAGTTCTGGTACTTCATGCTTACTTCCAACTTCTTCATCCTCTGGTGCATCTTTAATAATTGCTCTTGCCATAGTTGCAAGTAACTTAGTTTGATGTGCTAATAAAAGCATCTTAAATAAGTTAAATAAAGTATGGAATATAGCTATATCTAATTCATATGCTTTGTCATTCATAAAATCAAACTTAACAATCACATGTAGTAAATAAAATATAACCATAAATACAGCTGCACTTATTACGTTATATAACAAATGTACTAAAGCGGCACGTCTAGCATTCTTCTTCGCACCTACTGATGAAATCATAGCTGTTACACATGTACCAATATTCTGACCTATAATAATAGGTACTGCATTAGCAAATGTAACTGCTCCTGTCTTAGATAACGCCTGTAATATACCTATCGACGCTGATGAGCTTTGTATTACCGCAGTTAATATAAGTCCTACCAATAATCCTAATAGTGGCATCTCAAACTTCACCATTAACGATGTAAATGATGGTACTTCCTTTAGAGCACTTACAGAATCACTCATATTCTCCATACCAATCATAAGAACACCAAAACCAATTAATATAGTACCTATATGTTTCTTTTTCTCTTGATTAAAGAACATGATTAATATAACGCCTATAATAGCTAACACAGGAGAGAAATTCTCCGGTTTAAACATTTGAATTAAAAATCCATTACCATCTAAGCCTGATAAACTAAGTATCCAAGAAGTTATACAAGTACCTAGATTGGCACCTATAATAATACTAATACCTCTTTCTAGTGTCATAATTCCTGAGTTAACAAAACCTACAACCATAACTGTTGATGCCGATGAACTCTGAATTATAGCAGTTACTCCTGCTCCAAGTAAAATACCTTTGAATGTAGTTGAAGTTAGTCTCTCTAATATCTGTTCTAACTTACCACCTGACATTTTCTCTAGACCATCACCTAAAACATGCATTCCATAAAGGAATAATGCCAAACCAGTGATGAATTCTAATAACATCTTAAATCCATCCATATCCTTTCAAATTCTCCTAACCAAATAAAATAAACTTGTATGTCACTATAACATACAAGTTTTATTTTACATAATTCGATAATATGTGTCAATGCTGAATTATTTATGTTATAAATATTTTACTTAGATTTTACATTAGATTTTAATTTAAGTTTACATATATTCTTCTTAAATTTTACATTAGATTTTAATTTAAGGTTGCATATATTCTTCTTAAATTTTACATTAGATTTCAACTTTAAGGTAGCATATATTTTTCTTTACATGCTAAGTATTTACCCCTAAATACTGTATTCTCACCTTTATCTAATGTTTCTAAATATTCATGACTTTCATATGCTTCGTTCTTAGTTTGAATAATTCCAACTGCTATATTTGAACAATGATCTGCTATTCTCTCAAAACTAGTTGTTATATCTGATAATATAAACCCAAGCTCAACTGTACATTTACCTTTACGAAGTCTCTTCATATGACGCTTCTTAATTTCCTTATTAATAGTATCTACTACTTCCTCCATTGGCTCTACATAAGTAGCAACTTCTATATTATCATTTTCAAATGCTTTTACAGACGTATCTATTATCTCCATCAACAACTCACTAAATATCTTTATTTCTTCATAAGCCTTCTTAGAAAATTCTAATTCTTTTTTATTCATTTCTTTAGCAGACTGAGCTATATTAACTGCATGGTCTGATATTCTTTCAAAATCTCCAATTAGATGTAATAACAAAGTAAGTTCCGTACTATCGCGTTCAGATAAATCCTTACCACTTAGCTTTAATAGATATGTGCCTATTTTATCCTCATAAGTATCTATAACATTTTCCTTATTAATTATTTCCCTATATTTATCCTTATTATATCCAACCACAAGCTCTAGAGCATTCTCTAATATTTCCTTTGACAAATGTGCCATATCTATTGTTACATCTTTTGCATGCTCCATTGCTAATGCTGGCTTTTCTAAAAATCTTTCATCTAAAATTTGTAATGTGTTTGCTGAAATAACTTCCTCATTCTCTGCATCATCTTTAACAATTAAACATGCTAACTGCTCTAATTGTCTAGCAAACCACACAAGAACTAAAGTAACAACTACATTGAAAAATGTATGACATCTTGCTATTCCTGCCTCTGTTGCATTATCTCTAATAAATCCAAATGGTGATACAGCATTTATTCCATAGAATACAATCACAAATATTACTGTTCCTACTATATTAAATAGCAAATGTACAACAGCTGCTCTTTTTGCATTCTTTTTAGCACCTATTGATGACAATAGTGCAGTTACACATGTACCAATATTTTGCCCCATTATAATAGGTATTGCTGCTCCGTAAGTTAATACTCCAGTTTTACAAAATGCCTGTAATATACCAACTGATGCTGAAGAACTTTGTATTATTGCTGTTAGTACTAAACCTGCAATCATTCCTAAAACTGGAACATCAGAAAATCTAATCATAAGATTTCTAAATCCTTCAACCTCTTTTAATGGTCCTACTGCATCACTCATTGAACTCATTCCTGTCATTAGAACAGCAAAGCCAAGTAAAATTGTTCCTATATTTTTCTTCTTCTCGTCCTTTATAAACATTACAAGTATTATGCCAATTAAAGCTAATACTGGTGCAAAATTATCTGGTTTTAAGAATTGTATTACTAAATTATCTCCTTCTAATCCTGATAAACTAAGTATCCAAGCTGTAATTGTTGTACCTATATTGGCACCCATTATAATACCAATTGCTCTGCTAAGTGGCATTATTCCTGCATTAACAAAACCAACTACCATAACTGTTGTTGCTGATGAGCTTTGAATTACCGCTGTAACTGCTGCACCTAATAGAACCCCTTTAAATGTTGTAGATGTAAGTTTCTCTAATATTCTCTCTAGTTTTCCTCCTGATAATCTCTCTAGTCCATTACCCATTTCATTCATACCGTATAAAAACAGTGCAAGTCCACCTATGAACATTAACACCATTCCCATAATTTGACTTTGATCCATACTATTTACCTCTCCATTCAATATAAAATTAATCATTTATGTTACTATCTTAATTCTATTATGTAAAATCACAAGGTAATTTATGTTAAATGTGTGTAAAAATACTACCAATATAAAAAGAGCTCGTTTTATAACGAGCTCTTTTTATATTATGCATATAGATTATTTTTAAAATTTTCCTATTTATTTTATATACATCCAAATAACTTAACTACGTAAGTTACTTGGATGATATATTATTTACAATATTGTATTGCCATTACTTACAATATTACATTCCCATTTGTTTTGCAACTTCTTCTGCAAAGTTCTCTTCTTTCTTCTCAAGACCTTCACCAGTTTCAAATCTTACAAATGATTTAAGTTCTAAAGTTATTCCCTCAGCTTTAGCAACTTCTGCAACGTAAGCACTTACTGTTTGCTTTCCATCTTCAGCTTTAACATAAACTTGATCTAAAAGACAAATTTCTTTTAATTCTTTGTTTATTCTTCCCTTAACCATTCCTTCGATAATCTTATCGTTCGCGTCTGGTTTCTCGTTCTTAGCTTGTGTAGTTAAGATCTCAGTCTCATGAGCTAAGTAATCTTGATCTACATCTGCTCTGCTTAAGTATTTTGGTGATAAAGCTGCTACTTGCATAGCTACATTCTTTAAACACTCTTTTACTGCATCACTTGCATTATCTGTATTAGCCTCAACTAATACACCAATCTTTCCACCAGCGTGGATATATGATTCAACAACACCGTCAGTAACAACCTTGTCAAATCTTCTTATGTTCATATTCTCACCGATAACTGCGATTTGAGAAGCTAATTCTTCTTTTACAGTCTTAGTTGTATCTTCAGCCCAAGCTTCTTCTAAGAATGCATCTATATCAGTTGCAGTAGTCTTAGCTGCTTGTGCAGCAACCTTAGCAACATACTCTTTAAATGTATCATTCTTAGCAACGAAGTCAGTCTCTGAGTTAACTTCTACTATAGAAGCAACTTTGTTATCTTCGCTAACACATGTAGCTACGATACCTTCAGCAGCGATTCTTCCTGCTTTTTTCTCTGCAGCTGCAAGTCCTTTTTCTCTTAAGAACTCAACTGCTTTATCCATATCTCCATCAGTTGCAGTTAATGCTTTTTTACAATCCATCATACCTGCACCTGTCATTTCTCTTAATTCTTTTACCATTGATGCTGTTATTGCCATCTTAATTACCTCCAATGAAATTTTATTCCTATTTCAAAACTTACCCTTAAATGAATATTTTCTCTATCTATAAATAACTTTAAACTAAATAACTTAAAAATCTATAAATAACTATCTTCATCAAAAGCAAGTCATATTGACCATTATTTAAAATGTGCTTCAGCTCAAGCAATTCTTAAGCTGAAGCATCAAAATCATATCATTAACACAAATTAAGCTTCTTCAACTTCCTCTGTATCATTCATAACTGTTCCTTGGTTAGCTTCGATTACAGCGTCAGCCATCTTAGCTACTACTAATTTAACAGCTCTGATTGCATCATCGTTACCAGGAATTACGAAATCTAATTCTTCTGGATCACAGTTAGTATCAGCGATACCGATTAGTGGAATACCAAGTACGTGTGCTTCTTGAATACAGATTCTTTCCTTCTTAGGATCTACTACAAATATAGCATCTGGAATCTTCTTCATATCTTTAATTCCGCCAAGGTTCTTCTCTAATTTCTCTTGTTCCTTCTTAAGAGCAACTACTTCTTTCTTAGGAAGAACATCAAATGTTCCGTCTTCTGACATTCTTTCGATGTCTTTTAATCTAGCTATTCTACTTTGGATAGTCTTGAAGTTAGTTAACATACCTCCAAGCCATCTTTCATTAACATAGTACATTCCACATCTCTCAGCTTCACTCTTAATAGCATCTTGAGCTTGTTTCTTAGTACCTACGAATAAGATGTTTCCACCTTCAGCTGCGATATCTTTGATTGCATTATAAGCTTCATCTACTTTACCAACAGATTTTTGTAAATCTATGATATAGATTCCGTTTCTCTCTGTGTAGATGTACTCAGCCATCTTAGGATTCCATCTTCTTGTTTGATGTCCAAAATGAACACCAGCTTCTAATAATTGTTTCATTGATATAACACTCATAATATACCTCCATTTGGTTATTTCTTCCGTAATCTTCAACTTCTAGATGACCTTTCGGCACCAATCTAGCCATCCAATTACGTGCATATTTTTTACGCAAAGCCTATTCTAACATATTTATAAAGGTTATGCAAGTTATTTTTTATACAAACTTAACCGCTGTACCATATACAATAACCTCAGCTGCACCTTGCATAACAGCAGATGATGCATATCTAATATTAATAATAGCGTCTGCCCCCAATGCTTCAGCCTCTGCAACCATTCTTTTAGTAGCTAAAGCTCTTGCATCATTCATCATTTCATTGTATGCTTTCAATTCTCCTCCCACCAAAGTTTTAAAACTTGAAGCAATATCCTTTCCAACATGCTTAGATTGAATAGTACTCCCCTTTACTAGAGACAAAGTCTCTATCTCCTTGCCGCTAATATAATCAGTATTTACTAATATCATCTTCTTCACCTTCCTTAATTTCATTAATTCTTTCTATACAAACCTTGATCATAATTCCAGAAAAAACAACTGGAAAAATCCCAAAGAAATATTTTGCTATACCATCTAATAAAGAAATCAGTAAACCAAAATAAAAAATATAGTACAAAATCATTAATACCGTGACAATAATCGGTACCATAATTTTCTTCCTCTTAGACTTCACTATTACACCTCATTCCTAATAATCCCAAAATCCCTCAGGGGAGAGAAATCTCCCCTGAGGGATTTAATAAAAGTCTAACCAAAATTAATATGAGCTTACCAATTCACGATCATTGGAGTCCTCATAGCTTAATTCAAATTCTGTAAACATATCAAGATATCTATTATTAGTAAATCTGCTTATAGAATCTCTACCTGTTAAATATGCCATTTCAACATATTCTGCGTCAGTAAATAATTCCGCTAAGAAACTTAAATATTCATCTTTTTCTTCATCTGTAACACGATTTGAGTTCATTATGAAATCCCAATCGTCAAATACAAACATAAACTTCTTGCCAGTTTTCTTATAAACTCTGTTGAAGTTTTGCCATAAAGAATAATTAATATTAACACCTATATTAGGGAACTGTTTGTCTAGTTCATTTAATAGTGTTTCTTCTAAATTACAGATATAAACTTCATAATTTCTGCATTTCCATTTAGGTAATTTGCAGTTTAAATGAATTACATTATGATTATTAATGTGTCTTCTGTAGCTTTCTGTATCACGTATGTATAATTCATCAAATATTTCTCTACTGTCAATATCCTTTGAATAAAATGATGTAACTAAGCTTGCCATGGCTGTTTTACCATTTCTTGAACGTGAGTTAACACACACATATCTGTTATTAGTATCCATTAAATAGTTTAAATATTCTAGCAATTCACTTCTGTCTTTAAAATCTTCCTCTTCATACAAATCCCTTATTAAATTATACTGTTTAGACATATTAAACTTAAATCTCATATTACTTCTCCTATACTTTCAAATCTTATATTGTCATGTTCTTCAAGCCGTATTAATAGGATTATGCCTTAAACAATAACTCTATTTTTATATAGGTTATTAACTAATGCAACTTCTCCTGTACCTATACCGAGCTTCTTGGAAATATCCTTTGTAGAATATCCCATTGAGTATAATTTAATTATTCTCTCATTCTGTACTTGATAATCAGAACTTTGCTCTATTGGACTTTGTATATTATGTTGCTCTTCTACAATGTCACTGTTAGTCTGATTATTATAATCATAACTTACACTATGATTATAAGGTAAGTTATCATCAATTACTTTATGATTATTAAGTAATTGTTCATCAGCACTAACCTTATTACAAAATTCCAATACTTCTTTAAATTCTTCTTCAACTACTTCTATATCATCAACGGACGAATCCTTTGTGATCAAATTCTCTGCCTTGCTAATTAACTTAGCAACTGACTTTTCTTTCTCTTGTACCTTATTATATAAATCTTTTATGCTTTCTGCTTTGTCATTAAGCATATCATATAAAAACACTACTTCTTTATGATTAACATTAATCTTCTCAAATAATTGATTAGCGTATTCTTCAAACTCTATTATCTTCTTATTAGATAGTGAATTAAAATCACTTGAAACTGTTTCATGTGTATCATTAATTATTGAATCCGCCTTGTCTTTTAATTCTCTTATCTTATTCTCTATATCTGAATCTTCTTTTGTCTTCTCTAAGGAAACTTTTAATCCTTCAAATTCTGCTCTTAGTTTCTTTGTCTTTGATTTCTCTCTAGCATAGAGGATAATCATAATTATGAACATTAATGCTACATTCAATAATATTAGTACGTATTTAATGTCCATAATTATTCCTCCTGTTTTACTTATTACTAATCTTCTTCTTCCTCTTCAAATTCTAATGAATAATAAGCAATTCTTATATCACCTTTATACTTGATTGCTCTTATGGATTCATATTCTTTTCTAGTTATATGGTTTGCTCCATTAACTGCTAACTTAACGTTCATACCTAATTCATTAGAAACTATAATTCTATCTTTCTTAGGATCTTCTTCTTGATCTAATATTATATTAATAAGCGCCATTTTCTCGTTCATACGATCAATCTTCTTGGTCATACGCCCTTGTTCGCTTACCATTTCTTTAAGTTTATATGATTCTTCTTTGCTTAATTTCTCTCCTGCAGCAAGTTTTCCTTTATAGAATTTTATAACCTTAAGAACGTTTACTCTCTTCTTTTCTAGCATTGTGATTTCTTCTGTTAAATGTTTAACATCACTATTTAATGTTCCGTTTTTTCCAACCTGTAATATTGTCATAGATCCCATTTCTGAACCTACACCTTTACAAATTATCTCACGTCCTGCAGTTATTTCTCCTCCTATCACCATACCTTTTCTGTCTTTTAGCACAACTCTTCCGCCTGCTAACAGATTACAATATAGCATAGCACCTGTCTCTGCGTCTCCACAGCAAACAACTTCTGCATTCTCTATAAACTTACTTCTTATATCTTCTCCTGCATAGATATAGGCCTTGCCCATACCTTGTATACCACCTTTAATTAATACACTTTTTCCTGCATGTATAAATGCACCTTCTACTGTACCATCAATCTGTACATCTCCAGTTGCTTCTACCTTAAAACCTGCTCTTACACTACCAGCTATCATAACATTACCATTAAATGCAATGTTACCGCTCTTAGCATCTACGTCACCTCTAACAAAGTAAACATCTTCAACTATTACTCTACCTTCACGTATAAGAGCCTGACCATCTGTATCTGCATAAGCTTGTTTCTTATCATCTGATAGTTGTACATTACGCCCTGCATATACAATTAAATCTTCATTAAGATTAGCTTCTGGCGGTACAACCTTTCCTGTAACAGTTGCACCATCTACACCTGGTATAGCTGGCTCTACTGTCGCTATCAAATCACCTTTACCAACAGGATTGATTATATCCATGTTATAATAATCAACACTTCCGTCAGCATTCTCCTTAGGTTTTCTCTCAGAAATAGGTGATGTGTCAAACTTATACTCAACAAACGCAGGTGTACCTTCAATTGGCGGCATACCTACCGCTATTTCATATTTTGTAAAGTAACTTCTATTCTCAACTATACTTTCGAGTTCACTATATTTGATACCACCAACTACACCAGCATCTGTCAATTGTTTCTTGACGTCTTCTACTGTAATCGCTCTACCATTACTAGATGGTGGCATAAACTCCATCCATGCAACCATCTCATCATCTGATAATGTCACATGTATATGTTCATGTACAACATCCACTACTGCATTACATATCTTTATGGTAGCTGGCTCAAAAGCATTCAACTTATCCTGTAAAGCAATTTTTTCATAAACTCTTATACCAGAAGACGTCAAATACGTATCTATTCTCTCCATTGTACACATCTCTCTATCTGTACAACTAAGCCTCAAATATATTCCGTCAAAAGTAATAAATAAATCAAAATCCGTATATAAATTAGCCATTCTTCCACCCCTAAATATTAATCTGTATATATGTTTCTCTAAATAGCTTCAAAAAATATACAATGCTAAATAATATTAAGAATATCACTATATTCTCCTAAATTATTTTTCATTTTCTGTAATGCTCTTGTATGTAGTTGTGAAATTCTTGATTCACTAACTTCTAAAATGTGGCTTATTTCCTTCAAAGTCAGTTCCTCATAATAATAAAATATTATTACTTTCTTCTCTTTCTCTGTAAGTACTGCTAAAGATTTAATTAATAATTCCTTAGCTTCACTTTTCATTATTGCTCTCTCTGGATGACCAAAATTAGACTGTTTTGCTACATCAAGCTTAACCTCACTACCTTGTTCTAGATACTCTTCAAGAGATATTAGATTAGTTATCTTTGTTTGTCCATAAAGAGTCTCTAATTCATTCATTGAAAGATTAAGTTCTTTAGCCACTTCTTCATCTGTAGCAGCACGTCCCTTTTCAGCCTCTATTTTCTTCATTGCTGTATCTAGTTTCTTCTGTTTCTGTCTAAGTGTTCTAGGAATCCAGTCCATTTTTCTTATCTGGTCAAGTATAGCACCACGAATTCTAAGGCTAGCATATGTTTCAAACTTAACTCCTCTGCATAGATTAAATTTGTCTATTGCATCTATGAGTCCAAATGTTCCATAGCCTACTAAATCGTCATACTCTACATTATATCCAAGATACATACTAAGTCTTCCAGCAACAATTTTTACTAGACCCGCATATTCTATAATAAGTTTTTCTCTAATATCAGGAGATTTATCCGTGGCATACTTTTCCCATAAATCTCTTCTTTCTTCTTCAGTCATTTGCGTGCCCTCCTAGAGTTTCGTTATTCTTCAAAATCATCCCCTGATTTCTCTGATGTGTCATTTGGTTCATCAGCACGTCCATCCTCTGCCTGTTCATCTTCCTTATTCTCTTCATCTTGCTCATCATTCATCTTCATAATGGCAATCAAAATATTTTTTACAATATTTCCTATAATATAGAAAAGTATAATCACAATTGACAAAATTTTCAAGCAAAAAATTATTTCAAATTTTTTAACTAATCCTATCACTATTGTAATTAATGCAGCTATAAGCACCATTGTTAAAGGAATATACTGCATAACCTATCTTCTCCCATCACTAAAAAATTATTAAATATATTTTTCTTTTTGTGTAACAGTTCTTACTAATAGGTCACCATTATCTAAATTAAGTTCTATTGTTCGACCATAATCCATACCTGTATCTTCTGCAACAACACATATGCCTAAATTTTCTAATACATTTTTTGAGGCCTCAATATTTTTTTCACCTATAGACAATATATCATTGCCTTCTTTTATTTCAAACATCTGTGCTCCACCAGCAATTTTAGCAACAATATTTCTTCTATCCGCTCCTATTGCTATCATTTGTGTCAATAATTCCTCGATTCCTGTATCTGCATATTTGCCTTTATTTAGGATTTCTCCGCCCATCCTATTTATAGCAAATTTTTTACTATCAGATAACATTATATGCACCATACCACCTATGTGATTTATTGGGTCATATAAGGTTACACCTACACATGAACCTAAACCTATCGTCACAATTCTACCTGGAGCTCTTGATACATGTAACTGAGCAATACCTATAATTACATCACATTTCTCCATATGTATGTCCTTCCTGTGAATTATTTAACACCTAATTTTTTCATTATTTCATCGAAAGATTTTTGTTCTGGTATTAAAATAAAATATCCTCCAATATCATTATCTCCATCCTTAAACACTGTTTCTATAATAAGTGCTTCATCCGAAGTTTTTGCTATTTCAATAGCTGGCACACTTAGTACCGCTCCTGCCATATCCTTTGCTAAATATGGAACAGATGTCCAAATAGTCATATTTGTCATTTCTGATAATGAATATACATATGCACCTGATATAATGTTTCCAACCTCTCTAAGTGTTGACATATCCATTTCTGTCAAATCTTCTCCTTCAGACATTCCCATTAACAATAGATTTGCTAGTGATTTTGCTGATTTAATATCTAATACAAATAACATCATTCCATCAACATCCATTGAAAGATCAAACAATACTCCTATTACAGGTTTATCAGGACCACCAAATATTGATGTTAATTCATTAAAGGATAATACCTTTACCTTAGGTACCTCCATATCTATTTTACAGTTAACCATCTGTGCTAAAGCTGTTGTCGCATTACCTGCACCTATATTTCCTATTTCCCTTAAGACATCCATGTAATTGCTATCTTTTGTTGCTTCGATCATATCGTACTCTCTTGACTCATAATCGCTGTCGCTCACTTTCCAATCGCTCATTTTATCCTCCATTCCAAAGCATAAATGATTTCATAAGAGAAACTGTATAAAATCATTCTCTATTCAATTTTATGCTTCATGAACTCCAATAACACTATCAATATTTAATAGTGAAATAAGTTCATTATTGTATTTTCCTATACCGTTTAGATACATTGTCTTATCACTAGAAACACCTTGTACAGCTCTTTCAATCTTAGAATCAGATAATGAAATAACTTCTTTTACAGCATCTACTAGTATACCGACAGGATACTGACCATTGATTTTTACGATAATAATTCTTGATGCATTAGTGATAACATCATCTTCTACACCAAATTTTAATCTTAAGCTCATAACCGGCAATACTTCACCTCTAAGGTTGATAACGCCTTTAAAGAATTCCCCAGCCTTAGGTACTCTTGTAATTCTTTGCATTCTAACTATATTATCAATATTCATGATATCTATACCGAAAAATTCATCTCCAATATTAACAACTATATATTGTTTTTCTTCTTCTATACCATTAATATTTTCATTAATCTCTGTATTTTCTGTATTTAAATCTAAATTATTTATCATATTATCACTCATAATCGTACCCCCTATACTAAAGTATTCACATCTAGAATTAATGCTACTTCACCGTCACCAAGAACAGTTGCACCACTAATTACATTGTCAACGTTAATTAATTTACCTAATGATTTGATAACGATTTCTTGTTGTCCAATTAAACTATCAACAACTAAACCAATTGTCTTATCACCTTTTGAAACAATAACTACAGTGTATGATTGTACATTATTGTCATCTTTCTTAACATCTAATACTTCTTCTAGCATTACAATAGGAATAACATTTCCTCTTAGAGTAATAACTCTGTTACCTTGTACAAACTTAATATCATCAACCAATACATCTTCGATTGTTTGGATACTTCCAAGTGGAATAGCATATTTTTCTGTTCCAACTTCAACCATAAGAGCTTGGATAATTGCAAGTGTAAGTGGAAGACGAATAATAAATGTACTTCCCTTTCCTACTTCACTTTTAGCCTCAATATTACCACCGATATTAGAAATCTTATTCTTAACTACATCAAGACCTACACCTCTACCTGATACATCTGTAACAGTTTCTGCTGTTGAGAATCCTGGTCTAAAGATATAATCAATAATTTCTCTATCTGGTAAATTCTCTAATTGATCTTGAGTTGCTAATTCTCTTTCTATTACCTTTTGTTTAATCTTATCTACATTAATTCCTTTACCATCATCTTTAACTTCTATAACTACGTTATTACCATCTTGGTAAGCCTTAAGAATTACTGTACCTTCTTCTTGCTTTCCTGATGCAATTCTTGATGCCTTATCTTCAATACCATGATCTACGGCATTACGTAGTAAGTGCATTAAAGGATCTCCAATTTCATCGATTACTGTTCTATCAAGTTCTGTATCTTCACCTGACATATATAATTCAATAGATTTATTAAGCTTCTTAGATAAATCTCTAATCATACGTGGGAATCTATTAACAACAGATTCGATAGGAACCATTCTAACCTTCATAACAGATTCATGAAGATTTGTTGTGATTCTCTCTAGATATTCAATTTGCTCATTAAATCCATCTTTTTGTCCATTCTTACCAATTGCATTACCAATTGATATCAAACTATTCTTTGCAATAATAAGCTCTGAAACTAAATTCATAAGATTATCTAATTTTTCAATATCAACTCTAACAGTTCTACTGATATTAGCCTTACTATTCTTAACCTTAGATTTTTCATCCTCAGTTTTCATTTGCTCTTTAATTTCTTTATTCTTAATAGCCTTTGATTCAATTGATTGTTGTTTTAATTCAACGCCTGTTTTCTCTATTTGTTTAATAAATACTTCATCAATTTCACTTACTGAGCTAACTACTTCTTTTAACTTTTCTTCACTTTCTTTAGTTACAACAACTAGTGTGAAGTATGTATCGAATCTTTCATTTTCTAAATCTTCTGTTGATGGTGATGCCTTAATAATATCACCAACTTCATCTAAATTACGCAACACCAAATAAGCTCTTGCAGATTTTAATATACAATCTGGTGACAAATATACTGTCATACCAAATACACTAAGACCTCTACCATGAGCCTCATCAATAGCATTAAGTTCATGTTCTTCATATATTAATGATGTAACATATTCTTTTTTATCATTTGGTTCTGCTTCTTCTTTTGTTGCTTCAGTAGTTTTTTCCTCTGCTTCAATTCCTAATCCTTCTTTTAGAACTACATCTAGTTCTTCAATTAATTCTGTTGGATCTACATCTCCCTCATTAGAAGTGTTTTGAATGCTATCTAAAAGAGCCTCTAATAAATCGATTCCTTTAAACATAACATCAACTAACTTACTAGATACTTCCATATTACCGCTACGAATCTCTGAGAATACATTCTCTAAATCGTGTGTAACCTTTTGCATCTTAGAAAATCCCATTGTTCCAGCCATTCCCTTTAATGAATGTGCTGCTCTAAATATTTCAGTAACGGTTTCTTGGTTGTCAGATTCTTTCTCTAAAATTAGAATCTGATTGTTCAATGATTGTAAATGTTCCTTTGTTTCTTCAATAAACATCTCTAAATATTGACTAACGTCCATATCAAGTCCTCCATTGTTCTATAAATTGAAATTCCCCAACTTCAAAAATATACAAAACAACATATTACACCCGAATACTTCTTTTACATTATAACATTGACTACTCTTCACATGCGTGAATAGTCATTTTTACTGTTAAATTTTTCCTATTGCTTTTTTTCTCATCCATCTTTCTCTCTCAAATACAAACCTTACGATGCTTTCTCTTTCTACCTTATCAATCTTGGCATACTGTATTCGATAGTCATATTTTTTTTCAGAATGAGCTCTTATATTAATGCCAACAATGTCAGCTTCAATATCATATTCACCATTATCTTCATGATCCTTTAAACTAAACTTAACCTGAATTTTTTTTGCATTCTCATATCCTTCGCTTGCACTAAAACGCAAACCGCCACCACTAATGTTAGTTAAAGTACCTTTATGCCATGTATCTTCTTTTTCTTCTAATTGACCTGTTTCTTCGTTTTTTACTACTAGTACTTTAAATTGAATTTTATCAATATAATCTATACGAAAATATTCTCTTCGTTGATACTTTTCTAAATCAGATGTAATTGCTATTTCTAAAACTGCCACAACTCCATCTTCTCTATACCTATCTATTATTTTACAACCTCCTCTATAAACTCCTCCTTTAGTATAAAACAAAACCTCATATTTGCTTTTATCATCATCGGTCTTCATACTTGTATTATTTTTTGTAGGGAGTAGAATAACTATATTCTCTACTCCCTTTATTTTCTTTACAAATCTAACAATTTTACTGTTATAAGATTCTCCATCATATAATATTGTAACTCTATCACCTATATGTAGATATTTATCATATCCCATTAGTAATTCTCCTTTCAACCAAACACTTATCTTAAGACCAAGCTTTATTTGGCTATAGACTCTTGAATCTTCTTATTAAATAGAATCTGCGTAAATATAGCTGTTATTCCCTTAGACTCTCTTATATTAGTTTGGTTTAGAATTTTTTCTGCTAATTTCTTTATACTTTTAACAGCTGGCGAATGCGGATATATTACACTCAACGCTTGCTGATTCAATATACTCTTTGAAACATTATTATCTTGCACAACTGTACCAAAATAACCATATTCTATTTCAAGAAACTTTTTAACAACTCCATTAAGTTTCTCATATAGAACTTCGCCTTCTCGTTCATTAGCAACTCTATTTGATATCATCTTAACCTTAGTTCCCTCTGACAAGTTATCCCTTTGTCTATTTAATGCTTTAATTACAGCATAGGCATCTGTAATAGAAGTTGGCTCTGGTGTTACAACAACCAACACCTCTGAGCTTGCTTTTATAAATTGCATTCCTATATCAGATATTCCTGCTCCTGTATCCACTATTATATAATCAGCCATTTCATCAAGCTCATATAATCTACTTGTCATATTAAATACTTGTTCATGAGATATATTATTTAACTCATATATTCCAGTTCCACCAGATATAAACTTAATTCCCATTGGTCCTTCTGTGATTATATCTGATAAACTTTTCTTACCATACATTAAATCCCCTAAATCATACTTAGGTTTAATTCCTAACATAACTTCAACATTAGCTAAACCAACATCAGCATCTATAATAATAACGCTTTTTCCTAGCGCCGCCAACTGCATTGCTAGATTAATAGATATACTAGTTTTACCAACTCCACCTTTTCCGCTTGTTATTGTTATTACCTTAGCTAGCTTATTTTTATTAACAATCTCATTACCAGCCACTTCTTCTTGCTGTCTAACTAACTCTCTTAATCTTTGTGCTTGATCCATAGACTACATGCCTCCTCCCAATAACTGCTTTGCAATTTCCTGTGCATCTACCTTTCCTATATCAGTAGGAACATCTTGTCCATTGGCTATATATGATAATTTCGCATCTGTATATAGCTTTATATTAAGTATATTTCCCAAATGTGTTGTCTCATCTGTTTTTGTAAATAATAATTTATATTCTTTTATATCCTTATAAGCTTCTACTATATTAATTAAATCAGAATACTTAGTCGTAGCACTAAGAACCAAATACATATCTCTTTCTTTAATATCTATTGTAGATATTAACTCTCTTAATTCATCACCTTGCTCTTTATTCTTATGAGAACGTCCTGCTGTATCAATTAAGACCACATCATATCTATCTAGCTCTCGTTTTAACTTAGTAATATCTTCTGCACTATATGCAACATGTAAAGGTATCTTAAGTATATTAGCATATATTCTTAATTGCTCAACTGCTGCTAATCTATATGTATCCAATGAAAGTAATGCAATATTAAGTTTACGATTCAACTTAAAGTCTGACGCAATTTTAGCAATTGTAGTTGTCTTACCTACACCTGTTGGTCCCATAAAAAATACATATCTAGGTTGGTTATCTCCTGGTTCAATAAGCTTAGGAGTCCCCAACTTTAAGATGATCTTTTGATAAACAGAAGTAAGTATATTATCTACTAAGGTATCTTTCTTTATATTACCTTTTACTTCATTAATAATCATATCAATATACTTCTCATCTACCTCGTGTTTTAATAATTGTTTTTTTATTAATTTTACATATTTATCTGACTTATCATTCTTATCTACTTTTTCAGACTTATGTGCCTTATCCGTATTATCCAAGCTTTCACTTTTTGCCAAGTTACGATTTCTGTCTATAGCCTCTTTTTTTTCTATAGTTTCTTTTTTATCTATTTTACTATTTTTTGACACAGGCTTTTCTAATTCTGAACTTTTGCTTATTGATAACCTATCTGTAGTTGTTTCAGACTGTTTTTTTAACATATTAGCTTTATTTTTCTCAAGTGCTTTTAGAATTTCTTCCTTTAGCTCTTCACTTGTGAAATTTTCTTTTGATAAATCTTTCTTTTCTAAAGTCTTATCAAAAATATTATCTTTTTTATTATTAGTTGTTTCATAGTCTGATTTTAAAGAACTCTTGTCTTTTATTAATTCTAATTGTTCTTCTTTTTCTACAATATCTTCTAACTCTCTGCTTTTAGCCTGTAGCAATTCTTCTACACTTTTTTGTTTCTTAGACTTCTTGTTCTTTTTAATATTCTTAGTATTTTTAATATTATTCTTATTACTATTTTCCTTATCTTCAACTTGTTTCTCTTTTATTGCATTAAGCAACTCTTGCTCAAGTTGTTCTTTTTTATCTTTTGTTTCTTCATTTTCATATGATTTACCATCATCAATAGCTGCAGTAATCTCAACCTTAGACTTTTTAAATAATCTAGCTAGACCTTTAGAATTAATTTTTTTAACATTCATAATAATTACATTCTTGCCTAACTCTTCCTTGGCTAAGATTATTGCATCTGCTTCATTTGCCGCTTGATATTTTTTTATTATCATACTGTCACCATCCCAACTGATTGCACTTCAACATTAGAATCAATTTCATTATATGAAATAACAATTAAATCCTTAAAATAATCCGCTGCAAGCTTCTTGAAATATGTTCTCACAATAGGAGATGTAACTATAATAGGATTCTTTCCTAAATTCTCTAGTTTTGTTATTTCTTCTTTTACACTATCCATTATTACCTTTGTCTTATCAGGCTCTAGAGTAATGTAACTTCCTTGTTCTGTTTGCTTAACTGCACCCATAATTTCTTTTTCTATCTTAGGATCAAGTGTAACAATGCTTGTCATTGAATCACCACTTAAGAACTTATTAGATATAGCTCTCTTCAATCTCTGTCTTACATATTCAGTTAATATATCTGTATCCCTTGTGGTTGGTGCATAATCTGCTAATGTTTCAAATATTGTAACTAAATCCCTAATTGAAACACCCTCTTTTAATAAATTCTGTAATACCTTTTGTATTTCACCTACACTAAGTAGCTTAGGCACTAACTCTGAAATTAATGTCTCGTTAGCATCCTTAATATTATTAATTAAGTTTTGAACATCTTGACGAGTAAGAATTTCATCAATGTATTCTTTAATAATCTCTGTTAAATGCGTTGCTATTATTGATGGTGGATCAACTACTGTATATCCTAATATTTCAGCTCTTTCTCTTTGACTTTCTGTAATCCATAATGCTGGTAAGTTAAATGATGGTTCTCTTGTTGGTATTCCCATTATCTCCTCTTCAACATAACCTGGATTCATAGCCATATAGTGATCTGACATTATCTCTCCATCACTAACAGGTACATTCTTTATCTTTATTACATATTGATTAGGATTAAGTTGTATATTATCTCTTAAACGAATTGTAGGAACAACACAACCTAATTCCAATGCAATTTGTCTTCTAATCATAACTACTCTATCTAATAAGTCTCCGCCTTGACTTGCATCTGCAAGTGGAATAATTCCATAACCAAATTCTAACTCTATTAAATCAACTGACAATAATGAATTGACATTCTCTGGACGTCTAATTTCATTCGCCTCGCTTTCTTCTGTACTAACCTCTTCTTCGATTTCTGCAATATCAATTTTATTCTTCATTCTATATCCTACAAATATAAATATAATACCGTATGTTGCAAATATAAAAAATGGAAGTGGTGTAAATCCAAGTAGTATAAGCACTGCTCCTACCATATACATAACCTTTGGTATTGAGAATAACTGTTTAACAAGTATATCTCCAATATCAGCTTCTTTTGATACCTTGGTAACCAATACACCTGTTGCTAAAGATATCATAAGAGATGGAATCTGGCTTACAAGACCATCACCAATAGTTAGAATCGCATATGTCTCAAGCGCTTCACCAATGGCCATCTCTTGTCTTAGCATACCCATTATAATTCCACCTACAAGGTTAATTAAAGTTATAATTAAACCTGCTGTTGCATCTCCTTTTACATACTTAGTAGCACCGTCCATGGCTCCGAAGAAAGCTGACTCATCTTGTATTTTCTGTCTTCTTTCTCTAGCTTGCTCATCTGTAATGGCACCTGTATTCAAATCCGCATCGATAGCCATTTGCTTACCTGGCATTGCATCTAATGTAAATCTTGCTGTTACTTCTGATACTCTCTCTGAACCTTTATTGATTACAAGAAATTGTACTAATAGCAAAATTATAAATACAATTATACCTATTATTAAATCTCCACCACCAACAAAGGAACCAAATGTTTCAACCACTTGACCTGCATTACCATTCTGTAATATAAGCTTTGTAGATGATACATTAAGTGAAATTCTAAATATTGTTGTAAATAGAATTACTGTTGGGAAACTAGATAAACTTAATGCTTCAGGTGAAAATAATGCATTAAGCAATATTATTAATGCCACAGATATATTAACTGCTAACAATACATCTAGTAAAACTGAAGGAATTGGAATAATTAACATTACAATTGCTGCTAGTAAATATACACCAATACCTATATCTGCTTTTTTCACAATTATTCAACCTCCTTCAATTCCACTTTCATGACTAGCTTAATCTCCATGTTATTAAAATCATTTTCCAAAGTAAACCATTACTTTACTAACCATTCATTAAACAACACGATTTTGAGCTTGATATACATGTGCTAAAATATCTGCAACCATCTGATACAACTCAGGCGGTATTTCATTACCTATCTCAACATTATAATATAGCATTCGTGCTAATGGTTTATTCTCAACAATCTCCACCTTATACTCTCTTGCAATTTCTTTAATTCTTTGTGCAAGATGATCAGCTCCCTTAGCTGTAACTAATGGCGCTGCACTAACTGATTTGTCATATTTTATGGCAACAGCAAAGTGAGTTGGGTTGGTAATAACTACGTCTGCCTCAGGTATTTCCTGCATCATTCTTCTCATAGAACTTTCTTGCATTTTACGTCTAATCTTACCTTTAATCTGAGGATCTCCCTCTGTTTGTTTATACTCATCTTTAACTTCTTGCTTAGTCATCTTCATTTCATTTTTGAACTTAATCTTTTGGTATAATAAATCTGCTACACCTAATCCTAATAGCAATGCACTTATTTTTATACCTAGTGATATAACTACATCACCTACTATAGCTACCGCATCCATTAAACTGTAATCATATAAAGTAAGTAATAAATCCAAACTATCCTTCATTGTCGAATATACAACATAAAAGATAATGCCAACTTTTAGGATAGATTTTAATAATTCTACTAATTTGTCCTTAGAGAACATTCTTTGAAAACCTTTTATAGGATCTAATCTCTCTAATTTGGGCATAAGGGGCTTAGTAGTCACCTTCCATGAAATCTGACCTACATTAACACCAATTGCAGAGACAACTGCAACAATATAAAATGGTGCACCTATCTTTATTACATCAAGTAGGATTTCTCTAAATATCCCAAATGATATATTGGAATCGTAAGTTTTTCCTACATAATTGCCTATATAATTATAATTCTTAACAAAGCTTTCCATAAAACCTTGTCCTACTGTTCCAACAAAAGCCTTTAAAGCAACAAATAACAATAATAAGGATACACCTGTTACTAATTCCATACTTTTAGCAACTTGACCTTCTTCTCTTGCTTTTTCCAGCTTTTTGGATGTAGCATCTTCTGTTTTTTCTCCACCTTCACCTTCTGCAAAGAATTGAAGATTTAACTTAAAATACGCTTCCATAAAACCTCCAATCCATAACACTTAATGAAGGATTATTTTATATATGTAAATACCATTTTTATCATGTCTTTCATCTCACCAAATATAAACTCTGTTATATTGGGTATTGCTGATGCTGTTACAAATAACACAACTAATCCAATTACAACCTTAATCTGCATACCTACAACAAACATATTCATCTGTGGTGCAGTTCTTGCCATAATACCTAATACAACATTAGTAAGCAGCATAGCAAAAAACACAGGTAAAATTATTCTAAATGCTATAAAAAAATAGTCCACTAAGAATTTGCCCATTACCACATATATATTTGCTGCTATTCTAACCTCACCTATATTAACTATTCTAAAAGACTCAACAATTGCCTTTAGAACATATAAATGCATATCTGATACTAGCATAACTAGATAAACTACATATGTATAATAGTTACCTGTAACTGTTGTATTCACGTTATTTACATTATTCATACTTTGTGCCATGGAAAATCCAATCTCCATATCCACAAGATTACCTGCTAAAGCAACTATCATTGAACAAATATTAGATATATATCCAAGTATAATTCCTGCAACAACTTCAAGGGCAATTAATAACCCAAATGTTATTGTTCCTTCATAATCAAGTGGCTCATATTCTAATACTTGAAATACACATACTGATACTATTACTGATAGGCCTGCTTTTACTCTTGCAGGTACTGTTCTTTGGCTAAATAACGGTGCCGTAAACATAAATCCTGATATTCTAGCTAACACCATTAAAAAAAACTCTAAATTCTCAATTGTAAATGTATGCACATTATCATCCATTCCACGTCAAATAAACTTCTATTTTATGTATAATTTAAAATTGGAAAATAAATTAACTGTAAAATTAATTATTACTCCAAATATAAAATTGCCAAACAATGCTAACATAGCAAATATTGCTACCAATTTAGGAACAAATGTAAGTGTTTGTTCTTGTATAGAGGTTACTGTTTGAATAACACTTATTAATAATCCTACTACCAATGATACTAATAGTAATGGCAATGAGGCTTGTAATGTAACAATAACCGCTTCACGAATAATATCTATAACCGTATCTATAGTCATTACTCTTCTCCATTCTAACTAAATGTTTTTACTAAATTACCAATTATTAAATTCCATCCATCTGCTAAAATAAATAATAATACTTTAAATGGCAATGATATAACTGTAGGTGGTAGCATCATCATACCCATTGACATAAGGGTTGAAGAAACAACCATATCTACAACTATAAATGGAATATATATAATAAAACCTATTATAAAAGCTATTCTAAGTTCACTTATAATAAATGCCGGTATAAGTATTGAACTTGGAATATCATCTATTTCTTTAATAGGCTTTTCTTTCGTATCCAATTTTGCAATATCTGCAAATAATTTTATGTCTTTTTTTCTTGTTTGTTTAAACATGAATTCCCTTATAGGTTTCATTCCTTTATCAAAAGCTTCTTCATATGTGATTTTACCTTCATTAAGAGGTTGAATTGCTTTCGTATTAACTTCACTAAGAACTGGTGACATAATAAATACTGTTAAAAATAGAGCCAACCCTATAAGAACTTGGTTAGGTGGTGTGGTCTGTGTACCAATCGCTGTTCTAACGAAATGTAATACTACTACAATTCTTGTAAAAGAAGTTACTAGAATTACTATTGAAGGTGCCAGAGTTAATACAGTTAAAACTAATAATATTCTAACTGCACTTGATGATCCTGTTCCATCATCATTAGTTGGCATAGACACTGTAACCGAATAATCCTCATTCTTATCTGCATATGTAACTGATACCATAGTTAGTACCATTGTTACAAGAATCATGCAGAATAACAAATTCTTTAATAACATTTTATTTCTTAAAATCTTACTTATTATGCTCTTCATATTTAGTCAACCTTTTTATTACTACTTTTTCCACTAACTTGTAACTTGTTTTTTGCTTTTACTAGGATGTCACTAAAATCAATTCCTTTAAATTGAGTATTGGTATTATTGATAATAACACTATCTTCATCAAGTTCTGCAAGAAGTGATATATTGTCTTTACTAATTCCAATAGCTAAAAACTTATCTGCAACTCTAATAATTTGAATAGCGCTAGTATTAGATAATCTATATGTTTCAATAATTTTTATATTATTATTGGCATAACCATATCCACTTGCCTTACTTGCTATTAATCTTGTTGCAAATAGTGCGCCTGCTACAACAAGGCAAAAAATAAAGAGGAGTCCTACTAAATCCAACATTTGACTAGCACCTGAACCTATTAAAAGGCTCTTAGGTGCTAATAATGTTCTTAATTTAGTAGCAACTCCCCACATATCTAAATTACTATTTAATTCTAATATATTCATATCCATTCTATCCAATAGCTTTCTTAACTGCTTCTAGTACCCTTTCTGCTTGGAATGGTTTTACGATAAAGTCTTTTGCTCCTGATTGAATAGATTCAATTACCATTGCTTGTTGTCCCATTGCAGAACACATAATAACATTAGCAGAAGCATCTCCTTCTTTAATCTTCTTAAGCGCATCTATTCCATTCATCTCAGGCATTGTAATATCCATCATTACTAGGTCTGGTTTTAATTGGCTGTATTTTTCAACACCTTCTGCTCCATTAGCTGCTTCTCCAACAACTTGATAACCATCCTTTGTTAAGATATCCTTAATCATCATTCTCATAAACGCTGCGTCATCGCATATCAAAATATTTTTTCCCATTTTTGATTCTCCTTAATGTTATTTTATAATATCTACAATTCTAATTCCAAAGTTTTCGTCTATAACAACTACCTCACCTATAGCTACTAGCTTACCATTAACTAATATGTCAATTGGATCTCCAGCAACTTTATTAAGTTCAACAATTGTTCCTGGCTTAAACTCAAGAATTTCGCTAATGCTTTTATTTGTTCTGCCTAGCTCTACAGTGACTTCCAACGGAACATCCATAATTAAATCGATGTTCTCAATATCAGAGTTACCATCACTTCCAGTGTTGGCAAATGAATTAAACTGTGCTGACTGAACATTAACATTATTTTGCACACCACCAAATCCTGGCATCTGTTGTGGCATTACCATATTTGGCATATACATATATGGCATACCAGCTCCCATCATACTTGCCATCATATTTGGATCAACCATCGGCATCATATTAGGTGGCATTCCTGGCATCTGACCTTCTGGAACTGGTGCGGCCTGTCCTGTAGGAGCAGGTGCTGGTTGCCCAGTTTGTGCAGGAGGTGCTCCTGCCTGTGGCTGTGCTGGTGCAACTGGTTGAGCACCATCTCCAGTAGCACTTGCTGCTGGTGCTCCTTCAGCATTATCCGCAGTCGCATCATTGCTGTCATTGTTTATATCGTCTTCAGTTGACAATTCTTCACTACCATATGAGAGATCTACTGTGCTAAGAAAGACCTCAACAAAGGAACTGGGAAAGACTTGCAACATAAAACTATCAATTAATCCATCGATTACCAATCTAAATTTAATTTGAATAAATCCACCATTAAGGAATTCATCAAATTTAAATACATCATCAACATTATTACTATCTATGATATTAATCTCTGGTGGACTAATATCAACCATTCTATTAAGAATGTTTGATAGAGTTGTTGTCGATGCACCAATCATCTGATTAGTAATCTCTCCCATAGCACTAAGCTCAAGTTCTGTAAGCTCTGTACTATCCATACCTATCATAATATTGGCAATACTAAGTGCATCCTTTTCACTAAGAAGTAATACGTTACTACCTGATATTCCTTCTGAGTATGCAACTTTTACACATACATACTTAGGTGCATCCTCCTCGCCACATATTGTTTTCCAATCACTATTTGTAACTTCAGGGGTTGTAATTGCTACAGTTCTACCTAATATGGTTGATAAGGCAGTAGCTGCAGATCCCATACACATATTGGCTATTTCGCCTACGGCATCCTTCTCAATTTCTGAAAGAACCAATTCGCTAGTACTATCCATACTATTGCTCCTCTCTTATTATTGATTTTATACGAACCGCATAAGCATCATGCGATGCTCCTGGAATCGCAGTGAACTTTTTTAAATTACCAACTATTACATCAAGTTCATCATCAACCCTCGTATTAAGTTTTATTATATCTCCTCTCTGTAAATTTCTGAATTCATTTACAGAAATTACACTATTCCCCATAATGACTTTAACAGGTATATGCGCTGTATTAAGAGTGCTTTTAATATTCTCTTGATATTCGATACTATCCTCTGCTTGTCCTACAGAATACCAATACTTAGTGTTAAGCTTATCCATAATTGGTTCAACACATGTATATGGTATACACATAATCATTCTTCCTGTTACATCACCCATCGCTACATTCATCGACACAAGTGCAGTCATTTCATTAGGCTGATACATCTGAATAAATTGACTATTAGTTTCAACTCTTTCAATTGTGGCTTCAAAATCCACCACATTCGCCCATGTCTCAGCCATATTCTCTATACATAAATGAAATATCTTCTCTACAACAGATAATTCAATATCGGAAAAATCTCTTGTTTTCTTAATAGGTTTTCCACTACCACCTAATAATCTCTCTAAGATTGCATATGCAAGTTCTGAGCTCATAAGTAATATAGTATTACCTGGCAAAGGGTCAAAATTCATTATCCCAAACACCGTATGATATGACGATGATACCAAGAACTCAGAGAATGTTACTGCCTCTGCTCCAAGCACTTCAACTTGTACATTCTTTCTAAGATATATCGGTAGCTTTGTTGATAAGATTCTTGCATACTCCTCATATATAATCTCTAAAGTTCTTAAATGATCTTTAGAAAACTTAGAAGGTCGTGCAAAATCATAGCTTTCTATCTTCTGTTCTTTCTTATCTGCCCCTATATCCTCTGCTGCCAAATCACCACTACTAATAGCGTTCAGTAACGAATCAATCTCACTTTGGGATAAGACATCACCCATAAATTCACCTCCACGCAAGTGGGATTCTCTTATCATTACTTAAACTTTTCCCTCACATATATTGTTCGTCATATTCTATAATAGAACTTTAGACCTAAAAAGCCTATAATTAGTCATTTATTATATAATACCATATTTTTACAAAAAAACAAACAAAAAAATGTAAAAAACAAAAAGTTTTTTACATTTTTTGTAATAATTTATTGATAAGTAATACTACCAAATGAAATATCTACTATAGTTTCTGTTTCAAACATTTCTGCTAAAGAATCTAAAATCTCTGTTTTTATCTTAGATTTTCTTTCTTTTGCTTCATCTTTTGAATATTTTGCATAAATTGTATCGATTTCATCTGTTACCATATCGATATTTTTATCTATTAATTTCTTAACTTTACCATAATCTGCTGCTTGAGTATTAAGAGTAAGTGAAATACCCTTAATTACAACATATGAATTACCATCTTCATAGTTTTTAAGGTTAATAATAACACTTTCAGATGATTTCTTTAATGTATATGTTTCCATATCTTCTAAACTAACTTCTTGTTTTTTCTCTAATTCTTCTAATTCTATTGCTGCAGCAACTTTTGTTACAAATTCATTTGTATTTTTCAATGATGGTGTTATTACCATTAATGTAATTGAAGATATAACTAAATTAGCAATTACTAACGCCATTATAAATACCGCAAGCATATTTTTTTTCATTTAAAACGCCTCCAATTAAATATTTTTCAACTATATGCACTTTATTACATATCCTTCACAAGATCTGTATAAATTTTAAATTCAACTCTTCTATTAACAGCTCTACCTTTTGAAGTGCTATTATCTGCAACTGGATCATATTCACTACGACCAGATGCTTCTAACCTTTTTGGCTCTAATTTTTTTTCATTTACCATATATTTCCACACTTCATATGCTCTTGCATAGGACAATTCCATATTGTCAGTATATTCTTTACTCTTGGTAATTGGCACATTATCTGTATGTCCTTCAATTTTTATCAAGTTGCCTTGATAGTTTTTCAATATAGTACCAATTCTATCCAACAATACTTTTGATTCTTCTTTTATCTCTGCATGTCCTGAACTAAACAACAACGAACCACTTATAGATAACTTTACATAGAAAAAGTTTTTATCCATAGCTAAATCTACTTTATTTTCTATCTGACCTTTTTCTATATACTCAGATACACCTTCATACAGTTCAGTTGCTGCCGCTTCGTTTAACTCTTTTGCAATTTCACTAGCATTTTGACTCTCAGTATCTGAATTTTGACGCTTCGAATCTTGCTCTGATGTATCTTCTTCATATTCTTCAAAATTATTTACTTGTTGAACATTCTTTGGAAATGCTTCTAAATCAACTACTGAATCTTGTTTTTGATTCTCAAATATACTTATTGTATTATTAAAACTTTCACTAAGTGAAGCCGCAACATCAGCATATTTTTGAGCATCTGTTGATGACATGGAGAAAAGTAATACGAAGAAGCATAATAATAAGTTCATTAAGTCACTAAAGGTGGCCATCCAGGCAGGAGACCCTGCTGGTACTTCTTCTTCTTTCTTTTTAGCCATATCCTCACCTGCTTTCTACTCATAGATTTATTTATCGTTCACTTTCACCCATCTTTTCTCTCTCTGCTGGTGCTATAAATGTCTTTAATTTTTCTTCAATAACTCTTGGGTTTTCACCAGCTTGAATAGATAGAATACCTTCTACTAATATTTCTTTTTTCATTACTTCTTCAGCGTTTTTAGCTTTTAGTTTAGTTGCTATAGGAGTTGCAATCCAGTTAGCCAATAATGAACCATATAAGGTTGTTATTAAGGCTACGGCCATGGCTGGACCAATGGCACTTGGATCATCTAAAGCTTTAAGCATGTTTACCAGACCAATTAGAGTACCAATCATTCCCCATGCAGGTCCCATGGAAGCCATATTCTCCCAAAATGAAATAGAATTCTTATGTCTCGATTCTATACAATTTAGCTCTGACTCCATTATGCTTGTAACAAGCTCCGGTTCTGTACCATCAACAACTAACATAAGACCTTTCTTTATAAATGCATCTTCCATGCTATTGGCTGATTCTTCTAATGCAAGTAATCCTTCTTTTCTTGCTATATTAGAAAGTTTTATTAATTCATCAATAGCCTCAAGAATGTTACTTTCATCTTTTCTCATTGTTATTTTTATACTGCCAAGTTTCTTTCCTATATCACCAAAACTCATGCACATTGTAAGCAAACAACATATTGTTCCACCAAATGTTATTATGGCTGAAGGGGCATCCAAAAATGATCCAAGGTTTGCCATTACAACTGCTCCATCATCAAATACGATACCAAATACTACAAGTATCAAACACATAACTATTCCGACTAGAGTTGCTAAATCCATACATTTCACCTACTCTTTTTATTTTTACTTTTTACATATTAACCTTTTTACAGTATCTCAATCTTTGTATCATTTTGTCATATACCGTCTTGTTATCATCTTACATTTCCTTATTCTACATTTTTTATTCCACTTTTTCTTATTTTCTGCTTTTACCTAATTCTCCACCAGTGGACGTATAGGATTGGCAAATGCCTTATTTCTATACTCTATTGTTTTATCTATTATTTCTAATTTATCTTCTTTTACTATTAATTTTTTACCATTTATCAAAGTCACTACTGTATCTGGTGTTTCTTCTATAATCTCTATTAAATCACAATTTAAAACAATTTTTTGGTCATTAAACTTTGTTAATTCAATCAATTTTATTCCTCATTTCTCAAAAAGTTTATTATTCACTTTATATTTCGTTATTTCCATTAATTTACATTAGGGTGTTTTTTTATTTCTAGGGTGGGATTCTAGGGTAGTTTGGTGCAATCTTTAGATGGGATGGATTCTAGTGAAGTTTGGTGCAATCTTTAGGTGGGTTTATTCTAGGGACGCAAAAAGAGGAATAATATTATAATCAACATGGACGCTTTCGCTTGACTTTGCAACTAACGGCACTAGATTCACACTTCGTCTTTGACTCGTGTTCATCAAGGGCCGAGATGCGCAGACACCATTTATGATTATAATATTATTCCTCTTTTTGCTGTTTACTGAAGACTTTACTTTTATTTTCCTTCTATGTTTTTCTCTGTATCATAGTATCACTATATATTTTTACATTATAATTATTGCTCTATTCTTTACTATACACTCATTACAAATTATAACTTCTATCAATCATAATTAATGTCTTCTCCTAAAATTTAATAATTTTTACTTTCTACAAAGTACAAACTTTTATTAAACAAGGAATTTGGGATAACATTGTATATTTTTCGGGGTTAGCAAACCGTTGGCACTTGGTGAATTCGAGCATATTAAATATGCGAAGAATAAACCTAGTGTCCATTACGCTTTGCTACGGAACGCAAGTGGTGAGAAAAATATATAATGTTATTACAAATTCTGGCCCTAGAACAGTATCCTAAAGTATTCGCGGAGCCAATTCTAAAACTTGCACCAGACTTCACTAGAACAGCACACCCAAATCATCAAAAAATCGGTGATACCGCGTATCACCGATTTTTAAAGGAAGCTAATCTATCTCTTTAAGTTTATTAATGTCTCTAACATTGTATCTGATGTTGTGATTATCTTTGAGTTTGCTTCGAATCCTCTTTGTGTTGTTATCATGTTTGTAAATTCATTTGATAAGTCAACATTTGATGACTCTAATGCACCTGATGTAATTGATAATCCAAGTGTATATATATCACTTCCAACACCATCAAAGTCTCCTGAGTTTACTGTTGTTTTAAATAAACTATTACCAACAGCTTCTAGTCCTGTAGGGTTAGCAAAACTTGTTACAGCGATCTGGCCTAATAATTTCTTTACTCCATTGTCATATTCACCGTATATTCTACCATCGCTTCCTACTGAAACTCCTGTAAGTACTCCTGTTGCCCAACCTGCTCCAAGTCCTGTTTCTAAGTTACCTCTTACACCTGATACTGTTGATGTTCCACCATCTGCAAACATTGATAATGATGAAAAGTCTACTGTTATTTCTTCAAATAAATCTTTTGCACTTGTCTCTAGTCTACTATCTGATGTATATACTTTAAATATTACATTGTTAGTAATCATATTACCGTTTTCGTCATATCTTGAAGCTGAACCTGATACACTTGCAAACTTACCAGTTGATGCATTAAATAATATATCAGCACCTTTATTTACTTGTTGTTGCTCAGTTTTCTCTGCTATACCACTTATTATTGTCTTTACACCTGGATCTGTAAATCCAGTTTCCCATTCATCTGTAGATCCATTAGCTATAACTTTTCTAAAGTTATCTGCTCCATCTTTAAAATATATTGCACTATCATATGTTTTAATAACAGCTCCACCTGCATCTTTATACTCCACTGAATATGTCAATTTACTATCTTGTAAATCACCTGTTGCAGTATCAATCATTGTCTCCCAATCTGCCTTTGGTATAGTCTTAAATGTCTTTGTATCCATATCATAATAACAAGGTATTTCATTACTTGACTCATTAAAATCATGTAACTCCATTGTTGTATCTATTGCTTCTAATCCTTCTGTAATAGGGATCATATCTCCGTTATCAGCCTTAAAAAATGCACAGTGCTTGCTTTGATCTATTGAACTATTAACTGAAAGTTCACCATATGAATCTACCACTGCATATAGATGTATTTCTTCCTCTGGTATTATTTCAAATTTATTACCATTTAATCTATATAATGTATTATCATATTCTTTTGTTCCAGGATTAAAATCTGGACTATATGAAATAGCTGCTGGAATTACAACATCACCTTCTGTTGGTGTTTCAATTCCCTCTGCATCCTTAACATATGATGTAAGAGTTACTTCTCCTGTCATTTTATCTACATCTGTAAGTCTATATGTATATCCACCAAATTCTATTTCTACATCTTCTTTTGGTGAATATGTTGTTATACCATTACTTACATATGACTCTAAGAATATTGATTGCTCATTAGCATCTATTACATCTACTAATTCTACTTTATATTCGTTATCATCTTCTGCATTTTCTGATTTTACTTTAAATTTTGCTGCATATTGATTTCCTAAGTTATCATAGAAATCCATTTGTATAATTTTTCCTTCTTCTAATGAAGGGTCTTTACTATCTATATTTCCTTGGAAATATACATCTGTTGTTGCATCTGGATTAGCTGTTTGATTTTCTGGTGAGTATACTTTTATTGGTGATACTGCATCTTGTACTATTTGTCCTGTTTCTTGGTCGATGCCCCAGCCCATTACTAAGCCACCACTTTCATTTGCTAGATTTCCTAATCCATCTATATCAAATGAACCATTCTTTGTAAAATAGTTTTGCCCATCCATTTGCACGATAAAGAATGCATTTCCATTTATCATTAAATCTAATGCTCTATTTGTTGTTTGGCTTCCTCCTTGTGTTGCTGTGGTAGTAGCAATACCTGCAACTGAAGAACCATAACCTATTTGCTTCGCATTTGTACCAGCTCTTGTATTACTAGCTGATGAAGCGCTTTGTGTTGTTTGGTAAAATATGTCAGAAAAATTGACACTACTTGATTTGAACCCAACTGTGTTTACGTTGGCGATGTTATTACCGATAACATCCATCTTTGTTTGGTATGCTTTAAGACCAGCAACACCTGACATTAATGACCTTAACATAGAATTACCTCCTTAATAAGCTGCCATTAATAATTCTATCTTCTCTGTCGTTCAAAGATAACTACTTCCATAAGGTCCAGCAGTATACATATTAATGGCTTTTGTTTTCGTGATTAAATTTTTGTGATTTTTCTGCATTGTAAATTTTATTTTTATGTCTTTTACATTTATTATGTTTTGTTTTTATGCTTATGTTTTTTGCTTATGTTTTTTGCTTGTGTCATTTTCTTTATGCTATTACAGCTCCATCTATGTTGGTAAATACATTTTTCTCTGCCTTACTTAGTGCTGTAACTACCATATTGTTTTTTGTGTTTACTATAAAACTGTAATCGTCTAACATCACTAATGATTCTTTTATTCCTTTTTCTGTAGCAAGTTTTGTCGCTTCATTAAGTCTATCCATTTGTGTAGCTGTTAGTGTAATGTTACGACTATCCAATCTTTCATTAGCGTGTTTGGAGAATACAACTTTATTATCGTCTAAATTTGTTTTACTTTTTAGTATCTCCTCAAAGCTAAATTGACTGTTTTCTATAGGTGGCATTGGCTGTTTAACCGCTTGATTACTACCTATTTGGTTAGTCATTTGTTCAATTGAAGGAAAGTTATTAATATTCATAATATATTCCTCCTTTTTAATAAGTAATTTTAATATATCTCATATTACTTTTATTTTGTCTTTGTTTTATTAGTTATTCTGTTAATTCTTTTTATTTGTATTTTATACCATTTCTTTTATGCTAGTTTTTTTGATTGATCTAATTACTTTTATACGTTTTCAGTCTTTTTGTCAGTTTCTTCTCTACCAGTTTCTTCTTTATTTGCGTTATCTTCTGTTCCTATACCATTTTGTAATAAGTAATAGTCATCATATACATTTACAACTTCTGCTGCGTCGTATAATTTGCCATTAACTGATACTTGAACATTACCATCTTTTACATTTACAAAATCTACGTATCCACTTTCATTGTTAGTTTTTCCTGAATCTGTTTTTGCCACTATATCTACATACTTACCAACCATAGACATTGCTTGTGTTCCAGTCATTGTACCGCTCATATTTTGCATCGCCTCAAGTGATGAGAAGTTAGCTAACTGTGATATCCATTCTGTGTCTGATGATGGTTGTAAAGGATTTTGATTTTGCATCTGTGTAACAAGTAACTGAAGAAATTGATCTTTTCCAAGTTCTGATGTTCCTGTTGTGTCTTTCTTTTTAGTTGTTTTTTCAACCAATTCACCATCTACTATTGGTTGTACTAATGATACTTCTGCCATGTTATTCCTCCATTCTGTCAAATAAACCTATTGTCTTGTTACTCTTTAAAACTAATTATACTGCATAATCAATTGTTGTAGCCGTCATAGAAGGTATACGACTTTCTTGATTATTTGTATTTTCTTCTGCCTCCATAGCATTTAAATCTTCTAAACTAATTTTGCCATGTTTCCTTTTCTTCTTCATGTCTATTTCATAATCTTGTGAGCTTTTTTCACGACCATTTTCTTTTGACATATCATAGTTTGCTATACTTACTTCTACAGCTTCTACTTTTACGCCTTGCTCATCGAATTTCTGAATTAATGTTTGTAATCCGTTCTCTATTGCCTCTTTTGCCACTGCATTTTCAACCTTTATATTTGCTGTAAGAACTCCACTTTTGGATGATATTTCAAGTTCTAGCTTTCCTAAATGTTCTGGTGCTAATTGCATTTTTAAAGTAGTTGTATCTTTATTAATATTCACCTTTATTTTATCTACTAATTGTTCAACTACTTCTCTCATTTCTCTAACATGAGACATTTCATTTAGCATTTCTCCTTCTCCTACTCCTAGAGAATTTTCTAGATTTGCTATAAACTTATCGTAGAATTCTACTGCAGCCTCTTTGTTGTTTATTTCTTTTGCACTGTCCGTCATACTTTGGTTTGTATTTTTTCCTTCTGACATCATATCTGATGTACTATCTTGTGAAGTTTTATCCGCTACCAAACTATCTTTTCTTTGTGATATGTATTCATTTACATCTTTATTATTTATTCCCTTATCTGTATCTTGTGTTTTTGTATCTAATGTATCTGTATCCGCATCTATTAGATTTAAATCATCTGTACTTAACTCCTGTGTACTTAATTGTTGTTCAATTACTCCCTTATTTTGTTCATTTATCTGGTTATTAAAATCAAGTTTCACGTTCTTATCTTGATTTTCTTGATTTGGAGTAACATTCACATCTTTTACTATTTCAACACTTATTTTCTTATTCTCATTAATTTCAATTTCACTTTTAAATGATACTGACTCATCTTTTACATTTGTCATATGCGTATTATCTTTATTTTGCACTAATTCATCTGATTTATTAGACTGTTCATTGCTAAAATTACTGTTATCAACTACTTTACTATCATCTTGTATAACCAGTTTTTCTAAACTCTTATCCTCAACATTAGCATTCATATCTAACACATTATCTTTAGCGTTATTTGTTTCTTTTTCTGTATCTACTACTTTAATTTCCACATCTAATTCTTCAGTTTCTATATTATTGTCAAAATTAAGATTTTCACTATTTAGATTATTCTCTAAGCCAGCGTTCTCAGTCAATTGATTGTCTGATACTTCACCATCCAAGATTGTTAATCTATCAATAGCTTCTTGCACTAAACTGCTATAGTCTTCAAGTGACATATCTAATTTTTCTTCTGGATTAAAGTTTGCAAAGAATTCTTTTAGTTTATTTAAACTTGCAAATGCATCTTCATTTACCAATAATCCTGTAATATCACTTTCGCCATTTGCATTAAGTACAATTTCTTTCACTATATCTTCAAGTGGTAATTGAAATAAATTAATTCCAAGCTGTTCCATTATATTTATTAATTCTTCGTCTTCTATGTCCAGAGCTTCTGTATATGCATCAGCTATACTATTTATTACGTCTTTAACATCTTCTACGAATTCTTCTTTAACAAATGGTTTTGCTTGTGAATGTGAACCTTCATCTACAATTGGTTGTGAGTTATTTTTTGCCATATGTGACTGTAATTTAGAAGCAATTTCAGCTCTTTTATCATTTACAGCTTTATCCATATATGACTTATCTACTTGTACTCTATCCATATCTGTATTTCTTGTTCTGTAATTAATTTGTTCTGTTTGTGAATTATTCATTACCCTTTGAAATGAGTCTCTATCACGCCCTATGATATTGTCATTTTTAGATACATTAGACTTAGTTTGGTTAGCTATTTGTGGCATATTATCCGCTAAAATAGCTTGACTAGTCATGGTCCTCCTCCTTTCTTTAAAATAAATACGGTAGGTCCTTGACTAGTCTCTAATTAAGAATTTATTGAATTATTCTTTTGTTTGTGAGTATATTCTCTTTGTAACCTTAGCTGCAAATTCTGGTGTCATTTCATCCATTATTGCGGCTCTATTCTTTTCTGACATATCAAGTAAAACATCACAAACTAAAGCTATACTGTCATCTAGTTCTTCTAATGCTGCAGCTGCTGCACCAGCATCCATTTTAGAATATGTATTAGAAAGTTGTTTTGCCTTTTCCTCTGCAGAAACTTTAAATATAACTTGTTTATATAATTCTTCTGCTCTTTCAGGATCTATTTGCTCATAATATTTTTGATATTCACTTATATCTAAAGCATTTTCACCAAATACAACTTCATTCTCATAATCTTTAACTCTAGACTCAAATGCCTCAATTTCTTTTTCAATTTTCTTAAGCTTAGAATTCTCTTTTGTCAAGTCTTCTACCTTGTTTTTATTATCGGCATTTTCTTTCTTTAGTTTATCTATTTCATATTGCATTTTTTGTATATCTACTACTGCTTCATCTAGTGTTTTATAAGGGTAATTACTATCTGTTTCTTCCTTTTCTTCTTCAGGTAAAATCACCTTAAGTACTGGTACATCCTTAAGTATCGGTCTCATAACGTTACTTCCAAAACCTGCGATGTCATATTTTACAACCAATGCAAATGCACCTAATATAATAATTATCATTAGTAAAATTAATATAATGGTTGTAATAATATCTCCTTTAGTCTTTTTTTCCTTTTTTCCTTTACCCTTTTTGTTGTCCTGTTTTGCCATGTTTTTCTCCATTCAAAATATCTTTATTCCCTTATTCCCACATCTATATAGTTCATTTTAACTACTTACTCTGATGTCTCCCCCTTATATCTATAAGCAACTAACTCATCAATTACTTTATCATCTTCTTTTTTTAATTCTTCAAGAAACTCCTCAAATGCTCTTTCTTTTAGAGTTTCATAAGTTTTGCGCTCAACCATCGCCTCTGCAAGTTTTTGCCTGACTTGTTCAACAAGGTCATTAGCTTTATTAACCTCTATTATCTGAAGTTTTATTAAATCTTCCATTCGCTCTATACCAGCTTGGGTGCTACGAATTTTAACTATATCAAGTTTATTACTATACAACTGCCTTAATTCTTCTTCTAAACCATGCTGTCTTGATACATAATAGTTTAACTTTTCTACAGCTTGATTATATGCATGATTAGCTTCTGCAAATTCAGCCTTAACTTGATCTTCTATTTTATATTTTATATTCAATATATTCTGCATTGAAAAGGAAAACTTCGCCATAATTATTTCTCCTTAATTTATCTTACTCTACACTTTCCTCTTCTTCTATAAATAATCCCTTTAGCAATTCAACTGTCTCTTCAAAGTCAAATTTCTCCTCAGTTCCTTGCATAAGAAATGCATTAACATCATTTATTTTCTTTATAGCATAGTCAATTTCTTTATTAGAACCTGCTCTATAAGCACCTATATTTATCAAATCCTCTGCATCATTATAAGTAGCTACAACATTCTTTAGCTTATTAGCTACATCCTTATGCCCTTTGTCAGTTATAGAACTCATACATCTAGATATACTTTGTAATATATCTATGGCTGGATAATGATTTTTATGTCCTAATTTTCTTGATAACATAATATGTCCATCTAAAATACCACGAGCAGCATCTGTAATTGGTTCATTGAAATCATCACCATCTACAAGTACTGTATAAATACCTGTTATTGAACCTTTTCCTGAATTACCAGCTCTCTCCAATAACATTGGTAACTGAGAATAAACACTAGGTGGATATCCTCTTGATATAGGTGGTTCTCCTGTTGCTAAACCTATCTCTCTTTGTGCCATTGAAAAACGTGTAAGTGAATCCATCATTAAAAGCACATCTTTTCCTTGATCTCTGTAATATTCTGCTATTGCAGTAGCTGTTTTTGCAGCTTTATTTCTAACTAAAGCTGGTTTATCTGATGTAGCAACAATAACTACAGAACGCTTCATACCTTCTTCACCAAGATCTCGTTCTATAAACTCTCTAACTTCTCTACCACGCTCTCCTATTAAGGCTATAATATTAATATCTGCTTTGGTATTTCTTGCAATCATACCAAGTAAGGTACTTTTTCCAACACCTGAACCTGCAAATATTCCAATTCTTTGTCCTTTACCTATTGTTAATAATCCATCTATTGGCTTAACTCCTAAGGATAAAACATCTGAAATTAATCTTCTTTCTAATGGGTCTGGTGGATTATTCTCTAATGGATAATGAATAGGTAAAAACATATCTGTTCCATCTATTGGTTGACCTACACCATCTAGCACTTTACCAAGTAATTCATCACCAACAGGAATTTTAAAACATTCTTTTGTGCTATATACCATACTTCCAACGCCTATTCCTTCTATTGAATCAATAGGCATTAGTAAAACACGATTATCCTTAAATCCTACTACTTCTGCAAGTATTTCATGCTTTTTATCTTGTGTAATAATTACACAAACATCGTTAATATTGGCATCTGGACCTATAGATTCTAGTGTAAGTCCAACTACCTTTACAATCTTTCCATATTTAGTTGAAAATGACCTACTAACTAGTTCTCTATACTTTCCAATGTCTATATTGTTCACCGTAATACCTCTTAATATTATATTTAATATTTTTATTTCTCTAGCTCACACTCAAAACAAAAAACTCCAAACTTATAACAAGCTTAGAGTTTTGATAACATTTCTAAATCTGCCATTAGATTCTTTACTTGAGTGTCCACGCTACAATCTATAACACTATTATCTGTTTCTATTAAACATTTGTTATGTGTAAGATTATCTGACTCAATAATTTCTATACTTGCTCCATCCGCTACATAATCATATAATAAACCTTTTTTGTTATTAACTAATTCGTAGTCTTCTCTTGAAACTCGTATTATATAATTATTACTTCTCTCTAAATCAGATATAGTTCTATTAATTATGTGTAATAAGACTTCTTGTTTGTCATCAATAATAATGCCAAATAACTTTTCACATAAGGTAATAAATATTCCAATAAAATCTTTCTCAAAGTTCTCTATTTTATCGTTATATTCTTGCTCTAAGCTGTCTCTTTCTTTTTGAACTTCTTCTTTAATTGCAGCTATTTCTTGTGCTGCATTCTCCATGCCTACTCTATAGCCTTCTTTTTGGCCATAACTTATAGCCTCAGTTTTTACCTCATTAGCTATTTTTCTTGCCTCAGATAATATGTCATCTGCTTTATTCTCTGCTGCATCTATTATATTCTGATATTTTACTTTTAAATTGGCCTCTTGGTCTCTAAGCATATTCTCTTTTTCTTTTAAGACCGTTGCCAAATCTCTTGTAACAACCGGAGCAGGCTCTTCTATTTCTTCCTGCTCAGGTTGTACTATTTCTACTCTTTTTAAGTCCTCAAAAGGGTTAATTACTTTCTTATCCTTATCATCAAATCTGACAAATCCGGATTTTATAACATTAGACAATTACCTCTTCACCTCCGGCTCTAGCAATAACAATTTCGCCGCGTTCTTCTAACTCTCTAACTTTATTAACAACATTCTGTTGTGCTTCTTCAACATCCTTCATCTTAACTGGACCCATGTATTCAATATCTTCTCTAATCATCTCAGCCAAACGTGATGATAAGTTTCTAAATACTGCCTCAGCAACATCTTCCTTAACACCCTTAAGTGCAAGTGCGATTTCATTATTATCAACTTCACGAAGAACTCTTTGAATTGACTTATCATCAAGCTTAACAATATCCTCGAATAAGAACATTTTCTTCTTAATTTCATCTGCAAGCTCAATATTATCAACTTCAAGATTATTCATAATACGTTTAGATGTAGATCTATCAACAGAGTTCAAGATATCTACGATTGAATCCACACCACCAACGATTGTGTAATCTTGATTTGCCAATGACTCGAATTTCTTCTCCAATACTTTTTCCACTTCATGGATAACGTCAGGTGAAGTTCTATCCATTTCTGCTATACGTTTTGCAACATCTGCCTGTTTCTCATGTGGCAATGCACCTATCATTTCAGCTGCAAGCTGAATAGGAAGATAAGCTAATATAACTGCAATTGTCTGTGGATGCTCATCTTGTATAAAGCTAAGCAATTGAGTTGAATCTGTTTTACGCATGAACTCAAATGGTCTAACTTGCAATGATACTGTTAATTTGGCAATAACTTCTTGTGCTCTTTCCATTCCAAGAGCTGCCTCTAACAATGTTCTTGCGTAACTTATACCACCTTCTGATATATATTGTTGCGCTAAACATACTTGATAAAACTCTTCCAATATAGATTCCTTTACTTCTGAAGTTACGCTTCGTGTGCTAGCAATTTCAAGAGTTAAGGACTCTATTTCATCTTCTTTTAAATTTTTAAATATTGCCGAAGATCTTTCTGGCCCAAGACATATAAGTAATATTGCTGCCTTTTGAACTCCTGATAACTCACCTTTAGCCACTGACTAATACCTCCAATCTTCACCAAGCCAATTTCGTAGCAACTGTGCTGCTGCTTCTGGATTAGCTTCAACAAATTCTTCAATCTTAAGATGTGAATTTGATTTTACTTGATGTTCTATATCTTCTAAATCTTCCATTCCTTCATTTGTAGCTAACAATTCTTCAATTGAAAGCTCTGTCTCTGGATCTGATATCTTACCTGGTTTAAATCCTTTAATAAATACATACATCAACAATACTACTACAAGAACTAATAATGCAATTAGGATAATTGTTGAAATATCTTCTTCGCTTGTTTCTTTGAACTTAAATACTGGTTGTTCGTATGCTGTTATTGTAATACTATTGTTTGATATTCCTGTTGCTGATGCAACTGAATCATACAATGCGTCATCTACTGTAAGAGTATTTACTTTCTCAAGTTCATTCTTCTCTATATACTCTTCAAATGACATTTTCTTTAATTTGCCTTGTTTCTTTAATGTTTCTTCACTATATACTTTGTACTTAGTTAGAACAATTGAAATTGATGATTCCTCTGCATTAATTGCTCCAATTTCTTTTGTTGTATTAGTTACTCTTTCATTTGGCAAATAATCTATATCTGTATATTCAACACTACTTCCATCACCTGTATTATCTGCAATGTTATATGTAGTTGTGTCGTCATCGTTAGTATCTGTACCTGGCACACCCTCTGCATCTGTTGCATTCTCTGCCTTGTACTCGTAACTGCTCTTATATACACCTTGGTCAGAACCTTCTGCTGGTGTATATTCCTTATATAGTTCTTCTACTTCGTCCATATCAAAACTAAAATTAGGCATTACCTGTGCATCATCATATCCTTGCTTGATAAGTAGTATACGCACATCATTTGCTCTAGTATTAGTTAATTTTTCTTTGAATTCTTCCTTTGAATTAAGAGAACCTGTACTATATAAGTCTGACTCTCCATCGTATAAAATCTTACCATCACTACTAGTTACTCTTACATTCTCTCTATCAGTATCTATAGCTGCTGCTACCATTTCTGCAATTGTATGAGCTGTATTAGTTTCAAATCCTTTACTAGTTGTAAGTACTATACTTGCAGTTTGCTTTTTCTCTTCAGATAAAATAGATTCTGCTTCTTCTGTATTAGTTATATATACAACTGCTTCTTTTACACCATCAAAAGTTTCACATGTATTGGCCAATTTATCTTGCCAATATATATTACTTTTTAATTCTCTTTCTGACTCTGTTGTACTCATACTATTATTAAAAAGTTCTTCAATAGTCATATCTTCATCAGTTGCTATATCATTAGCACCTAATAAAAGTTGTGCAGCATCATAATCCTGCTTATCTACTGATACAACTGTACTATTATTAGATAGCTCATATGCTATTCCATTCTCTTCTAATAGTTCAACAACTTCATTGGACTGTTTTGTACTCTCACAAGTAACTAATGTCTCATATTCAGTTTTTGTAAGAACGAAAATTAATATACCTATTGTACAACAAACTCCCAAAAAGACACTAACTATCAAAGCTTTTTGCTTTTTAGTTAGGTCTTTCCAGAATTGTATAATACGTTCTAAGTATTTCTTAAGTCTCTCTGCCATGTTGATGCTCCTCTACATCCTCTACACTTAAATTGCATCTTTATGCTTTAAAATTGCATGTTCATTATCTCTGAATATGCATCTAATACCTTATCCCTAACTGCAACTACAAATGATAATGATGTATTAGCTTTATTTTGCGCAACTAATAACTCTAATGTATTATCATATCCTAGTGCATATTTCATTTCTTCCTCTTCTGCTTTATTAGTTAATTCTTCTGTTTCCTTTATCATATTAACCGCAGAATCAAAGATAGACTCAAAACTTGTCTTTCCAGTATCATTTACCGCCTCTGAAATAGATGAATCTATATTCTTTATTGCATTTCCTAAATCTATTGAACCAATTGATGAAATCGCCATGTCATACACCTTCCTGTCTTATAATATCAACTAATTATGTTTTCTTCGCATATGGTTATCTTAATTGCAACTTAAAACTTTTGTTCTCTTATTACTTGCCTATTTCTAGTGTTTTTAGAAGCATTTGCTTACTAGCATTAAATGCTGTAACATTAGCTTCATAAGATCTTGTTGCATCTATCATATTAGTCATCTCTGTAACTGTATCAACATTAGGATATGTAACATATCCATTAGCATCTGCATCTGGATGGCTAGGATCATAAACCATCTTCATATCTGTCTCCATATCTTCAGCTACCATTGATACTTTTACACCTTCGCCAGATGTACCAAGTGCTCTATTTAATACACTTCCAAACCCGTTGTTTGTTTTCTCCTTAAATACAGCTATCTTTCTCCTATATGGCTCTCCATTCTCATCTCTTGTTGTATTCACATTAGCTAAGTTTTGTGATATTAAATCTGTTCTAAGTTGTTGAGCCGTCATACCAGTTGCACTAGTTGTCATTGAACCCATAAAAGACATATTTCATTCCTCCATTTTTCATTGAAACTATTATTAATAAACATTCATTTTATTATTTTATAACTGATTGTAACCTTGAAAATTCTTGTGTTATTGAATCGATTAATGTGTAATATCTAATCTGATTCTCTGCTAAATATGCATTCTCAGTTTCAATATCTACATTATTACCATCTAATCTATAACTAAGAGCAGAACCATCTGTATAAACATTGGCATTCAATGTTGTTAAATCAATATTAGCTACTGCCTCGTCTAAGTTAGATAAATTATGAATTGCTCCATTTAACACATTTTGAAAACTAACATCTTGCCTTTTATAATTAGGTGTATCTACATTGGCAATATTATTAGAAATAACTTCATGTCTCTTCGCTGATGCCTCTGATGCTCTTTGTAGCACATTAATATAATTATAAGCACCTGTTGAAATCATAAGCTCACTCCTTATAGTGAATTTCCCGCTAATTTCTGACTCATTCCAAACATATAAATCCTATTTATTTTTTCGACAATGTTACTTTAATACTTAGAACTGTAATATATCACTTTTACTAATAAACTAACTAATTTTATGCATAAAAGGGACTTGTATACATATACAAATCCCTTAATCATACCCTCTAATTATGATTCTTTTAACTTCTTAATCTCGTCAAAAACCACATCGTTAATTACTTTAATGTAAGTACCCTTCATACCTGAAGATCTTGATTCTATAACTCCTGCACTTTCAAACTTACGAAGTGCATTAACTATTACAGATCTTGTGATACCTACTCTATCAGCTATCTTACTTGCTACTAATATTCCTTCGTTACCAGTTAACTCATCAAATATATGAGTTATAGCTTCTAACTCTGAGAAAGATAATGTACTTATAGCTGACTTAACTATCTGAACTTTTCTATTCTCTTCTGCATTCTCTTCATTAACAGAACGCATCATTTCAAGTCCAACAACTGTAGTACCATATTCACTAAGAATAATATCATCTATAGAATATGATTCTCCATACTTATATATAAATAATGTTCCTAATCTTTCACCTGCTATATCTATAGGGCTTACAATAGCTTGATACTTCTCTACACCTTCTGATTCAAAGCCTAATGTTGCAAGATTAACATTCTCTTTAGTTGACAATATATTAAGCAATCTTTCATTCAATAATGAATCGATATGTCCTCCAATATCGTCTGTAACTAATTCCTCTATCTTGTTTATATCTGTTCTGTTCTTTATGCCTAGCACTTTACCTTTTTTGCTAATAACTAAAATGTCTGACACTAATATTGAACTAAGCACTTCACATATATCATTAAAAATTACCTTATGTGAATCATTATTGTGCAACAATTTATTGATTTTTCTTGTTTTATCAAGTAATTGTATACTCATTTCCTGAGCCTCCCATATGTAATTTATAGGTCTAATGAACTATCAACCTCTATTCTATTTTTAGATTTTAACATATTTTTGTTAGTTTAACAATACTTTTTTTACAATATTCTCAACTTTTTGTTAAATTTTACCAATTTTTTCTATTTTTTATGTAATATCTTGTTTTTATGCAGTTGTGTGGCTGGGATTGCTGCAAGTTTTAGGTGTGGGTTCTAGTATCGAAAAGGAGATAGAAAAAGGTATTATTGCGTCACTAGCATAAAAGGCTCCACTTGCGCGGAGCCCCCCAAATCAAACATTACTTAGATTTTACCTCTGAATATCCACATTGTAAATCGTTACATACATATTTATTACCCTTTTCAAGTAGAACGTTACCACATGTAGGACATTTCTTATCTGATGGTTTCTGCCATGTCATAAAGTCACAATCTGGATTCTTCTCGCATCCAAAATACTTACGACCTTTTTGTGTTTTACGGATAACTATATCACTATTACACTTTGGACAACTTACTCCAATCTTCTCTAGGTATGACTTTGTTTGACGACAATCTGGAAATCCTGGACATGCTAGGAACTTTCCATGTGGTCCATATTTTATAACCATATTACGTCCACATTCATCACAAACCACATCAGATACTTCATCTGCTATTTCTATTTTCTCTAATTTCTCTTCTGCTGTTCTTATTGCTTCTGCCAAATCTGGATAGAAGTTACTTACAACTGTCTTCCACTTTATGTTTCCTTCTTCTACACCATCAAGTAGCATCTCAAAGTTTGCTGTAAAGTTTACATCTACAATACTTGTAAATGCTTGAAGCATTATATTATTAACAGCTTCACCAAGTTCTGTAACATATATATTCTTATTTTCTTTAATAATATATCTTCTTGCTAATATTGTTGATATTGTTGGAGAATAAGTACTTGGTCTTCCTATTCCTTGCTCTTCTAGTGTTTTAACTAATGATGCTTCTGTAAAATGTGCTGGTGGTTGAGTAAAATGTTGTTCTGGTAAGAACTCATCGAAATCAAGCACATCTCCTATCTCAATCTTTGAATTAATTACATTATTAGCTTCTTTCTCGTTGTCACTAGAATAAACTGACATATATCCGTCAAATTTTACTTTTGATGCTGCTGAAGTAAATCTATAGTTACCTGCATCTATTTTTACTGATATTGTATCGTAAACTGCTGGTTTCATTCTACTAGCAACAAATCTTTTCCAAATTAATTGATATAATCTAAATTGTTCTCTAGATAATGATTCTTTTATTGAAGCTGGTGATAAATCAACATATGTTGGTCTAATAGCTTCATGTGCATCTTGAATCTTCTTCTTAGACGCAACATTATTAGATACATCTGTAACATACTTTTCCCCATATGCACTAGCAATATATTCTTTTGCACTTTTATCTGCTTCATCACTGATTCTTGTAGAATCTGTTCTTAGGTATGAAATTAAACCTATAGTTCCTTTTCCTTTAATATCAACACCTTCATATAACTGTTGCGCTATTCTCATTGTCTTAGATGTTGTAAAGTTAAGTAACTTTGAAGCCTCTTGTTGCAAAGTTGATGTTGTAAATGGCAATGGTGGTTTTTTAGTTCTTTCACCATTCTTTATATCTGTTACTTTAAACTTCTTGCCTTTTAATTCTGATAATATCTTATCAACTTGCTCTTTTGTTTTTAACTCAACCTTTTTGTCAGATTCTCCATAAAATTTAGCTTGTAACTTCTTAGTTCCTTTTAAATTAAATGATGCATCTAATGACCAATATTCATCAGCTACGAAATCATTAATTTCTTGCTCTCGATCACATATAATTCTAAGTGCTACTGATTGTACTCTACCTGCACTTAAACCACGTTTTACCTTATTCCATAGTAATGGACTAATCTGATATCCAACCATTCTATCCAATACACGTCTAGCCTGTTGTGCATCAACTAAGTTCATATCAATTTCTCTAGCTTGTTTTATTGAAGCTTTTACTGTTTCTTTTGTAATTTCATTAAATGTAATTCTCTTTATCTTCTTAGGATCTATACCTAATGCATAACTCAAATGCCATGATATTGCTTCTCCCTCACGGTCTGGATCGGTAGCTAGATATACCTTGCTTGCTTTCTTAGCTTCTTTCTTTAGCTTAGCAAGTAGCTCTCCTTTCCCCCTAATTGTAATATATTTAGGTTCGAAATCATTCTCAATATCTACACCTAATGTACTTTTTGGCAAATCTCTTACATGTCCGTTTGAAGCTATTACTTCATAATTTGAGCCTAAAAACTTTTTAATTGTCTTTGCTTTGGCAGGTGATTCCACGATCACTAAGTTTTTAGCCATCTATAACCCTTCCTTTCTAGTGATACCTTATGTACCATAATACAATTATCCCAAATTTAATCTTCCGTAAAAGTTATTCTTACTCTGAATAACTAGTCCTTTTTCTTCCAATTTAAATAATATACTAAATATTTCACCTATACTAAATCCAGTTTCGCACACAATCTCATCTATGTGTTTTGACTCTAAACGTAAACTAGCATACACTATTTTTTCATGGCTTTCAAGAAAAATTTTATTTTTTTCACAAATTCTTCCAATTTCATCTTGATCATCATTAAGATTTTTCACTGAATTTCTTCTATATATATAGTCACTGAAATCCTCTAAAATATCATCTACTGATGTTACTAATTTAGCTCCATTCTTAATAAGATTATTACATCCCTCACTTAATGCTGAATTAATTCCACCAGGTAATGCGTATATATCTTTTCCTTGTTCTAATGCCATATCAACTGTAATTAAAGAACCACTTTTCTTCTTAGCCTCAATTACAAGTAGCCCATCACTTATTCCACTAATAATTCTATTTCTCATAGGAAAATTCCCTGCTTTAGGTATAGTGTACATAGGATACTCTGATATTATTCCACCATTTTCTAATGTTTTCATAAATGTATCTATGTTCTCCTTAGGATAGCATATGTCAATTCCACATCCCAATACTGCAAATGTTGCTCCTGAATTTTGTATTGCACCTTTATGGGCTGCAACATCTATTCCTCTAGCTAATCCACTTATTATTTGAAATCCATAACTAGCTAATTTTTCTGCAAACATATTTGCATAATACAATCCATATTTTGTACACTCTCTAGCGCCTATAATACCTATACTTGGTACATTATTGTCCGGTAATTTCCCCCTATAGTAAAGTATATGCGGGCAATCATAGACATACGTTAGTCTTTTCGGATAGTTTTTCTCTTCCCTTAATACAAAATTATATCCTCTCTTTTCCATTATACTTAATTTTTCTTTTATTTTATAAGGGTCTTTACCCTCTAAAATATCATAAATATTTTTTTTATTTAGAGATTGAATCTTATTATATTCAACTTCATCTCCATAATATATATTCTCATAAGATGTAAAATAATCTAGTAAATCTTTAGTCTTTTTCCACCCTATTCCCTGTATATTATTAAGCCAAAATCCAAACTCTCTTTCTGTTAATTTATCACTTTTAACCATTAAATCTAACCTTCTATATTTTCCTCTCTGATATTATATTTTATAATACTCTTTTGAATTTATGTAAACTTATTAAAGGTCAATGATGAATTCTTTTACAAAGCAATATGCCATGCTACCAAAACTTCTTATCTAAAGTTCTATAGCATATAGCTTCTATTAAATTCTCACAAGTAATATTCTCATTCCCTTCAATATCAGCTATTGTTCTTGCTATCTTTAATATTTTATAATACATTCTTGCACTCATATCATATTTATCAAAAGCTTGTTCTATTATTTCCTTTTCTTTTTCTCCTAAAGGACAAAACTTTTCTATCATCTTATTAGACAACTGACTATTGCAATTTATATTATAATTTTTATATCTTTCTTTTTGTTTTTGCCTAACTAATGCAACTCTATGCCTAATAACCTCCGACGACTCTCCTCTACTTTTTTTCAAATCTCTGTAATCTATGCGTGGTGCTTCCACACAAATATCAATTCTATCAAGTAAAGGCTTGCTTATTTTACCCAAATATCTTTTTACTGAGTTTACTGAACAACTGCATCTATTCCTATCTGGATAATATCCACAATTACATGGATTCATTGCACAAGCTAACATTATATTAGCCGGATAATCAAAAGAGCCACTAGCTCTAGCTATGGTTATCTTCTTTTCTTCTAAAGGTTGCCTTAATATTTCTAAAGTCTCCCTCTTAAACTCTGGTAACTCATCTAAAAACAACACACCTCCTGAAGCTAAACTTAATTCTCCTGGTTTAGGTATTGTACCACCACCTACAAGTGCTACTTGAGTTATTGTATGATGTGGTTCTCTAAATGGTCTTGTTGTTACCATCATATTATCATTACTAAGTAATCCCGATACACTATACACTTTTGAAATCTGTAAACTTTCTTCAAATGTAAGTTTAGGCATTATTGTAGGTATTCTTTTAGCCATCATAGTTTTTCCCGAACCTGGTGGTCCTACAATTAATATATTATGATTCCCCGCAACAGCCACTTCTATGGCTCTTTTAACCATAGTTTGTCCTGCAATGTCTGAAAAATCCTCATTGTATACATTATTACCTATAAATATTTCATCAACATCTAAAATTGATGATTCTATTATTTTATTGTTGTTTAAATACTCTACTGTTTCATCTAATGAGCTTACACCTATAATCTCTACTGCTTTAACAATTGCAGCTTCATTTACATTCTCTTTAGGAACTACACACTTAGTAAATCCCATTTCTTTTGCTATATAGATAATAGGAAGTACACCTTTTACAGCCTTGATTGTTCCATCTAGACTTAACTCTCCTATTATTAAAATTTGGTCTAAATTATTCTGTGGAATATAGCCTGATGCGGCCAAAATTGAAATTGCGATGGGTAAATCGAATGTTGTACCCTGTTTTCGCATATCTGCTGGTGACAAATTAACCGTAATCTTCTTTGGTTGCAACTTATATCCCGAATTCTTTAGCGCAATACGAACTCGTTCTTTAGCTTCTTTCACTTCAGATGCTAGTCCTCCAACCATACAAAACTCAGGTAAACCATCACTTACGTCAGCTTCTACACTTATAATGTAACCATCTATACCAATAGTTACACCACTATATGATTTGCTAAACAAATGTTATAATCTCCCTTCCAACATCTCCGAAAACAATTATAACACCTATATTAAAGTATTACAAGTCGAAATTAAAATTCCGACTTGTAATACTTTATCTTTTTATTCATTTTTTTTCGACTGATTTTCTCCTTCTCCCTCTTCTTCTTCCTCTTTTTTCTTCTTTTTCCAAAGGAAGAAAATTAAGAATAATAAAAGAACTAAAATTGTTATTGCAATAACTAATACTTTTATATCTATTTGCTCACTCTGTGCTGTTAATTCTTGTAAATCATCATCTAGAGCTGCTCCATCTGGCTCTTTATCATCTTCTGAGTCATCATCATCTTCTTCCTCATTGTCTTCTTCCTCTTGATCCTTATCATCATCGTCGTCTTGTTTATCTTTATCAGATAACTCATCGTCTTCTTCCTGTTTATCTTTATCTTTATCTTTATCAGACTTGTCATCATCACCTTTTGAAAAGTCCTCTTCTAACTCTTTATCACCATTTTTAACAAGAAGAGTATAATAACCATTCTTAACCATTTTGAACTTTACTACATATTCCTCTATGTAGGATTTTAACTGCCTTTTATCTCCACTATTTTCTATGTAATATACAAATACATCCTGTCTTTTTTCATTTGAGATAACAGAAACTTCACACCCTCTACCTGCTTCAACTCTTATTCCTTTGGAATTAACAAAAAATATGTCATATGCACTTTTATTAACTCCAACTTTTTTTGTTATCCCTTGCAACCAGTTCCATTCTTGTCTCTTCTTCTCTTTCTTAATTGGTCTTATCATTAATCTAATTGTATCCTCAAATTTACCTGCTGCTCTAATAACCGGCCCCTTTGGTAACTTTACTACTAAGTCTCCTGTTACTGGATCCTTCTCACTAGCATACACATCATCAATAACTACTTCACTTTTTACAGTAACATCTTTTTCTTCTTCAATTTCTTTATCACTTTTAATATTCTGTGCATAACAAGGCACACATAACGTCACACATAATATCATTACCAATAAAATAAAGAGTTTATTTTTCATACTAATCCTCCGTTCAATTAGAATTATAGACTAACATATTTTTATTAAAAATCTATTTGCTATTATCTAAAAACAGTTTTATTTCGTCCATAAATGTATTAACATCTTTAAATTCCTTATAAATAGATGCAAAACGAACATATGCTACTGGATTTAGTTCCTTTAATTTATCAATTAGAATACCACCAATAATCTTACTTTCTATTTCTTTTTCATCCATTGCAAAAATCTCTTTTTCTATTTCATCTACAGTACACTTAATTTGCTCTGCTGAAATAGGTAATTTATGACATGACCTTATAATTCCTGCTTCTATTTTTGAACGATTATATTCTTCTCTCGTCATATCTTTTTTTACTATCATAATTGGAATAGTTTCTACTTTTTCATATGTCGTAAACCTCTTATCGCATGCATCACATTGTCGACGTCTTCTGATACTTGCTCCATCATCAGCTGGTCTTGAATCAATTACTCTTGTATTTTCTACTCCACAATAAGGACATTTCATATATTGACCTCCATTTTTTTTATTTTTTGCTTTTATTATCATTTAAAGAGCAGATTGCATTTATATCCTATATTAATTGATTCTTATATAGTCTATTATACTATATTTTCGTACTCTTTAACAAATTACTATAATTTCATTTATATTAATTTTATAGGTTTTCTATAAATTCTATTAACTTTGATGCTGCATTACCATCTTCGATAGACCCTTTTTCTTGTAAAAATCTATCTACTTTTGCAATATACTTATCTTCATCAAATAGTTGTATTGCATCACATAACTGTTCATTATTCTTGCAAATAGAAAAAGGCGTATCATACAACGAATAATAGAATCCTCTTTCACTATCATATTTATCCATATCAGTTGCATAAATAAAACCTGGTTTTTTAGTTAATAAATAATCAAATATACAACTTGAATAATCTGAAATCATTATATCTGCAGATGCAATCAATTCTTGTACATCATCATACTTGGTAACATCTACAACTCTATTATTATGATATTGTGACATAAATCGCTCTTTTAAATTAGCTATTCTTGGATGTAATCTTAGTAAAACTATCCATTCCCCACCAAATTTATCTTCAAGAGTCTCACATAATCTATCTATATCAATATCGTAACAATCTAGTCTATAATCTTCTCTAAAAGTTGGCATATATAATGCTATTTTCTTATCTATATCCACACCATACTTACCTAATACTTTACTTATTAGTCGTGTATTATCCTTAAAAAATATATCATTTCTAGGATGTCCTAACATCTGTATATTCTTTACTTCCCAAAATGCACTTTTATAAATATCTGACTCAAAATCTGAATTTGATATCCAATAATCTGTCATTTCTGAGTTAATCTTTGCTATCTTTGTCCACATTTTGCTTTCTGTAAGTCCTGGTACATGTCTTTCTATTTTCTTAATACCAAATGAACCATGCCACATCTGAATGTACACTTGTTCTTCTTTTTTTCTAAATCCCTTTTTTATAAAATAATTCAAATGATAATTACTTATAAGAAACTTAGATGTAGATAATTCATATAAAGCCTCGTCTGATTTATAATTAACCAATCGTACCTCTTTAGGAAATACACTTGAATCCTCATTCTCATTCATCAACCAAACTAATTCATAGTCTAATCCTTCACTTATAATTTCTTCAACAAGATACTTACAATTACAACCATATCCTCGTCCCATATAATTAGTGAACACAATCTTCTTGGAATTAATCTCCATATCTTTGTGTTGCTTATCTAATGCCTTAGCCTTTGATGCAAGATACATATCATCTATTACTTCATTAGATTCTAATGCAAGTCTTACACTATGTCTAAATTTCTTATATTGTTTTAAAATCTTTTTCTTCATGTCTTATTAAGACCTTTCTATATATCCTACTAATTAAATTTCAGCACCAATTTCATCAAGTATTCTTCTCGTTGCATTACCGTCACATGCTCCCATATAAACATTAGAAAATTCTCTAACCTTATCTATATCAAAATTATTACATTCTTCTAATACGGCTTCTTGTAATTTATGGCCCTCTGTAACTAATGTTGCTGGAATATCTTTTAAATCAATATATAAACCTCTAGTTTGTATATATTCGTCATAATCTGGTACAAATAATACCATAGGTTTATGCAATAACACATAATCAAATATAACTGACGAATAATCTGCCATAAGCATATCTACTACTGGCAATAATCTCTCTGTTGGAATAACACAACTAGACTTCTTTTGTTTATCTTCAACATGCGGATGCATTTTGGATATAACATACCACTCTTCTCCTAGTTGCTCCTTCATCTTATCAACATCTTCTATTCCTAAAACATAAGGTTCAAGAGCTTTACCTCTAAATGTCGGTGCCCACAAAAGTACCTTTTTACCTTTTGCCTCTGGATATTCTTTATAAAACTCTTCCTTACAACTCTCTATATAATTCTCATCAAAATACAAATCACTTCTACTAAGTCCTGTTGCTTTAACTGTGCCCCTTTCCTGTTTCATTGCTCTTTCATAAACTGGTATACATATAGGTGCACTACAAACTGTTAATGTATAGTTCTTATATACATTGCCCTTATAATACTTAGGTATATCATCTAAGGTATCATATGCATACTTTTTCAATAGTCCACCTGCATGCCATAACTGCACAACTGTTGTTTCTTTTCTTTTATTACATGAAGATACTGGTAAAAAATTATCACATATAAACACATATTTTGCATTAGCATACAATTTCATAAATCTCATAAATGATTTTACAACAGACACATAACTTTCTGTTTGATAATTATTATACATATCAACAACTTTATAATCACTATCTTCAAATGCCTGTCTCATACAAGACATGCTATAAGGAACTTGTGTGTGATGAGCATCAGCAAATATAACTAACTTTTCATCTATATTCTTCTTTTTGCTAACATTATAAACAACAGGTAAAACAACAGATTGCACTGTCATTTTTATAAGTTGTCTTACAAAAAACTTAATGTTCATCTACACACTCCTTTCTTATATTACCTTTAATCATACTATGTGTTATATGTTATATGTTATAATATATTACACATTATCATATATAATATTATATTTGTTCAATTACATATAATGCTTTATTACACCGTTAATTGCATATGCTACAAAATAAAAACATGATCTTATTACTCCAAATCCAGCATATCTAAGTGACTTATAGTGCATCTTTGCTGATTTTAGCTTATTACGAGATTTACCTGCTGGTGATAATCGATATTTTAACAATGGCTCATTAATAGCAACACACTCTCCGTGTTTTTTCAATATATCTAACCATGTTATATAATCCTCATGAGCATCGTCATATTCCATATTATAGCCCTTCATAATATCTTTTTTTATAAGTACTGAAGAGCAATTAATTAAATTACCATATAACATCTTCTTATATGTAATTCTTGCTGGTACTGGAATAACTTTTCCTACTGTTTCACCATTTGATGTAAATAATTCTCTTGCAGTTGAGCACATAACACAACCACTTTCTTTTAATACCTTTAATTGTTTTGAAAGTTTATTATGTCCCCACCAATCATCTGCATCTATAAATGCAATATACTCTCCTTGTGCCATTTCAACACCTTTATTACGAGTCATTGCAACACCAAGGTTTGCCTCATTCTTTATATATACAACACGTCTATCTTTTATATACTTATTAACAACTTCTTCTAGGTTATCCTTAGAACAATCATTAATAATAATTAGTTCCAGATTAACCTCTTGTTTGAGAACTGATTTTATCGCCTTTTCTATATACTTTTCACAATTATATGCAGGCATAATTACAGATACTTCTATTTGTGACATAATACCCTTCCTTTTATCGTGTATTCTCCATACTTTTCATCATTCTTAAATATGAATCTTTAAGACCTATCTCTGGCTTCCATCCTAATGATTGCATCTTTTGTGATGATAATTTCATATTAGCATCTGGTGCGTATCCATAAGTCTTCGCATCCTCTGGAATATCAAAAATTACTTTTATCTCTCCATTAGCTATCTCGTTAGCAACCATTAATGCCATATCTTTAATAGTTGAATTAGACTCTTCATTAGCTACTGTATAAGCCTCTCCTACAGCACCTTTTGTTAATAATATTAGCAACGCAATAACTGTATCTCTTGTATATGTATAGTTTCCAACAGATTTACCTTCTGTATGTAAAACTATATCTTCTTTATTCATTGCACTTTTTGCAAATTGAGCGAATACTCTATTCTCGCTATATGAAATTCCTGCTCCAAATGTTTGTGATAAACGTGCTATTTTTACAGGTACTTCATATTCACTAGCATAGCATGCACACATACATTCGCACATTCTCTTACCTTCAGAATAACAACTTCTAATATTTAATATATCTATATATCCTAAGTCATTCTCCGATACACGTTCCAAATGAGGATCAGTTAATCCAAATGCCTCCATAGAAGACATATAAACCATACCTTTAACCTTCTTCTCACGTGCTAAATCTAACATATTCTCCATACCCTTTAATGTTATCTGTATAGTTTCAACTGGTTTTGTTACGAAAAACTTAGATGTTGTATTACATGCACCATGAATAATATAATCAATATCCATATCTACATTTAGCTTTTCAGTAATATCACCATATACAAATTTCATATTAGGATCATTAGCTAATTCTCCAAATACATTATCAACTTTCTCTTTACTTCTAACTACTGACACTATTGTAATATTAGCATCTTTTATTCTATTACAACACAAAAGTGCTTTAACAACTTGAGAACCGATAAGTCCTGTTGCCCCTGTAACAAGTATTGTCTTACCCTTAATATCCTCTAATGGAATATTGCTATTTGCTATAATTTCTAAATCTTCCTGTAATACGCTATCCTTTGGACTTTCTATCATAACTTTCTCTCCTTTTATATCAAATTTTCATATCATTTACATAATATCTCTTACTTCATGCTTTAATGTTACTTCATGCTTTAATATTACTTCATACTTTAAATTATAAATTTTCTATATCAAAGCCTCTCTTGGCCTACATCAAAATTAACCGGAACAATCACTATATAGAGAAAATTCCGGTTTATTAATTCTATATCTAATATCCAAATATTTGTGAATTCTCACGAGCTTCAGAAATAGCTCTAAAAATATAATAATCTGATGGTGTAGTAATCTTGATATTCTCAATTGGTCCATCTACTACATGTAACTTATGACCATATTCAGTCATCATAGATGCTGAGTCTATCATATTATTCTTGCCCTCAGCTATAGCCTTTCTATGACAATCCATAATATCTTCTAACACAAAACTTTGAGGTGCTCTAGCAATTCTTGCAGTGCTTCTCTCTGTTGTTGATATAATTTCATTATTATCATTAATAGATACTACTGTTTCATTCTGTGGAACTACTGTTATAGCTGTTCTATTCTTCTTAACACACTCAATATTATCTAATATTAACTGTTCTGAAATCAATGGTCTAACTCCGTCATGAATTAATACAATCGAATCTTCTGGATTATCACAATCATCATATATTGCCTTCAATCCATTATATATAGATTCTTGTCCAGTTGATCCTCCTGGAACAATCCATTTCACTTTAGTTATAAAATTCTTCTTTAGTAATTCTTTTAAATAATCTATCCAATCAGCTATGCAAACAACTGCTATGCTGTCTATCTCACTACATCTTTCAAAATATTCTATAGTATGAATAATAATCGCTTTCCCGTTTAATTCAAGAAATTGTTTTGGCTTTGTCTTGCTGTTCATTCTAGTTCCTGAACCACCAGCAAATATTAATGCTGTATTCATTCTAGTTCCTCCTTTTAATTCTTCTTACAAATACTTACAATCATAAAATATGTTATCATTATTGTTAGTTAATGTCAACAAAAACACTACTTATTTATATGAAAATCCTACATATTTTTTATAATACTTCTAGGTAATTTTTCATAACTTTTAATGCGTTTTTCTCTAACCTACTAACTTGTGCTTGAGATATTCCAATTTCGCTTGCCACCTCCGTCTGAGTCTTACCTTCAAAAAATCTCATATCTATTATATTACGTTCTCTTTTTCCTAATCTTTTAACTGCTTCATTTACGGATATTTCTTCAATCCAATTATCCTCTTTATTCTTCTTATCACATATTTGATCCATAACATATAATGCATCCGTCCCATCTGAACAAACTGGCTCATAAAGTGATACTGGACTTTGAACTGCATCCAATGCCATTATTATATCTTCTCTATCTACTCCTATAACTTCCGCAATTTCATTTATACTAGGCTCTTTTAAAGTACTTTTCATTAAATTCTCTTTTGCATAAATCGCCTTATATGCAATATCTCTCATTGACCTACTTACCCTTATTGATTTGTTATCCCTTAAATATCTGCGCAATTCTCCTGCTATCATTGGCACTGCATAAGTTGAAAATTTTAAATTAAGTGATATATCAAAATTATCAATTGCCTTTATCAATCCTATACATCCTATTTGAAATAAATCATCAATATTTTCATTTGAATTATTAAACCTGTGAATTATACTTAGTACTAATCTTAAGTTCCCTTCTATAAATTTTTCTCTAGCTTCGTTATTCCCCTTCTTAATTTCCTTTAGTAATCTTTCCTTCTCTGCACTACTTAACACCGGTAACTTCGTTGTATTTACGCCACATATTTCTACTTTGTATGCACTCATACTATACCTCCTAGAGAATACTAATTTGCTAGATTTTTCTAACATATTTAAAAGTATTACCCTAAAAAATGCGACTTATACGTATTAAATAAAGATGACAAATCGTCGGTAATTTCCTATAAAAAATCAAATTCGTTTTTCGATGCAAAAAAAATTAGCACTCTAATACCATCTATTACCCTTGAATATCAAAATGCTAATTTCTATACAACTAGGCTCCTAACCTTATCATTTCTCTCTTTAATTGTTTAATAATCTTCTTCTCTAATCTAGAAATATATGACTGGGATATTCCTAACATATCCGCTACTTCTTTTTGTGTTAACTCATCTCCTTCTCTGTTTATACCATATCTTAGTTCAACAATAACCCTTTCCCTTTCATTTAATTTATCAAGAGCCTTAAATAATAATGATCTATCAACCTCACTTTCTATCCCTTTATAAGCAATGTCCTCATCTGTTCCCAAAATATCTGACAATAATAACTCATTTCCATCCCAATCAACATTAAGTGGTTCATCTATTGATACCTCCATTTTAGTTTTATTATTCCTTCTTAAATACATAAGTATTTCATTTTCTATACATCTAGAAGCATATGTAGCAAGCTTTATATTCTTTACAGGATTAAATGTATTAATAGACTTTATTAACCCTATAGTTCCTATAGATATCAAATCTTCCACACCTACACCCGTATTATCAAATTTTTTTGCAATATAAACAACTAGTCTAAGATTCCTTTCCACTAAAACTTTTCTAGCTTTTTCTACTATACTTACTTCTTCACACCCAAGTTCCTCTAATATCTGTAACTCTTCTTCTGGACTTAAAGGGGGTGGTAAAACTTCTACTCCTCCTATATAATGAATCTCATTTGTTTGACTCATAAATATATTTCTTAAATTTGATAGAACACTAAACTTTACCTTTCTAGGCATTTCCATACTTAAAACCATACTAGCCTCCATTCCTAAGGTTACTACGCCTTAACCTCCACTTTCTCATCTTTATACTACCTTTAAAATTCATCCTACTTTGTACCTTCATATAGCCATTCACATCATAAACTCTTAATTACATCTCTTACATTAAACTTTGACTATGCAAAATCGCATTATAACGACTATCATTTGACAATCTTCCATTATATATTCCTACAATGGCATTACATGTAACTTTCTCAAATTTCTTGTGGGATATTATTAACTCATCCACTTGTATTCCATATAACATTCCGTTTTCCTTTCCTATAGATTTGTATGGAATAACATATATTTTTTCTATGTGTATATCTAAAAATTCCTTTAGCATTTGCTTCTCTACTATTGTTACTTGTTTACCTGTTGTTTGCTCTCTAAGGGAATTGCCAGTGTCCATAAGCCCTTTAAGTACTACACCTTTCCCCTTCAATCTTAATGTAACTTTATATATCCTTTCTCTATAATAAATGCTCTTAATAATATAAGGCATTAAGTGTTTTAATATAAAAAATACTAATACTGCAATAACTATTAACCTTACATAACTTCCAAAATATTTTTCTCCATTATCTACTGAAAAAGAATTATTAATCGCTGTAACCATACCTCCCATTGTAAATAAAATTCCTAAATGTAAAACAATTCTCAATAAATACTTCTTTAAATTTGCCTTACCAAATCCAATATAAATACAAACACTTTCTACAACTATGTAAATAAGTAAAAATACATATAAATTGTTATTTATTCCTAGGCAAATAATTACTATATCTACTAGAGCATAAATAACTGCTGCCATTATATACCTGAATATACATTTTGTTTCATCCGCTACAAATCCAGTTAGATAAATACCAATAAAATCAAATATAAAATTAATAATAAACACAATATCCAAATAAACCGATATCTTGATGCATATCACCACCGTACTTAAATGAATACTTAAATATTTATTTATATATCCATATGAAAGTAAATATATTATACTTGCTAATTATTGTAAAAAATGTCAAAGCAGTGTATCTAATTCTAAAAAAAATATAATCTGTTTTATAAAAAATTAATCATATTTCGTACCATTCGACACATTTATACAAATAAATATTATATATTTAATTATCTTTTAAAATATGCTATTATAAATAAATGAGAATTCTGACTAGAAAGGAATAACAATGAGCGATTACATTTACCAATTTAAACAAGTTTCAAAAGTTCAAAAACTATCTCCAATAAGCTTCTCCATAGAAAAAGGAAGTAGTTATGCTTTTATAATAGATAACGATGATACAAGAAAGACTTTTTCAGATATAGTATGTGGATTAGAATGTCCCGATGATGGTGAAATATCCATTAATAATAAACAACCATATTTTGATGGATACCCTTATGCAGAATTAGGTGTATTGTTAAATGAGCCTTCATTTATAAATAATCAAGATGGATTTAAAAATCTAAAAATGCTATCTGAATATAGTACTAATGTTGAAAATATACAAATAACCAAAGTAATGAATTTCGTAGGATTAGACTCCCTTAGTGAAACCAAAGTATGCAATTATTCTTGCGCAATGTATAAGAAGCTGTGTTTAGCATATGCCCTTATACCTAACGCAGATATACTTGTAATTAATGAACCATTTAAACACTTAAATCAATACGCTTTAAAAGACTTTTATACTCTATACACAAAATTGCGTTCAAAATATACAATTATCTACATTGCAAAAACAGATGAATATCTTGATGGATTATGTGATAACTATATTAATATCTAGTCTCCATCATAATATTAAACTTATCCTAATATGCATCTTATATATATTATCTCATCAATAAATTCATTATACTTATGGTTTACAAGTTATAAATCAATTTTTAACACAAAGAAGCTGTGGAAGAACTCTTAATGAAGTTCTTCCACAGCTCTTTGAATAAAATATCTAATTATCTCGGTGTGCACTAAACGGACACATCAAAATTGCTTCCAAGATTAGGTTGAACAGACTGCTCCATCATCTTTATCATGCTATTATTTGTTTCCTCCTGAATCTCAAGAGCATTGTCTAGCATCTTTACCCCAACTTGTTGCATTAGTCCGTTCTGGTCTAGCATGTTTGCCATTCCAACTAAATTAACCATTTTACCCTCCTTCTGAAGCATTTTGTACTTCTTAAACTTATTATATCATATTTTCTTCCTTATGGGGATTTTTCTTTTTGGGGGACCTTTTCTAGTCACGAATTTAGGGGAATATAAACCCACACATTCAAAAACGCATGCTATAAGACAAAGTCTTATGCATGCGTTTTATATATTATGAAAAATATAATTATTTCGATTACTTGTTACGATTCTTCTTTAAGAATTCTGGAATTCTTATTCCTCCAAAATCGTTATCTGAATCATTCTTATATGAAGGAGTTACTCTCTCATTCATTGTTGGTTGAGTTGGTTGTGTAACTTGAGCTTGATTAGTTTGTACTGGAGTAACTGTTTGATTAACAGCAATATTTTGTCTTGCAACAGCTTCATTAACCTCTACCTTTGGAGTAGCTGGCATCTGTTGTGCTGCAACAGATTGAGTAGCTGCAAGATTAGCTTGATTATTGTTAAGTGGCTTATTAGTTACTGTCTCTAATGGATTTGGTCTAGCCGCCTTTACACTTGCTGCTGGATTAACTGCTGTTTGTCTATGAGCATCAATTTGTCCAGCTCCTTCTTCTAATCCTGTTGCTATTACTGTTATAGTAGCTACATCTTGTACACTATCATCATACATAGCACCAAATATAATATTAGCTCCTTCTCCTGCTAACTCTTGAACATATGTAGCAGCATCATTGGCTTCAATTAAGCTTATATCACCAGATACGTTGATAATAACATGAGTTGCTCCTTGAATTGTTGTTTCAAGAAGTGGACTTGTTATAGCCTCTCTCACTGCATCAACGCACTTCTCATCTCCATGTCCAATACCAATACCGATATGAGCAATACCTTTATCTTTCATAACAGTTTGTACATCTGCGAAGTCTAAGTTAATTAAACCTGGCACATTAATTAAGTCTGTTATACCTTGAACACCTTGTTGTAATACTTCATCAGCCTTCTTAAGTGCATCTGGCATAGTTGTTCTTCTATCAACTATCTCTAATAATTTATCGTTAGGGATAACAATTAAAGTATCCACACTGTCTTTTAATCTTTCAATACCAGAAATAGCATTATTCATACGTGCTCTAGCTTCAAATCTAAATGGTTTTGTAACAATACCTACTGTAAGTATTCCCATGTCACGAGCTATTTTAGCAACAACTGGAGCAGCACCTGTACCAGTTCCACCACCCATACCACATGTAACAAATACCATGTCTGAGCCTTTTATAATCTCTGCTAATTCCTCTGCATTCTCTTCTGCGGCCTTCTCACCAATCTCTGGTTGAGCACCAGCTCCAAGACCTTTTGTTAATTTCTCACCTATTTGAATACAAGTAGGTGCCTTACAAGATTTTAAATGTTGTTTATCTGTGTTAACACAAATAAATTCAACTCCTTGTATTCCTTCTTCTATCATACGGTTAACCGCATTATTACCTGCTCCACCTACACCGATTACTAGAATCTTAGCTGCAGCATCTCCGTCATTCGTTCTAATCTCAAGCAAGTTTCATTCCTCCTTAATATATTTCTCATCAGATACAAGCCCATAAAAAAATATATATTCCCATTACTTCAAACCAACTTATTACTCTTTATCCAAAATTTATTATCATAAGTTAACATTTCGTGAGCACACTCTAAGTCTACTCTACTATATATTACTTTCTTTTAGGCAAAATATCAAGCTTTTTTTTATGATTTTAATTTTTTTTATCAAAAATTATTCTATCTTGACCTTCTTTGTATTTTTCCATGTGCAATACACCACTTAAATTTTCCTTTTTTGCTTCTTCTAACATACTCTTTAACTTAGCTAACTGTTCATCATAAGTTTTATGTTTCCCAAGCAATACAGTTATATCTCCTGCATACATTGTTAAATTAAAATTCTTATCAAAATTAATCTCATCTACATCTAATTTGTATTTTGAAATTTGTTGAGTTATTGTTAAAATAACGTCAAAAACATCCTCATCATCTACTTCTATCTTACTATTTAACGTGAGTTGTTCAAAATCAATACCTGTTATATATGGTATATCATTCTCCTTTTTGGACGATGTTTCAACGACAAAACCATCTTTATCAAAATATACATATTCATTCATAAAATTGGTACATCCAATAATATTCTTATCATAAACTTTAATCTTAACTGTATTCTTATCTACCCAGACTACATCTATATACTCAACAAATGGCACAGCCTCTTGATCTGAGTATCTATATTTTAAAAATAAAAATACGGAGTTACAATCAAAAATATTATTAAACACTATTCTTTTTATCTCTTTTTCTGAATAATGTTTTCCTTCATCTATCTGAACATCATTTATAATTGTTAATGCTGCAAATATAAGAAATGCTATTGTTACTGTAACAACTGATATTATAATCTTTGCTTTTGGTGTCTTTAACTGTTCCACTCTTTGCCTAAAATACTCTTTTTGCTCATTTCTTTTTTTTCTTTTTTCTATAGCAAGAGCAGTTTTCTTCGCATCATTAAAATCTGTAACTTTATTTGATTGTTTCCTTTGTTCTTTTAAATTGTTTTCTTCTCCAATAGTATTCTTCTGTTCTTTAGTCTTGATAACTTGTAAATTATCGTTATTATCTGTATGAATAATGTCAATTTTTTTACTCTTTCTTTTACCTATTGTTTCTATTTTATTATGAACTTTTTTTTCCTGACGCTCTTGCTCTGTTGTCTTATAATCTTTCTTATAACTATTATCTATATTTAAATCAAATTTATAATCTCTCTTTAGTATACTTTCTTTATTTATTTCTTTATTTATTTCTTTATTTATTTCTTTATTTATTTCTTTATCATATTCTTTTTTTGTTTTAGTATCTTTTTTTAAACCATTATTATACTCTTTTATTGATTTACTTTCTTTTTTCAAACCATCAGTATACTCTTTTATTGACTTATTGTCTTTTATCAAATCATCCCTATAACTTTTTCTTGATTTATTTTCATTATTTATCTTCTTACTATTATCTGACTCATATTTTTTCTCTTTTTGTGAATCAGTCCTAGCATTCTTTTCTTTTCTATAGTTCTTTTTGGAAGTACTGTTAATATCTTTTTTTAAATTTTCTTTTTTATCAGTGTGATAGGATGTCGTATTTTTCTTTATCTCTTTCTTTACTTTTTCAGCACTATCACCTATATTCGATATCTTTTTATTGCTCTGTGCATCATTTTCCTTGTTAATAACTTCTTTTTTTTCCATATAAACTCCTCAGCTTATGTTATATTAAATTTACAGTTCATAGTTTACCTACAAACTGTAAATTTATTATAGCTTTATTCACATACTGTTCTTTATATTCTTGTACTATATTTTATATTCCTATATAAATCTTTGTATTAATTACTTTCCTTAGTTTTGGTTGTCTTCATTTGATTAGAAACACTTAAAACAACACCTATCTCTGCCATCAATATACTTACTGATGTACCACCATAACTTATAAATGGCAATGGCACACCTGTTGATGGAACTGAATTAGTTACAACTGCTATGTTAAGAATTACTTGCACTGCAATATGTACAAATACTCCTACACATATCAATGAACCAAACAAATCTTGAGCATTTAATCCTATTATTAAAATTCTATATAACAACAAAACAAATAATAACATTAATGATACTGCTCCAAATAATCCAAGTTCCTCACATATTACAGTAAATATCATATCATTATGTGCTTCTGGTATAAATCCTAATTTTTGCTTACTTTCACCTAACTGTGTACCAAATAATCCACCTGATGCTATGGCATATAATCCTTGTAATATCTGATAACCTTTTGGTTCAGTCTCTACATTCTGCCAAACCGCAATTCTTTCAGCTCTATAGGATTGACTTCCTAAGAAAATATATGCTGCAACAGCAACTCCTGCAAATGCTATAAAAACATAATAATACCACGTTTTTCTACTAGCAACAAAGCATATTCCTACTACTATTGCTGCAACAATAATTGCTGTACTTAAGTTTGCTATTGCAATTGGAACAATTATAAACAGTCCAATAAAAAAACAAAGTAAAAATCCAGCTATTGTATCTAATGTTCTTGGAGCTTTCTGAATTAAGTAAGCCATAAATATTATCATAGCAACTTTACTAAGCTCTGATGGTTGGAATGTTGTAAATCCTAAATTAATCCATCTTTTCTTACCATGACTTTCCACACCAAAAAACAATACAAATACTTGTAAAAATACACATACTATGTATAATAACATTGCAATATTTATATTAAATTTCTTAAACTTTCTTCTTAGAATTCTATAATCTATTCTTGATACAATAATCATTGCAATTGCGCCTAATACTGCCGCTATTGCTTGACCTTTAAGGAATTTAGCTGCATCATTAAAATCTCTTTGTGCAACATATGAACTAGTACTATAAATCATAATTAGTCCAAAACACACCAAGAAAAATGTAATAAACAACAATGAATAATCATAATATTCGTTAATGCTACTTCCTTTTATGTTAGAACGTCGTCTTCGTCTTCTAACCATAACTTGCCTCCATTATATTTGTGTTAAACACTTATATTACTTCATTTCATTCACCAAACGCTTAAATTCATTACCACGTTCCTCATAATTCTTAAACATTCCCCAACTAGCACATGCAGGTGATAACAAAACAGCATCTCCCTTTTGTGCAGATTTCTTACATATTGCAACAGCTTCCTCTAATGTATCTGCTAATTCTATAGCCTCAAATCCTTTATTTCTTGCTGCTTGTGCAATTTTTTCTCTCGTTTGGCCAATTAATACAAGTTTCTTAATCTTACCGTCAAATGTTTCAATCCATTCATCATAAGATGAATCCTTATCATAACCACCTGCTATAAGTAATGTTGGAGTTACCATAGCTTCCACAGCTTTTATAGCCGCGTCTGGATTAGTCCCCTTAGAATCATTATAATATTTTACACCATGAACTTCCTTTACATATTCTATTCTATGCTCTACAGATACAAATTTCTTAATTTCTTCTATTATAATATCTAATGGAACTCCAATCATAATAGTTGCCATTACAGCAGCCATTACATTCTCATAATTGTGTTTTCCTAATAGTTTTAACTCATTCACATTACATATCTTTATATCCTCAATACTATTATTATATATAATAGTATCATCTTCTATAAATATTCCACCACGTAATCTAGTTTCACTACTAAAATATATTATCTTAGCATTTATATTCTTTTCTCTTTTTCTTAACTCTTCATCTTCATAATTAAGGATACAAACCTTATCTTCTAACTGATTCTTAGTTATATTAATTTTGGCTTCGATATAATTCTCCATAGTATGATGTCTATTCAAATGATCTGGCGTAATATTAAGAATTAAACTAACATCAGGTTCAAAACTTTTTATTGTTTCTAACTGAAAACTGCTTATCTCTGCTACTGTTACAGAATTGTTCTTTGTCTTTGTAACCATCTCTGTATATGGTATACCAATATTACCTACTACAAAACTACTTTCATAATGTGCTCTTAAAATCTGACCTATAATAGAAGTAGTTGTAGTCTTTCCATTAGTTCCTGTTACACCTATAATCTTTCCTTTTGAAAACATATATGCTAACTCAATTTCTCCAATTATAGGAACACCATCATCTGCAAACTTTATTAAATCTGGTAAATCAGTAGGCACACCTGGACTTACAACCACTATATCAATAGTTTTTCTTATATTCTCAGGTATAACTCCTACTATTATATTCACTTCATTACCAACTAATTTCTTTTTTAGTTCATCTATCTCTAAATTAGGATTACCATCATATATTACAACTGATGCTGTAGTTTTAGCCAACAAATTAGCTGCTGCTACACCACTAATTCCTGCTCCATATACTAATATTTTTTTATCTTGTAAGTCCATTCTTATCCTCCATTCAATGGAATGTATTTATTCTACTTTCTATTCTTACTATCTAAATTAATAATCCAACAAATTGCCTCATAATACAAAATCTATTCTGCATCATACATTTAAGTCCCTATTAAACCATCATATATCAAGCATTAATATGCTATTAAAGCTATCATACACATAATTGCTGTAACTATTGAAAATACAGCTACAACTCTTGTCTCTGACCACCCACACATCTCAAAATGATGATGGATTGGTGCCATCTTAAATATTCTTTTACCTTTTGTCATTTTAAAGTAACTTACTTGTAACATTACAGAAAGTACTTCTACAAAATATATAATTCCTACTAGTAATATAAATAATGGCATTTTTAACATAATCGCCGTAGCTGCTACAAATCCACCAAGTGCCAATGAACCTGTATCTCCCATAAACACTTTCGCTGGATAAACATTATATACTAAAAATCCTAGTAAGCTTCCTACTACAGCTGTTGTAATAGGTGATACATCACTACCCTCAAAGAATGCTATTACTGTAAAAAATGTTGCTACTAAAACTGTAACAGATGATGCTAAACCATCTAAACCATCTGTAAAATTAACACCGTTTACTGTTCCTAAAATAACAACAAACACAAACGGTATAAATAATACGCCAAATTCCCATGTCTTACCATTAGTAAATGGGAGAATAATATCTGTTGATAATTTTGTATAATTAAGAACATAATAAACAAATATTCCTGTTACAATTAGTTGGCCTAACATTTTTTGCCACGCTCTTAATCCTAAGTTTCTTTTCATTACAACTTTTATATAATCATCTAAAAATCCTATAAGTCCAAATCCTAATGTTACAAACAATACTGCTGCAACATGTGTATTACCTTTTAAATAAAATACAGCTGTCAATGCTGTAGCAACTAGAATTACAATACCACCCATAGTCGGTGTTCCTGATTTTCCTTCATGCCACTTTGGTCCTTCATCTCTTATATACTGACCAAATTTTAATTTCTTTAAAAATGGTATAAATAACGGACACATAATCACGCTTATTGCAAATGCTATTATTGCTGGTAAAATCATTTGATATTTCATAACACACCTCTTCTAGTATAATAAAATTTCACATCATTACTAATTATATTAGATTATTCTAACATAATCAAGCTACTATTTCCATTATTTGCTATATTTTTGAATAGATTTGCAATTATTGGCGTTGCAATTGTACCTCCATAATACACACCAACAGGTTCATCAATAAGAACTATTGCAATAATTTGTGGGTTATTTATAGGCATTACACCTAAAAATGATGATATATATCTCCCCGTCCTTCTTGGTAATTTTTCTGATGTCGCTGTCTTTCCACCAATTCTCAAACCTTCTACATATGCTTTATTTCCAGTCCCCTCAGCAACTACTGCTTCTAATAATTCCTTCATAATACTAGAAGTTTCACTTGTTACAACATTATTCTTATTACTATATCTAAATGTTTCAATAGAAGTTCCCTCTTCATCAACAATATCTGTCACAAAATGAGGTGTCACAATTTCTCCTCCATTTACCACAGCACTTACAGCTACTAATAATTGCAAAGGTGTAATTTGTATAGACTGGCCAAATGCCATAGTTGCTTGTTCAACTGCTTTTATATTCTCAACTTTATGCATTATTGAATTAGCTTCACCTGGTATATCAATCCCTGTTTTATTAAACAATCCCAATTTCTTATAATAACTATACATCTTTTTAGGTGTTAATCGCAAACCAACATCTATAAATACCGGATTACATGAATTCATTATCCCCTGTCTAAAGTCCTCCGCTCCATGTCCCCCAACCTTGTGACATCTAATTCTTCTATCTTCGACAACTTTATACCCTGGACAATTAAATCTATCTTCTACCTTTAGCACTCCCTCCTCAAACGCAGAGGCCGCTGTAACTATTTTAAATGTTGACCCTGGTTCATAGGTGTCACTTATAGTTTTATTTCTCCACATATCATTAAGCAAATTATTTTTATCTGTAATATTTGATGTTTCATAAATACTCTTATCACCATTATATTCATATGGTTCATTTAAATTGAATTCTGGCACATTAACCATTGCATAAATTTCTCCATTATTTGGATTCATAACTGTTATCTTTACACTTTTAGCCCTTTTTTCTTCCTTTGCTTTTTCTGCCAAATACTGTGCATACTTCTGTATATTGTAATCTAATGAAGTAATAACATTATAACCTTCTTCTGGCTCAACTCTCCTTTCAGCTTCTTTATCTAGCTCAATCCCATTTGCTGTTGTCGTTGTTAAAATTATTCCTTCTTTTCCTTTTAAATACTTATCATACTTAACTTCTAGTCCTATAATTCCTTGATTATCTGAACCAGTAAACCCTAATACTGTAGATGCTAAATCATTAAATGGATATGTTCTTTTATAATCTTCATCTATCATTACACCATCCATGTTATAGTTTCTAATTCTGTCTGCAACTACTTTATCAACATTAGATTTTATCTTTTCTATAGAAGAAATTTTTTCTACTCTTTTTCTTATATCACTTTCATTCATTGCTAATTCTTTGCTTAATACACTTATTACTTTTTCTTTATCTGTTATTTGACTATAAATTACTGATACTGTACATACAGATTTATTTGATGCTAATACTACTCCATTTCTATCCTTAATACTACCACGCCTAGCCTTTATTTTTCTTTCACGTTCTCTAACTTCAATAGCACCATCTCCATAATAATCTGCCTTATATACCATTAAATATATAAGTCTCCCCACTAATGCACACATTACAAAAGAAATAATACCTAAAACAAGTACATATTTTCTTTTATTATACGTTCTAAATTTATTCACCTTACAAATCCTACTTCCACATATTATAATAATATAAATATTCTATTTTTTAGAAAATACCACTATTTTTTATATATGAAACTGAAAAGTAGATATAGTTATTAATAACATAAAAACAAAAAATAAAACAGACATTTCATAATTTGTATATTCTTATACTTATGATATATCTGTTTTATCATTATTCTAATATTTAGGTTATTCTTATTTAATTTATCTATCTAACTTAAACTTATTAAATCTATAACGAACATTTCGAAATCACAATTAACTTTAATTACTGATTAGAATTGCCTTCAGCATTACTATTATCTGCATTATCTTCTACTGTATCGTTACTTCCATTATTAGATTCAGTACTACTAGTTGTATCACTAGTTTTCTTATTATTCTGCTTATTAGAAGAACTTGAGTAAATTTCCATAAATGGAAGTACTTCTCTTAAAATATTAGCTGATAATTCTTGTGCAAATTTACTTTGTGCCTGATCTTCTACATTTGGCTCATCAACTATTGTATATATAATTAATTCTGGTTCATCACATGGTACACAGCCTATAAATGAAACCAAATAATTACCTTCTGAACGAGGTAGCTTTTGCGCTGTACCAGTTTTACCACCTATATTATAACCATCAATGTGAGCATATTTTGCAGTACCTGTCTTTACCGCATTCTCCATTGACTCTTTTATAAATTCAGAAGTCTCTTTTGAAATAACCTTGTTCTTAAGAATAGGTTCGCATCTTTCTATTGTTGCACCACTCGAATTAACTATTCTATCAACAACTTTAGGCACATAATAATTACCGCCATTAACTAACGATGAAATACCTGCAAACATCTGTACCATCGTTACATTCAAACCTTGTCCAAAACTACTTGTTGCAAGCTCTACTGGATTAAGTTGTTCTGCGTTATATACAATACCAGAAGCTTCACCATTTAAATCAACACCTGTTTTCTTGCTAAAGTTAAAGTGTTTTTGATAACTAGCAAATATTGTTCGTCCTAAATTTTTACCAATATTCATCATTGCATCATTACAAGAAAATGCTAAAGCTTGATTTAAATTAATTGTTCCATGTCCCTCTCTCTTAGCACACCTTATTGCTGATGTACCAGCTGCAACAACTTCTCTACCATCACAATAATAAGAATTACTAGGTGTAACAATTCCTTCCTCTAATGCTGCTGCAACAACAAATGGCTTAAAAGTAGAACCTGGCTCATATGTATCACTTATACAATAATTTCTCCATATATTATTAAGTGCTTCGAGTTTTTCTTCTGATGACATCTCTTCTATTTCATCTTCTTCATAATACAAAGATAAATCTCTTGGATTATTTAAATCATAAATTCCATTAGAAGATGCCATTGCTACTATATTACCTGTATTAGGATCTCCTATAACTACTGCTGCATTTTTACTGCCTACATCCTCATTAAACTTCTTAATATATTTTTCAACTATACTTTGAACATTACTATCTATTGTAGTTATTATTGTATTACCATCTTCTGCACTTTTAACTGTCTCTTCTAAACTTAAATCTGAGTTAAAATATCCATATATTCTACCTGTAGAACCATTCAACTGAGAATTGTATCTTTCCTCAATCCCCCAATTCCCTTGATTGGTATCATAGGTAAATCCAATAATACTACTTGCTACAGTATCTAAAGGATAAATTCTTTCATATCTTTCTTCAAACCATAGCGCTTTTTTTATTGGATTAGGTTCCTTATATTTTTCTTCTACATATTCTTCAAAACCATCAACTGTCTTTGTTGGAATCTCCTTCTTTATCAAGAAATACTTTGCTTCTGCCCTTTCTTTAAAGGCTTTCTCAACATCTGACTCTGAAACTTTAAAGTATTTTATTAACACTTCTTTTATATCACTTCTGTATAGATACTCATCTTCACTTTGAGACAATGCAAAACTAACATCTATAGCCAAATCATACTTTTTTATACTTGTTGCCATAACTACATTATTACGATCAACTATATCACCTCTTTTAAAAGGTATCTCGCTACTTGTATAACTTTGTTGTGACAACACTCTTTTTGCGTATTTTTCACCATCTTTGATGTTTATTTTTATTAATACGCCAACCAATAAAACCATTGCAGCTAAAACAGCACCAAATGCAAGCAAAAAATTTGCTTGCATTTTATATGTTAGTTTTTTATCTTTATTTTTTCTGTTTCTTCTTCTATTATCCCTGTTTGTCTCCATTTTAATAGCTCCTATTCAAAACATAAACTAGTTTACAGCATCAGCTATATCATCCCAAACATTCTCTTCATACTCTTCATCAATATCCTCATATTGTCTAACATATGCACTTTCATTGTTATCATATGTTACAATCTTATTGTTGTTAGCAAATACCATTCCTAACTCTTTTGTTGCTGTATTATATATCTTTTGTAAATCAACTGTAGCTTCGATTTCTTTATAATCCGAATCATTCTTAGCCTTCAATGCATCGTAATCTGTCTCTAACTTAATAATCTCATTATTAAGTGCTGTTACACTACTTTGAGCTTGAATATAACCAATACACAAATATACGATTACACCTACTACTGCTGCTAACATAACAAAGGTTGATACACTTATACTCTTAGCTTGCTCAAGTCTTCTTTGTCTAGACTTTCTTGCTCTTTCTTCTCGAGCATTCTCAACATCCCTTTGTCTATATATTTCTCTAAGCCACTCTTTATCTTCGTCTTCATAAGGTTCATATGCTTGATACTTTCTTGCTAAATTCCCATCTACATAAGTGTTATGTGATGTACTTTTTTCACGATGTCCATATCTGTTTTCTCTAGCATTAAAACCAGTCCTTTGGTAATTGTAACTATGCATAGAATCTGCCTCCTTAATTAATCACAAAACAATAATTACAATCCCTTTTAAATTAACTCCTATACTCTAGTAAATACCCTTAGTTTAGCACTTTTTGATCTGCTATTCATCTCCATCTCCTCTTCTGATGGTAAAATTGGTTTTCTTGTTACTACTTTCCCTTTTGGTACTGCACCACACATGCAAACTGGAAATGATGGTGGACATGTACATGGATTCTCATTGTTCCTAAAAATACTTTTAACAATTCTGTCCTCTAGCGAATGAAATGTAATAATACATATTCTTCCACCAGGTTTTAATAATTCTATCATATCGTTTAGAGTATTCTCTAAAACTTCCAGTTCTTTGTTAAGTTCGATTCGTATAGCTTGGTAAGTCTTCTTAGAAGGATGTCCTCCTTTTTTTCTCACCTTCATAGGTATGGCATTCTTTATAATCTCATTCAATTGAAAAGTTGTTTCAATTGGTTGAATCTGTCTATTAGCCACAATATGTTTAGCTATATTCTTAGCAAACTTATCTTCTCCATAATCTCTTATTATTCTATACAAATCGTATTCAGAATAATTATTAACGATATCTTTTGCTGTCTTCTCTTGTCTTCTATCCATCCTCATATCTAATGTTACATCTTCTCTGTAAGTAAAGCCTCTATCTGCTTTATCTAACTGATATGACGAAACTCCCAAATCCAAGACTATCCCATCAACTTTATCAATTCCTAATTCTCTTAAAACTTTTTGTATATTAGAATAGTTATCTCTAACTATTGTCACTTTATCTCCATATTGCTCAAGCCTCTTGGTACTTGCTGCAATAGCGTCCTCATCCTGGTCAATTCCAATGAACCTACCATTATCACCCAATTGTGCACATACATGACTTGCATGACCTGCACCACCTAGGGTTCCGTCAACATATGTCCCATCCTCTTTTATATCCAACTCTCTGATAACCTCATCAAGTAATATTGACACATGTTTAAACTCCATATCTACCTCCGACTAAAAACTAAGACCATATTCAGACATACATTCTGCTACGTCATCCATATTATCAAAGTTGTTAATTTCATCCCACTTTTCTTTACTCCAAAGTTCTATTTTATTAATTACACCAGCAAATACAACATCCTTATCGAGTCCCGCCAATTCTCTTAACTTAGCCGGAATCAAAAATCTCCCTTGCTTATCTATCTCGCAATCTGCTGCTAGTGACATAAAATATCTCTGAAGCCTTCTTCCTTGAGCTTGTCCGGGTAAAGTTTTAAGTTGTTCCACAAAAGCTTCCCACTCTGTCAATGGGTACACAAATAAGCATCCATCTAAACCAACTGTCACAACAAACTGTTCACCCAGTTCTTCTCTAAGCTTAGATGGAACAATGATACGTCCTTTTACATCTACTGTGTGATTAAATTCACCCATGAACATAACATCTGCCCCACTTTCATGTTTCAATTTTCCACTTTTCACCACTTTGCTCCACTTATATGTATATTTTATACTATTTTTGGTAATTGTTCAAGAGATTTACTAGACTTTTGGACTATTTATTAACATTTTTTAGGTATTTTTGCTAATTCCATACAATATATAGTGTTCCTTATCAATAACAACACAAAATTTTGTGTAGGCCTAACATGTAGGAAATTAGTCCTAGTACTACTTTTTTAATTGTTTTTTTGAATTTTTATTAATTTTTAGACAACTGACACTACTTAGAAATTCTACAACTGTAATCACTTATACACTCCAAGATTCTACACCTGTATCATCTAGTATCCTAACGATTTTTAGTCCACATACTATTATACAGATATTTTCAGATTTCTCAATAGTTAATTTCTAAATTTATACATTTTTCATCCCTCGATACATAATATATCGGTTATTACTATAATCTATATAATACATTTGCATAAAAATCTACTATAATTTGTAGGTTTCTTGGCCCCTATATTATTAATTTGAGCTATCGCTCAAATTGGGAGTTTTTTAGCTCCGCGAAAGTTTTAGACTTTTATGCTAGTTTCAAATTTAAGAGAATATAATATATTTTTCTCACCGCTTGCGCTCCGT
>SVEH01000001.1 GCA_015057455.1 Lachnospiraceae bacterium | reverse complement strand
ATCAGAGGCTATAGAGATGGTAACAGATAAATATAATAATAGTGATATTGTATTAGATGCAGATGATTATAAAGGTGTAGAATTTTTAGTATATAAAAATTGTGAATAAAAGTAGTATAGAGTGTTGACTACACTTTTGACAACACTAAAAAATATGGACGTGCAAACCTCCTTTCTACAATGCTTTTTAAAACAGGTAACGATACATAATCCCGTCTATCGCTTTTATAAGACCTCAGAATTTAGTTCTGAGGTCTTTGTGTTAGTTTATTTTTCTCGTATTTACATCGATATAATTAGCATGCAAATACAATTATTCTATAAAAATACATTAAATTATAAAAAGGAGAGGTACACAAATGAAGAAACCTAAATTAATTTTTTATTTTGGTATTGTAATTTTTTTATATGTAATTGGTGTTAGTGGATTAATATCATGGCATAATACTAAGGATGCTGGAGAGAAAATAGAAGTTACTATTAGCAGGATCGATAGGCAAGAACGTCAGGTAAGAAGAACAGGAAGGAGAAGAACTGGTACTAGAACACAGTTTTATTATCTAGAGAGCCATAAAAATGCTGGTATTATGGCTATTATATTTGCAACTGTAATGTTAGTAGTTCAGGCGTTTTCAATGGTTAAAAGTAAACGAAACTAGGCCTTTTTACCTAATAAGAAATAGGCATTTGTTGAAATATTTTATTAATATAAATATAGCTCTAACCGATATTAAAATTGGTATGTAAAAAAATGTAAAAAGAGGTTGGAATTATGAAAAATAGGATGAAAAAGCAAGTTAAGGCAAAATTATTAAGTTTAATATCTGTTATATGTATGATAACATGTGGAGCAATCGTTGTAGTTGGTCTAAGAGGTGCCAATAGGGAACTTAGAGAAGAACAAGAAGACCAATTAAACATTTGTATGTATGCAAAAGCATATGGTGAGGCATCAGCATATCTTACAGATGAAGTAAGAGCATATGCGGTAACAGGATTGGAAAAACATTATGAAAATTATATGAATGAAATTAATGTAGATAAAAATAGAGAAAAAAACCTAGAGTTAATGAATGAAATTGGTTTATCAGATGAAGAAATTGAGATGATAGAAAAAATATCTTCATTATCTAATGGTTTAGTACCAACTGAGGAAAAGGCTATTGAGTATACAAAGGCTGGTAATAGATCAAAAGCATTTGAATTAATTTATAATACTGAATATGAAAAAACAGTTCAAGAAATCACAGCAACAATAGATGCATTAGAGATTCATTTGAAAGAAAGAATGCAAGAAAAAGTAGATAAACAAAATGAAGAGTTCTTAACAGGTGTTGGAATTTCATTTGCTGAAATTGTGATAATGTTTATTGTTCAGATTATATTTGTTCAATTTGTACTTAGAGAATTAATAAAACCTATACAAAAGGTTGAAAAGAAGATGACTGAGCTTGCTGAGGGTGATATTACATCACCATTTGATGTAGAAGTTGATACTACAGAGATTGGTTTGACTGCAAAAGCAGTTCATGATTTCCAAGAATTCCAAAAAGATATAATTAATGATATTGATTATTTATTAACTGAAATGAGTGAAGGTAACTTTAGAGTTGATTCAAAGTGTGAAGATAAATATAAAGGTGAATATAATCATATTCTTACATCAATGGAAAAACTTAATACAACACTTAATGGTACTTTGTTAGAGATAGATACAGCATCTGATCAATTAAGTGTTGGAGCAGAACAAATAGCAAATGTTGCTCAAGCATTAAGTCAAGGTGCAACAGAGCAGGCAGCTTCAGTAGAAGAGTTAACATCAACAGTAGAAAATGTATCAGAGCATATTAAAGATATAGCTGTAAATGCTAGAGAGGCAAGAAACTTTAGCGAAGATACAGAAAAAACAGTAAATGAATGTAGTGAAAAAATGGATATTATGAATAATGCTATGAGAGATATAGAAGAAAAATCACATCAAATTAGTTCAATAATTAAGACTATTGATGATATAGCTTTCCAAACAAACATTTTAGCATTAAATGCGGCAGTAGAAGCTGCTAGAGCAGGTGTAGCTGGTAAAGGATTTGCAGTTGTTGCAGATGAAGTAAGAAATCTTGCTTCTCGTTCAGCTGATGCGGCAAAAGAAACAACAGAATTAATTGAACAAACAGTAAATTCAGTTAATTATGGTAAAGATATTGCAGATACAACAACTACAATATTAAAAGAGGTTGTAGAAAAGAGTACAGGTACAGGAGAAGTAGTTGAAAAGATTTCTGTTGCTACAGATAAACAAGCTGCAGCTATTGAACAAGTTGTTATAGGTATGGATCAAATTAACAATGTTGTTCAAAATAATAGTGCAACTTCAGAACAATCAGCAGCAGCTAGTGAAGAGTTAAGTGGACAAGCAGGAATGTTGAAGTCTTTAGTTGGAAACTTTACACTTAGAACTGAGACATCTAGATGGTAGATGATGTATTGCAAAGAAGATTAAAAAGAGTGTAATATAAAGTAATTGAGAAAAATATAGTATTTAACTAGAATGTAATACAGAAAACATTTGGTTAATTATGCATTATTATCACAATATATGTAAGAAAAATACTATAATAGGAAAATAAATCAAAGGTTTTGAAAAAGAAGAAATTTTACAGAAAAAAGTTGCGAAATTTCTTCTTTTTTATTTGCAATTTTATAAGATTTGGTGTAGAATTTATACAACAAAGATGTGCGGATAAAAGGGTGAGAAAATTAAATTAATTGAGAGGTGTTTGTAACATGAAAATGAATAGGAAGTTATGCACAGTATTAAGTTTATGTGCAGCATTAGCAGTAGGAACAACAGCGGTAGTTTTGAGTTCTACTAAAACAGAGGTTAAGGCATGTGAGAATGAGACAAAAGGTGTAGTTTTAACAGGAGACCAAGTTGAATTTGAAGATGAGCAAGAAGAGTCAAAAAGAGGTCTTACAGATTATTTCAGAAGAATCAAGATGAAAGAATGTACATTTAATCTTGAAGCAGAAGAATTTAATTGGTCTGGACAAGTAATTACGCCACAAGTAACAGTTACATATGAAGGGAAAACTCTTCAAATTAACAAAGATTACAAAATCGAGTATAAAGATAATATAGATGCTGGTGAAGCAACTATTAAGCTTAAAGGAAAAGGCGATTACAGAGGAACAGCTAAGATTAAATTTAGAATCAAAGGTACAGATATAAGTACTGCATGTAATTTTGAATTAGTAGATGACAAAGTTGTTATGACTTACCAAGGTGAAGTAGTTGATGCATCAGAATATGACGAAGATTGGTATTATATAGATACATTTATTAGTGATAACGCAGTAGAAGCAACATATGTAAGAACAACTTTCTATACAATAACAGGAAAAGGAAGATTTGAAGGAACATATGAACTTCGTTCAGAAAAAACATATACAGTAAATAACGAAACTGGAGAAGTAGTATTTAAGTAGTACTACAAAATATAAATACTAAGACCAATTATTTTTGCAAAACAAAGTTATGTAGCAAAGATAATTGGTCTTAGTTATTCGTAAAGTATAAAATTATAATTCTTGAGGTTTCTTGGCAATGTAGCCTACACCATAGATGTTAGGTCCAAGGTGAGCACCAATAGTGCAGCCAAGATGTTTCATGGCTTTTACTTTAAAGCCTGCTTTTTCTATTTTAGCTTGTAGTTTTTCACAATTATCAGTGTTTAAAGTGTAAAGAGTATAGAATGGAAATTCTGGATCTGGCTCATTAGCAGCAATTGAGTTTACAATTGTAGCTATAGCTTTATTCTTTCCTATGCTCTTTTTATACATAACAACTGAACCTTCACGATTTACTGATACAGAAGGTTTTAAGTTGGCAATTTCACCAATTGCTGCAGTAGCACGATTTAGTCTACCGCCTTTATATAAATATTCTAATGTATCTAGTCCAATGTAAATTGTTGTACGAGATCTTAAATCTTCTAAGGCTTCAACTATTTCAGGAGCAGATTTTCCTTCATTAATTAGTTTAATTGCGTAATCAACCATAGTATCAACTATAGCTGTTGCTGATAAGGAATCAACAAGATATATTTTATCATAATCGCACATGTCTTTTGCAATATTGGCACTTTGATAAGTACCAGATAGAGATGATGATAATAAGATTGCTATAATTTCATCGCCAGCTTCTTTTGCTTTGTTAAATTCATTTAAGAAAGCTTCTGGTGATGGTTGAGCAGTCTTAGGAAATGTTGATTCGCTAACAAGTTTTTTATAAAAATCATCTTGAGTGATGTCTATTCCGTCTTTAAAAGTTTCTGTGTCAAAAGTAATACTTAGTGGCACATATGCTAGGTTTCTTTCTTTTCTTTCTTCAGCTGTAAAATCTGAAGATGAGTCAATTAATAATCTGATCATTTTAATATTTATCCTTTCAAAAAATATTATACTAGAGATGTTAAGTTGTATAAAGTTAACAATATCTAAACATATAGTATCAAAAACTACATGCAATGTCAATTATAACCTTTAATTTATAATATATTACATATTTATATAAGATTTGCTTTAATAAAAGTAGAAAAATTATATATTTTAGTGAATTTTCAAGATAAATATGGTATAATTTGTAAAAATATGTAAATATGACTGTGAAAAAGAAATGAATTCAATCATAATTAAAATGTATAGCAAAAATGAAATAAAACATACATACAGAACATTACTAAAATAGAGGTGTTTCAAGAACAGAAAATATTTATATATTTTTAAACAAGTAAGTTAAGTTATACAAAATTAATTTTGGAAAGGACATGATTATGAGTAAGCATACTTTTAAGATGAGAATCCTATCTATGATGATTGGAGTAATTCTAGTAGGATCGATTTTTTTAACTAAGGATAAGGTATATGCAGCTAATATAGATACAGTATTTCCTGCATCATATAAGGAATTATTAAACGATATTGCTAAGCAACATCCTAGTTGGAGCTTTGTGGCAGTAGAGACTGGATTAGATTGGAATGATGTAATATCATCAGAAGCAAGTGGCAATAGAAGTTTAACATATAAAACATACGCAGACATATTATTAAGCAAAGAAACTGGACATTATAAGGCATCAGGTACATCATTTAGTTATGTGCCTATAGATGGATCTAATTGGGTGAATGTTAGTAAACCAGGAATAGCTTATTATATGGACCCAAGAAATTTTCTTACGGAACAATATATATTTCAGTTTGAAGCATTAGGATATAGTGAGAAGTATCATAATATAGAAGGTGTTGAAGCTATATTAGAAGGAACTGATCTAGAAGATACTCAGATATCTTACACAACTACTAAAGGTACAGTAGAAACACTTGAAATTAAATATTCAGAAGCAATATTAGAAGCAGGTAAGAATAATGGAGTAAGTCCTTTGTTCTTAGCATCAAAGATTAGACAGGAGACAGGTGCTTCGTTAACGAATAATAGTATATCAGGAATATTTTCTTATGAAGGAGTTTCATATAAAGGATATTATAATTTTTATAATATAGGTGCCAATGCAACAGCTACAGGAAGTGCAGTAGCTAATGGATTATCATATGCAAAAAAGGCAGGATGGGATACTCCAGTAAAATCTATAGAAGGCGGAGCAAGTTTTCTAGCTAAGGAATATATTTCAAGAGGACAGAATACAGGATATTTTCAGAAGTTTAATGTAGTATCAAAACCATATTATGGTCATCAATATATGCAGAATATAACAGCAGCAGCTACAGAGGGTAATGCAACATATACAGCGTATGATGAATTGGGAATAATTGATAAAGGACATGTTTTCTATATACCTGTATATAAGAATATGCCAACAACAACTAGTAAGGTTAGTATAAGTAAGACTGTTAAAACAGGTACTCTTACAGGTGCAACTAATATGAGAAAAGGTCCATCAACAAGTTATGATAAGGTGACTAATATTCCTAAGGATGCTAAGGTTACACTAAATGGAGCTGTGTACATGGAGAATACAACGTCTATTATAAATAGACTAAAATATCCATATTGGTATAAAGTTACATATAAGGCATCAGGCAATACATATACAGGATACGCAATAGCTAATAATATTACTGCAGATGAAGATATGCAGGTTAAAGCAGGAAAGACAAAACAATTAAAAGTAACAAAAGCTAGTTCAGAAAAGGTATATTATGAGACAAGCAATCCTACTATTGCAACAGTTGACAGTAATGGTGTTATAACTGGCGTAAAATCAGGTTCATGTCAAATATTTGCAATAACAAGTTCTGGATTAACTATGGATTCTATAGGAATAACAGTTTATTCAGATTTGTTACCGCCTGTATTAAAATCTGTTAGTAATGTAGTTGGTGGAGTAAAAATTACATGGTCAGCGGTAGAAGACGCAGAATATTATAGAGTTTATCGTAAGGAACCAGGTGAAAGTTGGGCTAGAATTACCCAAACAACATCAGGAAGTACAGTAAGTTTTGTTGATAGTACAGCAAAGTCTAATAAAACATATTTATATACTGTAAGGGCAGGACAGGGAACAACTCTTAGTAATTTTGATACTGTGGGACTAAAAACAACATATTTACCATCACCTAAATTAGATAAAGTAAGTGCAAATGGAACTAAAATTTCATTTGTGTGGAATGAAGTCGAAGATGCAACTGGTTATTATGTTTATAGAAAGACACCAGATAAAAGTTGGGTGAGAATAAATGAATTTAAGGTATCTGATTTAGAAAAGGATAAGTTAGACAAAGGTACTGGTAGCATAAAGAAATCTGAAACTAAAGTAGATGATAAAACGCAAGTACAGTATACATATGTTGATAAAGATTCAGAGGTAGAACCAGGAGCAGAATATTTGTATACAGTGAGAGCTTATAATAGCAAAGCTACAAGTTGGTATGATTCAAAAGGTCTTTCAATTACAACATTGCCAAAGAGAAGTGATATAACTAAAGTAGAGAATGTTGCAGGAGGAGTTAAGCTTACTTGGAGCAAAGTTGAGAAGTTAGATTCATATGCAGTATATCGAAAGACACCAGATAAATCATATGCAAGAATTGCAACGATAACAGATGCAGATACAGTGACATATACAGATAAAACAGCAAAATCAGGAACAACATATGTATATACTGTTAGAACAATAAAAGGAAGTTCTTTTGCAGATTATAATCGAACAGGTAATAAAATTATGTATCTTGCAAGACCAGACTTTGCAGGATTAGCTGTTAAATCTAATGCGGTGAGATTAACATGGAGTAAGGTTACAGGTGCAAAAGGATATTATCTATATAGAATGAATTCATCAAAAAAATGGGTAAGAATTGCTACTATAAAGAGTGGAAGTACAGTACAGTACATTGATGAAGGAAGAGCAGCAGGTACAAAATATACTTATACTATAAAAGCATATAATGGTAGTTATGTAAGTACATTTTTAACTAGTGGTGTTACAGCTACAACGTCGAAAGCATATTTAACATATAAAACAACAGCTAAAATTAATTATAGAAGTGGTGCAGGAACTAGTTATGCTGTAAAGGGTAGTTTGGCAAAAGGACAAAAGGTGTCTGTAGAGAAAGGATATTCTAAGAGTGCTAATGGATATACATGGTATAGAATTAAAATTAGTGGTAAAGAATATTATGTAGCATCAAAGTATCTTATTAAGGCATAGAGTGATTATAAATAATAAATAGTAATTAATAAATAGTATTATTATAGGATATGTGAATAGAAAATTTCATAACATGTATAGGGAAAGAGGTATTTAACCCATAGGGTTGTAAATGCCTCTTTTTTTATGTAAAATAATGAATGATACGTTCGTTAGAAATTAATATATGAAAAGTATCTAATTAAAGAAATTAGGAAGGTGCTAACAGGTGTTATTTAGAAAGTTTTTAAGAGACTTATGGCATAATAAAATTCAATTTATATCAATATTCATTATGGCGGCTTTAAGTACATATATATTTGCAGGAATGGGAAGTTTGTATAATGGATTAGATAGAGAATTACAAGAGTATTATAAAAAAACAAATTATGCTCAATATAAATTATATAATGGACAGGGCTTTGAAAGTGAGGATATTCGTAGTTTATCTGATATAGAACATATAGATAAAGTAGAAAAGAGATATATTATAGATTCTGCTGTTGCTACGGATTATGATAATTCAGCAATAGAACTTAATATTGTGGAATCAGATTATAAAGTATCTCAATGTATTGTAGTAAAAGGAAGTAATATAGATAATAGTAAAGATGCTATATGGATAGATTATAGATATGCAAAGGAAAAGCATATTAAAGTAGGGGATAGATTTACTATTGGTATAGAAGGTAATAAGTTTGAAAAAGAAGTAAAGGGGCTTGTAATTAATCCAGAGTATATATATCAGGTAAATGCAGATAATATTATACCTAATCATGATGATATGGGTTTTGCATTTTCTACATATGATTCATTTGAAGATGTAGTGTTAGATAAAGCCAATGCTGTCGTCATTTCTATGGATTACTTAGAAAAGAATGATAAAGATGCTAAGAATAAGGTTAGTTCAAATATAATAAGTAAGTTAAACAATGGTAATGTAGCATATTCAGAATTAACAGAAGAAGATATAGAACAATCTACTAGTAATTATGATATATTTTCAACAAGAGATGATGTTGCAGGGCATGTAATGTTTAATCAAGCTATTGAACAGTATAGAGCTATAGGAATAGTGTTCCCTTTAGCATTTTTAGCAGTAACAGTGTTAACAATGTTGACAACTATGACTAGGTTAGTGGATAAACAAAGAATAGAAATTGGTACTTTGGGGACATTAGGGCTTAAAAAGGATAAAATATATAGACATTATATTTCATTTGGATTTTTTCCAGCATTTATAGGATGTCTTGTAGGAATGATAGCAGCGCCATTTACATTGCCATATACTTTTTATGGAACGTTAGATACATTATACACAATGGAAGAATGGAAACCAGCATTACCATATAGTTCATGTATAATTGTTGTTTTATGTATAGGTTTGTGTATGGGAGTAACATATATTACTATAAGAAAAGTTTTAAAAGAGACTCCAGCACAGGCAATAAAACCAAAGGTTAGTGAAGAAATAAATGATTCAAAATTGCTACAGTCTGATATGGCTAATAATATGAATTTTGCTTTGAAGTGGAATCTTATAGATTTAATTAAAGGCAAGGTAAGAGCTATAATGACTGTTGTTGGAATGGCGGGATGTATAGGGTTGTTAATTGCAGGTTTTGGATTTAGAGATTCTCTTAATCAAGTGGTAATTGATCAATATGATAGAATATTCCAATATAATACAAAGATGGCATTAGACAGCACAATTATGGCTACTGAGAAGAGTCAAGAGGTGAAGAAGGATATTAATGATACATATACTAATGTTGAATATATGTATGAGGGAAAAGTAGAGATAAGGAGTGAAATTAGTTCAAATCAGTATAAAAGAAAAATTAGCAATCTAACAGTAGGTAGTAATATAAAGAATATAAAGTATTATAATGAAGAAGGAAAAAGTATTTCTATGCCTACTAATGGTGTTAATTTAAGTAGAAAGTTAGCTAAGTCATTAGGTGTAGATGAAGGAGATACTATTAAAATAAAGCTATTTGGAACAAAAGAATATAAGAATGTGAATGTAGAGAAAATATATGTCTCTCCAGTAACTCAAGGTATGTTTATTTCAGAAGAATTATTTGAGAATATAGGGTACACATTTATTGCTAATTATGCCACGACAACAGATGTTATAGTACATGAAGATTTAAGTAAAAATATAGATAGTAAAAATTCAGAGAATAAAAAAATCAGACAAAATGTTAGTGGTAAAACAAAGAAATATAGTAAAGATATAGATGGTATAGTAAAAATAATAACAAAATCAAAGCTACAATCTGATTATGAGGTTACAAAGAAAACATTGGATAGTATATCCTTAATTTTAATGGCAAGTGCAATTTTGCTAGCAGTAGTAGTTTTATATAATCTAAATATGTTGTCTTTATATGAGAAACAAAATGAATTTGCATTGTTTAAAGTATTAGGATTTAAAGATTCAAGAATACGAAATTTATTATTAAGACAAACATTATTATTAGTTGTAGTAGGTGTTTTGGTAGGAATTCCTTTTGGCCTTGGATTATTATATATTATACTTAATACAATGGGTGATTCTGTTGATATGTTAATGACTATAAAACCGTTATCATATTATATATCATTAGTGTTAACATGTGGAATAAGCATAATAATGAATTTATGTTTTGTATTCAACATAAAGAAAATAAATATGGTATCATCTCTTAAGAATGTAGAGTAATTATGATATAAGACATGGATGAAATAAGAATAATCATGATATAAGATACAAATTAAATAAGAATAATTATGATTAGGAGATAATATATCAAAATTAAATAAAATTAATTATAATATAAAAAAAGGATTAAATACTCTAAAAATAGCTAGAGGTAAATTGACGGTTATAATAAATGTGTTGTACGATAGAATATATAAGACTAATTGTATAGTTTTATATATTTGGGGATAGTATAAAATATGTGATTATAGGGGTTATGGTGTAGTGATGAAAAAATTAGTTAATTTTGTAGATGTTATCAAGGACTTTGGAACATTTCCTAATGTACAAAGAGTAGTTGATGGTGTTAATTTTTCAATTTATGAAGGAGAATTTGTTGTAATTCTAGGTGCTTCAGGTGCTGGAAAGTCAACAGTTCTTAATATGCTTGGTGGTATGGAAAAACCGTCCTATGGGGATATATATGTAGATGACATTAATATATGCGAGTTAAATGATAATAAGTTAGCTGAGTATAGAGCAGAAAAGATAGGCTATATATTTCAATCATATAATCTAATTCCAAGTTTGAATGTGTATGAGAATGTGAATATATCTAAAGAGATAGTTAAAGGTGGATTTAATACAGATGATGTAATAGAATTGGTAGGATTAAAGAATCATAAACATAAGTTTCCATCACAGTTATCAGGAGGACAGCAACAGCGTGTTGCAATAGCAAGAGTGTTAAGTAAGAATCCAGATATAATATTGGGAGATGAACCTACAGGAGCCTTAGATACAGATACAGGAATAATGGTTATGGCATTATTGCAGCAGTTATGTTGGCAATTAGGTAAAACAATAGTAATAGTTACACATAATCCAGAGTATGTAAATTATGCTGATAGAGTAATATATATGAAAAATGGAATGATAGAGAAACATATGCTAAATGATAATCCTATGCAAGTACAAGCAGAGAATATAATCAGCCCCCTGCCAATTTGACAGAGGGCTAAGTATATAAATTATTGTTTACACAGTATATTTTGAAAGTTCAGTATTTAAGTTAGCTCCAATATCTTTTGTAGTAGTAAGTTCGCCTTTTAGTCGGTCAGTATTTAAAGTTAATTCATGTGAAAGACTACTTATATATTCCATATTTGAGCTACTTGTATCAACGTCATTCTTCATATGAATAAGAGTACTTTGTACTTCTGTAAGTTTATCATCAAGTATTTGTGTAAAGTCTGAAAAATGTTCAAGTATTCCAGTTAATTGCTCTGAGTTCTTTAAATATAGTTCACTGTTAGTAACCAAATCAGAGAAAACTGTGATAGATAAATCATTAATGAAATCCAACATATCTTTTATGGCATCAGCTAAATTATTAACAGATTTAACTATATAGCCACTAGCATCATCTATTTCATTAATACTAATTTCAGTAGTTACTGCAAGTTTACTTAACTCATCAGCTACAACAGAGAAACCTTTTCCGTGAACTCCAGCTTTTGCAGCTTTAATACTTGCATTTAGAGCTAATAGATTAGTTTCATCAGTAATATCTAAAATATCTTTAGCTAAGTCAGTTATCTTTACTACATCAGCAGAAAGTGCTAATTTTTCATTAAGAGTTTTGGATAGATTAGAAATATTCTGTTTTGCTTTAGCTTGTTTTCTTAATGCATCTTCAGTAGTTTTTTCTGCGTGTCTTTTAATTGACAAAGCATAGTTGATACCATTTGATAATTGAATATTTGATGATGAAATATTATCTAATATATCAACTGAAGCATTACCTATATTGTCAATTGAGTAAGCCATATCAGAAACTGAGTTATAAATATCTTTTATCTTAAAATTTGTTCTATTTATACTATCATTAGCATCTTCAATTCCTTCATAAGCATCATATATAGTTCTGTCTAAAGTTTTTATTTGTGAGCTTATATTAGAAAATATTTTTCTAATATACCCAATAAATTTATTAATATGTATAGAGAAGATTCCAATTTCATCTCGAGATTTAACAGGAATTTCTTCAGTTAAGTCGCCACCGTCAGTAGACATTATTCTAAGCTTAGCGTTAATTAAAACAAGTTTATTAATAATCAATTTTATAATAAATAGTATAAGTAAACTTGATATTCCAATAATTATAAGTGTAAATATAACTAAATTGCTTATAAGTACATTTAATTCGTTTAGAATTACAGTTGCATCATAGTCACATACAATTGCTCCGACCAAATTCTTTTTTGAATCAAATATAGGTGCAAAAGCAGATATAATTGGTTCATTATAATCATTATAAGTAATATTAGAATCTGAAATTAATTCACCTTGTTCAAGTTTTGAAATATCAGGATAAGTAGTGCTTAGATGCTTTACTTCTGTACCAGTAAGTACTTCACCATCTTTTTCTTCTACGACACCGTAGTAAACAGTATTATTATCAAAGTATATACTATATATATTGTTTAAATGTCCATGTTTATTTATCATATTAAATTGTGTTAATATTTTATAATATACAACTTTTGATATATCTGCTTCTGTTTTAACTTGAACTATATCATTTCCTATAATTGTATCAGAAGCAACAGAGGTTATAACTTTAGCTGCTTCCACACGATCTTTAATCATATTGGTTCGTTGATCTTTATAGGCTACATAACTCATTGCAATGGCAAGGAGTGCAAAAGTCATAACTGTAGGAAGAAAAAGTTTCATAATAAATCTAATATTGTTATAATATTTAGGAGGTGCATTGTTTTGCATATTTGTTGAAATCATAATATTCGCCATCCTTGTTATTTTTTTTGAATTTAATTACCTTATAATATGAAGGATTAAACTCTAAATCTATTTACTTCTTTATTTAGTTTCTCACCAGCATTTTTAATAACATTAACTTGCATATGTAATTTTGATATTTTATCATTTAAATCTTTTGAATTAACAGTAATAGTTTCAATATTTTCAACATTTGAATTGATATGTTCAATTACTTGTTTTAAAGATGATTGAACTTCTTCAATGTTTGCACTTAGTGATGATGTTGAGTCAGCAAATGCTAATAATATATTTGATAGATGCTGTGAATTATTAGCATATATAGTACTGTTGCTTACTAAATCTTCAAAACCTTTAAATAAAACTTTATTTAAGAAAATAAGCATTTTTTCTGCATAAAGTGTCAAGTCATTAACAGATGTAATAACATTTCTTGTAACAGCTTGAATCTGAGAAGCAGAAGCATTAGTAGTATATGCAAGTTTTATGATTTCTTCTGCAACGATAGAGAAACCTTTTCCATGCTCGCCAGCTTTTGCGGATTCAATACTTGCATTAAGCGCAAGTATGTTAGTTTGATCTGTTATTTCAAGTATATTCTTAGCAAGATATGCTATCTTAGTAATTTCTCTAGCATTGTCTAGTTGTTTATTTAAGTTTTCTGCTAAAATTGATGCTTTAATTTTAGCATCTTCATATTTAAGCGTATTATTTTTGTTTTCTTCTTGTGCATAATTCTTAATATTTATTGCATTATCTACACCTTTATGAATTAGTCGAGTAATGCTATTTATAGTATTAAGAATAATTGTAGATGTATTTGAAATTTTTGAACAGGCATCTACAACAGATGTCATAGATGTATTTATAACTTCTAAAGCGTTATCAGTACTGTTTATGTGATTAGTTGAAACCTGCATACCAGAATAAGAATGTTTTGCAGATTTATCAATGTTAGAAGCACCTTTTTTTATTTTAAGCATGTAATTACGAATAGAACTAATAAAGGTATTTGTGTGGTCAGCAATAGATCCTAATGTATCTCTTGAAGAGATATCTAAGTATTGTGTCAAGTCACCTTCATTATTAACAATTGTAATCATTTTATCATTAATAGAATTTATTTTCTTTAACACACTATAAATAATAAATGTAATTAAGGCAGATGAAATAATAATTGAAATAATTGATGTTATTATTAATTTTTTTAAGGTAGCTTCAAGAGCATTATATATAGGTTGTACATCATATTCACATCCAATAGCACCAACTATTAAATCATTAGCATTTTTAACTGGTGTAATAGAATATAATATGTTTTTATTGTTTTTGATTATTATGTCAGATGAAACAAATGCATTGCCCTCAGATAAAACCTTATATACTTTGTCACCGCCCAAATCATATGTTTCACCTGGTTTGTGTCTAATTTCTAGATCACTATTAGTATCAATGCCGTAGTATATAGTTTCTTTATCAAGATAAAGAGAATATATATTTGATAATACTTTACTTGAAGAAGTACTACTTAATGTTTCAAATATGCTTGAATATGCACTTGAAGTAGTGTCATGTTCTGTTCTAACATTAGTGAAATGATTTGGATTAACAAGATTTGCTGCAACATGTGATATAATAGTTGTTGTTTCTTGAGCATCTTGTATTAAATTCCTTTTTTGTAGAGTATAAGTTATATAACTTAATGTTATTGTCAAAATAGTTATTATTAAAAGAGTAGGAAATAATAGCTTAATAATAATACTATTTGTTTTTTTGATTTCGTTATTTTTGTTTTTTGAAAAATTAGATTTCTTTTTCATATTAATCCTCCAATAGGTGTATTTATTAAAAAAATTGTAAAGTAATAAATACTCTATAATATAGTAATTTCAGTGTTTATTATCCCAAGTTGATATCGGCAAAAAAATCTAATTTATAAAGGAAAAAAGCATAAAATGTCAAATATTTACAAAATAAAATTTCATAGTAAATATTTTTGACATTTTATGCTTTTTTTCTTTATTGTTGTTTTGATTTAGATAAACTGAAACTGAACTCAGTTCCTACACCAACAGTACTAATTACATTTATATTTTCATGATGTGCATTGATAATTTCTTTAGTAATGGCAAGGCCTAAACCAGTACCTTTTTTATCTTTACCTCTAGATGTATCGGTTTTGTAAAAACGCTCCCATATACGAGAGATACTTTCTTTAGGGATTCCCTGTCCATGATCTTTTATTGATACAAAAACTTTTTCAACTTTGACATATGTTGAAATAGTAATAGTTGAGTTGTGAGGGCTGAACTTAATTGCATTATCTAGGATGTTATTAATTACTTGTTGTATTTTTGCTTGATCAGCATTAACTAATTCAGAAGTTGATTCAAAATTAGTTTCTAATGTTATTTTATTTTTTTGACATATACCTTCATACAAATCAATGGTTTTAGAAATTATATAGTTAATATCAAAATCAGTTCTATGTAGTAATTGTTTTGTGTTATCTAATTGATTAAGAGTAAGTAAATTTGTGGTTAGACCAGTAAGTCTTTCTGATTCAAATAAAATAGTATTAAGATATTTTTTGTAATTTTCAGGAGGAATTGTACCGTCCAACATAGCCTCTAGATATCCTTTTATAGATGTAAGTGGTGACCTAAAATCATGAGAAATATTACTAATGAAATTTCTTTGATATTCATCTATATTATTTAATTCACTAGTTAAATAATGTATTGCATTGGCTAAATCTTTATACTCATCATTTGAACGTATATTGATTTTCTTATTGAATTTTCCTTGCGATGCCTCTATAGCATAGGTAGTTATCCTTTGTATAGGCTGTACCGTAAGGAAATATATAAGAATAAACATTACAAGTATAATAATAGCACAAAGTATTAACGCAATATTCATTATGCTAATAAGTGATGTTAACTGAGAATCTATTTTATTAGGTGTGTACAGAACCAAATAACCATATGTGTTATTATTTGATTTAATTTTATTAATTGAGAATATAGATTCTGTCCTTACTAATTTATTAATAGTAAGTGGTTTGTGAATATTTAAATAAAAAAATCTATTACTATAATCTAATATATTTATATCTGATGAATTATGTGGATCCTCTGAGTTATATATAAAATTGCCATCTGCATCTAATAGCCACATTTTAAAAGAAGTAGCATGGCTAATAGAGCTTAGATAAGATTTTAAAATATTATCAGTTTCCTCTGTATCACTTTCTAAATTAAGGAAATAATTAGTTATAATAGAACTTTGTGCAATGTTTTGACCGGTATGGTTTAACTGCATATGAATACTATTGGCTAAGTAGTCGGTAAGTATTTTATTTCCCAAGGTATTACCACCCATAAACATAAGAGATACAGTGATTATATAACAAAGCATAAGTTTGAATAATAAACTTCTTTTCATAAAATCCTCCATATTATTAGATTTTTGCTGTGATAATTACAGATTAATTGTGTGAAATCTAGTTATAAAGTTATTTTTTTGCATTAAATTTATAGCCAATTCCCCATACAGTAGATAAGCTCCAAAGTTCATGATCTTTTATTTTTTCACGAAGTCGCTTGATATGAACGTCAACAGTACGAGTATCACCAATGTAATCATATCCCCATATATGTTCAAGTAATTGTTCTCTTGTAAATACCTGATTAGGATGAGAAGCTAAAAAATAGAATAACTCTAATTCTTTAGGTGGCATATCTATATTTTTCTTCTTATATTGAACTGTGTAATCTGATAAATTAATTGTTAAGTCTGGATAGGATACTACATTAGTAGAATCTGTTTTCTTAGTGGTATCTGTAGTAGAGGCATTATTAGAAAATCTTCTAAGGACAGCCTTTACTCTAGCTACAAGTTCTTTAGAGTCAAATGGCTTAATAATATAGTCATCAGCACCAAGTTCAAGACCAAGAACTTTATCAAATATTTCACCTTTTGCAGAAAGCATTATAATAGGTATTTGTGATGTTTTACGGATTTCACGACATACTTCATATCCATCTATACCAGGAAGCATAATATCTAGTAGGATTAGATTAAAAGATTGGTTGTTAAAAGCATCTAATGCTTCCTGTCCATCTTCAACTATAGTTGTATCATAGCATTCTTTTGTTAAATAAAGTGAAATTAATTCTGCGATGTTTGCATCATCATCAACGATAAGTATTTTTTGTTTTTCAGCCATTTGACGTCATCCTTTCAAAAAGAAATATAGTTCTATTTAAATTCTACAATTGTAACACCGTAGTCACCTTCGCCCATACCACCAAGTCTAAAATCCTTAACATATTTTGTCTTGCGAAGATGTGCATGAACTGCATTTTTTAAAGCGCCTGTACCACGACCATGAATAATAGTAACTTGTGGAAGATGGGCTAGATATGCATCATCTAAATATTTATCTAAAACTCCCATAGCCTCGTCAACATACATTCCAATTATGTTTAATTCTGGGCTAATAGAAGCAGATTTAGACATTTTAATCTTTCCACTTCCAGTTTTTTTGAAATTAGGAGCTGTAATTACAGCTTCATCTATTATTTCAAGGTCAGATATATTAACTTTTGAGTTAAATATACCCATTTGAACTTGAAGATCACCTTTTGAATTAGGAAGAGAAGTAACAGTTCCCTTTAAGCCCATAGATATTACATTAACAGTGTCTCCAAGTTTGAAATCTTTTATGGAATGTTGTCTTTTTGCTTTTAAGGCTTTTTTAGTTGAAGATTTTTCTTCAGCTTTCTTTAATTTTTTACCTAAGTTACTTCTGTGAGCTTCCATATCTTTTGCAGTAGAAGCTTTGTTTATGTCTCTAATAGTTTTATCAGCAATTTCCTTTGCATCACGAAGAATATCTCTAGCTTCTTCATTGGCTTTTCTTAATATTTTATCTTTAGAAGCTGCTAATTTGCTATTTTTTTCTTCTAATTCTTTCGTTAAAGTATCGACAGTATCTTGACTAGCCTTTAATAAAGCACGTTCTTTCTCAAGGGCAAGTCTAGAATTTTCAAGTTCATTTATTACATCTTCAAAATTCTTATCAGAACTATCAATGTATGAACCTGCTACGTCTATGATAAAATCTGGTAAACCTAGTTTCTTTGAAATGGCAAATGCATTACTTTTACCAGGAACACCAATTAAAAGTCTATAAGTAGGAGCTAAGCTAGCTACATCAAACTCACAACAAGCATTTTCCACACCAAGTGTTTCTAAGGCAAATACTTTTATTTCGCTATAATGAGTTGTTGCCATAGTAAGTATATTATTAGTGTGAAAATGATTAAGTATTGCACGAGCAAGAGCAGCACCTTCTGTTGGGTCTGTACCAGCACCTAATTCATCAAATAAAACAAGGGAATTAGAATCAGCTTTATTTATAATGGATATTGTGTTAGTCATGTGTGATGAGAAAGTACTTAGACTTTGTTCAATACTTTGTTCATCTCCAATATCAGCATAAATATCATTAAATACAGCTAATTTTGAACCATCAAAAGCAGGTATGTGAAGCCCTGCTTGCCCCATAAGTGAAAATAACCCTACTGTTTTTAGAGATACAGTTTTACCACCAGTATTAGGTCCAGTAATAACAAGTAGATTGAAATCAATTCCTAAATTTATATCAATTGGAACGACTTTCTTCTTATCTATAAGTGGATGTCTACCTTGTTTAATATTAATTGTTTTATCATTAATATCTGTGTATACAGGCATAGAACCACGCATTTCTTTGGCTAACATCCCTTTTGCAAATATAAAATCAAGTTCAGTCATTATGTTCAAATTGTTTTTAACGAAATCTATATCTTGGTGTACTAATATGCTTAGTTCAGAAAGAATTTTTTCAATTTCTGTTTGTTCTGAAGCAGCAAGTTCAGCAAGTTCATTATTATATTTAACAACAGCAGCTGGTTCTATAAATACAGTAGATCCAGTTGCTGACTGATCATGAATCATACCTTTAAAAGAACTTTTGTGTTCTTGCTTTACAGGTATACAATAGCGATTATTACGCATTGTAATAATATTGTCTTGAAGCATAGTACGTGAATCTGAAGAATTTATTATGGTGTTAAGATGTTCACGTATCTTGTTATTAGTTATCTGTATTTGTTTACGAATATTTTTCAATGTAGATGAGGCATCATCGCTCATAGTATCCTCGCTAAGAATACATCTCATAATTTCTTCATTAGTGTTAGTAAGAGGCATGAGAGTATCAAATCTGTCATCAAGTGAGTCACGCTCATATTCATCAGTATCGTGTCTAGCATATGATTTGGCTCTTGCACATGCAGTAAGTAGATGACTAATGCTAAGTAATTCACCCATACCAAGTGTTGAACCTACATCAAGTCTAAGTAAGCTAGGGGTAATATCTTTAATACCAGTCATTGGTATAGAGCCTTTTTTGTAGATTCTAGATAAAGCATCACTAGTTTCCTTTTGAGCTTGTTTAATAGATGTTATATCTGTCATAGGTAAAAGTGTTTTTGATAGACCTTTTCCTAATGCGGATATAGTATATTTTTCTAGCATATCTATGATTTTATTATATTCTAAAGTTTTTAAACATTTATTATTCATTATAAGTCCTCCAATTTGAAGTATATCCCACATAATCAATTTAGTATTATTAGAAGAAAATGTCAAATAGAAAGTAAAAATTCTTTATATAAGAGATTAATATAATTATATTAATAAAGATAGATAATTTTAATTAATAATATGAGTTAGTCTATATAGAAGAAAAAAGATGATAATAGGGCATTACAACGCTAGAAAACTAGATAGTGGTGTGTTATAATGTCAATTATATTGTAGTTAGAATGGAGAAGAAATATGAGATACATTAATGAATTAAGAGAAGGCGAGAACATAAATGGAATATATTACTGTAAAGCAAAACAAAATTTAAAGACAAAGGCTGGTAAGTCATATTATTCTATGATGTTACAAGATAAAACAGGTGTTATAGATGCAAAAATATGGGATTTAAGTAATGCAATAGAGCATTTTGAAGCTAACGATTACATACAAGTTGTCGGCCAGGTGACAAGTTTTCAAGGTAATCTTCAGATGAATATAAGTCGTGTTAGACGTGCTCAAGAAGGTGAATACGATATAGATGATTATATGCCTATGACAACTAAGAATAGAGAAGAGATGTATAGAGAACTAATGGGATTAATAGATTCTGTAAAAGATACATACCTTAATAAATTACTTAAGATGTTTTTTGTTGAAGATAAAGATTGGCTTAAGAAGTTTGTTAATCATTCAGCAGCTAAATCAGTTCATCATGGATTTATTGGTGGATTATTAGAACATACATTAGGCGTAACTAAAATGTGTGATTATATGTCAAAAAATTATCCTATAATTAATAGAGATTTACTTATATCAGCAGCAATATTTCATGATATAGGTAAGATAGATGAAATAGCACCATTTCCAGTTAATGATTATACAGAGGATGGTAATTTCTTAGGTCATATTTATATGGGAGCAGAGAAGGTAGGAATTGCCATTAGTCAAATACCTAATTTTCCAGTTAATCTTGCATTGGAGTTAAAACATTGTATATTAGCCCATCATGGTGAATTAGAATATGGTTCACCTAAAAAGCCGGCTATAGTAGAGGCTGTTGCGCTTAATTTTGCAGATAATGCAGATGCTAAACTTCAAACATTTACAGAGGTGCTAGGCACAGCACCAGAAGGTGAGACTTGGTTAGGATTTAATAGATATTTTGATTCTAATATAAGAAGAAGTTAGTATGGAATGGTGTGTAATATAAATGAGAAACAATACTCTAAAGCATAATACATAATATAAGATGGAAAAATAAGTCTGAATTTAGAAAATAATGTAATGTCATAATAATAATTAGCCGATACTTGCTATGAATATTGACAATATTATAGTGAGGAGCGTATGGCATGGATAATAAAAGAAAAAGTATATTAATGAGAATACTTTTAAGCTGTATACCAATAACGGTAATTGCAATATGCACAGTAGTTGCAGTAAGTATAATAAACTTAAATCAACAGGTTACCAAACATATTAATACAAGTTTATTGCAATCTACGGAGAAAAGTTCAGCTTCAATACAAGAATGGGTTGGAGAGATTAAATGTTATTTAAAAGCAGTTAAGGCTGCGTTAGAAGCAGTTAATTTTAGAACTAATGAAGAGATAATTGAATATATGACAACAACTATGGATTTGAATGAAGCATGTCCATACGGAGTATATGGTGGTGATGGACTTGGACAATACTATGATGGTTCAGGTTGGGTACCAGGCGATGATTTTGTTGTTGTGGAACGTTCATGGTATAAAGAAGGTTTAGAAAATGAAGATATAGCTTTTGGAGTTCCTTACGTAGACGCACAGACAGGAGAGATGGTTGTTAGTGCTTCAGCATTATTAAAGCGTCCAGATAAGTTTAAGATGGTTGTAGCAGCAGATGTTTTCTTAAATGAAATATCTAAAAGTGTTGAAGAAATGAATATATTAGATACTAAAAGTGAGCAAGCATTTGTTATAGACAAAAAGGAATCAATAGTTGTATCTCATAGTAATCGTGACTACAATGGTTATGTAATTAAAGAAGATGATGAGAATGCATTCTTTAGAGAAGTATATAAAATGTATGATGCTAAAGAGGGTGTAATTCAAAAGATTAATGTAGAAGGTAAAGAATATAATATATGCAAGAAATCAATTGATGAAACTGAATGGGTTCTTTTTACAGCAGTTTTAAGTGATGAGGTTAGAGCTGATTTGACAGGTACAGTGTCACTATTGGTAATAATTGCAGTTGTTAGTATTATAGCAATTATAATTATTATAGCATTGTCAATGAAAACAATTACTAAACCTATAGAAAAGCTTACAGATGATTTGACAAAGATTTCTGGTGGAGATTTTTCAATAGAGATAGCTAGTACTAATCAGAATGATGAAATATCACTTATGAGTAAAGCAATGGCAGAATATGTTGGTGTTATGAGAAACATCATAACAAGTATAAATGATATATCAGAAAAACTTGAGAGCAACTCGGCTACAGGAAAAGGAATTTCTGAGGCACTTGGATGTACTGCTTTTGATGAAAATAGAGCAATTAAAGACATGCAAGATAATCTAAAACATTTTATGGAATTTATGAAAGAACTTAGTGAGAGCGCAACTGTACTTTTAGAAATAGTAGAATTAACTAATAGTGCAGGGACAGATGCTAGTGAAAGAATGGATGAGACTAGAAGTATTACAGATAAAGGACATAAAGATATTATAGTTGTTCAAGATATCATGAGAGAAATCGCAAGTGGTATGGAAGAACTTGGAGATATTGTTAAGCAAATTGATGCATCAACTGCTGATATAACAGAGATGATGAATACAATAGAGGGAATAGCATCACAAACTAATCTACTATCATTAAATGCAAGTATAGAGGCTGCAAGAGCTGGTGAAGCTGGTAGAGGATTTGCTATTGTAGCAGATGAAATTGGAAGATTGGCATATAGTAGTAAAGATACAGCATTAAGAGTTAATGATATAGTTAAAAAGATTACTGAACAAGTAAACTTCATGAATGAGAAAACAAGAAATAATGTTCAATCAATAGAGAATAATGTAGGTGCTATAGAACAAGCATGTAATACATTTGATAATATTGAAAAGAATATATTAGAAACAAGTGATGCATTAGGAAGCATTATTGAGAAAATGAAGAATGTAGATGATGTATCAGAAAAAATGAAGAATATATCTAATGTACAGTCACAAAAAGTAAATGAAATACTTGTTGGAGTTGAAAAAATAGCAACAGAAACTGACAAGTTAAATGATGAAAGTATAAGTATTGAAGAAAACTCAAATAAAGTATTACAATCATCACAAGAACTTGTAGAGCACATGAAATTCTTTAACATGTAAAATTAAACAAACTATAATTTGTAGGTTTCTTGGCCCCTGTCGTTCCGACAGGGGCCTGATTTTGGTCATTTTCTTACCATAATTATTGTTTTAACATTCATGGGTAGACATTTACTTACTTTACGAGGAAAATTCTGTATGCTATAATAAATTGTTATATTGTAAAGGATTTAGTTGATTTTAGGAGAAGAATGATGTTGAATAAGAATGATATTGTAGAAGTTGTGATTGATGGTATGGGGAATGATGGCGAAGGTATTGCCCATGTTGATGGATATACATTGTTTATAAAGGATGCAGTTGAAGGGGATAAACTTGTTGTTAAGGTTATAAAAGCGAAAAAGAAATATGGTTATGCTAGGGTAGAAGAAATTATCGAATCGGCTATAGATAGAGTAGAACCTATATGCCCTGTGGCAAGACAATGTGGTGGCTGTCAATTGCAACATATTAATTATGAAAGACAATTAAAATATAAAGAGAATAAAGTAAAAGATTGTATAGAACGTATAGGTGGAATTAAAGGGGCCAAGATGGAACCTATACTAGGAATGGAAGAATTATATAACTATAGGAATAAGGCTCAATTTCCAGTTGGATTAGATAAAGATGGTAATATTGCAATAGGTTTTTATGCAAAGAGAAGCCATACAATTATACCTAATAATAAATGCTATATTAATGATAGAATAAATGAAACAATTATATCTGTAATAAAAGAATTTATTACAGATAATAATGTACAGCCTTATGATGAGACTACAGGTAAAGGATTAATTCGTCATGTTGTAACAAGAGTGGGATACCATACTAAGGAAGTAATGGTATGTTTAGTTATTAATGCAGATGATATGAAACAATCTTTAAAGAATGACTTAGTTACACGACTTAAGGAAATTTCTAATATGAAGAGTATTTCACTTAATGTAAATAAAGAGAATACTAATGTAATTATGGGAAAGAAATTAATAAGTGTATATGGGAATTTATACATAACAGACTATTTAGAAGGAATAAAATTTAGAATATCACCATTGTCATTTTATCAGGTGAATCCAAGACAAACAGAGAAGCTATATAATATAGCACTTGATTATGCCAATATAAATAATAATGAAATCGTTTGGGATATGTATTGCGGTATTGGAACAATATCTTTATTTATGGCAAGCAAGGCTAAAAAGGTGTATGGTGTGGAAATTGTACCAGAAGCAATAGAAGATGCTAAGTTAAATGCCACATTAAACTGTATAGACAATGCAGAGTTTTATGTGGGAGCAGCAGAAGAAGTAGTTCCAAAGATGTACGAGAAAAGCCATGGTAAAATGAAAGCAGATGTTGTAGTTGTTGATCCACCTCGTAAAGGTTGTGATGAAAAACTTCTTAATACTTTGGTGCAAATGGAACCAAAAAGAATTGTGTATGTAAGTTGTGATCCAGCTACACTTGCTAGGGATTTAAAATGGCTTGAGGATAATGGATATAAGACGGTTAAGTATAGAGCGGTGGATCAATTTGGAATGACTACACATGTGGAGACGGTATCATTGCTCCAAAAGAGGGATGTGTAAAAATCCTTGATTTTACGCACTTTTCGAAGGTTTTCAGATTTACAGGACATGCTAATTTTGGACGAAAAAAAGAGGTTTTTAATGGAATCAAAGTTTCAGTAATAATGAAACTGGTATGAGTAGCTCCCAAAATGTACAGTTCACAAATAGAGAAAAATATAGATAAAAATAAATGTGATATTTTCAACAAGTAAATAAGTTAAAGAAGCGAAAGACCGCTTACTAGCTACATCTTTTGATGTGATGGTAAGTGGTTTTTTCTTTTTAGAAATATAGAAGTTTGAGATTCAAAGGAGAAGATAACAGTGAAGAAAGATATAAAAGAAGAAAATGACAAATTGTATCCATTAGAGACTGACAACCAAAGACTAGTTACGAACTTAGTCACAATTAATGAATTACATGACTTTAAGGAACATCCTTTTAAGGTAGAACAAGATATGCAATTATTTGAACTTATGAGGAGTATTGAAGAAAAAGGAGTTATTGTTCCGCTAATTGTAAGAGATAATCCTTATGGTGAAGGTTATGAAATTATAGCTGGTCATGGAAGAAAAGCAGCATGTGAGTGGGCAGGAATAGATAAAGTACCTGTAATAGTAATGGAGTTAAATGATGAAGATGCAATAATAGCGATGGTTGATAGTAACTTACAAAGAGAATATATAAAACCAAGTGAAAAAGCATTTGCTTATAAGATGAAGTTGGAAGCAATGAAGAGACAAGGAAAAAGAAATGATGTAACTTCGTCCCAAGTTGGGACGAAGTTGAATGAGAATCCAACATTACAAGTCTATGAAATTAAAGAAGCTACTGATGAGGATGGAAGATGGATGTTAGAAAATAGCGCAAATTGTGAAAAGGGAAGAGCAGATGAAAGATTAGCAAAGCAAGTTGGAGAAAGTAGAAATCAAATAACTAGATATATAAGACTAACTAACCTTATACCTAAGATACTAGATATGGTTGATGAAGGGAAAATAGCATTTACAGTTGCAGTAGAACTTTCTTTTCTCAATGAAGAAGAACAGTATGAATTATATACAGTAATGGATATGGAACAATGTACGCCATCATTATCACAAGCTAATAGATTAAAGAGACTTAGTCAAAATGATAGATTAGATATGGATGAGATATATAACATATTAGAAGAAGAAAAGCCAAATCAACGAGAGCAGATAAAAATTACATCTGATAAGTTAAATAAGTACTTTCCATCAGATTATTCAGAAAAACAAAAGGTGGAATTAATAGAAGAATTAGTAAAACAATGGCATAAGGAACAAGTAAAAACAAGATAAGTATTAATATAAGTATTAGGAGGAATAAGAACAATGAATAACATAGAAGTAATAGGTATAGACCACGGATGGAGTCACATAAAGACGGTTAATGAGGTGTTTAAAACAGCTATAGCAGAGATAGTTAATGAACCTGCATTTTATGATAATGTACTTGAATATGAAGGAAAGTTTTATAAAGTTGGTGGTAAAAGGTTAGATGTAAAAGATTCAAAGGTTGAGAATGAGAATTTTTATCTGCTAACATTAGTAGCACTTGCAAAGGAATTAAAAAGAAGAGGTACCTATGAAGCAGATGTAGTACTTGCAGTAGGTCTACCACTTACTAGATTTAGTGAAGAAAAAGCAGAATTTATTAAGTATTTATCTAAGAATGAACACATTACATTTAAGTTTGAGGAAAAGATATATTCAGTAAATATTCTAAGAGTTAGTGTATATCCCCAGTGTTATGCAGCAGTTGTAAGTCAGATACCTACATTTGGAAGAAGAGCTTTAGTAGTAGACATAGGTTCATGGACCATAGATTATATGCCTATACTAGATAAAGCACCAGATGATACTAAGTGTAATACTCAAAATGAGGGCTTGATTAAGTGTATGAATGGAATGAAGAGAATAAGCATGAGACTTATGAATAGAGACATAGATGAAGTAGATATAGAAGAATACCTACTTACAGGAACAACTATATTGGATGATAAATATAAGAAAATTATAGATAGTGAGATGATTAGATTTACAGATATGGTATATAACTCATTAATAGAGAGTGGTTATAACTTAGATACAACACCTATTATATTCGTTGGTGGAGGAGCAAGAGTAATTAAGAACTTTGGAAAGTTTAGAATAAAAAATGTAAGGTACATATATGATGTTAAGGCAAATGCAAAAGGTTATGAAACACTAGCAAGGATTTCATTAAGAAATGGGAGGTAGATATAATGGCAAGAGTTGATACAATACAGCATACGTTTAGGGTTAATCTTAATAACCCTAAGCATCTGTTAGTTCACCAAACACTAGTAAATCTAAATCTTGATATACATAAGTCTAGAGCTAATTTTATAATAGAATGTCTGTATAAGATAATACAAGGAACAGAGATTCAGGAACTAACTAATATTGCAGATGAAGATAGGGAGAAGTTAGTTACTCGTAAGGAAGTAATGAAGATGAATAATGAGTTAAAGGATGAAATAGAGAAGGAAGTAATGGAGAAAGTTACTAGTATGTTATTGGGGGCGATGGTTGGAAATGCAGGTAATGCTCAAACTATAATAGCAAAAGAAGAGGTGGATAGTAGGGTGGAATATAGAAATAAAACTGTTGATGATACACATGAAGATTCTTCAATGGACGAAACACTTATTAAAATGGCAGATATGTGGAGTGAGATGTAGAGTATATTGAATGCTAAATTTATAATAGACATTATTCAAAAAATATAATTATAATAGATTGCATTAAAAAATATATACGGTATAATAATGTAAAAAAATGTAATATATTTCATTACATCAGGTAATAAGTAAGAGGTGAATAATTATGGATAAAGAAGTGATAGAAAAAGAATTTATTAATTATATAAAGGATAATGAAGGGATAGAAACGCCTTTTGGTAAGTTGAAATTTACACAAAGTAATAGAATAGGACAAGGAGGAAATGGATTAGTATATTTATCAGAGTTAAATGACAAAAAAGTAGCAATTAAATTTTTGATAACTGATAATAATAAAAAAATTATAAGATTTAGAGCAGAATATTTTAATACAAATTATGTTAAGAATGAGTTGTGTAATATTGTCAATATGATAAATTATGGAGAATTGACAATACAGAAAGATATAGTTATTCCTTATATAATAATGTCATTGTATAAAGAAAACTTAAAGAAATATAGTAAGGATATAACAGAAGTTACTGAGGATGAATTTGAATGCTTATTAAATTTTCTTATGATTACATTGAAATTAATTCATAGAAAAGGCATTATTCATAGAGATATTAAGCCTGAGAATATATTAATAGTTAAAGATAAAAAGTTTGTTTTATCAGATTTTGGAATTGCACATTATGACAAAGAGAATTTTCCAATAGATAACAAAACGAAGAAAGGTGAGCGTTTAGCAAATGTTGAATTTTCTGCTCCAGAACAAATAAATGGTCAATATAAAGTGACAAAAACAGCTGATATATATTCGATGGCTCAGATTATGTATTGGTTTGTATTTGGAAAGGTAAATCGTGGGACAGGCGCAGAAAGCATTTCACAACATTGTAAATGGAAGATGGCATATATTTATGATAGAATGATTGAAAAGTGTCTTAGAAATAATCCCGCAGAGCGATTTCAAACAATAGAGGAAATAGAGCAGTTTCTTGAAGATGAAAAGGAAAAAATGAAGGAAGTAGATATTTTTGATGACATGTATACGTTTCATGATGCAATTTTATCAGTTATTCCAGAATTTTATAACCGTCCTTTTAAAATTACGGACAAAGAAGATATGAATCAACTTTTTGAAAGTATTTTTTCTAAAAAATATAATAAGGAACTAGAGTTTAATACAGGCAAAGGAAATAACTCTATATCTTCAATAATAAAATTAGAAAATAATGATTTCTTGATGGAGTATAGACAATTGAATATTAGGTGCATATGGGGATTACTTTCAGATGATATTTATGATGACATTTTATTGCTAGAATTAGATAAATCATTACCCTATGAAATTAATGGAGAAAAATATAATTTAGTTGCAGTTGTTGAAAATGACGAAATTCTTCCTTATGAAGCAATTGCAAGTGGATTTGTTAGATATAAAGGAAATGTATATCCAACTTCAGAATTAAAGATACAAGAACGTTATGTTGGTAATGATTATAATATAATAGCAATTGCGCCGTTTCATAGTTGTGCTATTATTAAAAAAAATGATAAATTTATGGAAGAATTACAAAATGTACAAAAGTTACAAGAAGAAGATATATATACATTCAAAGAGAATATACATAGAAATAGAACTAGAGATGTTTCTATGAGATTGTAATTTAATATTTATATAAATTTATTTGATAATAAAGATATAGAGCAAAAGAGGATTCTAGTTATTAGGATGTTAAGAGACAAAGCTATGTTGAGAAACATAGCTTTAATTATAGTTAAATTAATAGAAAGAAGGAGTATTATGAAGTTTAGGGTGAGAGATAGACCAACAAAACGAATAAAAAGTAAGTGTTAATAACACATAAATATTAAAAGCAGGCTATCATATGCCTGTTTTTTTAGTACAACAAAAAGATATTTTAAGGAGGATTTTAATGAAATTTAAATTAAGAAGATTTATGGCAAGTTTAGTTGCCATGGCAATTATAGTTACAATGATTTTTTCTAAGGTTACAGTTTCATTTGCAGCAAGTAGTAAAGCAAATGTATCTTTATGGTATGCATCAACTAGTAAAGTGGGTGTAGTTAGTGAGTTAAAAGCAGGTTATGACCATGGAGAAGTATTCTATGCCATGATTGATGGTAATTCTGCTTATTGTATGAATTATGGAAAGAGTGTAGATGGAGGACAGACAATGGCTAGTAATAGTAGTCCTAAGACTAGTCTTTCATCTAAGCAAGAGAAGTTACTAGAACTGTGTATGTATTATGGATTTAGTGCTAGTTCTGAGACATATCCAACCAGTGATCAATGCAATAAGTTTATAGCAACACAATCTCTTGTATGGATTATTGAAGCTGATTTGTTTGGTACTTCTGGTGGAGATTCAGCGGCAAGAAAGATATGTAATTCAGCACCAGATGCATCTGCTTCATATGATTATTATGAAAGTGTAAGAGATAAGATAGATAAATCTTATAATGCTAAGGTGCCTAGCTTTTCGTCCAAAGATAAAAGTGATGCTAAGACATATGAACTTAAATGGAATGAAGATAAAGAAAGATTTGAGATTACATTAACTGATAGTAATAAGTCTTTATCAAACTATGATTTCACATTAAGTGGATACAAAGTGGAAAAAAGTGGAAATAATATAACCATTTATACTACATCTGTGGATACATCGGTAACTGTAGGAACATTTAAGTCTAATGTAGGCGCAGTTAAGACTGTGGAAAGTTGTGTGTATTGGGTTATAGATAAATCTAATTATCAAGAGTTTATCTCAGAAAAACCAGAAGTAGAAGCTGTTAAGTCATATATAAAGGTAAAAACAGAGAACATTGGTTATGGAAAGATTACAAAAAAGGATGAGACAACAGGAGTAGCGTTAAAAGGAGCAACTTATGGCGTATATTCAGATAGTAAATGTACAGAGTTCGTAGAAAAAGTAACTACTACAGATGATGGATCAGTTAAGACTAGTGGCTTAGTTCAAGGAACATATTATGTGAAGGAAATATCAGCTCCTAATGGTTATATTGTAAGTGATGCAGTTACTACGCTTAGTATCAAAGCAGGTAAAACTACATCAGTTTCAGTATCTAATATGGAGCAATTAGCAAAGATAACGGTTAATAAAGTTGATAAAGAATTGAATAAAGCTACACCACAAGGTGATGCAACACTTAAGGGTGCGGTATATGGTTTATATGCAAGAAATGATATAGTTCATCCAGATGGAGAAACAGGAACTATATATAAGGCAGGAGAATTAATTACTAAATTAACAACAGATGATAAAGGACAAGCGTATATAGATAAACTATATTTAGGCAATTATTATGTGAAAGAAATTACTCCATCAGTAGGTTATCTAGTAGATATAACTGAATATGATGTAAAGTGTGAGTATGGTGGAGACACTGTAGTAGAAGTATCAAAAAGTATAACTTCTAAAGAACAAGTAATTAAACAACCTTTTCAGATAATTAAGATAGGTGATGATGGGGAAAATACAGAGGCAGAGCTTCTTAAAAATGCAGGATTTAGTGCATATCTAAAGTCAGCATTGAAGAAAAAAGCAGATGGAACTTATGACTTTAATAATTCATCGCCAGTAGTTATCGGTGCAAATGGAGAGACAAAGCTTTATACAGATGATAAAGGATATCTAGTTACTAGCCCACTTCCTTATGGAACGTACATAGTAGTTGAGACAGATACACCACATAATTATAAGACTATAAAACCATTTGAAGTAAATATAACAGAACATAATCCCAGTACACCTCAGACATGGAGAGTGTTTATAGATAGAAAATTTAGTGCAAAACTTCGTATCATTAAGAAAGATGCAGATACTAAAAAGACAGTATTAGTACCTAATGCAGAATTTAAAATATATGATATGGATAATGATAAATATGTTGAAATGATTACAACTTATCCATCCAAGAAAACACATAAAACATTTTTTACAGATGAAGATGGAGATTTGGTGTTGCCAAATAATATAAAAGTAGGTAATTATCGAATTGAAGAAGTAACAGCACCGTATGGATATGTGTTAAATGATAAGACTATAGAAGTTGCCATAGATACTAATACTTTTTATGAAATAGATCAAGAGACAAATGATGCAATAATCACTGTAGAGTATGAAGATGAACCAGTAGTAGGAGAACTTAGTTTATTAAAAAAGGGTGAAGTGCTAGTTGGTTTCGATGAAGTAGAAAAAGAATTTATTTATGAAATGAGAGGACTAAAAGGAGCTAAGTATGAAATATATGTAGCAGAAGATATCTATACAGCTGATAATCAATTAGATAGTAAAGGAAATAGAATAACTTATTATAAAAAAGGGGATTTGATAGCAACATTAGAAACAGATGACGAAGGAAAAGCAGTATTAAAAGATATACCATTAGGAAAATACGAAGTAGTAGAGATTGAAGCACCATACGGATATACACTTGATAATGAACTTAAAGAAGTAACATTTTCATATAAAGATGATAAGACACCAGTTATAAAAGAATGTATAGAGTTTATTAATGATAGACAAAAGGTAAAGATGTCTGTAGATAAGCTAGATGTAGAAGATAATTCATTTATTGAAGGAGCAGAGTTTAGTCTATATGCAGATGAAGATATCTGTAACATATATGGAGATGTTATAGTAGCAAAGGATACATTACTTGAAATAGCTGTATCTAATAGTGAAGGTGTAGTCCAATTTATAAAAAATTATCCATTTGCCAATTATATAGTAAAAGAATCAAAGCAACCTAAAGGATATGTATCATCAGATGAAGTTATAACATTTGCAACAGAATATGAAGGGCAGGATAAGAAGGAGACTGTATATAATAGTGTATTTAAAAATACACCTACTACATTTGAATTTACAAAGACAGATATAACTAGTGGTGTAGAGCTAAGTGGAGCAAGATTAAGCGTGTTTAATAAGGAGGGAGAGCTAGTAGATACCTGGATATCAGAGGCAAAAAAACCACATATAATTAAGAAACTTATAGTTGGAGAAACATATAAATTAGTAGAAGAATTAGCGCCTGTTGGTTATCTTAAAGCAGAAGATATAGAGTTTACAGTAGAAGATACAGCAGAGATTCAAAAGGTAGTTATGAAAGATGAAGTTCCTACAGGAACAATAGTAATAACTAAAGATGGAGAAGTATTAGATAGTGTAGATAAGGTATTAAGTGCTTTAGTTGATAATATGCTAGATTTAACATTTAATTATAAACAGCAGATGTTAAGTGGAGTTAGGTTTAATGTATATGCAAAAGAGGATATAGTTAGCCCAGATGGTTTAAATATAATTTATCATAAAGCAGATGATTTTATAGGAACTATAGAGAGTGATGAAAATGGGTTAGCAATAATGGATAAATTACCTCTTGGTAAATACTATTTAATAGAGACAAATACATTAGATGGATTTATTTTAAATACAGAAAAAATTGATGCAGATGTATCATATATAGATCAATATACAGATGTTGTATATGCAGGTATGAATATCACCAATGAGAGACAAAAGGTTGAAGTTATCATTAACAAAGTAGATGGTAACACAAATAAAGCTCTTAAAGGTGGTATTTTTGGTTTATATGCTAAAGAAGACATAGTAAATAGTGATGGAGTAATAATAGTAAAAGCAAATGAATTAGTAGAAGTAGCTAAAAGTAATATAAAAGGACAAGCTATATTTAAAGCTGATTTGCCACTAGGAAAGTATTATGTAAAAGAAATATCAGCACCTAAAGGTTATGAAAAATCTGATGAGGTATATGAAATAGATGCTTTATATAATGCTGATAAAGAAAAATTAGTATTTAAAACAACATTTAAAAATTATCCAATAGAAGTAGAGATAGTAGAAGAAAAAATAGATACAGTTATAGATACACCAAAGACAGGAGATAACAGCAACATGTTTATATATGGAGTTATAGCAACTATATCATCATTTTTACTAGGTTATATGAGTGGAAGATTGAAGAAAAAGAGAAAGAATAGAGAATAAGGAGGAAAGTATGAAAAATCATGCTGATGCGATGATTTATTCATACAGAAATTTGTGCCAGAGGCCCAAAGTTTCGTTTATCACAGAGCAAAATTTGAGATTTTGCTCGCGTAACTTACGCTTTGTAAAACAAAGCTTCAGTATAAGGAGGAATATATGATGGAGTATCAAGAATTTAAAAAGGTGGTTGAAGAACAACTAAAGGAATATGTGCCAGAACCATATAGAAGTATGGAGTGGGATTCTCATAAGGTTGAGAAAGTAAATCAAACATTAGATGCAATAAATTTTCGCTCTACAGAAAGTGGAATGAGTGTGTCACCAACAGTATACATAAATACAATGTATGAACAGTATAAAAATGGAGAGCAGATTGATGATATATTAAGAGATGTTGCAGGTGTAATAGTAAGAGCTGTGAAGGAAAAGGATAAAATAATCCCAGACTTAGACTTTGAAAATGCTAAGGATAATATAGTATTTCAACTAATCAATACAGAGCAAAATAAGGAAATGTTAGAGCATGTACCTCATAGAGAATTTCAGGACCTATCAATAATATATAGATGGGTTGTAAATAGAAATGATGAAGGATTAGCAAGTATATTAATTAAAGATAATGTTGCAAAGCAGTTAGGATTATCAGAGAATCAATTATTTGATGCAGCAAAAGAAAATACAAAGAAACTTTTACCTATAGCTGTTAGACCTATGGGAGAAGTGTTAATGGACATTATGATGAAGGATGGCATGCCATGTGAACTTGCAGAAATAATGCTTAATACTCTACCTGCAAAGAAGCAAATGTATGTTATATCTAATGAAATAGGTGTAAATGGGGCTTCGGCAATGTTATACGAAGAAGGTTTAGAAGAGTTATCTAATATATTTGAAAGTGACATTTATATAATGCCAAGTAGTGTACACGAGTGTATAGCAATATCGTCTGAACTAGGAGACCCAAATGAACTAGCAGAGATGGTTGAAAGTATAAATATGGATCAAGTAGAACTTAAGGATAGATTATCTAATCAAGTATACTTTTATGATAAAGAAACAAAGCAGGTATCACTTGCATCTAATAATCCTAATAAACGATTAGATGGTATGGTTGCAGAAACAAATGGTTCATATGATATAGATGGTCCTTCAAGATAGGGAAGTTATATAGAAATATGGCTTAAGGTATATAAGTTACATCCTATTTTAAAAGTGAATGGAGGGAAGTATGGAGAGTAAAAAAAGTATAGCAATGACTATGGAAGAACTAATTAAGTTTATGGATTCATATGATAAAGATGAAGAATTCTTTATTCAAGTGGATTTTGAAAAGGAGCGTGAGTATGAAAGAAAAAGAGAATAATCCTTATAAGATGGATGTTGTCTCTATTAGATTAGTAAAAGATGCTCCTATTATTTCAGAACATCCAATTATGAAACCAGAAGATGCAGTGGACCTTATGGGAGAATATATGTGTGAACTTGATAGAGAAGTATTAGGAGTAATTAATCTAAAGACAGATGGAACACCAATTAACTGTAGTTTTGTAAGTGTAGGAGCATTAGACCAGACTATAGCACATCCAAGAGAAATCCTTAAGACAAGCATATTATCTAATGCAGCTAAGATAATGCTAATACATAACCATCCCTAGCGGTTCATTAAAACCATCATCTGTAGACACAATGCTTACAGATAAATTAATCCAGGTATGCGACTTAGTCGGCATACCTATTTTAGATCATATAATTGTTGGAGGTGATAATACTAAATACTTTAGTTTTAAGAAAAAAGATATATTAAATAATCCATATGTATATCTAAAGAAAGATTATAAAGACTTAGAATTTAGCACACAGTTAGTAGCAGAAGAAAAGTCTAGATAAATATATATTAGTCTAAATGTGGTACCAGATATGACAGCTAAAATGTTATGTTGGTACCGCATTTGACTGTATATGAGAAAATGGGTTGCACATTTGACAGTCCATATATAAATATATGATTTTTGTCTGAAAAAGTGGTACCGATTAGCGATAGCAGTTTTAATTATTGGTACCGTATTTGACAGTATTAATAAAAAATGGTACCGGTTTTGACAGACAAAATAATTATAAGAGGGGGTTTAGGGGATTATGCCCCTAACAAGTAGCATTTAAGAAGGTGACGTCTTAAATGCGTATCTTGCCATGTACCCCTAGGGTAAATCAAGAAGAATTGTGAGAGGGAGAAATGGAGGAGTATTATGTCAGATAAGAATTATAGTGTGAGAAAAACATTAAGATTAACACCAGAGCAAGCGCAGATGTTAGCATATAAGTCAAAAGAAGCTAATATGAGTGAAGCAGAGTATCTTAGATTAATGATTAGTCAAAAACCTAAAGATTATCCAAAACTTAGAGGATTATGTAAGGAATTAATAAATGAAATAAATAGAATAGGAGTAAACATAAATCAGATAGTATATAACCATAATTGTGATTTTTACTCTACCGATGATAAGTTACGACTTATATCGTATTTAAAATCAATAACTAAAGCTGTAAAAGAGGTTACAGAAAAATGGCAGTAAGTAAAATACTACATATGAAAGATTGTGGGACAAGTTTTCATGGAAGACATTTAAAATCAACTATAAATTATATTATAGATCCAGAAAAAACACAGAAAGGAAGATTAGTATCAGGAATTAATTGTATAGTTGATTATGCTTATGAGCAGATGCAAGAAACTAAAAAGTTATTTGGTAAGAATAATAAACGCCAAGGTTATCACATAATATTATCATTTAAAGATGGAGAAACAGATGCAGATACTGTATTTGAAATAACAAGAAGATTTGCAGAAGAATATTTAGGCAATGACTATGAGTTAGTATATGCAGTTCATGATAATACAGATCATATTCATTCACATGTAGTATTTAATAGTGTTTCATTTAGGACAGGTAAAAAGTATAGATATGAGAAAGGAGATTGGTTTAAATATATTCAACCAATAACTAATAGATTATGTAAGGAATATAACTTATCAACTATAGACATAGAGGAAGGAAGAGAAGAAAGTGGTAAAGAAAAAATAGATAATAGTGTTAGATATGAAAAATGGAAAGAAGAAAAAGAAGTTAAAGTTGTATGGTCAGATATGATAAAAAGAGACATAGATGCTTGTATTATTCAAGCTGCATCATATGAAGGATTTATTGATATGCTTATTGATAAAGGTTATGAAGTTAAGAATACTAATGGAGAAGGTAAGTATCTTGCTATAAAGCCTCCAGGAATGCAAAGGTTTAAAAGGTGTAAAACTTTAGGTGATGATTATACAGAAGATTCTATAAGAACAAGAATAATTAATGAAGATATAGCTAATAGTTATGGTCCAAAGCATGATGTGGGAAAAATAGTTTACTGCAAAGTTAAAAGAGTTAAAAGGACAAAACTAAGCAATCTTCAAATAAAATATTATGCAAAACTGTATCGTATAGGAAAACTTAAGAAGAAACAATATAGTCAGGCATGGAAGTATAAGGACGAGATAAAGAAGATGCATAAGTACCAACAACAGTATTTGTTTCTAGTTAGACATAATATACATACAATTGATGATTTGATAGCTGTTAATGAGAATCTATTAGATGACAAGAAGATGGTAATTACAAATAAGTCTAAGATATATAAGGCAAGGGCAAAGTATAATGAATTATTTGCTATATATGAGGAGATGAAAGATATAGAAGTATGTGAAAGATGTTATGAAGGTGGGGATAAGAATTTTGAAGATGAACATAGAAGATGGATAGAGTTAGAAACTAGTTTGAAGGAGCAAGGTTATTCGTATAGTGAGGTTGAGAATATTAAAGCATATTATAAGAATGAGATTGCTAAGATAAGAGAGATTGAGACAAATAATAGAAGGGAGTTAAGAATAGCTAAGGAACTTATAAAAGATAATATTGTTAAAAATGAAGAAGGTAGAGAGGAGAATGTTGTACAGGATAAGGAAGAGAAACAAATAGGAAAAAATATAAATTTTAAATGTGATTATAATAACAGTGAGAATAAAGAAAAAAGTAGATGATAGATTAAAAGAGTTTACTTTGGTGCTAATATAAATAATAATATTAGCACCAAAGTAAGGTGGCATTATAAAGTGATACAGAGCATGTAATAATAATTTATTGAAAAAATGAGTAAAAGTAATGCAAATGGATAATACTAAAAAGTGATTCCCCTTAAATTAATGATATATTTAAGGGGAAATATAGCAAACACATTGACTTTTCCCTTAAAAAATGCTAATATTTAAGGGAAAAGAAGTTGGTTAAGGGGAAGAACGAATATTAGAGGCTATAAAGGAAAGAAAGGCGGTTCTAGGAATGAGAAAGTTTAATTATTTAGATATTGCAAGTTCAAAATGGGATAGTGAAATTCTTGGATTGATAGCGGCGATATATAAAGAAGCTGGAAAACAAGAAATGTATCTTAAGCAAAGACCACAAGAATTAGAAAAGTTAGTTGAAATAGCTAAAATACAGAGTACAGAAGCGTCAAATGCAATAGAAGGTATAGTTACAACAAGTACACGTATAAAACAACTTGTAGAAGAAAAAACAACACCTAAGAATCGTAATGAACAAGAGATAGCAGGATATCGTGATGTACTAAATATAATACATGAGAGTTTTGATGCTATTCCTATATCACAGAATTATATATTGCAATTGCATAAAATTATGTGTAGTCATATGAATAATCCTTTAGCAGGAAAAACAAAATCTGTACAGAATTATATAAGTGCAACGTATCCGGACGGACATGTAGAGGTATTATTTACACCATTAACACCATATGAAACACCCGAAGCACTTGATAGTATATGTAATGAATATAATAGAGTTATAGGGAATTTAGAGTTAGAACCATTGATTGCAATACCTTTATTTATTCATGATTTTTTATGCATACATCCGTTTAATGATGGTAATGGAAGAATGAGTAGATTACTTACAACATTATTATTATATAGAAGTGGATTTTATGTTGGGAAGTATATATCATTAGAAGCTAAAATTGCTAAAAATAAGGATTTATATTATGATGCGTTAAAGCAAGCTCAGGATGGATGGCATGAAGGAAAAGAGGACGTAGTACCTTTTATAAAATATATATTAGGAACAATATTATCAGCTTATAAGGATTTTGGAGATAGATTTGCTATAGTGGAAGAAAAACTACCTGCTATAGATATGGTTAGAAAAGCATCTTTGAATAAAATTGGTAGATTTAACAAACAAGATATTAGAGAATTATGTCCATCATTAAGTGTAAGTTCAATAGAAGGAGCACTAAGAACTATGGTGGAACAGGGAGAGCTTAGAAGAGAAGGAAGTGGCAAATCAATCTGCTATATTCGTTTAAAATAAGTGAATGAGTAATAAGTTATGTATACAAGGATTACCAAGCTAAAATGGTAGTCCTTTTTTCTACTCATTTTTAAAGGAGGTGATAACATGCGAACAAGACAAATAACTCCATTAAGTGATTTTGATAAACGAGCTATCTTAGATGATATGCAGAGATACAAATCCAAAGATATAGTTAGATTTATAGAAAAAGACTTAGAGTATGGTCTTACTAGAGAAGAAGTGGAATTTTATTCAAACAAAAAGTATTCCTTTGAGAAGATGAAAATTATATCTAATGCTTTTAGAAGAGGATGCAGCATAGAAGATATACAAGCACTTATAGAACTAGATATATCATCTATGATGCTAGAGCAAGCACTTGAATATTGTTATAAAGGAGTTGGTATAGGAGATATTAAGAAAGCGATTGCTAGTAGTACAAATGCAAGAGAATTTAGGTGTGCTTTAGACAATCTTATTTCAGAAAGTAATAATAAAGAATCTTTAGCAAGTAATAAAATATATGATATTAAGATACAACAACTAATAGATGATTATGAACAGTTAAAAAGAGAGATGGCGGTCGAAGATATAAAGATAGAGTTGCAAATACAAGAGATTAAAGAAAAGCTTGATACATTAATATCAGATAAGAATGATGAAGTTAAAGCAATAGGTATAGGAAAGGAGGATATTGAATATCCCCCAACAAAAAATACTAATAGATTTAAAGATACTATGCTTAAATTAGGATTAAAGAAATCTAGTAGAGACATAGTAAAGTTAGTAACCAAAGGAGAACTAGATTCTGCTCAAATAGAACAAATAAAGAGAGGTGTTGCAAGTAAATTGGATGAAGAACAATTAAGTTATATCATTAATAGTGATATGAGTGCTGACCAAATGAAAGGTATAATAGATATTGCTATTATGCAAAACAAGATGAAGGATACAAAGTAACAAAAATGAGTAACTGAAGAAGGAAGGAAAGATTTATGTCGCAAGAGATACAAGAAGCTGTGCAAATAATAAAAGTAGCATATGAAGGAATAGAGATTGCTATCAAGGTTGGCAGTGGTAGCATAGAAGAACTTAAGAAGGCTATAGAGTTTATAAAAGGTATTCTTGATTATGAGAAAACACTGGGTAAGACTTCTATGAAAAAGCTATTAATGAAAGGTGGGGACCTACAAGTTTTACAATTTGATTCAAATGAGATTAAGAAGGTAGAGAAGTATGCTAAGAAATACGGCATACTTTATTCTATTTTACCAGACAAGAATAAAGATGGATTAGCAGAGTTAATCTTTCATAGTGAAGCTGTTCCAAGAGCTAATGTGCTACTACAGAAGATGGGGAAAGGAAGACTAGCTACATTTGATGAATTTGTTAAGAACAATAGTGAGAGTGACTTGGGGAAGTTGATAAATTCTCTAAAAAAGGGAGGAAGAGAAGAAGGAAAAGGCATAGAAGATTATAGTGAGATTATAAGTAAAGGAGATGTTCAAAGTAGATTAGAAGAGTATAAAGAGGTTGCAAGTAGAATAAAAGCAATATCTACAGCTAGGAATATAAATCTTATGGATATTACAGTATCGAAACTATTGATTGCTGATGAAAATGAATATGCTATTAAGACTAGGGTGCCAGGAACTTGGGGAGAGAATATAAGATATGTATGGATTAACAAAGAACATATAATAGATATTCATAATGGTAAAACAATGCTTACTTTCATAGATAAGAATAAATGTTATAACTTATATGATTCTAGGAATAACATAGTTGATACCAAGATAGGTGAGGCATTATATAAAGAAAATTATGATAGAGTGGAATCATCAGTTAGAAAGCATTATGAAAAAATTACAAAGGACATGTCAAAAGATGATGCGAACAATATTAAAAAAGTTATATCTAAGAAGAATACTAAAAGCATAAGCGAAAGGAAAAGATAGTTATGAATACTAGTGAAAAGAAACCATTCAAGTTATTTATTCTAGTAGGTGCATTACTTGCTATATATTTAGGTTATCTAGTAGGTGGAGCTTGGTATGAAGGAATTAAGTTAAAAGAATTTATAGAGAAGTTTAATAAAGTATGTGAGGAACCGCAAGCTAATTACTTTAATGAGAATACATTAAAGTGTGTAGTAGTGGTTCTTTTTATATACACATTAGTGGTTATTATGTATTACACCAGTCAGAGAAAATACATGAGTGGTAAAGAATTCGGTACAGCAAGAATTGAATCGCCCTTATATGTTAATAAGGTGCTAAAAGATAAGGATAGTGCTAATAACAGAATACTTAGTCAAAATGTAAGAATGTCTCTTAACTTTCGTAAATTAAAACTTAATGGCAATATTCTTATATGTGGTGGTTCTGGTGCAGGTAAAACCTTTTATGAAGTTAAACCAAATCTAATGCAAATGCCTAATAAATGTTCATTTATATGTACTGACCCTAAAGGAGAGATTCTTAGGAGTTGTGGAACTATGCTTAAGAATAATGGATATAATGTAAAGGTTATTAATCTACTAGAGATGGATAAGTCTGATTGTTATAATCCATTTTTCTACATAAGAGAAGAAACAGATGTAGTAAAACTTATAACTAATCTTATAGCTAATACAACACCTAAAGGAGCAAGTAGTCAGGATCCATTTTGGGAGAAGGCAGAGAGTTTATTTCTACAAGCTATATTTTATTATGTATGGTTAGAAGAAAAGCCTAGTAGAAGAAACTTTGAGACTGTTCTTAAATTACTTGGAGAAGCAGAATTAGTAGATAAAGGTAAGCCATCTAGATTAGATGTAAGAATGAAGGTGTTAGAAAAGAATAGTAAGCTAGGTGCTAATCATCCTGCAGTAAAACAATACAACAAATGTATGAGAGGTGCAGGAGATACTATTCGTTCAATAATTATAAGTGCTAACTCAAGATTAGCATTTTTAGAGAATAAGCAAGTATTAAGATTATTATCAAGAGATGAACTTAAATTAGATGAATTAGGTATAGGTGTAAATGGAGATGAAAAGACAAAAACAGCATTATTTTGTGTAATACCAGATACTGATAAATCCTACAACTTTATTATAGGTATGTTATATACTCAGATATTTCAAGAATTATATTATCAAGCAGATTTTAACTATGGTGGAAGACTTCCTATACATGTGACATTTATGTTAGATGAATTTGCAAATGTTGCATTACCTGACGATTTTTGCTCATTACTTTCAACTATGAGAAGTAGAGAAATATCAAGTGTTATTATAATTCAGAACTTTGCCCAACTAAAAGCTTTATTTAAAGATACTTGGGAGACTATACCTGGTAACTGTGACACATTTATATATCTAGGAGGTAATGAACAAAGTACACACAAATATGTATCTGAGTTATTAGGAAAAGGAACTATAGATAAGAAATCAAGTGGTGAAACAAAAGGAAGGCAAGGAAGTTCATCTAGAAATTATGATGTTCTTGGAAGAGACTTATTTACACCAGATGAAGTAAGAAAGTTAGATAATAAAAAGTGTATTATATTTATCAGAGGATTTGATCCCATTATGGATAATAAGTATATTCCATTTGCACATCCAAGATTTAATGAAACAGCAGATGGTAAAGGTAAACCATATGTAAGTGAAATAAGAAAAGGGGGTGAAATACAGGGAAAAACTTTTGAAGTATTATCTAATAAGTCTATAAAGTATTATGAAAAATTAAAGGAAAAGGGGGAAGAGATATACATAGATTCATTTACATATGAGGAGTTTATGAAGCTAAGTAATGAAAGAGCAAATGAGAAGACAATACAAGTAGACAAAGATGATTCAATTATAAAGCGTATGGTTAAGTATCAGTATAACGAGATGCAACAAAAAGAGGCACAATTAGCATTAGAACAAGGTATACCAGAGAGTAAGATATTAGAATATTTTTATCCAGATATACATGAAAATGATATGAGGCAGATAAGAGAAAGGTATGTAAAACTAATTAATATAACAGGAGAATCCTGATTACATAGATATAACAATAAATAAAACGAGTAATTTTTAAAAAAAGCTAGTGAAGTTACTCGTATTTTAATGTAATAAAGTTTGAAAGAAAATGGAGGTAATAACAATGAGAGAAAGATTTAAAAATGTAAAAAAGAACTTATTAAGTATTATGTTGGGAGCAAGTGTAATTATAACTACAGTTTCAACAGAAGTTTTAGCAGCATCAACATCAGATATAACAAAACCACTAGATAACTTAAAGACACTAATTATATCAGTAATAGGTGCGATAGGAATAATTATTCTAGCAAAGAATGTTATGGAATTTGCACAAGCTTACCAACAACAAGATTCATCTAGTATGAACTCAGCATTAAAGGGAATTGTTGCAGGAGTTATGATGGCAGGTATATCAACAGTTTTATCATTCCTTGGATTTTAATAAGTTGGCTAGAAGTGATAAGAAGGGAGATGAAGATAAAAGATGGATATATTTAAACTAGGAGATAATATACTAGCATTGCTTAAGATGGTATTTGGTTTCTGGAACAATCAAATATCTTTAGTATTTGCTATGCTTGGTCAATCACCAGTTAATTTTAAAGGAGGAACACCGTGGAATACTATAAGTAAGATAGAGCCTATATTTGTAGCAGTAGGGTCATCATTAGTTGTATTATTTTTCGTAATGGGATTTTGTTCAGAAAGTATAGATATAAAAGAAGAAATGAGATTTGAAGTAATACTAAGAATATTAATTAGATTAGGTCTTGCAGAATGGTTTGTAGCTAACAACGTAACTATTATGAAGGCTTTTTTTAATACCGTGGGTAATCTAGTAAAAGCATTATCATCAAACGAAACTAATAAGCTAGTTATTGATAAGGAGCAAGCAGAGATAATAGAAGGTTTAGGATTTGGAGAAAGTTTAATAATGCTTATATTTGCTGCATTTATGTCATTAATAATAATCATCTGTGGCTTCTTCTTGATATACACAGTATATTTTAGATTCTTAAGGTTACTGATAATTGTACCAATAGGGGCAATTGCATTTTCAACATTAGCAGGCAATAAAACAGTAAGTCAGACAATGGTATCTTATAGTAAGTATTTTTTATCAGTAACCTTTGAAGCAGTGACTATGGCACTTGCAATAATAGTATGCAATGCATTTATTAATGCAGGACTGCCGTCATTTACGGGGGAATATGCTGATTGGGCTCAGACATTAATATATCTATGTGAGATGACATTTACAGTAGCACTTACAGTAGGAAGTGTAAAAGGAGCACAAAATTTAACTAGCAGAGCCTTAGGCTTATAAGAGAGAAACTAGGGTAAATAAAGTATTAGTTTAAATTATAGGAGGTATTAAATGATTATAGAGATAAACAAAGATATAGACCGTTATCAAGAAAGTATAGCAATGGGGCTTACAGCAAAGCAACTTATATGTTCAGTCGCAAGTGTTGCATCAGGAGGAATAATAGTATTTTTACTATACCCTTATATAGGATTAACTGTATCTGCATATGTAACTATACCAGTTGTAGCCCCCATAGCCTTTAGTGGTTTTTATTCATATAATGATATGTCATTTATGGAAGTTATGAAGAGAAAGATGCATTTTATGTTTAAGAATAAAGTATTGTTATATGAATCAACTGAAAGTGAAACTAGAATCAAAGAGTATGAAATAAAGGACAATAAGGTAAAGAATAAGAAAAGCAAACATAAGAAGGAGAGGATATAAACATGGGATTATTTACAGATGGATTTAAAGAACTAAAGAAAGCAAGTGAGCCTTTATATAAGACGCCTAAATCAATACAAGAGACTATAGAGATTATGTCTGTTGCTGAAAATGGAATATTTGAAGTGTCAAAGAATCGTTATTCAAAATGTTATAGATTTCAAGATATTAATTACACTACAACTAATGAAGAAGAACAGATAGATATATTTGAAAGGTATTGTAAGTTTCTTAATTCTCTTGATTGTAATTTTAAGATTACTATAAATAATAAAAATAAAGATATGAAAGGGTTAAGAGATACTGTAATGTTACAGTATAAAAAAGATGGTTATGATAATTATAGAAAAACCTATAATGACATAATAGAAGAAAAGATACTAGAAGGAAGACAAGGAATAGAACAAGAAAGATATTTAACACTTACTATTGAGAGAAAGAACTTTGAAGAAGCAAAAGCACAATTTGCTACATTAGAGGCAACTATACATAAAGCATTTATAGAACTAGGAGCAGATATAGTATCCCTTAATGGTAATGAAAGATTAAAGGTACTACATGATTATTATCATTTAGGTAGTGAAGATGCATACGACTTTGATATAAAGAAAGCAAGAAGAGTGGGAGCAGACTTTAGAAATGATTTATGTAATGGTATGGTAAAGTATTATCCAGATAGATTTGAAGATGAAAGTAAGTTTTGTAAAGCATTATTTATCAAAAAGTATCCATCTAGTCTATCAGATAGATTTATTAATGAGATTACTTCACTTCCAGTACATTCTATTACAAGTGTAGATGTAGTTCCTGTTCCAAAGGATTTAACAACTAAAACACTTCAAAAGAAGTATCTAGGCATAGAAGCAGATATAATAAAACAACAAAGAGTACGTAATAAAAACAATGACTTTGCTACAGAAATATCTTATACAAAGAGAACTGAGAAAAAAGAAATAGAAGCTATAATGGATGATGTTCGTGAAAATGATCAATGTCTATTCTATGTAGCTGTAACTATTATAATAATGGCTGATAGTAAAGAAGAACTTGATAGCATATCAGAAACGGTAGAAACAATAGGTAATAGAAACGGATGTACTATAGAAGTACATTATCTAAAACAAAGAGAGGCATTAAATACTGCACTACCAATAGGAGTAAGACAAGTTGAAACAATGAGAACTATGCTTACTCAGAGCTTAGCAGTATTAATGCCTTTTAATGTACAAGAATTAAATGATAGTAGTGGTAATTATTATGGAATAAATCAAGTGTCAAAGAACATTAACATAGGTAATCGTAAGAAACTTATAAATGGTAATGGATTTGTATTTGGAGTGCCAGGTTCGGGAAAATCTTTCTTCTGTAAGATGGAGATGGGAAATGTCTTTCTATCAGGAGATGATGAAATAATTATTATCGATCCTATGAATGAATATTTTGATATAGCTTATACCTACGGAGGCACTGTTGTAAATATGTCAACTTATACAGATAATTACGTTAATCCTTTAGCTATGGATGTATGGAACCTAGACCAAAATGATACACAAGGTTGGATAAGAGAAAAAGGAGAGTTTATGTTAGGATTGTGCGAACAATGTATAGGAGATTCTCTTAACTCTAGACAAAAGTCCATTATAGATAGATGCATAAGAAAGATGTATGTAGAAATAGCAAGAAGTAAAGAAAAGTATATACCAGTTATGTCTGATTTTTATGATTTGTTACTTAAACAACCAGAGGCAGAAGCTAAAGATATAGCATTATCTCTTGAACTATTTGTAAATGGGTCACTAAATATCTTCAACCATCAAACAAATGTAGATGTAGATAATAGATTCACTGTATATGGCATTAGAGATCTTGGAACAGAACTTTCACCTATAACAATGCTAGTAATGATGGAATCCATTCAACAAAGAATAGTAGAAAATGGACAAAAAGGAAAAGCAACATGGCTCTATATAGATGAATTCCATGTACTACTTAACTCAGAGTACTCGGCTAAATATCTTCAACAACTATGGAAAAAAGTAAGAAAACAAGGTGGATTATGTACAGGAATAACGCAGAACATTGTAGATATGTTGCAAAACTATACAGCAACTACTATGCTAGCAAATTCGGAATTCGTAGCACTCCTAAAACAAGCTAATACGGATAGTGCAAAGATGGCAGAGGTAATAGGAGTATCAGAAACACAGCTTAGATATGTAAACAATTCACCTGCAGGAATGGGACTTATAAAGTGTGGCTCAGTTGTGATTCCATTTGATAACCAGATAAGCAAGGATACGGGATTGTATAGGTTATATAATACTAATATTCATGAGAAGATTGCGGAGGGAAGAGGAAAGTGAAGATTTAAAATCGGAAAAATCCAGCTTTATATATTTCACATATAGAATAATGGAATTTTATAAATGTTTATGATAAAATAAATTGTCGAAAATAATAGAAAGGATTTAGAAAAATATGCGAGCGTATATATTAGCGTCACAAGATAGAATATCTTTTGCAGAGGAACTTTTGGAAGGTATTAAAAATGTACATATTATTTCAAGAATATTTGATGGAGAGGACTTTGCAGAAATAAACATTAATATAAAAAGGAAAATTAAATATGCAGATATTATTTTAGCTATAATAGATGAAAAATCTATTAATAATATATTATTTAATACGGAATTACAAATCGCTTTAATGGAAAGCAAAAATAATAGAAATAAAATATTACTTCCAATCGTTTTAGGAGATGCAGAAATTCCTACATCATTGGAGAGTATGTTATATATTAAGTGTAATCCAGAATCGAAAGAGGATTTAGAAAAAGTAAGATTAAAGATTATTAATGTTATGTGTCGTAGAATGTACATAGCTAAAAAGAAAACTTTAAATGAGAGTAAAAGTAGAACATCTCATATGATAATTTTAACACTTGCTATTGAAATGTTTGCTATATTATTTGTTACAATGTTTTATAGAGAAAGTCATTTTAATACAGAATATTGGAATCAAGAAAACATGTTGGAGTTATCACTAGGGTTGATAACGGTTATGCTAGCTATAGGAACACTTTTTACAAGTTATTTATCAGTGATGAGAAGACGTTGGCAAGAAGATGATATAGAGGAAATAGAATCATATTCAAGGCGACTAAAACAAGCTATTGTTCCAAAAGAAATAAAACAAACTGAAAAAAATGGTATTAAAAAGGAAGAATCAAAAAAAGAAATTGATGCATTAGGTAGAATGATGATAAATCTTGAAGATATTAAGGAGTTTTATACTTGGAGTCAAAAACAAGCTAAGGCATCATTTGTACTTGCAGTTGTAATGTGTGGATTGGGTTTTGGGTTTATACTAGCTTCAGTTATTGTTGTTTTCAGATTTGGTTTTAAAATGTCAATTATTCCATCTATTGGAGGTGTTGTAACAGAAGTTGTTGCAGGTACAGCATTAGTTGTATATAAAAATTCATTGAGACAACTGAATCATTATCATCAATCATTACATGAGGATGAGCGTTTTTTATCAAGTGTAAATTTGTTAGGGAAATTTAGTACAGTAGAAGCACAAGATGAAATGTTACGAGAGATTATAAGAAGTGAAATTCAAATGAATTTATCAGGGATAAAAGATAACGAAATTATAAATACAAATAAATCAAAAAATTAATAGTAAATGATATTTATGTAGCCAAGAAGGTTTCTTTGTAGGAGCGTTTCTTGGCTTATTTTAATTGGATTTTTAGATTTAACGGATAAGATTATACCTGTTCAATTATGTAGTTATACAAAAAGGTGTATGAAAATATTAGGATTTATTATTAAGAGAGGTGAGGAAAGTGAAAATAAAAAAAATATATGATAAACCTATGAACATACATCAAAAAGAAAAGCCAGTAGTTCATAGATATAAACCAAAAGAAATTAAGATAAAAGAAAAACAAATGGTTAAAAAAGATGGAAAGGAATCTATTAAGGTTAAAGAAAAAAGTATCAGACTAGCGAAGCTTGGTTTAAATAAATTAGATCAACATCAAGATGATAGTACAGATAATGAGCAATCATTAGCTATAAAAGATGCAACTAGACCTATTGTAGGGATATCATCAGAAGGTGCTAAACTGTATAAGAGAAAGAGTATTAGTAACAAACAAAAAAAGATAAAGCAAGTAGAACAAGGAAAGAAGATTGCTAAGAAAACTATACAAAAAGGAGTAAAAGATATAGCTAAGAATATAGCAAAGAACTCAGCTAAAGAAGTTGCAAAAGGAGTAGCGTCTACTGTAGGCACAGTATCATCCGGTGCAGTAGGAATGGTTGCAAGTATTGCAGTAGGTCAAAAAATGGATGAAATAGATAGTAAGAATAATAGTAAAGCAAGAAAGATTAGATATTTCATAGATAAGATAAAGCCCATAGATAAAAGCACAGACAGTTTAGGCAAGCTAATAAAAGATTTAATTATGAATAAGCTAAAGTTCTATGTTAAGAAATATACAGGTGTACTATTAATAGGAGTTGTAGGTGCTTTTCTATTAGGTGCAGTGGCTATAATTCCTGTTATAGTACCAGTAACGATGATGTATAATTCACCATTTGCAATATTCTTACCATCTTTAGAAGAAGGAGATACAGTTATATCATTAACTAAAGAGTATATAAATGTTTTTGAACAAGAGATAAATGATATAGCTAATAAACATAAAGGGTGTGATGAAGGAGAGATAGTATATGTAGATTACGAAGGTGATAGTAATCCAACTAATGTGGCTGATATTATTTGCGTATATATGGTTAAGTATGGCGTAGGAGATACAGCAACAATTATGAATGAAAAATCAAAAGATAGACTTAATCAAGTAGTAGAAGGTATGTGTTCTTATACAACAACTGAAGAAGTAGTAAGAACAGAAAATGAAGAAGGTACAAAAACAGAATATAAAGTATTACAAGTAAAAGTAACCTTAAAATCTTATAGAGATATGATAAAAGAATATAATCTAGATGAAGAACAACAAGAATTATTACTAAGCATGATTAACTCAGAAAATATAGATGAAATACTTGTAGCAAATGGATTAGTTGATGTATCTAGTAGTGGAGGAACTGGAGATAGAAAATCATCCTTATCTGATGAAGAGATAAACAAGATATTAGCTAAGATAGATGATAGTACCATTAAGAAAGCAGTAGCATTTGCACTCAGTAAAGTTGGATATCCATATAGCCAAGATTATAGAGATAGTGGAGAATATTATGATTGCAGTTCGTTGGTATATTATTCTTGGAAAGCAGCAGGAAAGAATATAAGCTATCAAGGTGTAAATTCTGCAGCAGAAGAAGCAAGAGGACTAGATGCTAAAGATAAAACAGTTGCATATAAGGATATACAACCAGGAGACGTGATATTCTTTAGTTATTGTAAAAATGGTAGATATAAGAATATAAGTCATGTAGCAATATATGTAGGAGATGGTAAAGTAGTAGAAGCAAAAAGTAAGAAATATGGAGTTATCTATGGTGATGTACCAAATGTAAGTAGTATTGTAATGGTAGGTAGACCATAGGTGACTTTAGTAGTTAGGTAGTTCATATAGGACTGCTTTTTTGATGCAAAATTATAAAGATATGGAGGAATTAGATGAATAAATTAAAAGAATTTGAAATTGAGATTAAAGAGGAATTATCTAGAGTTGAGAAGATTGAAGCAGAGACTTTATCAGAGGCTATAGATATAGTAATGGATAAATATTATAAGAGTGACATTGTATTAGATGCAGAAGATTATAAAGGTGTAGATTTTATACCTTATAGAGAAAATGAAAAAAAACTAAGATAGTGGAGGTAAGTTATTATGGGAAAAGAAATGATTAATGAGGTAGAGTTTTTAATTAAAATGCTAGAGGAAGAGTGGAGTGTGTCAAAAGAGACGAAGGAAAAGGTAGTAATAGAAAGAATAGAGGCAGAGATGTTTGTAAGAGCTGCCGGTTATGTTGATGATGAAGTTAGAAAATATATAAATTCTAAAGGAGATATATTAACATTTGATGAAAGTTTAAATTTGACAAAGCAGATGTATATTGTATTTAGAATTGCTAAAAAGTTAGTCAAGGAAAATCTTAATAGTTTAGCAAATGAGTTTATTGAAGTGAAACTAGATATGGATGAAAAAAAGATGTTTTATAGGTATCTAGGAAGAAGATTATAAAAAAGTTATAAATGTTTAGGTTAGTAATAGAATTTTCTGTATATTTTGATTTAGTGGTTATAAGATGTTATAGTATAATGAGGTAGATATGATGATATGTTATATAACAGTTGTATATCGTGTAAAAAACTTGTATTTCATGAAGAAAGTATAGACATGGTAAGTAAATATAAATTATTATAATATATTCGTAGAATAGAGGACTAAAAGTAGATAGTAAATGAAGATTAGGAGGAAAATTATGAGTAAGACTAAGAATATATTTGTATCACATTATCATACAGATGCAGATAAAATTGAGAATTTAAAAACTATATTGACAAAGCAAGGATATATGATAAAGGATAGTTCTATATATGAAAAAAAATCGCCTAACAATGCAAATAATGAAGAATATATAAAATCTCTTATCAGACCTAAAATAGATTGGGCAGGAACTGAAATAGTACTAATAGGGAAAAAAACACATGAAAGTGATTATGTTAACTGGGAAATTGAACATGCAGCAAGGGAAGGTAAAAGAATTGTAGGAGTATTTTTACAAGGTGAAACAGATTCTAAATTGCCAGATGCTTTTGTGAAACATGGCGACTCATTACAAAAATGGGATGGGAAAAGTATTATAAATGCTATAAATGGTGATGATTCTTGGAATGGACCTAGTAGAACATGGTCTTCTGAAAGAGCCACATGTTAGGGAGGTAATATATGATTTATTGCTATAAGATTATTAGGGATTATGGGTTTGCACCTAATCCGTTTTTTAATGTATGTACATTAGCAACATGTAAACCACAGATAAGAAAGAGTGCAAAGATTGGAGATTGGGTAGCTGGATTTGGTGGATTAAAGACATCTGTTCCAAACAAATTAGTTTATTTAATGAGAGTAGATAACATAAAGACATTTGATGAGTATTGGCATGATGCGGAGTTTTTGTGTAAAATTCCACGATTTGATAAAAAATATAGTTATTGTTATGGTGATAATATATATCATCATAACGAAAAGGGAGAATGGATACAAGAGTTATCTCATCATAGTTATGAGGATAGGACTAATTATGTGAATTTGACACATGATACATCGGTTGATAGATTACTTATATCTTATACGTATTGGTATTTTGGTGAAAAGGCTATTGAGTTACCTCAAGATTTAGCATTATTTATTCCAAACTGCCGAGGATATAGGAAACATAGAGATGATGATAAGGGAAAATTACTTGTAGAATGGGTTAGTACTATGCATGAAAAAGGTATTCATGGATTACCTTCGAGTTGGTCATTAAATAGTCAATTTGTTAGATTTAAAGGAGAAACATAGTTGGAGATATTAAGAAAAAATAGACTAAAAAAAACAGATGTATATGATACATACTGGCGATTTGCATGTGAGAGACAAAATATTTTTTTAAAAAGATTAAGTGATTGGGAGGCGGATTTGACAAGTGATCCTATTCTGAAACATTATAAATTCACTAATACATATCGTGTAAATGATAGAGTCAGTCAATATTTAATAAGAAATGTTATATATTCAGATGCATTTAATGAGGAAGATTTATTATTTAGAATTCTGTTATTTAAAATATTTAACAAGATTGAAACTTGGGAAAAATTGAAGTTAACTTTAGGGGAAATAACATATAAGAACTTTGACATAGGGTTATATTCAAAGGTATTAGATGATATGTTTAATAATAATGAGCGTATTTATTCAGGTGCATATATAATGTCATCTGGAAAACATTTTTTTGGTAACAAGAGGAAATATTTAAATCATTTATATCTAATATCAATGATAATGAAAGATAAATTCTCATTAAAAGTTAAAAGGTGTAAGTCATTAGAGGATGTTTTTATATTATTAAAAAAATATCCAACGATAGGAGATTTCTTGGCATATCAATATGCAATAGATATTAATTATAGTGATGTGACGTCATTTGATGAGAATGATTTTGTTATGCCTGGCCCTGGAGCTAAAGCAGGGATTAGAAAGTGCTTTTTTGATATAGGAAGTTATACAGAATCAGATGTAATAAAATATATGGTAGATAATCAAGAATATGAATTTCAAAAATTAGGATTAGATTTTTTCAATTTATGGGGAAGGGATTTGAAATTAATAGACTGCCAAAATATTTTTTGTGAAACTGATAAATATGCTAGAGAAAAACATCCAGATATTATGGATAAAAATGGTAGAAAACGTATAAAGCAAATATATAAAAAGAACACTAATAAAATAGATTATATGTATCCACCAAAGTGGAATATAGTAAGGAGTTAATTTAGTGAGTTATTTTGTTAATGGTAATACAGCAGATAGTGTGTATACAGAAATATATAAAGAAATTATTAATAATGGAAATAGTAATATACTAAGCAGAAATGGTAAGACAAAAGAGTTATTACATGTTGGATTAACTATAAAAAATCCTAGAGAAAGGTGGATAACAGTTCGAAATCCAATTATTAGTATAGCGTATGCAATTGCGGAAGTAATCTTTATAATGAATGGGTGTAATGAGGCTAGGTTAATAAATTTTTTTAATCCATCATTGCCGAAGTTTCAAGGGATAACAGATAATTATCCAGGTGCATATGGGTATAGATTAAGATATGCTCATAATATAGATCAAATTGCTACTGCATATGAGGCGCTGTTATATAATCCTAATTCTCGTCAAGTAGTATTAGAGATTTGGAATCCTAAAATGGATTTGCCTAACAAAGAAGGTATACCGAATAATGAGGATATACCTTGTAATATTTGCTCACTGCTAAAGGTTAGAGGTGAAAAATTATATTGGACACAAGTAATGAGAAGTAATGATTTTATGTTAGGATTACCATATAATATAGTTCAATTTACATCTATTCAAGAAATAATGGCAGGATGGTTAAAGCTAGATGTGGGAGAATATGTACATTTTAGTGATAGTATGCATATTTATAATAATGGAAAGTTTGAACTAAAGGATAAAGGGATTTTGGTAGAAAATAAAGATGATTTGAGATTGCCAAAAGTGGAGTCAGATAGAGTGCTATTTGAGTTAATAAAAAAAATGCAGGAGTTATTAGAGGCAAAAGATAAAAAAGAGTTTATAAAACATTATATAAATAATTCAAGTTTACCCGAGGCATATATGAATTGGCTTGTGATATTATGTATATATACAGTGATTAAGTATATAGGAAGTGATATGGAATTGTTATATGATTGCAAAGAAAAATGTAGCAATCAAGTGTATAAATATATGATAAATGAATGGATACAAAGGAGGATTAAGAAATGAGACAACCTTTAAATCTATATGTTATTAAGCATCCTCAATTTATAGAAGGTTTAGAGTATGCTAAAGATATTTACGCAAAAATATACAGAGATATAGAAAAACAAACAATAATAAAAAGTAATGTACCTGTGTACTTTTCCGATGTAGAGGGTGTTAAAGATAATCAATTAAACATAAAATTTGATAATGCAATTAAGATAGCAATTGTTATTTTGGTTGATGCTAAAATGATACTTGATAAAGAGAATGATTGGGATGTGTATTTTAAAAAATTGTATGATAAACAAAAAAGCAATTCAAATGTAAGAATATATCCTGTGTCATTTGTAGAGCAAGCATTATATTGTTATCCAAATTCATTAAATAATCTTAATTATATACGTTTACATGAACAAGAGATAGAAATTAGAAAAGAATATTTAATTATGAAATTGCGACATGAATTATGTAGATTGCTATATGGTATGGAGCAAGTAGGTGATTCATTTAGTGATAATGATAAACCAGTAAGATTATTTTTGAGCCATGCAAAAAGGGATGGATTAGAAATTACCAATAAGATTAGGGAATATATAAACTCAGACACTGGAATTAGTGACTTTTTTGATGCGGTAGATATACCTAAGGGAAAAAATTTCATGGATGAAATTGAGAAAAGTATATGTCAATCTAGTTTGGTCCTTATTGTACAAACGGATAGTTATGTATTAAGTGAATGGTGTAAAAAGGAAGTTTTGATTGCAAAACAAAACGATATTCCTTTAGTGGTTATTAATTGTATTAAAAAAGGTGAGGTTCGTTCTTTTCCATATTTGGGCAATTGTAAAACTTTACGTATATCAGAAGAAAAAAATATGGAATTAAGAATAATATCATGTGCAATGGATGAAATATTGAGTAAAGAATTCTTTAAACAAAAAATGTTAATTAACCATAAGAGTTTAAACAAAAATATTCAATATAGTGTTCCAGAGTTAATATCTCTTGGATATAAGAAAGATAATGATATGATTATTTATCCAGAACCTCCAATAGGTAGATTTGAAATGGATGTATTGAATGTTAATTACTCAAAGATAGAGATGTTAACACCAATAATGTATTTTTTACGTAATAACAAGGCTGATTTGCTAGGAAAAAAAATAGCTATATCGATTTCTGAAACAAAAGAGAGAGATTTACATGGTATAAACTTATTACATTGTCATGCATTATCAGTAGAGCTTGCAAGGTATTTTTTAGTTTATGGTGCAGATATTTTGTATGGAGGAAATATTAACTATCAAGTAGATAGAAATTTTACAGAAACAATTATAGAAACTGTAAAAAATTATTCTAAGGAATATGGTAATAAGAGAAAGATTATTAATTATGTACCTAGTTATATAAATAAACAAATAAGTGAGCAACAACTATTAGAGTATGATGAAGTTGTGGAGTTTTGTTTTGATGATAATGATTATGATTATGATAATAATGCAGATTCATTAACCAATATGCGAAAGAAAATGACTAGCGATATGGATATTCGTGTAATTGCAGGTGGTAAAAAAGTTGGATATGTTGGTAAATATCCAGGGGTATTAGAAGAGTTTATTCTATCTATTGAAAGTTCAAAACCTACTTATGTTATTGGCGGGTATGGAGGAGTGTCAAAAACTATTGCTAAATTATTAGATGGAGAGATAAGTGATGAGGAATGTATGGAAAATGTGGATAAAAGCGTTATTAATAAAATAAAGTCAATGGGGTATAGGATATTAAATAATGGTTTAGATAAAGAGGATAATAAAAAGTTGTTTGTAAGTACAAATATAGATGAAACAATCAATTTAATTATTAAGGGCATGATGAATTTAAAATAAAATGGTAGGTTATAACAAATGATAGAATTAACAAGAATTGAATTATACAGGTGGGTATTAGAAAGGATTGCAGAAGGTGAAAACTATGAAGGAGAAAATATAGGATTATTAAATGAAAAATTATTTCATAATATTGAGCCATTAAAAGAATTGATAAAGTTTAATATATTAATTTTAGAAGATATAGAAATAAAATTTATATCTAATAGGGAGTATGAAGAGGAGTTATTAAATTTTGGTGATTTAGTAAATACACTTAGAAATAAAAGAAATCCAGTAATAAGTGATATTATTGATGAGCTAATAGAAGATGTAGAGAAAAGCAAAAATATATTTTATGCATTTAATAGGATTATAAAAAAATTAACAAAATATAATAATGATGTAATGAATCATATAATGATAAATAGAGATGTAGTTAATAAAATAAGACAATATACTAAAGGTAATAGGGTATTTTTATCATATGCATATGAATATGAAGATAGACTATACACTTTGTGCTTATTTATATATATGGCATATAGGGATGTAAATTTATATGTTGATTGGATATGTTGCGATAATAATAGCCCTAATTTTAATATTAAACAGAATTTGCACAAAGAGTTACAGAATTCCAACCAATTGTTATTATTAAGAACAGTTAATAGTGAATTAAACATAAGAGGAAGGAAAATGATTAGAGGCTGGTGTTCGTGGGAATTGGGGGTGTTTTATAATGTATCTTCGGGAAGTATAAATAAATATTATATTGAATTGTATAGTGACAATAACAAGAATAATTTAGATACAATAGAACAGTTAGATGGAATACATAAACTTACAGGAATTGTGAATGGACGTTTAATATAGTTGTATAAGAAACGTATGAATTAATTACACAATAGGTATTGAAATATACTAAAAAATATAATATGTTATAATGGATTACAGTTAAGATAAAGTGAGGAAGAAAATGATAAACATAGCAATTTGTGATGATAATGCAGACGATTTAAATTTAATTGTAAATATGATAGAAGAAATATTAAAAGAATGTAAAATAGAGTTTGTATTACATAAATTTCTTTCGGCAAAGAAAATGATTAAAGAAATAAAGAGACTAGATATAGGTATTTTAGATATATCAATGGATGAATTAAATGGAATAGAGTTAGGAAGAAAATTAAAATCAAAATTTACAAATGTAAAATTATTATATATAACAAGCTTTAGAGAGTATTGTTTACAAGCAATTAATGATGTACATGCGTTTTCGTTTTTATGTAAGCCAATAGATAAAGTTTTGCTAAAAAAGCAATTAGATGAAGTTGTTAATAAAGATAGTTTGACAAGTAAAACTAATTATAGAATATTTAATAATATGAAAGACATGAATGGTAAAGTGTTTTTAACAAAAAAGGTAAATATGGATGACATTATATATTTTGAATATATTAAATCGAAACGAAGAATAATGATGGTACAGGATGAAGAACAATATGAATTCCCATATGTAATGGCTACATTATCAAAAGAATTAGAAGAAAGCGCATTTGAGATTAGTTGTAGAGGGTGTTTGATTAATTTAAAACATGTATCAAGAATAAAAGGATATGATATATATTTGGATAATGGAAAAATAGTACCATTATCACAGAAAAGAGTAGCAAAATTTAAAATAAAGCTTAATGAATACTTAAGCAATTGTAATTAGGGGGGAGTAAGAGAATATGGAAAATGTAATTATGATAACATCTACATTATTGTCATGTCTAATAGTTGTTCATATCTTATTACAATTTATGAATGATAAATATGAAAAGGTATTTAGATTTAAATATATATATTATTTACTTGAAGTTATATGGATTATAGCTATGTTATTTGTAAATATGAAAGGGAATCCTTCGCTTAATTTAATATCATGGATTGGTGCTATAGCAGTAGTCGTAGGTATATTTTATAGAGAAATAAATGCAAAATTTGTAAAGAGAATTATAGAGTGTGAAGTTGTACTACTTATTATGAGTACATTTGAGGGATTAGGTGGCTTAATACTAAAAACAATTCTTAATAGTGTGGGGATTAATATTGTTAATGATGCGATGAAGAATTGTTTGGAAATAACATTTTCAAAGTTATTTATAATATTTATATATTATATAGTTATCCAAAGAATTTTTATAAAAAAAGTAGTTCTTAATAAAACAGTATATAAAATATATTTAATTGTTTTTGTATATAGCTTTTGCAATATGTTAATTATGGCAGATGCTTTTAAAAATGGGGATATTAATATATATTTAACGATAAATATGGGATGTATAGTATTAGCAGTTTTATTCTTGTTACATTTTATAAAAGTTGTAATTGATAAAGATTCATTAGAGAATGAGATGAAGATATTAGAAAAACAGGCAGATATTCAGTATAAGTATTATTTAGAACAAGAGAAAAAGTATAATAAAACTTTTCAAATATTACATGATGTCAATAAGCATATAAAATCAATACAACAATTATATATACATGGTAAAGTAGATATGGCTAATGAATATACAGGTAAAATAACATCTATGTTAATGCCGTTAATACCTGTGAGATATACAGGAAATACCATATTAGATATTATACTCACAGATAAAAGTAATTTAGCTAAAGAAAAAGAGATAGAATTTGATGTAAAAATTGACAATGTTGATTTGAATTTTATAGAAGCTATAGAGTTAACAACCATATTTGGTAATTTACTAGATAATGCAATAGAAGCATGTGATGTGCTTAGTAAGAATAAAAAAATCACATTAAATATAAAGCAGATTCGTGAAATGGTAAGTATACAGATTAAAAATACATATGATGTTGTAAAGTGGAAAAATGGAAGTCTAGTATCTGTAAAGGGTAAGAATAGAGGAATAGGTTTGAAAAATATAAAACATCAAGGTAAAAAGATAATAGCTTCCATATTAATCATAGCTCTTGTTGTAGGTCTATGTCCAGATATGGCATATGCAAATGAAGACAACATATGGTATGACCAAGGATTAGAAGAGAAGAAAGAGGAAGTCATAATAGATGATGTACCAGAAGACAAAGAAATAGATATACCTAAGGGAGAAGTTCTAAATGATGAACCTGATAGTACTAAGAAAGAAACTACTATATTAGGTGAGTTAGAAGATGAGAGAACTGAGAATGGAAAGACTTTTTTAATGAGTGACAGAAGCAAGAAGGTAGTTGTATATTCAGAGGCTGTTCACTATAAGAAGGATGGAAAGTGGAAAGATATAGATAATAGCCTAACTAAAGAAGAAGCATCTGGTGAAGATGATTTTAGTGGTTATGTTAATAAAAAGAATGATTTTAAAGTAAAGATAGCTGATGAAATAGAGAATGGAAGTCAAGCTAGAATCGAAAAAGGTAAATATTCATTAGAGTTTAAGTTAAATTCTGATAAAAAGTCTAAGAAAATCAAGAAAGAATCAAAAAAAGATAGTAAGGATAAAGGGAAGAATAAAAAGCTAAAAGTAGATACTATAAGTGAAACAATATCGTATGAAGAAATAGCTACTGATACAGATATAGAGTATACAGTAACAAGCTCAGGTCTTAAAGAGAATATTATTGTTAATAAAAAGCAAAGTAATTATAAGTATTCATATGATATAAAAGTAGAAAACTTAAAATTAGTATTAAAAGATAATGAGATTAAAGCGATTGATAGTGAAACAGAAAAAGTTATATATGTAATACCTACTCCGTTTATGTATGATGCAGATGGAGATTTTTCTGATGAAGTAAAATATTCGTTAAAAGAGAAAAAGGGTACGTATATATTAGATATAAAGGCAGATAGTAAGTGGATTAATGATGAGGATAGAAAATTCCCTGTAGTTATTGACCCTATCATTACTACAGAAACAACAAAAGCTGCGATAGATACAACATTTGTTGCATCTGAGACACCTAGTACAAATTATAATAATAACTTAATGCGTTTAGTTGGTAGAGAATCATCTGCATATGGTAAATGTAGAACATTTGTTAGTATAACTATGCCAGAGCTTAATGTAGGTGATATTGTAGTATCTGCAATACTTAATATAAATCAATATGATATGGATTCATATACAACATCTACACCAGATTTACCAATTGAAGCATATATGGTTACAGAATCATGGACTCCTTCAAGTATGACATGGAATAACATGCCATCAGCACAGAGTACACCACTTGACTACAGTTACATATGTAAAGATGATGCAGATTATCATGAAAGTGGAACAAGCACTAGCACACAGTTAGATAATAACTTAATAACAAAACAGTTTGACATAACAAAGGCAGCTAAAGCTTGGTACGATGGAGATATAACTAATTACGGTATTATGTTAAAGTCAGGAAAAGAAAGTGGGACTTTAGTAGATTCGGGAATACATGGTAAATATTGGTCAGAAAGATATAATACAGTATCTGATGCTTATCCATTAATAGAATTAGAGTATCGTAATTCAAAAGGTTTAGAAGATTATTATTCTTATACAGATTTTGATTGTGGAGAAGCAGGAACGGCATATGTTAATGATTATACAGGAAACTTAGTAGTTACACAGGAAGGTGTATCTACAAGTGGTGAGAAAGCACCAGCATCTGTATATTTAGTTAATAACTCAGCAGATAATAAAAAGTATAATTATGGTTCAAAACCGTATGTAGGGTATGGATGGAAACTAAATATACAACAAACGATAAAAAGTTCATCTGAATATGGACTTACAGGAACAGCACTTAGTACATATCCTTACGTATATACAGATGAAGATGGAACAGAACATTACTTTATGAAGGTAACGGAAGATGGTGCTACAAAGTATTATGATGAAGATGGATTAGGTCTAGAACTTACAGTATCATCTTCTAAATATACAATTACAGATTCTCAAGATGGTAAGATGACATTTTTATCAAATGGTAATCTATCATCAATAGCCGATGCTAATGGGAATACTATTACGATAAACTATGATTCAACTAATACAGTGATTCAATCTGTAACAGATGGTGCAGGAAAGAATATAACGATAACATCAAATGGGAATTACTTAAGTAAAATTACAGACCCAGCAGGAAGAAGTACATCTTATACTATAACCGATACAAAGTTAACAACTATAACGAATCCAGATGCGACTACTGTGTCATATACATATTCAACTGACAATATTATCATATTAACTAAGGATGTAGATAAGTATACTTTTACGTTTACCTTATTAAATGCTGCAAAAGGTAGAAGAATATCTAAAGTAAATGAATATGGTTATAACTCAAGCGGAACAGCAGTACTAGGACAAAGTATAGGTTTTAACTATTCAGAGTATAATGTAACAAAGATAACTACTAGTGGTGTAGATAATTCATATGGAACAAGTGATGATATAATAACTGAATATCAGTTTGATAATTATGCAAGATTAATATCAACAAATTCTAAAATGAATGGTAAGAGATTTGGAGCATCTACAGCTACTTATACAGCAGGTGAGGCAAACTCATCAGGTTCTAATATAAAGAAACTTAATAGAGTAACTAAAAGTGCAACACTTGGTGGTAATGTAAATAACCTTTTACTTAACCATAACATGGAGAAAAGTACTGACTGGGCGTTTTTAAAGACAGGAGATTGTACAGACTATAAAGGATATGCAAGTAACTATAGTTATATAGGAAGTAAGAGTTTAAGACTTGCAGCAACTGATACAACATCTGGAAATATGCTTAGATATAGACAGATGTTTGCTAATAGTGAGGTTGTACCTGGAAGTACTTATACACTATCAGGTTATATTAAAACAACAGGTTTATCACCATTAAATACAGGAACATATGGTGCAGGACTAGTGGTTATATGTTACCTAGAAGATGGTTCATCTAAGACTTTCTATACAGACTTTATATCAAGTACAACAAATACAACTATTAATAATGGTTGGAGAAGAGAAAGTGTAACATTTACCGTACCATCAGATACAACACAAACATCTGTAAACTTATTACTAAAAGAAGCTAATGGTAACGCATATTTTGACGCACTTCAATTAGAAGCAGGAGATGTGGCAAATGCTTATAACATTCTAGAAAATGGTAGCTTTGAAAAATCAAATGGTTTATATAGCTATACAACACAGAATGCATCATCATCAGATGGAATAGTATCGACTGCCATAGATGGAAGCAAGGGTTATAAAATAGTAGGTGATAAAGACAATTATAAGAGATTAATTCAACAAGTTGCAGTATCAGGTAATGAAGAAGATACATATATAGTAAGTGGTTGGGCTAAGGCAAGTGCAGCACCAGCGTATATAACAGATGTTTCTAGTGATGTAAATAGAAGATTTAAAATCTCAGTATTAATTACATATACAGATGGAGCAGAGGTATGGAAATCAGCTGCTGAGTTTAATCATGATGTTGATAGTTGGCAGTATTCAGCTGTGGTAGTAGACTTAGATGATGGAGATGATAGTGTAGATAGAACACCTGCATATCTAAGTGTATATCCAAGATATGAATATCAGGTAAATAGTGCTGTATTTGATAACCTGTCAGTAGTAAGAGATGATGTGCAGACATATACTTACGATAGCAATGGTAATATGACATCCGTTGTAGATAATGCTACACAACAATCATCTATGTCATATTCAAACAATAACCTAATCTCAGATACAGATGCTAAAGGATATGCGTATACATACACATATGATAGTAAACATAACATGACACAAGCAAAATCACAGTATGGAGTTATGTATAACTACACATATAATAGTGCAGGAAATCCAACTAAGCTAGTAGTAGATAACATGGCTAGTTCATCAAGTGAGATGTATCTACAAACAGATATGACATATACATCTGATGGAGCATATGTAAGTAGTGTATCAGATCAAGATGGAAATACAGTAACGAATACATATAACACAGATAAAGGATTGCTTACATCAACAACTAATCAAAAAGGTGAAACTACATCTTATACTTATAATGCTAATAATGATTTAGTAACAAAGGTAGCAACAACTAATGATGCAGGAACAGAAGTAAGTAATACATTTGGTTATGATAAACATAGATTAAGCAGTATTACACATAATGGATTTAGTTATAATTATGGTTACGATGAATTCGGCAATGAATCTTCAGTAAAAGTAGGAAGTCAAAGTATACTAGAAACAGACTATAAGAATAACAATGGAGAAGTATCAAAGATTACATATGGTAATGGAGATTATAACACATTTACATACGATAAGTATGGGAATATAGCAACAGTAGGAAATAATGGAACAACAGTGTTTAAAAACTACGCAGATACTTCAGGAAATATAGTAAAAAATGAAGACATAGCAAACAATTTATTGTATAATTATGACTATGATTCAACATCACGTCTTATAAGAAGTACGGTAATAAATACAGCACTAGCAAGCAATAAGACAAGGAATCTATATACAACTGAATATGGATATGACATTAATAATAACGTAGCTAAGATAATAAACAAGGCAGGAACTAAGACACTAGCCCATGCTTATACATATGCTAAAGATAACTTATTATCAGTATATACACTTCCAACATCAAGAACAGTAAGCTATGCATATGATAGTTTACTAAGAAGAACAAGCTATGAGATATCAACTGTAGACCCATATAAGGTATCTTATACATATCACCTATCAGGAAGAAATGAAGGTAGTGATAATACATATAGAACAACAAAACTAGCGGTTGAAACAATAGGTGATAAGTCACTACATTATACTTATGATAAAGTAGGAAACATAACAAAGATACAACAAAAGACTACAGGTTCTTCATATACAGATAAAGCAACATATGTATATGATAAATTAGGACAACTAGTAAGAGAGAATAGTGCATTAGAGAATAAAACTAGAGTATATAACTATGACAATGGCGGAAATATTACAAGTATAAAAGAATATGCATATACAACAGGTACACTAGGAACAGAAACAGATACAATAAACTATGCATACACAGACACAAACTGGAAGGACTTATTAACGTCATATGATGGACAAGCAATAACATATGATGCTATAGGAAATCCAACAAGTTATCGTGGTTATACTATGGGATGGAGCAATGGACGTGAACTAACATTACTTAGTGGTAATGGAATAAATGCTACATTCACATATGATGCAAGCGGACTTAGATTAAGTAAGACTGTAGGAAGTACTACAACTGTATATGAATATGTAGATGGAAAACTTCTATATGAGAAAAAGGGAGATATGGAACTCCACTATGGTTATGATGCAGAAGGTCAACCACGCTATATCCAGTACGTAAAAGCAGATGGTTCTACAGGAGCAGGTTACATGGTAACAAACTCCAGAGGAGACGTAGTAGGAATAGTAAATGGTAATGGAGTAATGATAGTAAACTACGAATATGATGCGTGGGGTAATGTACTATCAGTAACTGACCAAAACGGAGCTGCAATAACAAGTGCAGGACATCTAGGAAACTTAAACTCATTAAGATATAGAGGATATTACTATGATACAGACTTAGGAATGTATTACCTACAAAGTAGATACTATGACCCAGAGGTAAGAAGATTTATAAATGCAGATGATGTAAGTGTGCTGGAAGAAGATCAGGGAAGTATAGTAGAGCATAACTTATTTGCGTATTGTTTGAATAATCCTATTAGCAACGATGATAGTGAGGGAGAAGCCGCTGCTAACATAATAGGTGCTGCTGTAGGTGGGTTAACAGGTGCTGCACTTGGTTGTGTATTAGCAAAGAAACTAAAATTAAAAGGCTGGAAACGAGCAGCATTAATAACAGCTGCAACAGCAGGTGGAGCAGTACTTGGAGCATTCTTAGGACCATATGTAGCTAAACTAGGAAAAAAAATAGGGGCGGCTGTTAAGAAGACTATGTCATGTACCAAAAGAAAAATTGTTACATGGGTTCAGAAGGCGAAAGAAACAATAAAACAGTCAAGAACAGTTAAAAGATTGATTAATAATGCTAGTTCTTTAAAACGAACTAAGACTGTAATGGGGCATAAAGATTCCAGACCATATATAGAGTCAACCTTAACAATACGTAATATTATGAGGGCTGCTAAACCGGAAGCGGATAGTGTTTTGACTTATGGATTGAAATGGGTCGTTAAAGGTTCGTATAACGGGAAGAATGGTTTATGGGAATTGGTTATAGATAGTTCAACTAATACAATTGTACATTTTTTATTTAGGAGTTAGTTATGATAAAATTTTATATTAATTTTAAAACTACAGATTTTGTAGGAGAGGCGCAATATCTAGAAAATGAATTATCATTTTATTACGAGCCATGGAACAATGTTGATTTTTCGATTATAATTGGTAGTAGTTATTGTAGTTTAGACGTAGATTTGACTTCTGGTAAAGTTTTGCAATTAACAGGATTCAACTCTAAGAAAGAATGGATTGAAAAGACAGTAAATGTACCTAAGGCATTAACAGGAGAATTGCTAGTGAAAAGCAATGATATAGTTTTTGGTGTAGGTATGGGAGTTATTTATGAGGAGGAGTGGAAAACATATTATGATGTAACTAATAAATGGATTTGTATTGGAAATATAGATTATAGTGACGAGTGTCAAGCTGTGAGATTTGCAGATAACACTATTGCGGTAGTAAAGAAAAATAATTTATGGTCTATATGGATAAAACCACAATTTGTAGAAGAGTAGTAAGTATATTTTAATAGGGAAATCCAACAAGTTATCGTGGTTATACTATGGGATGGTGTAATGGACGTGAGCTAACATCACTTAGTGGAAATGGAATAAATGCTACATTCACATATGATGCAAGCGGACTTAGATTAAGTAAGACAGTAGGAAGCACTACAACTGTATATGAATATGTAGATGGAAAACTTCTATATGAGAAAAAGGGAGATATGGAACTCCACTATGGTTATGATGCAGAAGGTCAACCATACCATATTCCGAAGCGATTTATCGCGTAGGAACGTGATGAGAATATTAAATTCTCATCTACGATAGATAAAAATTTGTGCTAAGCACAAATTTTGGTTAGAACTAATCAGCATATCAATGTGATTAGTTCTAACTTTATATACAGTATGTAAAAGCAGACGGATCCACAGGAGCAGGTTACATGGTAACAAACTCCAGAGGAGACGTAGTAGGAATAGTAAATGGTAATGGTGTGATGATAGTTAACTACGAATATGATGCGTGGGGGAATGTGCTATCAGTAACTGACCAAAACGGAGCTGCAATAACAAGTGCAGGACATCTAGGAAACTTAAACTCATTAAGATATAGAGGTTATTACTATGATACAGACTTAGGAATGTACTACTTACAAAGTAGATACTATGACCCTGAGGTAAGAAGGTTTATAAATGCAGATGATGTAAGTGTGCTAGAGGAAGATCAGGGAAGTATAGTAGAACATAATCTGTTTGCTTATTGTTTAAATAATCCAGTTAATTCGTTAGATGAAGATGGGGAGTTAACACTTGTATTAGTAGCGCCTGTATTAGGAAAAATTTTATTAAGTGCGGGAGTTACAGTTTATATCACACATAGAATAAAAACTACATATAACACAAGTAAGGAATTAAAGAAAAAGCTTAATAAATCTAAGAAAGAAAATTCTAAAAGTGATAAGGCAGAGAAAAAGACCAAGACAAAGAAAAAGGGAAGAGTAAATGGTTCAATAGCTAGACGTAATAATTATAATACTCGAAAAAAGGCAAAAGAAGCTGCAAAAAGAGCAGGTGGCGGAAAAGAGCCAATTCATCATCCAAAGGGGTGTCATGGGAATAAGAAAGCGCACTATCATCCGAATGTAAAAGCTGAGTATAGTACTACACCACATGGAGCATCAAAACATGATCATTACAATTATTAGGTAGGTGATGTAAATTATGAAAATAAATGATATAGAAGAAGAGATTGTAAAAAAATTTATTATCAAAAATAAACAAGAACGAATACTCTGGGAACTAGGTTCTTTAAAAAAGAGAGAGCAGGTATTTTGGAGATTTTCTGGTCCAGATATATTAAAAAAAGAATGTTTGAAATTTTCAGAATATATGTCTATAGAAGAATTAGAGGCATATTTAATGAAATTTACTTTAGATAAAAAAGTGTATTATATAGGGGGAACATATATTGGTGAAATTACAATAGAAGAGGCATTAAAAAAGATATATTTAGGTGATATTAGTATAGTTTATTGTGGAAATGGGGTAGGATATTATCAAGGAGAAGAAGATAATGGACATAGACCTAGATGTTTGCTTAAAGAAGTTTAAAATAGTAGTATTTGCTAATATTGTATTAATGAAAGAGACTGAAAAGGAAGTTTTGTGGTGAATCTGATGAAGACTAGTGTGAAAGATTAGACAATATAAGGTGTAAATTAACAAAATAACTACAATATAGAATAGAATCTCCTTAAATAATGGATTAGGATAATGATATTTAAGGAGATTTTATTGTAGTTATTTTGAGGGGGTAAGTGTGGTAATGAGTAACTCTAAAACATAAAATAGGAACAAAGAAATGAATGTAATGATAATACATATAGAACAACCAAGTTAGCAGTTGAAACAATAGGTGATAAGTCACTAAGTTATACATACGATAAAGTAGGAAACGTTACAAGTATAAAAGAATATGCATACACAACAGGAACACTAGGAACAGCAACAGATACAATAAACTATGCCTACACAGATACAAACTGGAAGGATAAACTTACATCATATGATGGACAAGCAATAACATATGATGCTATAGGAAATCCAACGAGCTATCGTGGTTACACTATGGGATGGAGTAATGGACGTGAACTGACATCACTTAGTGGTAATGGAATAAATGCTACATTTACATACGATGCAAGCGGACTTAGATTAAGTAAGACTGTAGGAAGTACTACAACTGTATATGAATATGTAGATGGAAAACTTCTATATGAGAAAAAGGGAGATATGGAACTCCACTATGGTTATGATTCAGAAGGTCAACCACGCTATATCCAATACGTAAAAGCAGACGGATCTACAGGTTCAGGTTACATGGTAACAAACTCAAGAGGAGACGTAGTAGGAATAGTAAATGGTAATGGAGTAATGATAGTAAACTACGAATATGATGCGTGGGGAAATGTACTATCAGTAACAGACCAAAACGGAGCTGTAATAACAAGTGCAGGACATTTAGGAAACTTAAACTCATTAAGATATAGAGGTTACTATTATGATACAGATTTAGAAATGTACTACTTACAAAGTAGATACTATGACCCTGAGGTAAGAAGATTTATAAATGCAGATGATGTAAGTGTGTTAGAGGAAGATCAAGGAAGTATAGTAGAACATAATATGTTTGCGTATTGTCTGAATAATCCTGTGAATATGTTGGATGAAAGTGGTACAATTGCAGTAACTACATGTATATTGATAGGGGCAGGTATAGGAGCAGCTATAGGAGGTGGAGTTGGAGCTTATAGAGCTAGTAAGAAATATAAGCCTAAAGATGGATGGAAATATTGGAAATATGTTGTTGAATATGGAGTAATAGGAGGGTCTGTTGGTGCCTTGGTAGGTTGGGGGGGCAAGCGCCCTAGTTGCTAAATTTGGAGTTGTAAAAGCAGCTAAGTCTATTACAAAAGGTGGCGGAGCTAGATTTTCATCTTTTACATCGTTAAAAAGATCTTTAGGTTCAGCTGGAAAGGGGAATGACTGGCATCATATTGTAGAACAGTGTCAAGTAAAAAAGAGTGGATTTTCTAAATATTGGATAAACAATTCTAATAACGTTATTAATATTAATAAATCAGTTCATAGGAAAATAAGCGCATATTATAGCAAAAAACACAGTTTTACAAATGGAAAAACTTTTAGAAATTGGTTGGCAGGTAAAAGTTTTGAGGAACAATATAAATGGGGAATAAAAGTATTAAAGATGTATGGAGTGAAAATAAAATGATAGAATATATATTAGAGTATAGAAAATTTTGTTCTCAATTAAATGAAGGTACGAGTAAAAATGATATAAAAAGGCATAATTTAGCAATGAAAAAATTGTCAGAATTATATTATAAGATAGAGCCACAAGAGGATAAATCATTTGTATTAGAGTTGCTTAATGAAAAAAATATTAGGATAGGTTTATTAGTGGCTTCACATTGCCTGGGATGGGGGATATATATAAAAGAAGCAAAGAATGTTTTGAAAAAAATATCTAAATCAAGTGAAAATCAAGAGATTGCATTTGATGCAAAGATGACATTGGAGGTATATAAAGAACAGGGGTATTTAAAATTTTAATGGTAGAATAATTAAATTAATAGAAATGAGGATGATGAATTAGTGATGTAGAATTTGATATATTAATGAAAACTATAGATAAGGAAAAGTATAAATTTGAAGTTGATGAATTAGAAGAATTTATATATTCATAGGAAATATTTATAATGCTCTAGATAATAGTTAAAAAGTACAGTGATTTATGAGATAAGTAGCATTATTAGTATGAAAAAGAAATAAATGATGTAAAAATATTACAAACTAGGCAAAACTTATATATTAAAAATATTAACAGAATATCTGTTTGGATGATATACTATGTATATAGTAATATTACATAAAGTAGCTATTACATAAAGTTCTAAACTATATTGTTCGAACAGATAGTTATGTTAGGAGATGATTAACTAAATAATTTTAATAAGTTACTTGGTATAAGTAATTATAGTGAGTATAAAAATCTATTACAAGAAGAGGTATAGGTTATGAAGAAGAGTGGAGATGTAATCGAAATAAGGTGTAAGAGACCTAATTGTAATAGGATGTTATTAAAATATTGTGTATCAGTGGAAAATTTAAGTCTTTATATGGAGTGCTTTGAGTTAAAATGTGATAAGTGTAAGAGAGTTTTAAGACCGAAAATTTATACAGAAGACATGCTTATAGAAAAGTCAGAAAATTGACTATTAAAGATTTAATGATTAAAGTAATAAATAGAATAATGGCACCACTTGATATAGGCTGTATGGTTATGAATGTAATCATATTATGAACTAAAGACGCAAGGGATATAACTATTATTAGTAATAGTGTATCACTTGCGTCTTTTATTGTGGAAGTATATAAGAATTAATATTTTATATGAGGGGCGTGATTAGATATGAATAGTATGATAAGTTATGATGCTAATGTTATAGGTGAAAGAATAAGAGACATAAGAAAAAAGAATGGATATACATAAAGTAGACTTAGTGAGCAGCTTATGCTGTCAGTTGATAGTGTATCTAATATAGAGAATGGTAAGACAACTTGTATGCCAGAACATATTATGAGGTTGTACCAGTTATTTAATGTGTCAGCAGATTATTTTTATTTTGGGATAAGCAAGAATATTCAAGATGTAGAGATTGATATATATCAAGTATTAGAATTGTGTCATGAAGAAGAAAAAGAAAAGATTAGGAAGATAGCTATGGTGTTGTTAGATATTGAGGGGAAATAAACGGTTTTTATAAAACTATGGTGATTGGATGTGGAATGTGTAATTATCTAGTTTTATATATAGTTAGAAGTATATGACTTTATTTCGTGCTAAAAAATTGTATCTCGCGTAATGTATATTGAATTTTTATTGTATATTATTGACAATAAAAGTATATATTTTGAAATTTAGTAGTGTTATTGATTCAGTTTATTAAAATAGGATAGAAGTGTGATAAAACGAATGTTTAAGGTTAGGATACTAGTGCATATAAGGAGGAATAAGTAGTGAACAAAAGAGAAAAATGTTTTGTCATTATGCCAATTAGTGATCAAGGGGATTATAGTAATGGTCATTTTGATAAAGTATATGAACATATTTTTAAACCCGCAATAGAAGAAGCAGGATATGAAGCATATAGAGTGGATGAGGATAAGATATGTGATTCAATAATAGCAAAAATATTTAAAGCAATACAAGAGTGTCCAATGGCACTGTGTGATTTAAGTAATAGGAATCCTAATGTTTTATATGAATTAGGAATAAGACAAGCTTATGATAAAGCAGTAGTTTTGGTACAAGATGAGAAGACAGACAAAATTTTTGATGTTTCGGGTATTAATACAATTCAATATAGTAGCAGGCGTGTTTATGAAGAAGTATTACGAGATAGAAAAAAGATTTGTGAGGCGATTATATCAACTAAAGAGGGAAAAGAAAATTCTATTACTAAAGTTGTGAGTGTTAAAAAAGCTGAGATAAGTGAAGTGGACATTTCTAAAGATGATAAGCTTGAGATAATGATAAGTGGATTAATTGATGAGGTTAAATCATTAAAACAAGAGAAAAACTATGCAATGGATAATTTATATAGAAGGCATATTAGAAGATATGAAGAACTAGAAAGGGATAATAATTTAGTTACTAGGGAATTTGTATATAAATTAAAACAAGATATTACTAAGAAAACATTAATGAGTATTTCATCAATATTAAATAAAAAGTTTGGTGAAAAAATAAGATTAAGAAAAGAAGAAAATATACTGTATGTATATTCTAGAAATATGAATGAAGAAGACTTAATGGAAATGAAAGTGATAATAGAAGATTATTTGGAAGGTATTATATAGTATTTATTATTTTTGTATGGAGGTTAATATATGAGAGATTCAGTAAGATTAAATAAGAAAGTTTATTTATCTTATTCTTGTTTAAATATGATGTTTATAGATTATATATGCAAAAAAATACATGATGAAGGTTTTGATATTATAACGTGTAAAAATTGTTTTTTGTCTGAGAATAATAAATTATCAATTGCTGAAAATATAATAAAATCCACTTGTTTTGTACTTATAATTTCCGACGAGTTTAGTAAGTATATGTGTGATGAGTATGATATAGCATTAAATAATAAAAAAAATGTTATGGTTTTTATAAAATCAAAGTTATATAGAACCAATAAAGAAATAAATAAAAAATTTAAAGATAAGATGGTAGTGTTATGGGATAATGAAAATGAACTGTCAATGAAAATAATAGAAAATATAGCTGGAGTTGGATATAAATATCCAGAGAGAGGGTATCTGTTTGAAGTGTGGGTTGAAGATTTATTTAAAATGTATGGATATGATACAAGTAGAACGCTATATGCATATGATTCAGCGTATGATATATATGCTGAAAAAGATGGAAAGAAATTTTATGTTGAGGTAAAGTTATCAAGGTTAAGAGTAATAAATAAAGTAGTCATAGAAAAAACATTAAGAATGTATGAAAAGATGTCATTAAAAGATAATGAGTATTTTATAGTTGTTACTGCTAATATAATTCCAGATGAGATGAAAAAGCATATTTTAACAAAAGATAGGATGTTTGTCATTGAAATAAGTGAATTATTGTATTTAGTTCAGAATATAGAAGACTTAAAATATAGATTACTTTCATTAGTTGAGTATGCAACGGAAGATATTGAAGTAACAGAAACAGAAGAAATTATAAAATTGTTTAATATAACTAAGGAAAAAACAATAGACTCTTTTGTTGATTATAATGTAGAGTTAAGTAAATTGTTAGGGGAAATAAATAAGTGGAAACCAGAAATAACAACAAGTGAAGAATATGAAAAACTTTGTATAAAAGTTTTAAAAGTTTTGTTTTCAAAAGATTTGACGTTATGGAGTGAGCAAAAAAAATCAAATGATGACTTGTATAGATTTGATTTGATATGCAAAATAAAAGATGGTGTGACAAGTGATTTTTGGAAATTTATCGAAGAATTTTTTAGAACTAAATATATTATATTTGAATTCAAGAATTATAAAAAGTTTATTACACAAAGAGAAATATATACTACAGAGAAATATTTGTATGCAAAAGCATTAAGAAGTGTTGCAATTATTATTTCATGTAATGGTTCAGATGATAATGCAAAGAAGGCTATAAAAGGAAGCTTGAGAGAAAATGGAAAGCTAATACTTAATCTTTCAAATAGGAATTTGGTAAGTATGATAGAATATGAACTTAATGGAAATTTAGCATCTGAATACTTATATAATATTTTAGATGAAATGCTTATAGAACTTGAAAAATGATATATCGACAAATAGTTATAAAAGAAGAAAGAGATTCCAACATGTAAAGTAATATTAATATAATTTCTATATATTACAAAAGTTATATTAATATTTGGAGAAGGAATTGTAGTATTTATTGAGGTGAATTTTATGAAAATAAATGAGAATATTGAAATTATTAAAAAGGCACATACTATTATAAAAAACGAATATGCGTTCCGCAGAAGTACTATATACATCCAAAATTCTTTTTTGGAAGGGGTAAAGGAAGAAAACTATAAAAAAATAGATAATAAGTTAAAAGCAATTAGACAGGATTTTGCAAAAATAGTGGTTATGATGAATGTTATAGATAAAGCTTACTCTAGATATGTGAATGAGAGTACATTATCCTATGATTTAGATAATGAAGCAACCGAAGAATTAGGCTGTTTTATTGAATATTTATTTGCAAAATATCGTGTTATGTTAGAATATATTTATCAAATAATGGAGATTTGTATATTACCTAAATTGAATAATGTAGAGCAGAATGAATATAAAGGGATAAGGAAAATAAATGAAAAATATGAATATTTGTTAAGATATGTAGCTGAAAATATTGATGAAGATAATAATATTTTGAATATGGAGTGGTTTCAGAATATTAGAAAAGATAGAAATTTTATAATACACGATGGTGCTACTTGTTTAGTTTTTGGAGACAAAGAGAATTTAGTATTTAAGGTTATGACTACTGATGCGCTAGATAAAGAAGAGTTTCAAACTGATGAATTTTATTCAAAAGAGAATGGTATAATTGACTATGAACGATATTGGGGATTGCAAATTGCTAAGTTAATCGTTTTTTTTGAAACTATAATGAAGTTTTTAATAGAGACGTGTAGTGTATCCTCAAATGAAAATAACCAAATGGATTTTACTTATTTATGGGAAAGAAATAAGCTTGTGGATGAGAATGGAACAGTGCATGGTGATAAGCAAGATGTTTTAGAAAATATTTTAGAAAAACTAATTAATATGTGATATATAGTGTTGGAGAAGATGTTGCACATGCCAAATTAGAATGCTATTCAGAACTTATATGATGAATAAATTAGCATGTATGGAATGCTTACAAGAGTATTAGAATGTAGCATATAACGAGTTGAATAATGTGGCAGATAGCAGAAAATAGTTTTTTAATTTTGCTAAACAAATACTAGCTGATTAAAGCAAATGCTAGAGAAGTCTAATATGTCACCAGAAATGGTGTAAAGAATTTAAGAGGAGGAAGATAACTTATAGAGTTAATAGATAAAAAGATAATGAAATTAGAACAGAGCAAGAAAAACATGTGAAGAAAATGCTAATAAGAAAGATAAAGAAAAAAGAGAATTTAACTGGAAACTTATAGGTACTGTTAGTATGGCACTTATAACTGTTGTAGGCGTTAGTGCAGGTGTACTTGGTGGTAAGTTTGATTTTAAATTACCAAAGAAATAATAACAATATGCAATAATATAAAAAGGGGTAAGATGGTATTGAAAAAGAAGAAAAATAGAGTTGCTAAAAACTTCATAAGATTTGTAAAAAAGAGAAATAAACAAACTTTTTTTAAAATGACACAGATAAGATTACAAATAGTTTTTTTTATACTTATAGTAGTAGTGTTAATAGTATCTTATATTTTTGGGGATACATGGTTTGCAGGAGTTATGCAATCTTTTGCGGTTGGAATTATTACAGGTTGGATAGTTTATATTTTAGGGAATGTGCGAAATCAGGTGGGGCAAGATGTATGTAAAAAAGTAGAACAATTAGAAGCACTATATAAAAAACTTCTTGTTGTATATAATAGTATACCTGATAAAGCAATTATTGTTATTACGAAACATAAATATGATACTAAAGAGTGTATAGAAACAGCGATTAATGCGGCAAGAGAATATATTGAAGCAATTAAAAGGTTAGATATAACAATGCTAGAAGAATTATTTAGGAATGTTGAAAATACAAATTTTGATAATTTAGAAGTTGATTTAGATAGAATATATGAAAAATATATTGATAATGATGAAGTAAAAGTAGATATGCATGCGGCTAAGATGGAAATTATTAAAGTTATTAGCGAGGTTAGTAATTGGATTGAAGATGAATTAGATAAAGCAAAAAATCAACAGAGACAATTGTGTAAACATCCATTGTAGAATTAGATTTATTATGAATAGAGTAATGAATAATGAAAATTTTAAGAGTGATAAGATTGTAATGGTATAAGAGTAGTTATAGGAGGAAGAAAGGAAATGATAGATAAAACAAATGATAAGGAAAATAATGTTGATAAAGATAAAGTAGATAAGTATGGAAATGTTAAAAATAAAGAATTTTTTATAGAGTCTATACGTATTCTACATAATGCATATCTTGAGAAGAAATTAGTGTTATTTGTTGGTGCAGGTGCAGATAAAGATTCGGGGATTCCACTTTGGGGAAAAGCTATAGAGAAGTTTGAAGAACATTTAGAAATAGAGAATAATACAGAAGATATGTTAAGAATACCTCAATATTATTATAATGCAAGAGGAAAAAAAGAATATGTAGAGTTATGTAAAAATATATTTTGTTATGATAAGAAACTGAATGTTAATGATTTACATAGAAGAATTATAGATTTAAATGTTGGTACGATAGTAACAACAAATTACAGTGATTTACTTGGTCAAGAAATGAAAAATAGAGGAATTATATATGAAAATATATGTGAAGATAAAAATTTAGCATATAACAGAAGTCAAAATATAATTATAAAAATGCATGGTGACTTTCAGCATGATAATTTTGTCTTAAAGGAAGATGATTATTTAAATTACTTTAGGAATTTTCGTTTGATAGAAACTTATATAAAGTCATTATTTGCTACGAATGTTGTATTGTTTATAGGGTATTCATTTAGTGATCCAGATCTTAAACAGATATTTTCATGGATAAAGGACATTTTAGGAGAAGATATGCAACATGCATATTTACTAGAAGGTTTTGGAGAATATGATAAGAACAAATTTGAGTATTATAAGAATTTAGGTGTAAATGTTATTTATACGAAGGGATATATGGAGAATGATAAAGAATCATTATTAAAAGTATTAGAACTTATTAAGGAAGGTAATAAAAAGCAAATGTTACCACTAGAAATAGCAAATGCTTATCTAACTCCTTTTTCAAAACTTAATTATGTGATGACTAAGTATATAAATAGGGGCTTAAGAAAGTGTAATTTAGACCTCTACTATGGCGAAATCAGAAGGATTACTAGTGGTAAGCTAGATGATGATAATAAAAATAAAAACATAATAAAATATTTATGCGAAGAAGACATAGATGATGAAGTTCAAAATGATAATATATATGATAATATTGCTAATGTAATAAAAAAAAGTGCTGCTAATAAAGTTGAATTATATGAAAAATATACTGGTACTAAAGATATTGTTAAGCAACTTAACACAACGATAGTTGATAAGATATTAGAATTTGATTTTTTATCATTAAAAAATCAAATTGATAATGATGGAATTGAAGAATATAAAGAAGACACATATGAAGGTCTAGAAAAGGCATATATTTATTATTTAATAGGAGAATATCAAATAGCATATAAATATCTTAATAGTGTAGCAAAAGATGCATATTATAAGTCTAATAATTATATGTATTATATTGCTCAATATAATAAGTGTAGATTGAAGGAGATAGTAGCAAATAATTATATAGTATCCAAAGATATTAGAAATAAAATTAGTGAAGAAGCATCAAAAATTGATTTAGAGTATATTATTAATAATATGCCGACTACTACATATGATAATATTGATATGTTAAAAGAAATAGGTTCATTCCAGTTACAGCATGTATTATTTCAAGATTTATTTAAAATCGCAAAAAAGGTTAAGATTGAACAAGACACGTTGTATAATATATATTCAGGAATACCATCTTATAAAAAAATGCGCTATTTTGTTAAAGATTATTTTAAGTTTATTACATATAACTATTTTTTTGTTGATGGGTATGTTGAATCAAAGGAGATATACAAATTATATATAGAAAGTATAGTACAAAGTTCATGTGCAAAAGATATAGTAAATAAAGAACCCTTAAGCTTTTTAGAAGAAGCACATAATATACATGCAACCCATATTGGTAAATTTGAAATTTTTTTAATTATTAAGTATATGTCATATAAAGAGATAAAGGGATTAGTTGAAAAAGTTAATGTGAAAAATATACCTATAGATGAAGAATGTAAGAACTATATAAAAGTAGTTGTTAAAAATTTGCAAACAAAACAAGTAAATAATGAGGAAATTTTTTGGAATTGCATAGCATTATTACCTTATATTGAATTCGATATAGAAGATGTTGAGAATGTATTAGATGGCATAACAGAAAGGTTAGATTCTATTACATATAGAATACATAATAAAGAAATACAGGCCTTGTTTAGATGTATATGTGAAAAGAAGATATATAAGAAGGCGGATGGTGAGTTTAACATAAACAATTATGCATTGGGAAGACTTATGAGTAAAACATTAGAGATTATTTACAATTGTGATGATGCGTATAGTATTCGAGAACTTGGAGAGCTTTTATGTAGTATAATGTATATGACAAATACTTTTTATAAAGCTGTTTACAATGATGATATAAAAAGGTTGTTAAGAGAAAAATATAGCTTGATTGTTTCAAAAATATATAGTTATTGTGATAGTAGTAATAAAAGAAAGATAAAAAGATTTTTTAAAGAGTGGAAGGGTGATAGCTCATGGAGATCTATCGAGTTATATTATTATCTTGTAAGTAAAGGTATTGTAGAACCTAGCAGTGAATATGAAATAATTATTTATGACAGAATACAAAAACATGATGAGCAAAAGCCGTTTGGGTTTGAAGAAAGAAATATATTAATCACATTGTTTAATCTTAAGGTAAGTGACAAATTAGCTTTAGCAGATGATTTTATGCGATTAATACAGAAATTTAAGGATGATGAAATATACTTTTTAAATGATATGGAGAATTATGATTATAGTAATTTTAAATTAGAGTGGTTAGGATTGTATGGACAAGAGTTAATTAAAAAAATTTCTAATAATTTAATTGCCAAAAAACATATTCAAAAGATTTATGTAGAACAAGTTAACAATGGTAACATAAATGAAAATCTAATAAAGATGTATTTTAAATATTTTGTATAAATGAAAGAAGGTATGATGGTGAAATATTTTACAGATGAAGATGAGTTTAATAATAATATGCGAATAATAAAGAACATTCTTGAGGAAAAGGGATATGTATTAGAGTCAGATCACCAATATGCATATTGGATGCAATATAAGGAAGCTGTTGATGATGTTGTTGAGTGGTTGATGGAAAATAATTATGATGGAACAATTAAAACTAGTGGTTCATATGAAGATATTGCTGTATATGGAATTTATGATTCAGAAAAAATTACTTATGAAGAGATGCAATATAAATTATTAGAGGAAGCAAGAAAGCAAATGAAAGATGAAAGCGGAGAAGTAAAGAAGTAGATAATAATATTTACTGAGTAAGAAGTATTAATATTATTAATAATATAAATTATACAAATTTATATTTATTTGACGATAATTCTAGTAATTATAGTAAGTATAAAAAAGTGGGGGAGGTGATTGGATGCAGATTAGTAATAGTATAACTAGTACCGATTTTCTTATGAACATGAATACCATGCAAGGGACTTCAAGAGAAACTGATAATACTAGTTTGTTTGAAGATGTATTATTTAATGTTACAAGTGAGGTATCTAAAGTTAATAATTCAGAATATGCAAATGTTCCATATGGACACTTAGCAGAAAATGGCGTAATACTACATAAAGGTGCTGTATTTGTATGTGATGCAGATAATAGTAGATTATGCTTAGGTGATGTTAGCGATAGCAGTAAGTGTATATCTATACCGTTATCTGGTGGAGGAAGTTTAGTTGTTAATAGAGATAATCTTAATCAGCTAGCAAAAGCAATAGATATGTTTACACCAGAGGACATAAATAGAATTATGAGAGCTATATCGCAAGATAAAAAGTGTAAATGCGAACAATTAGAAATTGATGAACAAAAAAGCAATACTAAAGACATACAAAATGAAGAAGCCAATAATCGCTTGGACCAGCAGGAGAGCGAAGTAGTCTTGAATGACAGATGGACTATGGGAAGGAGCCGTTATGAGTATAATAATAGGTAGCCCAATGAATGTGGGTAATGAACCAAATTTAAAAACACAGTTTAGTAATTTGGTACAAGAACAAAGGGAGATGTTTGAAACAATACTACAAGATAGATTAAGTGGAAAGGTATTTACTGAAGAAGTAGGTGGAACAAAATATACACAAAGTGGAATCAATCAAAAAATGATGGAAAATCTACATAATCCAGAGTATCAAATGGCAGCTAGAAGAAAAACTATATAATTAGTAAATAAAATGATAGATAGTTATGCATAGGAATAAGTGTATGACTATCTATTTTATGTAATAAGGAAATAGTAGAATTTTTTTATTCGTTCTTCATTAATACATGAAGAACGAATAAAGTTAAGAAATGAAAAAAGATAGTTGAAAGAGTTGAACGAATGGTGAAATAGGATGTATTAAGCTATTTTTCTAAGTTCTTTATTATATAATTTGTGTATTCCAAATTTCCAACATATAATCATTCCTAAAATTGCACCAACAACTGCTTGCAAGATTTGGTATGGTAATTTAAGAATAGCATATTCTGGTGTTCCATAAATGAATGCTCTGCCAAGTGAATAACCAACAATCATTATTAATGCACCAATACTAACACCTATTCCTGAAGAAAGTATAGGGCGTTTTTTCAATATATGATGTGAAAAAATAGAGATTATAACAGCTTGTAATCCGTGTGTAACGAGTGAGACGAACATAGGTGTTGGGTAAAAGAAGAAATCACCTAGAAAGGCTCCTACACCACCTACCATGAATGCTGCTAGCGGATCTAAAATAATTGCAGCGGTGCATATAATAACATCATTCATATAAAGATGTCCTCCTGGCACAGGAAGTCCGAATGAACTCATAGCTATATTAAGAGCCATAAACATAGCGGTAGTACATATCCATAGTGTTGTTTTTGTTTGTGAATTTTTTTCTTGCATGTAATATCCCTCCTTGTAATAAAAACAAAAATATCATACAATATCATCTGATGATATAAAATGACCAAAAAAGGAGAAAATAATATAACCAGATGAATTATGTAATTAATAAAAATGAACAACCTGTATATCTACAGATATATAGGCAAGTAAGAGATGATATTATAGCAGGAGTATTTCCTTACAATAGTAAATTACTTTCAAAGAGATTACTAGCAGATAAGATAGGAGTAAGTACAATAACCATAGAACATGCATATTCTCTTTTATATGAAGAAGGATATGTAGAATCGCGTGAACGAAGTGGATATTTTGTTATATTTAAACAAACAGATGGTTTTGCTTCAGCAGTGACTTCGAGTGATGTAGCAATTCGACATAAAAATTCACCAACTATTTATCCAAGTTTTCCTCTTTCAATTTTAAGTAAAACAATGAGAAAGGTTGTTACAGAGTATTATGATGTTATTTTAGAAAAGACATCTAATGAAGGATGTATAGAATTACGTAATGCTATAAAACTGTATCTTATGAGAAATCGAGCAATAAATGTAGAGATAGATCAAATAGTAATTGGTTCGGGAGCAGAATATCTATATAGTCTTATTGTTGATTTGTTTGGCAGGGATAAAATATATGCTATTGAAGACCCTTCATATGAAAAAATTGAGAAAATATATTATACGGCAGGTGTAAAATATGAATTATTACCATTATCTAATGATGGTATTGATAGTGTTGCATTGTCTAAAACTAATGCAACTATTTTACATACAACACCTTATCCAAGTTTTCCTAGTGGTATAACGGCTTCAGCATCTAAGCGACATGAATATATAAAGTGGGCAAATAAAGATGGACATTTTATAATTGAATCTGATTATGGTTCAGAGTTTTCTATAGCATCACAGCCTATGGAAACGTTATTTACACTTTCTACTTATGATAATGTAATATATTTGAATACTTTTTCAAAAACAATATCATCTTCAATGCGTGTTGGATATATGGTGTTGCCCAAACAACTTGTTAAAAGATTTCAAGACAAACTAGGTTTTTATTCTTGTACTGTCCCTACATTTGAACAATATGTGTTGGCACAGTTGATAAATAATGGAGATTTTGAAAGACATATTAATCGTGTTCGTAGGAATAAAAGAAAAGAATATCTAAGTAAAAAATAATATAATTAATGTAGTAAAGATGTAACTCCGAATATTATTCGGAGTTTTATCTTAAAACCCAGATTATCACTCCGTTCTAACCAACCCCAATTTCCCCTATAATAAAAGTATGGTAATTGTTATTAATTAATCCTACTTAACTAATAACAACTACTCATACAACTAAATAGGACGAGCATATCACGTGATTTTCTATTTCGCCGTATAATGTAACTTATTATTACGGTGGCAGAGCCCCATTTCGTGCCACAACTATCCTGCTTCAAGAAATTGTTGTTGCCCGTGAAGGATATGAGCAGAGGACCCTGCCTACTAGATTAGCAACTAGAGATAATGAGATAGATGGCGCACCTGGATTTCAGCGAAAGCATTTTCAGAGAGTGGCTACTTTCATAGGTCCTTGATGGGCATGGATTCTTAATGGAGTGTATGCAGCTAGCATAGGATATGTACACCCGGCTGGGGGAGAGGTCATTAGACCTTAAAGAGATATAGTTAATTATAGACATAGTAATAGTATTAAAAGTATAAGAAGTTTTATCATTGTATTCTACCATAAGCAGATTTGTAAAAGTGGTAATGAAGATAAATCTTTTTATGGTAGAAGATAATGTAGTTAATAAGGTTTGTATAAGGTATAAGAGGTGAGGTAGAATGGATTATTTAAAACTTGCTAAGATGTTATCAGTATTAGGGAAGATATATCGTATGGGACATATAAGTGAAGCTGAATATAATGAGGTTAAGAAGAAATTATTAAAAGAGTACAACATATTTTGATTTTGTACATTCGTTAATAATTTGATTTTGTATTAAAGTAAAGCCAGAAGTAAATGATATATATTTGCTTCTGGCTATTACTTATAAAGAAGGAGAGATTATATGGCAGAGGTACAGATTTTAGAAGCAAGAAGAAATGTTCCAAATAGCAGATCAAGAAATAGAGTTGAAGCTCTTAATATTGACCGTATAAGAGTTGCTGCATATTGTAGAGTATCTACAGATGATGATGAACAGCTTGGTAGTTTTGAATCTCAGAAGAGTTATTATGAGGACAAGATTAGAGCTAATAGGGAATGGGTTAATGCAGGGATATATGCAGACGAAGCTATTACAGGAACTAAAGTAGATGCTAGAGTTGGTTTTCAAGATATGATTCAGAAGTGTATGGATGGAGAGATAGATATGATTTTAACAAAATCAATTTCTAGATTTGCACGTAACACATTAGATACACTTCAATATGTAAGAATGCTAAGAGATAGAAATATAGCAATATTTTTTGAAAAAGAGAATATTAATACAATGGATATGAACGGAGAATTACTTCTTACTATTATGAGTTCTCTAGCACAACAAGAAGTTGAATCTATATCTAAGAATGTTAAGATGGGACTTAAGATGAAAATGAAGAGAGGAGAGATGATAGGTTTTAATGGATGCTTAGGATATGATTATCATCCAGAAGATAAGACACTTAGTATTAATGAAGATGAGGCAGAGATAGTTAGATTTATATATGATATGTATGTTAAGGGATATGGAACAACTACTATAGCTAATAGACTTACTGAACTTGGTAAGAAGAATAAAAAGGGTGAAGTAAAATGGAGAACACACGGAGTTATAGGTATTATTAAAAATGAAAAGTATAAAGGTGATTTACTATTAGGTAAAACATTTACAACAGACCCTATATCTAAGAGAAGATTAGCTAATATGGGAGAGGAGGAACAGTATTATATAAGAGACCATCATGAACCTATTGTTTCAAGAGAGATATGGGATGAAGCAGAAAAAATTAGACTAAAGAGAGTTAATAGTAGAGTAATAGAAACTACAGGTAATAGAGAAAGATACACAAGACAATATGCATTTTCAAGTATGTGTGAATGTGCTTATTGTGGTCATAAATTAACAAGAAGAGCAAGACATAGTAGTTCAATTTATGAGAAGAAAATATGGCAATGCATTAATGCAACTAAGAATGGAATAAAGAGTTGTCCTAATTGTAAAGCTATAGATGAGAAGATATTAGAAGATGCATTTGTAGAAGCATTAGGATTACTAGCAGGTAACTTTGATGATGTAATTAATATAGTTATGGATGCTATAGAAGAGTCTATGAATAATGAGGAGGATATCAAAAAGAAGAAACAAACATTAAAAGATATATCAGCATTAGAAGCTAAAAAAAGTAGAATGACAGATATGTTAATAGATGGTATAATAACAAAAGATGATTATGAAGATAAGTTAAGCACTATAATGAGAAAGCTTCATAATCTAGAAGGTAAAAAACAGATAATAGACGATAGTTTAGATAGAAAAAAAGACGTAGAAAAACGTATGGCGAATCTTCGTCAGATACTAGATAATAATGAAATACTTGATGAATTTGATAGAGTAGTTTTTGAGAATGTTATAGATAAGGTATATGTTGGTGGATATAACGAAGATGGAACACCAGACCCTTATAAGCTTACTTTTGAACTAAAGGGTAAGCATACAGGAGTTATACCAGATGCTAAATTACACTTTAAAAAGAGCAAAAACTCTAAAAAAGGAAAAAGGGTATCATAATCGATATATGTTAGTCAGTGATTAGCATAATAGAATTAGAAGAAATTTAGTTGTTCGGAAATTCCGAACAACTGAAGTAGATATAAAACATAAATAAACAAAGGACAGGTGCTAGAGTTGGCAAAAAGATATATGAATTATAAGAGGATTCAGTTATTCGAAAATCTTGAATAACTGCCAATGATGGTATAGTATAAGTAAAAACAAATAGAAAGAAGGTATGTAGTTGATGATAAACAACAGCATACTTGTTGAAAATAAAGCAGATAATTTAGATGATAATAATACGACCGAAAAAATGTATTCTTTACCTTCAAACGGGGCGGAAAAAATGGATACTTTGGATGGGAACCACACATGTGGAGACGGTTTGTTTGCTGTCAAAGGTACAGAAGTAAAAAAGCCTTATTCTATGGGCTTTTCGAGAGATAGGCTGCTTTCTCGATAAGTTCGGACGGACGCAAAAATGCTAAAATTGCTGTAAGTGTGAACATATAAATGAAGGGACGTACTATAAAGTTAAATTTACTGAGCAATATAAAATTTGTGATATGCAAGAGTTTTTTCATAAGCAATACTCCCCATCACCGGCATTATACCAGTGGTGAGGAGTATTTTTTATGCTCATAGTAATCACGTTCCTTCCTAATTTTAAGCAAAAGAAAAGCACCTCAGAAGAGATGCTTAACCTTAATGTTATCTACTTTCCCTTAATAATAAGGCTGTTTTAAGGGGAAAAGAAATGCTTAAGGGAATTATTTAATTCTGAAATAGCAGGTCCTTTTTCCTGAGCCTTCACGCTTTAGCTCGCCTGAGGCAACTAATTTACGAAGCGAACCTTCAATTGAGCTTATGCTTAGGGAAGGACACAATTCACAAATATCCTGCTTTGTAAAGCGACCGATTTTATTTAAGGTTGCTCTTCTAACTGTTTCTAATGCCGGCAGCTTGGTTTCTACAAGCTCGAAGCGTTCTTCAAAATCCTTGTATGCAGCAAGAACGGTGCCAAGAAGATATTTGATAAACGGAACCACATCCTCGCTACCTTCATGCCAGCCATTTTGCGCCTCTGAAAGTGATTCGTAGTAGAGGTCCTTGTTATTAGCAATCTTAGCTTCTAGAGAAATATATTTGCCTACATAAAATCCATTTCTGTATAGCAAGAGTGTTGTCAGCAGACGACTCATTCTTCCGTTGCCATCGTTAAATGGGTGAATGCACAGAAAATCGTGAATGAAGATAGGAATTGCAATTAGCGGTTCGATTTCCATATTTCCGATAACACGATTGTATTCCTCGCAAATTCTGTCCAAAGCCTCTGGCGTATCATACGGTGCAAGTGGTGTGAATAGTGTTTCTACATGACCATCCGGATAAGTAGCACTAATATAGTTCTGAACACTTTTTGTTCTGCCTGCCATAGGATTGTTCATATGGCTATACAGTATTTTGTGAAGCTGCAGGATATAGTTTTGTGTAATAGGAATAGCATCAAAGCTCTCGTGTATAATATTAAGTACATCACGATAGCCTGCAATTTCTTGTTCATCACGGTTTTTTGGCGTTGTCTTTTCCTCTACAAGCTGTTTGATTCGAGTGCTTGTTGTAACAATTCCTTCAATAGCATTGGATGCTTCTGTACTTTGTACCTTAGCGATTTCGACCAGCTTCTCTAATTCTTCGGGCCTTTGTTTTAGGCACATTTCTTGTTTTCCGGCTTCTTTATAAATTGCAGCAATCAAGGAAAGGATTTCAGAATCCCATTTTTGATTTTTGATTGCTGAATAGTTAAACATTCTCATAAGCGCACCTCCGTGTAATTCCCTTAAAATATAGCATAAAATAAGGGTAAAGTCAATAGAGTAAGGGAAAAGCCCTTAATAGTATGTGTGTTTTAAGGGATTTTATGCGCCGAACTAAATAAACAAAATGCCTCTGTCATCATAAACAGAAGCAGCAGTGGTATTGCCGCAGCGGATAGCTCTATCAAGGGCTATAATCGTTGCAACAGCCCCATTTTTTGCTTTGTAAAAGGAATTTGGTTCACAAAGATGTCATGTCCTTCATAAATGAGAGATATAGGGAGCCACCGATGACTTGTCATCTTTGGTATATATTAGAGAATGACTAATATATAAAATTCATGTGTCCGATATAAAAACGGTATTATACGTTTATATAGACTGTAAATAAGGAGCAAATTAATGAAGGATAATGTGGTTGGAATAGATAGTAAAGGTAAAAAAATAGCATGGAGTGTAGGGATTTTTTGTTCTACAAGTTTACTTGTTCTTGTAGCACTTCTTATAGATGTAGATTTAATTGTTTTTATGAGAAATAAAAAGACAAGAAAAATAGCTATATATGGAATTGCTGTATATCTTCTTGTATTTTTAATTGGTTCTGTAAGTATTAATTCTTATTGGGTATTAATGATGGCTATACCAATGTTAACAGCATATACACAGTTTGGTAATGTAAAAATGATATCTATAGGATGTGTAGGAATAGTAATAATTAATATTATAGGAGTGGTTTATAGACTTACAACTGCATATGACAGATTAACAGATGATTCTGTTTTAGAAGGTGTTAGATGGTTTGATTTAGCAATTGACAAATATGGAATAAAAATAGGACATACTCCAGATATTATTGCAGTATATGTAATGCTTACAATTATTATTGTAATGTATGCAGCTGTATTAATACATTCAACGGTTTTAATAAAAGCTTTTAATAAAGAAAAAATGGATAGATTTATAAAAATATAAAAAAGAAGAAGGGCGTTTTTACGCTCTTCTTCTTTTTTATATTAGATAGTTACTGTAGCTCTATTGTTTGAAGTAGAGTCTAAAGTGTTTTTTGTATAATTACATACATATTCTTTATCATTGATATATAACTTAGATGGAAGTAATGGTTTATCACAAAATGATAGTAAATGTTCCACTAGGTTTACTTTATCAAGTTTCTTGTTACAGCTTATGTCCGCACATAATAGCAACTTATTATCATCACCATATGTTACATAAGCATCTGCAGATGTAACATTATCAAAATCTAGAAGTATATTTTCTAATTTATAAAGGTTTAGGTAGTGTCTACCTGATAATGTTTCGTGCATAATGTATCGTCCGCTATGTTCTAAGAAATCTATTGTTTTATCTGGTAGAATACGAGCTGTTCTATCAGTGGCTATATCATTAATATATAGTGTTCCCCAAGCACCATAAGGTTTGTTATGACCATGTGTATCTTTGATTGAAACAGTTACATTCTTAGATTTATTATCTGGTACATAAGTGTTACATAACATTGAATCCGCTAAAGTGTCTAGTTTTGAGACATTTATCTTAGTTGGTACAGTTATGTGATGAGCAGGTATGCAGCTGTATAGATCACCAACTGTTTTTTCTGTAATCATAGCACCCACAATAGATTCATATATATCCATAAATATCTGTAATTGTTTAGCATCATATCTATTAGACCAATAACGAAGTTCATAAGTGTGATGTTTTTCACCAGCATATATCATTAGATGGAATGGAAGTGAATCAAGTGTAAGTGGTACATTAATAGCTTTGGCACCACCAATAATAGGATTACTAAACATATCACCTTGATACTGTATAAACATTTCATCTGCGTGAAGATTATTTACATGGCAACACATAGTATTAATAACTTGTTTAGCAGAAGATTTAAGTAAAGTATCTATATGAGTGTTTGCACCAAATTTAGCGCGGAAGTTATATGTTGTAAATAAACAACCTGCTATACGACCCCATCTGCTATCAGTTCTTCCATTGTGTATACTAGTTGAAATAGTATCTTCTAAATTAGAGAATAAACTTATACAGTAATTAAAAGCAGTAATAAATAATATATTCTCAGAAATACCAGTTTTTGAACAATATGATTGCAAATGTTTATTGTCTATACTAGCAAACTTGTCTCTAAGGGCAGCATTAGATCCTTTAGAAAGGTCTAAGCGCTCTTTTTTATTAAGGATACTTCTTTTAATCTTCATATCCTTCATTAAATCAGAGAAATATGACACATTAGCTGTACGACCACCGTCTAGTTCACGTGTTTTTTCATCTAAAATATATTCATAGAAAGTATAGTCTTCTGCATATACAGGTTTTTCATTATATAAATTATTCAAATTCTCTAACATAATTCCAATTGAAGCACCATCTGCTATAGTATGACTTATATCAAAGAATAGATAATTTTCATCTTCAACCATATAGATTCCTATATGATATAATGGTTCATTTTCAGTATAGTTATATGGCTTAACTAATGTGTGTTGGTATTCCTTCCAGTATTCCTTTGATATTGAGTATATTGGAATATCAACATGTTTTGAGTCATTTCTAAAGTTGGCATAACCTTTGTCTTCGTACATTTGAATAACATTGTTAAGAATTGGATGTACTTCAAATAATGCTTCAATACTTCTGCAGAGATGATAAATATCTACAGATGGGTCTAACTTAAATAGAAATGGTATATTTGAAGTTGTATTCCCTTTCATAATGTATGCAAAAAACATCTGTACTTTTGAAAGTGGATATACAGGACGAATAGAATAATCCATAGGTTCTTTTTCTTGTCTATCTAGATATAGTTGTTCTAAACTTTCAATAGTTGTATGATGTATTAACTCATCTAGTGTTAAATTAAAGTTTATATTCTCTTCAAACATAGTAAGTAAAAGAATACAACCAAGTGAATCCAGTCCAGTACTAAAAATATCAGTGTTTACTCCAAAGTTATTGTGTCCAAGTACATTGCTAATCATAGTATAAAAAATATGTTGAAGTTCTGTTGATGGTTCATATTTATCACTAGATGCAAGGTTTAAAATTTCATCATCCTTAGCTCTTTGATCACGAATGATTTTATTAGTACCTGTTTTCTTTAGTGGACATGTACGAATAACATACTTCATAATTTTTTTATAAGAAGGCATAGTTTCATTAATAGAAGAAACTATTTGCTCTATTTGTTCTGTAACATTAGTTATGTTGTGTAATAAAGCATATTTTGAGCTTGGATATATCTCAGCAGTAATAATATTGTCTTCGCCATATACAAGACATTCTTCTATAAGTTGATGATCTAAAAGTTTGTTTTCAAGTTGTTCAGGTGAAACATTGGCACCATTAGACAAGATGATAAGATTCTTTTTACGTCCCTTTATATGGATAAAACCTTCCTCATCTTCATATCCAATATCACCTGTACGAAGCCAACCATCATCTGTAATAATTTGTGCAGTTAATTCAGGAGCATTAACATATCCCATCATAACGGAAGGGCTTTTAACTTGAAGTTCATCATCTACTACACGAGATTTACATCTAAGAACTATTTTGCCCGCAGTTTTAGCTTTATCTGGTCGTGTCATATCAGGAGATGAAATAGTAGGAGAACATTCACTCATACCGTAGCCTTGGCATATAAGAATACCTAATTCATTATATTTATCTACTAATTCTGCTGGAAGATGAGCACCACCAGTTATAATTTTGCTGATATTTCTTCCAAATACTAAATCTCTACATTCTAAAAGTGATTTGCTTGTTTGTTCGCTAAGCATAACAATTTTGGTGTAAAGAACTTGAGCTACCATTGGTACCATATTTAATAGTGATGGTTCAAATCTAGTAAGATTCTCTCCTAGATTAGTCATGTCACCATGAATACAAAGTGTAGCTGCTGTAGAAAAGTTAAGCAAAATATCAGCATTTAGGCAAAATGCATGATGAAAAGGAAGTATGCTAAGTTTAACAAAATATTTATCATGATTAGTGTTAAATACACTATCAATTAAGTTGCCATGAGATAGCATAACACCTTTTTCTTCACCCGTAGTACCTGAAGTAAATATAATAGTTGCTAAATCTTCTCTGGAAATATTAAGATGTGGTTTTAAGCTTTTGTATAAATCGAGAATTTCGCCGCAGTTAGGCATAGAACCTTCTGACATATATAATATATCTGATAAATTAGGACAAGACCCATGTATATTGTCGTGGGAAAAGTTAAGATGTGGCTCATAGATAAGAATATCGGCTTCAGCTTTATTCATACAGCCACATAGTGTGACTTCATCTATTTGTACATCTATAGGTATGGAAACACCACCACCGCACATAACACCAATAAGCATTTTAAGATATAAAACACTATTAGGAGCAACCATTGCAACTCTAACAGGATGGCCTAATTTGCGACTTAATCCAGCTGTCCAAGAAGCTATTGCTTCGGTTTCAGCTCTAAATTTAGAGAATGAAAGTGTTTTAATCTCTCCATTTTCTACATAACGTAAAAAATCTATATTGTCGTAAAGTAAAGCTGCATCACGAACAAGCTCACGAATAGAATTTGTTGATTCGTAAGTTAACATAATATAAAATTCCTCCTTTAATAACTTTGTAAATTACTGTAAATTTTATAATAAAAATGGAAAAAAGTAAATGAAAACATATGAATTTATATTATGATATATAGAATTTATATGTTATTTTTGTAAAACATATAGAAATAAACTAGTGTAGAGTATATAATGCGTAAGTATGGGGTGTAAAAATAAACATGTATTATTATATATTATACACATAAAAAGATTTGATATATATAAAGATTTGGAGTGATTAGATGGGATTAATAGAATTATTATTGTTAGCAGTGGGGCTTAGTATGGATGCTTTTGCAGTGTCTATATGCAAGGGATTAGCTATGAAAAAGGCTGATATAAAAGGAATGGCTACATGCGGAGTATGGTTTGGCGGATTTCAGGGACTTATGCCAGCAATTGGATTTTTTATAGGTTCTTTTTTTGCGAAAGCTATCGAGTCAGTAGACCATTGGGTAGCTTTTGGATTATTAGCTCTAATAGGTGTTAACATGATAAAAGAAGCGTTGACTAAAGACGAATGTGAGTGCTGCAATGAAGATGGAGCTGATTTGTCAGTAAAAACAATGTTTGTAATGGCTATTGCAACTAGTATAGATGCGTTGGTAGTAGGTGTATCTCTTGCAATGGCAGGAAATGTTAACATATTATTTGCAGCATTATTTATTGCAGTAACAACATTTGTTTTATCAGCATTTGGAGTTAAGATAGGAAGTATATTTGGAAGTAAGTACGAGAAAAAGGCTGAGTTTGTAGGTGGAGTTATTCTTATTGTACTGGGAATAAAGATATTATTAGAACATTTATACATAATAGGATAGATAAAAATAATATGAAAAGTAATAAGTATATTTTTATAAGATAATTGACGATATATTAATCTAGTGGAGTATGGCCATTAATGAAATCTAGGAGGCGTTTTATGGATACACTAGAGAAGGAATTACGTGAAAAGATAGTTAGAATATTGTTAACATTGGCAATAGCATGTGTATTGTTAGATATATTCTTTATGTTTGAATCTTTATTTAATAATGATCTTAGTATGGAAGTACCAAAATATATATTAAAGAGAATATGTTTACCATTTTCGGTGAATTTAGCATCATTTTTTATAGCCAAATTTATAATAAAATCAGAGAAGTTTTCTAATGATGTAAAAAATATGGCATGCTCATTTGCCTTATGTACAATAGCTGGTTCTATGGCAGTATTTCATAGTTTCTTTACACAATTATGGGTAGTTCCAAGTATGGTTTTATTATTCTGTAGTGTGTTTCATAATCCAAAGATTAATAGAGCTATATTGGTTTATTGCTGTATACTTGTTGTGTGTGCTGCATTATATATTAGTTCGGAAAGACCAGGAACATTACGAGAATATATGAATCAATGTATAGTTGTAGAAGGAATTACTATACTAGCAAGCTTAGTTGCATGGCAAGTTCAAAAATATCAAATGAGTGTGCAAGCACTAATTATGAATTCTCTTAAAAATGAAGAGAAATATAGACAGAGATTAGAATTTGATGCATTGACAAGGGTTCATTCAAGAGTGTATATTAGAGAAATAGTTGATAAAACATTTGGTTTAAAGAATGAGCAAAAACCTGTAGGGCTTGCAATATTAGATTTAGATAATTTTAAAAGTGTTAATGATACATATGGACATAATAATGGTGATAAGGTATTAAGAGCATTAGGTGGTCTACTCAATGAATATGCTACAGAAGATGTTGTGGTTGGACGTTTTGGTGGAGAAGAATTTGTTATTATATTTAAAGGAGAAGACCAGAATCAATATTATGATATTTTAGAAGAAATAAGAGATAAGTTTTCAAAGTATTCATTTGATTTTATGGATAGAAGACTATCATTTAGTTCAGGTCTTATAAAATGTATGTCAGAGACTATATATGAGAAGGCATTTAATGAAGCAGATAAGGCATTATATGTGTCAAAAAATAATGGTAAGAATAGAATAACAGTAAAGGAAATATAATAAAATATTTAGAAGTTAGTGATTATTGAAAGGATAGAAGGATACTATGGCAAATGTACTATTAAAAGTTTTAACAAAGAAAGAAGAGAATATAAGTGATTTAAAAGTACGTGCAGCTGTAGGTAAAGCATCAGGATTAATAGGAATTATATGTAATTGTATATTGTCTGTTTGCAAGATAATAGTTGGATTATTATCATCATCAGTATCAATAATAGCAGATGCATTAAATAATATATCTGATGCAGCAAGTGCAATAGTAACGTTGGTAGGATTTAAGTTAGCAGAAAAACCTGCAGATAAAGAACATCCTTATGGGCATGCAAGATTTGAATACTTATCAGGCTTAGCAGTAGCAGTAATGATGTTAGTTATAGGATTAGAACTTGTGAAAAGTTCTGTAGAAAAAATACTTAATCCAACATCTATAGATATGACATTTAGTACAGGGGTAGTATTAGTAATATCTATAATAGTGAAATTTGGATTATATGTATTAAATAATATTCTTGGCAAAAGTATTAATTCTCATACTATTTTAGCAACAGCAAAGGATAGCTTAAATGATGTAATAATGACAACTGTCATATTGATAGCAGGAATAGTAGAGTATGCTTCTGGTTGGAAAGTTGACGGTATTATGGGATTTGTAGTAGCTATATTTATTATTGCTAGTGGTGTAGAGTTAGTTAAAACAACCATATCTCCATTAATAGGAGAGGGTGCTAATGAGGAATTACAAAGTTGTATACAAGAACATGTACTAAATTGTGATATGGTTATTGGATGTCATGACCTTATGGTACACGATTATGGTCCAGGAAAAAGATTTGCAAGTATTCATGTAGAGATGGATAAAGATGAAGACAATCTTATATGTCATGAGAAAATAGACAATTTAGAAAGAGAATGTTTAGAAAAATATGGTGTTCATTTAGTTATACATTATGATCCTATAGTAACTAACGATGTTGAATTGGAGAAAATGAAAAAAATAGTTATATCTATTTTAAAAGTACGTGATGAAAGAATGAGTATTCACGATTTTAGAATGGTACCAGGAGTAGAACATACCAATCTTATATTTGATATAGCTATTCCAATGGAGTTAGTTGGAGATGAAGATAAGATAAAAGAGTCATTGGAGAATGCATTAAATGATTTAAGTGAAACAATATATTATACAGTTATAACATTTGATATAATGCCTATATAATATGAATAAAAATTGCTAGAAACTGTTAATAACTTATTTTACAAAAAAGACCAAATCGTCTTGACTTAAAAGTGTCAGGTTGGTAAAATTTATTAGATATATGTATTAAATAAAAATTATTCTATATGATGTTATATAGAATAATTTTTATTATTTTACAGTAAATTACACAAATTAGTAATGTGGATTATTTTTTTATGAAATTTGTGCAAATAAGTGTAAGAGACAAACAAAAGGAGAGACGTAGTAGAATGAGAAGAACATTAAAAAAAGTAATAGCAACAACAGTAATCGCTGCAATGACATTTTCGTTAACAGCATGTGGAGGTAGTGATAAGGGTAGTAAGGATAGTAAAGAAAAGGTATACAATATAGGTATATGTCAATTAGTAGAACATGAAGCCCTAGATGCAGCAACAAAAGGATTTAAGGAAGCTTTAATTGAAAAATTAGGAGAAGATAAAGTTAAGTTTGATGAGCAAAATGCTCAAGGTGAGTCAGCAACATGTGCAACTATAGTTAATTCATTTGTTTCATCAAATGTAGATTTGATTTTAGCTAATGCAACAGCACCATTACAATCAGCAGCTAATGCAACAGTAGATATTCCTATTTTGGGAACAAGTGTTACAGATTATGCAACAGCACTTGCAATAGATGATTTTACAGGTGTTGTAGGTAATAATGTATCAGGAACATCTGATTTAGCACCTATTGAAGAGCAAGCTAATATGATTTTAGAGTTATTTCCTAAAGCAGAAACTGTAGGTTTATTATATTGCTCAGCAGAGCCAAATTCAAAGTTCCAGGTTGATTTAATTAAGAAGAATTTGAAAAAAGAAGGAATAAAGTGTAAAGAATATTCATTTGTTGATTCTAACGATATAGCATCTGTAGTTCAAGGTGCAGTTAAGAAAAGTGATGTGATTTATATTCCAACTGATAATACAGCTGCATCTAATACAGAAGTAATTGATAATATTGCAAGACCAGAAGGTGTTCCTATTGTGGCTGGCGAAGCTGGTATATGTAAGGGATGCGGAATAGCTACATTATCAATAGATTATTATGAATTAGGTTATGAAACAGGCTTAATGGCATATGATATTTTAGTTAACGGAAAAGATATAACAAAAATGGAAATAAAATATGCACCAAAGGTAACAAAACAATATAATAAGAAAATAGCAGATGAATTAAAAATAAAGATACCAGATGGATATGATGAGATTGGAGAATAATAGTGGAGATAGTAGATTTATTAAATGCCCTTCCAGGAGCTATAGCTCAGGGTCTTATATGGGGCATAATGGCAATTGGTGTATATATAACATATAAAGTTTTAGATGTGGCGGATTTGACTGTAGATGGTACTATGTGTACAGGTGGAGCAGTTTGTGCAGTAATGATGATTTCAGGACATAATGTGTGGATAAGTTTATTATGCGCAGCGTTAGCTGGTGGATTAGCAGGGTTAGTTACAGGTGTATTTCATGTATCTATGGGAATTCCAGCAATATTGGCAGGTATATTATCTCAATTAGCATTATATTCAATTAACCTAAAGATAATAGGTAAAGCTAATATCTCCTTACCATCACATCAATATGATGTTTTAGTAGCTATGAAGTATAACAAAGGTGTACCACTAAATAAGAATACAATTTTTATTGTTTCAATATTTACTATAGTTATAATAGCAGTATTATACTGGTTTTTTGGTACAGCAAGAGGATGTTCACTTAGAGCTACAGGAAGTAATCCTAATATGAGTAGGGCACAAGGAATTAATACTAAAGTTAACATAATAATAGGTTTAATTATATCTAATGCTTTAGTTGCCTTAGCAAGTGCTCTATATACTCAGTATCAAGGATTTGCTGATATAAATATGGGTAGAGGTTCAATTGTTATTGGCTTGGCAGCTGTTATAATAGGTAATGTGATTTTTGGTAAGATATTTAAGAACTTTGCATTAAAATTGTTATCAGTTTCTTTGGGAGCAATATTATATTATGTTGTTCTTCAAGTAGTTATATGGATGGGATTTGATACAGATTTACTTAAATTATTGTCAGCGGTAGTAGTAGCTATATTCTTAGCAGTTCCATATATTAAAAGAGAGTATATGCCAGTACTTATGACTATAGGAAAGAGAATAACAGTTAATAGAACAAATAAAGAGATAATAACTAAACGAATGAAGGAAGAGAAAATTAGTAATGGAGGTGCCAAGTAATGTTACAAGTAAATGGAATATCTAAGACATTTAATAAAGGAACCATTAATGAAAAAATGGCACTTAATAAATTGTCTCTTGAGCTAGATGAAGGAGATTTTGTTACTGTTATAGGTGGTAATGGTGCAGGAAAGTCAACAATGTTGAATGCATTAGCTGGAGTTTTTCAAGTTGATGAAGGTGACATAATAATAGATGGATTAAATGTAACATTTATGCCTGAGTATAAGAGAGCTAAGTTTTTAGGTAGAGTATTTCAAGACCCAATGATGGGAACAGCAGCTAATATGGGAATAGATGAGAATTTAGCGTTAGCATATAGAAGAGGAAAGTTTAGAGGACTAGGTAGTGGAATTACGCATAAGGAAAGACAACATTATAAAGAGCTTCTATCAGTACTTGGTTTAGGTCTAGAGAATAGAATTACATCTAAAGTAGGGTTATTATCAGGTGGTCAAAGACAAGCTATAACACTTCTTATGGCAACTTTAAAGAGACCTAAGTTGTTGTTTTTAGATGAACATACAGCAGCACTTGATCCTAAGACAGCAGCAACAGTTCTAGATGCTACAAAGAAAATTGTAGATAAGGATAACCTTACGACATTAATGATTACTCATAATATGAAGGATGCCATTGCAATTGGTAATAGACTTGTTATGTTAAATAATGGTCAGGTTATATTGGATATAAAGGGTGAAGATAAGAAAAAACTAACAGTGGATGATTTACTTCATAAGTTTGCACAAGCAAGCGGAGAGGAATTCACTAATGATAGAGTTTTATTATCATAATAAAAAAATATATATTAATTTTGAAATATCGGTTTATAAAAAGAATTTATAGGCCGATATTTTTATTTGATAACATACATTTTGTAAATAAATGTAAAAAATAAAAGTAAGCATGGATACAAAATTATAAAAAAAGTCCGTTAAATGCATAGATTGATGCTATGGAATGGAGGATTGTATGGATATCAAAGATAAGTTTAAGCTGGGAAAAAAATCAGAGGGTAAATTAGATGTTAGTGAAGAGTTAAAAGTAGAAGATTTGCCAGCAGAAAAAGAGCCAAAAGAAAAGGTAAGCTTTAAGGATAAGTTTAAACATAAGGAAAAGGCAGAAAAAGAGCCTGTAAAAAAGGCAGAGAAAGAGTCTATAGAAAAATTTGTGGAAACATCTGTAGAAGCCACCGTAGAAGCTGAGCCTAAGGAAAAGCCAATAAAAGAGGCAAAAGAAAAGGTAAGCTTTAAGGATAAGTTTAAACATAAGGAAAAGGCAGAAAAAGAGCCTGTAAAAAAGGTAGAGAAAGAGTCTATAGAAAAATCTGTGGAAACATCTGTAGAAGCCACCGTAGAAGCTGAGCCTAAGGAAAAGCCAATAAAAGAGGCAAAAGAAAAGGTAAGCTTTAAAGAAAAGTTTAAACATGAGAAGAAGGCTGAGAAAGTTAAAGGCATAGAGAAAGGCGCAGAAGAAAATTTAGATAAGCCTGTAAAGGAAAAAAAGAAGATAAACATAAAGGCTAAATTGTCTAAAGTAAAAGGTGAAGCCAAACCTAAAGTAAAAAAGGTAAAAGAGAAAAATAAAAATCAGGTAAATCCTATTTTAATTGATAATGAAAAAGAAGCTAATATAATAATTGCTAATGTAATGATTGCATGTATAGTAGTATTAGCCGTGGTATTTGTATTAAATCTTGTAGGAGTTTTTACCGTTGAATTACCTCTTATGTTAGCATCTTGGATAGGCGGAACAATAATTTTATTAGTACCTGTAATTGTAGTTAAGAAATTTAAAAGACAAGATAAATGGGTTAAGTATATTAACATTATATCTGCTGTAGCTATTACAGGTATATTAAGTTGTACTTTGACTTTACATATGGTTGCATTTTATATCTTTCCAGTGGCAATAGCAACTATTTATTGTTCAAAAAGAATTAATTACATTACAATGTGTCTAACACTTGTAGCAGTTTCAGTAGGACAAATTGTAGGACATTTAACTCAAACAATATTGGATGATAACTGGGTTACAATGAAAGACCTAATGCTATTTGCTGTTTTACCAAGAGCAATTATAGTTGTAGCATTAACTATTGTATTAACTAAAATATGCGAAAGAATTGGTGAGATATTAGGAAGCTATGCTGATGCATATGAAGAAAAGATGATGTTAGAGCGTTCAAAAGATTTATCAAGAAAATCATTAGAAGTATCAAATGATTTATATAAATCAATGAAGAGTTTATCAGAAACATCAGCAATATTTTCAATTAATAATGATAAAATTGCTGAACAAACATCTAATGTTGTGCAAATAGCTTCAGATAGTAAAAATAGTGTTGATCAAGTTAATAATAAGATTACTCAGATTACTAATGAATTAGATGTATTGAAAAACAAATGTGAGAAGGTAACACATATAACTAATGATGTTCGTGGAGTTTCAAAAGAGAATGGTAAGAAAATTAAGCGTACTGTACATTCTATGAGAAAAGTTACAGAAATGACAGATGAATGTAAGGAAGCTATTGTTGCACTAGGAGCACAGTCAAAAGAAATATATGGTATAGTTAATGTTATATCAGAGATTTCTAGTCAAACTAATATGTTATCGTTGAATGCTTCTATAGAGGCTGCAAAAGCAGGAGAATATGGACGTGGCTTTGCAGTTGTAGCAGATGAGATACAAGAATTATCTAATCAAACTAAGAATGCTGTTTCAAATATAGGGCAGATTATATCAAACATTATAGAAAAAACAGAGGATGCTGTTGAAGTAGTGGAAAGAAGTTATTCTTTTACAAAAGATGGATTAGATAATATAGAAAATGTGCAAAAAGAGGCAGACTATATTGCTGATGCAAATTCTGACTTGGCAGATGCAGTAGTAGGTATAACTGGTATTACAAGAAGTATTAGAAATCATAGTAAAGATATAAATGAATTCTGTTATGGCGTTAAGAATATGTTAGACAGAAACTTTGATGTTGTTTCAGAGGTATCAGCTGCAACACAAGAAGGTAGTGCAAGTGCTGAAAATTTATCTCAAATGGTTGAAAACATAAAAAAGATGGCAGAAGATCTTCGAAAAGCAATAGATGTTCTGTAAATGATAGTCCCCTGTCTACTCGACAGGGGACTAATTAAATTGAGCTATCGCTCAAATTAATGTAGCCCCTTGAACATTATAGATAGGTGTGATATTATGAAGAATGGTTGGTGGTAAAGAATAATCAATAAAGGAGTTTATTATGATAACATTACATAATTTATCTGAAGAGAAGGCTACAATAGGTGGAAGAATAAAGCAATATATAATTATTGTGATTGTAGCATTTATTATGGCATTTAATATTAGTAATATTGCAAGAGTAGGTGGAATTTTACCTGGAGGAGTATCTGGAATAAGTTTATTAATTCAGAAGATAGGAATAGAGTTTTTTGATGTTAGTATACCATATTCAGCTATATATATTACTCTTAATATTATACCAATATATATGGGATATAAGTATGTTGGAAAGGTATTTACAACTAATTCATTAATTATGATTGTACTTATGTCTATTATGGTAGATATAATACCTAATTTAAATATAATGGAAGATATTTTGTTATGTGCAATATTTGGTGGTCTACTTAATGGAGCAGCAATTGGAATATGTTTATTAATTAACGCTACAAGTGGTGGAACAGATATAATATCAATATATATATCTAAAAAGTACAAAAAGGACGCATGGAACTATATATTTGCAGCTAATGTAGTCGTATTATTTATAGCAGGAATGTTATTTGGAATAGAAGAAGCATTATACTCAATTATTTTACAATTTGTATCAACCAATATTATACAGATGATATATAAGAGGTATCAAAAGAATACATTGTTTATAATTACAGAGAATGTTGATGCTGTATATGAAGTTATTAGAGATTTAACTAATCATGATGGAACATTGTTCAAAGGTGTAGGAATGTATCAAGGTAAAACTCGTAATATGATATATTCAGTTGTGTCTAGTGAAGAAATGGGGCAAGTTATAGCTCATATAAAACGTGTAGATGAACATGCATTTATAAATATTATAAAATCACAACAGATACAAGGCAATTTTTATCAGAGAAGATATTATTAAAGTTATGAAAGAAAAATTGCAAATTGTATATTTTTGTGAAATAAAAAAGGAGTTGTTTTCGCAACTCCTTTAATTTATTAAAACTATTTAATTACTACTACATTCTTGTATAACCAGTTAGTATTAAATTGAACTGTATCATCATCCATAGTAACGTTAGCAGCACCAACAGTTTTACCATCATTTGTTTCGATAACACCTGTAAATACGTCCCAAGAACCTTCTGTAAATTTCTTAACAGCTTCTTGTACTTTTGCATCAGCATCAGCATGATTTAGATTAGATAATGGAGTATATCCAATAGTACCTTCTTTGAAACCTCCGAAGTAGTTTGGACAATCCCATGAACCATCTACAATACTCTTAACAGCGTGTGTATAATATGAGCTCCAGTTCCAGATAACAGACATTAACGTTGATCCAGGAGCATCTTTACTCATATCTGAGTTGTAACCAATACTGAATTTACCATTAGCTTGTGCAATAAGTGATGGTTGAGCTGTATCAGTATCTTGTCCAACAACATCGATACCATGAGTAACTAACCATGTAGCTGCTTCTTTTTCAAGAGCTTCGTCACCCCAGCTGTTAATAGCATATGAATATACCTTAGCAGTAGGATTAACTGAAGCAACACCCATTGCAAATGCATTTAAGCAATATGCAGCTTCTGAAACTGCGCTTCCCCATGAAGAAACGAATCCAACTTTATTAGAAGTTGTTTTTAAACCAGCTGCAATACCTGCTAAATAGAATGGTTGGTAAATTTTACCAAAGTATCTATTGAAGTTCTTACCATTACTTAAGTCACCAGAACAGTGAGAGAAATAAATATCTGGATATTTCTCAGCAAGTTCTTTTGTAGCATCTTTGAATCCAAAACTTGTTGTAAAGATTATCTTACATCCACCATCGATACATTCTTGAATTGCCTTTTTGATTGTTTCTTGATCTCCAGGTCCATCAGGAATATGATCTTTGTACATTATTTGATCATCTTTGATATTTAAAGATGATTGCATACCTTTGATACCAGCAATATGTGCATATGTATATCCTGCTGTATCTGTTGATGCTCCAATGTTTACAACACCTATTTTTAAATCTTTATAAGGGTTGTCCTTTGAATCTTCTGCAGTATCCTTTTTTGCTGAACTGCTTTTTTTAGCCTCTTCTTGTGGAGCAGCTGAATTTGAACAACCGCTTAATGCTACTAATGAACTAATTAGTAACGAACTTACAATAATCTTAAAAAATTTTTTATTGACCATTTCTTAGATTATCCTCCTTTATATAATTTGATAATGCATATATCGGATAAAAAACCTCTAAAATTATACTAAAAAAGTAAAATAATGGATAATATTTCCAAGTTTAATGTCGATATAGAATGTATGATTATATGTAAAGGAGATATAATATGGGTGCGAAAATAAAAAAGGAAACAAGAGTAGATAAGAAAAACCTTGAAAAAAAGAATATAAATGATAAAAAAATCAGCATTAAGGAAAAAAATAGTAAGTCCGATAAAGGAAAGAATAAAAACATAGATATGAAAAAAAATCCTAATAAAAAAATTATTACTAATAATAAAAATAGTAATAGTAAAATGAAGAGTAAAAGGAGTGTACGAACAATTATACTAGCAGTAGCAATAGTACCTGTAGTTGTTTTAGGTATAATTGTTGCGTTATTATTTAGTACAACATTATCTAGATCAACAGATAGGGATGTATTAAATAATATTCAGGGTTCAGCTCTTACAGTACTTACAGCATATAATCAAAATCCAGGTGACTATATCTCAGGAGCAGATGGTGGATTATGGAAAGGTAATTTTAACATAGGTGGATCTACAGAGTTGATTAAATCTATAGGTGAAGCCTCTGGAATAGATATTTTCTTCTATTCAAATGATGCATGTATAGTTAGTACAATGGAAGATGTTGCAGAGACAAATATGGCTTTTCCTAAAGATATAGCCAAAGCAGCAATAGAAGGAAAATATGATTTTTCATCAACTAATTATAATGTAAATGGAGTTCCTTCATATGTATATGGTATTACAGTATTCCAAGAACGTTCAGATGAAGATGTAATTGGTATGATAGTTGTATCAGCAGATGTGCAAAGTAGAAAAGCATCTATGAACAATGTAATTAGTATTACAGGAATAAGTGTGGTGTGCTTAGTTATTGCATCTATTGTATTAGCAGTAATTATTGCAAGCAGATTTACATCAGCAATTAAAGCTGGAGTAAATAATATAGAAAAGGTTGCAACAGGAGAATTGAAGGTTAATTTTACTAACGATGTTCTTAAAAGACAAGATGAGTTAGGCGTAATGAATAATTCTTTATTTGTTCTAGTAAGAGAGTTACGTACCATGATAAAGAAAAGTATAGAAGAAGTAGATGGCTTACAAGATTCAGCACAACATTTGGATGATACAGCACAAAAAACAAAAGAATCAATAGATACTGTTAATAAGGTAGTTGGAGTTATGACAGAAACTGCAGAAGTGCAGTATAAAACATCTAACAAAGTTAGTAAGAATATTGTTGTATTAAATGAAATGTTAAATGCAACTTATGAAGAAATAGTTAAACTTAATAATATAAAAAATGGTATGCAATTAGAAGGATCAAATGTTAAGAACATTGTTGAAGAGTTATTATATATCAACGAGACATTAAATAATGTAATATTAGCATTAAATCAACAAATTGAAAAAACAAATGTATCTGCTAATCAAATTAGAAGATTTGCAGAACAGATTTCATCTTTTGCAGATGAAACAGAATTATTGTCTATTAACGCATCAATAGAGGCAGTAAGAGTTGGAGAGCAAGGAAAAGGATTTGGTATTGTTGCTAATCAAATAAAACAACTTGCGGATCAATCAGCATTAGTATCCAAGAGTATTGCGGATGAGATAAAATACCTATTAAGAGGTTCTAATAAAACTATGCGTAATATGGAAGAGGTAAATGAAGTTATAGGCAGAATGAATAATAGTATAGATGTTACAGAAGAAATATTTAAAAATATTAATGGAGGTATTGATGTAATGTCTGGTAATGTTGAGCATATTAAAGAGAAAATAAAAGTTATGGGTGAGACAAGTGAGGAAATTATTGAAGTTGTAGATGAATTAAAAGATGCAGCTAATAAGAACAAACAAACAGCATCAGACACAAGTCAAGTAACAGATTGTATGACAGATTTATTCTATGAAGCTTCAGAGATTAAAAAGGTATCTCAAAAATTAAGTGATACAATGAATGTATTTAAACTTTAATATGTAGAAATTAAAGGGGGAAGGAGTTGCTTGAAGTGAAAAAGATAATAGTGGGGATAGTTGTTTTTTGTGTATGTACGTTGCTAGTAGCATGCAGTAATGATATGCAAAAAAAAGAAGAAGAAGAAAGATATAATTTAGTTTATAAGATAACAAGAGCAAGATTAGATGAGGACTTAGACATAATTGATGATTATATTCCAGACATATTTTTATCTAATGAGCAGAAGAATAGATATATTAGTAAAATATGTGACTTATCACAGAAAACAGATAAGGCTGTTGGTATTCAAAATGTAGAATATAGACAAGTTAATGTTAGAGAAAGACAAGATTATATAAATAGATTTGTCCAAGAAATTAATATATCTGAAGTGTTTACAGATGATATGATGAAGGTTGGAATAGTAAAGTTTGATATAGTATTTTATGACCATGATGGAAAAAAGAAGACATTTAAAAGTGAGAATCTAGCTTTTGAATATGAGGGTAAATGGTCTATGATACTAATTGAGGAGACGGAATAATAGTTATGTAGGGAGTGTATATTTAATGAAGAAGATAATAATGAGCGTAGTCTTATGTAGTTTGGTTTTAATATGTGGGTGTAGTAAAGAAAATGATACACAAATTAAAATGAACGAGAGTAATAATAGTAATGTGAATGATAAAACACAAGAATTATATAGTGATAGCGAGGATTCTGGAGCCATTACACTTGTATTTGGCGGAGATGTATTGCTATCAGAGAGTATGACTAATACTTATAATAAAGATGGTGGCAATGTTGAAAATATATTGTCACCTAATTTGCTTTCAGAATTTAAAAATGCAGATATAGCTATGGTAAATCAGGAATTTCCTTTTAGCTTAAGAGGAACTAAGATGGAAGATAAGCAGTATACTTTTAGAACAGATCCAAAGTATATTAGTATCTTTGAGGAAATGGGGGTTGATATTGTGTCATTGGCCAATAATCATACTCTGGATTTTGGAACAGATGCATTAATTGATACTTTGGATACATATAACAATTCAGACATGTTATGTGGTGGAGCTGGAAGAAATATGGAGGAAGCAAAAGAAGTTAAGTATATTGAAAGAAAAGGAAAAAAAGTCGCATTTCTTTGTGCTTCAAGAGTAATACCAGTTACAGATTGGAATGCGACAGGGGATAGGGCAGGTATGTTAACTACATATGATCCTAAAATATTATTAGAACAAATAGAAATAGCAAAGGATAGTGCTGATTATGCAGTTGTATATGTTCATTGGGGGAAAGAACATCAAGAATATCCTGAAGAATATCAAAAAACATTAGCAAGACAATATATTGATGCAGGTGCGGATGCAGTTATAGGATGTCATACACATTGCTTGCAAGGTGCTGAAATATATAATAATAAACCAATTATATATAGTTTAGGAAATTTTATGTTTGGTGGAACTATAGATAGAACTATGATGGTAAAAATAACTTTAGATGATAATATTGAAACTCAAGTAATACCATGTGTAGAAAAAGCATATCTTACATCTATAGTAGAAGATGATAATTTAAGAAAAGAATTTTATGATTATTATAAAGGAATATCCTTTGATGTAGATATTGATGATAAAGGAAATGTAATTAATCTTTTGAATTAAAATTAATGATATCGAAGTAAATAAAATAAATAAAATAAATAAAATAAATAAAAGAGAGGCGATTATTTCAACAGCCTCTCTTTTATTTATTCATTAGTATAAGATTATACCATCATATCTTCATCTTCATTAGAAGTTCCAAAGAAATTATCTAATTTATGAATTGAAGTATCAATATTCTTAGCAAATGTAGTTATGCTTGAATAAATGTCTGATGATTGTTTTGATAAAACAGCCATTTGATCAGCAACAACTGAGAAACCTTTACCAGCTTCACCAGCACGACCTGCTTCGATAGAAGCGTTAAGTGCAAGAATATTTTGTCTCTTAGATATATGTCTAAGCTCTTCAGTATGAGTTGAAATAGCATTAGTATCTTCAAGAACGTTTTTAACTTCTGTTTCAAGAATAGCTACTTTCTTATCATTGTGTTTCATATAGTGTTCTGAGTGGATGTATAGTGAGATAATCTCAGCTAATAATTTTGAAGCAGCCTTAACAGCTTCTTCTGATTGAACTGGTATTTTCTTTGCAATTTCAGTTAAACTAGACATATCTAAATCTAATTTTGTTGAAAGTTGTTTAATAACATCTTCATCAATTTCACCAGTTCTTGTTTGTCCACCAATTACTTTAGCAACAGTTTCTCCTTCAACAATTATGTTCTCTGAGAATTCTGTTAAACCAGCGTGACATGTGTATGTACCAATACCATCTTTTTCACATTTTTCACATAATCTACGTCCTGTGTTAGATTGTTTTACGTAGTTATAACAAAATTCGCGTTGATTACTAGGTTTTGTAACTTGCTTACCACCCATATCAATGATTACAGCTGACATTCCTGTAGCTGTTGCAAAAGTATCTTGTAAATATTGAAGTTTTTCCATATCTACAAAAGTAGAAAAATTATTTATGGCCATGATAATCCTCCTTAAAAAAATATATATATTTATTTTATTATTTTTAAATTCCATTTGGAATTAATGAACATATTAAGTTTAATAAATGTATTAAAACTAATATACACATAAATATAAATGCCATAAAGCTTACGTATAGACTAATAAAATTTGACAAATAAAAATAAAGGGTCTACACGATGCTAAAGGTATTATCGTCTAGTATTAAAAAAGGATTTAGAGATAAATGTAAAAAAATGTATATAATTAATAGAAGAAGGTTATAAAACTTGACTAAATGGGTATTCTATGTTATACATAAAACTTAGATGAACTTTAGAATGGAGGACATTATGAGTAATAAAATAATTTTAACAGGAGATAGACCAACAGGAAAATTACATGTAGGACATTACGTTGGTTCTTTAAAGAATAGAGTAGAATTACAAGAATCTGGTGAGTATGATAAAATTTATATAATGATAGCAGATGCACAAGCGCTTACAGATAATATAGAGAATCCAGAGAAGATAAGAGAGAATATAATAGAGGTTGCCCTAGATTATTTAGCATGTGGATTGGACCCTAATAAGGCAACTATATTTATTCAATCACAGGTACCTGAGTTATGTGAATTATCATTTTATTATATGGATATGGTTACGGTTGCTAGATTACAACGTAATCCAACAGTTAAGAACGAGATAAAGATGCGTAATTTTGAAGCAAGTATACCAGTTGGATTTTTCACATATCCTATAAGCCAAGCTGCTGATATTACAGCATTTAAGGCTACAACTGTTCCTGTAGGTGAGGACCAGTTACCAATGATTGAGCAAACTAGAGAGATTGTTCGTAAGTTTAATCAAGTTTACTCAGAAGTATTAATAGAACCAGATGTTATTTTGCCAAGTAATAAGGCATGTTTGAGATTACCAGGAACTGATGGTAAAGCAAAGATGAGTAAATCACTAGGTAACTGTATTTATTTATCAGATACAGAAGAGGAAGTTCGAAAGAAAGTTATGGGGATGTATACTGATCCAACACATATTAAAGTATCAGATCCAGGGCATTTAGAAGGTAATACAGTATTTACATATCTTGATGCATTTTGTAAAGATGAATATTTTGCAAAATATTTACCTGATTATGCTAACCTACAAGAATTAAAAGATCATTATACTAGAGGTGGATTAGGTGATATGGTAGTGAAACGATTCTTGTTTAATGTTATGCAAGAGGAATTTGAACCTATTAGAAACAGAAGAAAAGAATTTGAGAAGAATATTGAGGGTGTATATGAGATTCTTCGAAAAGGTAGTGAGGAAGCAAGAAAAGTAGCAATGAATACTTTGGCAGAAGTAAGAGAGGCTATGAAGATAAATTATTTTGATGATGATGAGTTAATAAAGAGTCATAAGGAAAAATATAATAATTAATAGTAATTATAATAATTAGTATTTGATAAAAATACAGTATATATGAATTATTATTAATATTATTTATAAAAATTTTAGAAAATTATAGTGGTAAAATATACATATTAGTGGTAGAATTTATACAGAAAAAGTTAGGAGTAATTAATAAGTTAGAAGGGGAAGTGTATAATTATGAATAAGATAATAAAAAAAGTTATAGCAGTTGTTGTTATTGTGGCTTTAATGTTTGTTATATGGAAGGACCCAATTAATATTAGAGCTAATGAATCACAAACAAAGGATCAAGTTGTTAGTGGAGATGAAGTTATTAAGGAACAAGTAACTTTATCTGATAATAATCTTCAAGGTGATTATAGAGTTGATCTAGATGATGGTTCATATATGGATTATGTAATAACAGATGATGTGGTTATATGTAACTATTATGAATATATAGGTGTTAATAGTGAAAACGAACCTATGTATAATATAAAAACATCAACAGTTCCTATTTTAGAATCAGAAGATGAGAATAGTAACAAAAGAGATGGGACAGGACCATTATATTGGAAAAAAGTTGTAAAAGATAAGTTTAAAAGAGACTATTTTTATCAAGCTGGTGTAAAAGGCGATGAGATGTATTATAGAATTGGTAGTACAGAGAATTATGTTATCAATTATTCAAAGATACCAACTAAAGAGTATGTTGATCAATATATAGAATTAGTAGATAGTGTTAATAAACAAATAATGAAATGTATAGCTGTTGCAGTTGGCGCAGTTATGGTTGCAATTGCTGCCATTGTTGCATCATATATTACAGCAGGAGCAACTGCATGTTTAGGTGCAATATCAAGTATTCTTAATAAGTTTGGAGTGGCATTAATGTCTATATCTCCAGTAAGTTTTGGACATATGGTTTTTGATATGTATGATGATTTTGTAGACTTAGAGAAGAAATTTGCTATGGCTGCAACATATGGTATAATAGAGAATTAATAAAACAAATAATAATATAAATATAGAGGTTGTAAAAAACGTTTAATCGATGTGTTAATGATAATTGTTTTTTACAACTTTTTTTGCTTTGATTTTGTTGTTGTTATTTATTATATGCGAGTTATAAGGGAGGAGTTTATTTTTGTGCAGTAATTCGTTAAGGGAAGGCTATATATGTCTTACATGAATATGTATAAAATATAAAAATGCAAATATAATGATAAAAAATGTAATTTAAATAAGTAATGGAGGTACAGTATGAAAGTATTATTAGTAAATGGAAGTCCACATAAAGAAGGAGCTACATATACGGCTTTAAGAGAGGTTGAAAAGGCTTTAAATAATAATGGAATAGATACACAGATAGAATGGATAGGTAATGAACCTATTGCAGGATGTATAGGATGTGGAGTGTGTAAGAAAACAGGTAAGTGTTTTAGAAATGATGTGGTAAATGATATTTTGCAAATTGCTCAAGATTTTGATGGATATATTTTTGGTTCGGCTGTACATTATGCAGCTGCAACAGGTGCATTAAGTAGTTTTATGGATAGATTATTCTTTGGAAAGAATGCAATGTTTGCTCATAAACCAGCAGCTGCAGTTGTAAGTTGTAGAAGAGGTGGTGCATCAGCAGCATTTGATGAGATAAATAAATACTTTACAATATCAAGCATGCCAATTGTATCTTCTCAATATTGGAATCAAATACATGGACAGAACGCAGAAGAAGCAAAACAAGATTTAGAAGGTATGCAAACAATGAGAACATTAGGCAATAATATGGCATATTTACTTAAGTGCATTGAAGCAGGAAATAAATCAGGTATAAAAAAACCAGAAAGGGAAGAAACATTAAGAACTAATTTTATAAGAAATTAGCAAAAATAATTGATTTGATTTAGTGAAGGATTATAAAATATTAAAAATAATAAAGAAATCAGAGAAATAGGAGTAAAAATATTAAGGAAAAAATAAAAAAATTCATGGAATTATAAGAAAAATAACGAGAAAAATGTAAAAAAATGTAAAAAATAAAAGTAAAATTAGCGTATCTGTTAAGCAGATATGCTAATTTTGTGCAAAAATCATAAAAATCTTAAGTTTACATAAAAAAATGAATAGTTACCATGTATAAAGTGCACAAAAAAGTGGTTGCTAATTAAGGTAAAATCACAAAAATGATTATGGCTTGGAAATATTCTGAAAATTCTCTTGAACATAATGCACAAAAATGGTAGAATGCTACTAGATGGTAGAAACGGGTGAAATACAGTGTTATTTGGAAGTTGATTAATGTGTACTTAGGGGATGCTTCTTAGTTGTTGTAAAAGAGAGTGTCGTTCAGAAAGGGGATTATTATGGTAAAGAAAAAAAAGAATTCTAGAATAATAATTTTATCTTTAATATCACTATGTTTCATGTTGTGTATGTTTGTGGCTGCAGATGTTTTAGGTAGTAAAACAGTTAAAGCAAGCGAAGAAGATGAAGTTGTAACAACTAAAGCTTTTGGGACAGAGAACGAAACAATGTTTCAAGCATATGAATGGGAGACTGACAGAGACGGTAATCACTGGAACCGAATGGCTGATATGTCAGGCAAGTTAAGCGAATTGGGATTTTCTTCAGTATGGTTACCACCAGCATATAAAGGAATGCTTGGTGTTGATGACACTGGATATAATCCATATGATTTATATGATTTAGGTGAGTTTTATGCTAATAATAACAATAATTGCATAAGAACTAGATATGGTACAAAAGACGAATACTTAAGAATGATTGATAGAATGCATAACAATGGGTTAAAGGTATATGCAGATGTTGTTTTAAATCATAAAGCAGGTGGAGAAGGAATCGAAACAGTTAATGCTACAATGATTGATCAGAACAATAGACAAAGAGCTATGGGTAATGTTAACATTGGTGCATATACAAAATTTAACTTTGATGTTCATGGTTCAAAGAGTAGAAATAATAAGTATTCAAGTTTTAAGTGGAATGCAAGTTGTTTCGATGCAGTTGATTGGGATGGATCAATATCAGCAGAACAAAACTGGAATAGAGGAAATATCATTTATTTACTAAACGGTAAGCGTTGGGATTCTCCAGTTGATAATGAGAATGGAAATTATGACTATCTTGCAAACTTAGATGTAGATTTTGATTGCGATTATGTCGTTGAAGAATATAAGAGATGGGGAGCTTGGTATGCTGAGTTCGCTAATTTAGATGGATTTAGATTAGATGCTGTTAAACATATTAAGTTTGATTTCTTTAAAGAATGGCTTCGTGATGTAAGAAGAACAACTGGAAAAGATTTATACTCTGTAGCAGAATATCTTGATGGTAATATGAACGATTTATCTAGATATGTAGAAGCTACAGCAGGTGAAACAGATGTATTTGATTTCCCATTATGGTATAAATTTAGAGATGTATCAAAGGGTTCATTTGATATGAGAACTTTATTTAGAGGAACTTTAAGTGAAAAGTATCCTGAATTAGCAGTAACATTTGTTGAGAATCATGATACACAACCTGGTAAGGAAATTAAATCAAAATGTATGGAGAATTGGTTTAAGGGAGCTGCATACGCTACTATTCTTACAAGAGGTGGAAAAGCATGCGTGTTCTATGGTGATTATTTTGGAACTAACCAAACAGCAGAATACCCAGAGACAATTCCAGCAATGAAAGACGAATTAGAGACATTATTAAGAATTAGAAGAGATTATGCATATGGAGAGCAAGTTGATTATTTAAACGCTCATTCATATATTGGCTGGGTAAGAAAAGGTGATTACAATCATCCAAACTCAGGCTTAGCAACAGTAATTACTAATGGATATGAGGATGTTTATATGACAATGAATGTTGGTTCACAACATGCTGGTGAAGTATGGTATGATGCGACAGGCAATGTTGAAGGTACAGTAATTATCGATGGTAACGGAAATGGTAATTTCTATACTAGAGGTAGAAACGGTGGAAACTGTTATTCAGTATGGGTAAAAAGATAATTAGATTTACTAGACAATCCTAAAATATAAAAATACTAATAACAAACGGAGAAGGAATCGTATGATTCCTTTTTCGTTTGTTATGAAAGTAGCTAGGTTAGTATTTATATATTAAGTTGACATTTAAAAACTAAGCTAGTATTTATAGAATTGAGAATATATAAGAAAATATTTTTATGTATTAATTAATGAAAAAAATTATAGAGAAATTATCAGGAAAAGGGTGTGAAATATGAATATAAATTATCAAAAAGAATTGGATATAATAATAGAAGAAAATAGCAAAAAGGGAGTAAAGCCAAGGTTGATATTACATTCTTGTTGTGCACCATGTACTAGTTATTGCATAGAGTATTTAAATAGATATTTTGACATAACTTTATATTTTTATAATCCCAATATATCTAATGAAGAAGAGTATAATAAAAGGGCTAAGGAATTAATAAGATTAATAAAAGAAATGAAATTAGATAATCAGATAGAATGTATTATTGAAAAATATGAGTCAGAAGAATTTTATAAAGTAGCAAAGGGATTAGAAAAGGAGCCTGAAAGAGGAGCAAGATGCACAGAATGTTTTTTACTTAGACTAAACAAAAGTGCTATATATGCTAAAGAAAAAGGGGTTGATTATTTTACAACAACTTTAACTATTAGTCCTCATAAGAATGCTGTTTTACTTAATGAAATAGGTAAGAAATTAGGGGATGAGTATGGGGTTAACTATTTATATTCTGATTTTAAAAAGAAAAATGGATATAAAAGGTCTATTGAATTATCATCAGAATATAATTTATATAGACAGGATTTTTGTGGGTGTATATATTCAAAAGTAGAAAGAGAAAGACAAAAAAGAGAAACATTATAGATTTTTGCAATAAAATGTAAAAAAATAGGGTGAAATTGGTTGACTTGACATTGTTAAATTATTAAAATGGTAGTTAGAGCTATTAGAATGTGAAAATAGAAGGAGAATATATATATGTGCGGAATAATTGGATTTACTGGTCTGGATGATGCGAAGGAAGCATTAATAGATGGGTTACAAAGTTTAGAATATAGAGGATATGATAGTGCTGGAATTTCTTTTTTTGAAGGGTCTAGCGATAAGATAGATACAATTAAAACGGTTGGTAAAGTTAGTTGTCTTGCTGATAAAGTGGAAGAAGAAGGTAATATGGAAACTACTTGTGGAATCGGTCATACAAGATGGGCTACTCATGGTGGTGTTACTGAAGTTAATTCACATCCACATACAGCGGGAAGAGTAACACTTATTCATAATGGAATTATTGAGAACTATGGAGAACTTGCTGAAGAGTTAGCAAAGGAAGGCATTAAACCGGTATCTCAGACTGATTCGGAGATTGCAGCAATGGTAATTAATTATTATTATGATGGCAATCCAGTTGAAGCAATTAAGAATGCGACTAAGCGTTTTGAAGGTGCATATGGATTTTGTATTATGTTTAAAGAATATCCAGGAGAGATATATGCAATACGTAATGGAAGTCCATTAGTAGCAACTCATTATGATGGTGGAAGTGTTATAGCCTCAGATGTAGTTGCGTTGATTAAATATAGCAAAGATTATTTTGTATTACAAGAGCAACAGATTGCGAGATTAACAAAAACAGATATAACAATTCAAGATATGGATGGAAGAGAAATAGATCCAGAATATCTTCATGTAAGTTGGGATATTGCAGCAGCTAGAAAAGGTGGATATGATTACTTTATGCTTAAGGAAATCCACGAACAACCAGAAGCATTACAAAAAACAATTATGCCTAGAATTAAGGATGGCATGCCATACCTTTTAGATGATGGTATAGATGATGATGTGTTTAAGAATTGTAATAGAGTAGTTATAGCCGGTTGTGGGACTGCTATGCATGCTGGTCTAGTTGGAAAGAACATGATGGAGAAGTTAACAAGGATACCAGTATCTGTTGAGATTGCATCAGAGTATAGATATGCAGATCCTATTATAGATGATAAAACATTATTTATGTGTATATCACAATCAGGTGAAACAGCAGATACAATTGCGGCACTTAGGTTAGCCAAGGAAAAGGGTGCCAAAACTATTTCAGTAGTTAATGTTAAGGGTTCATCTATTGCAAGAGAAAGTGATTATGTTCTATATACACATGCTGGTCCAGAGATTGCAGTTGCTAGTACAAAAGCATATTCAGTACAATTATCTTGTATGTACTTGTTAGCATTTAGAATGGCTGCAGCTAGAAAGTCTTTAGTAGATGATGAGATAAAAGAATTGGTAAAATTATTAAAGAAAACAATTACTGATGTGACAAAATTATTAAAATATGATAGCCAGATAGAGAATATAAGCACTATGCTTCATAAAGCATCTAATTTATTCTTTATAGGAAGAGGATTAGATTATGCTTTATCATGTGAAGGATCAATTAAATTAAAAGAAATTAGTTATATTCATTCAGAAGCTTATGCAGCAGGTGAGTTAAAGCATGGAACTATTTCGCTTATTACAGATAATGTTCCAGTTATTGCATTGGCAACACAAGATAATGTATATGGTAAGATGATTTCTAATGTTCAAGAGGTTCGTTCAAGAGGTGCAAGTGTGATTTTAATTACAAACGCAGGTGTTAGTGTAGACCCAGCGTTATGTGATCATCAAATTATGTTACCGAAGATGGATGATAGATTTGCACCATTTGGAGCAGCTATTATATTACAATATATTGCTTACTATACAGCAGTTGGAAGAGGTCTTAATGTAGATCAACCAAGAAATTTAGCAAAGTCTGTTACAGTAGAGTAGAATGATAAGAACTACTAACCTTTAAAGTAGAATGTTTACAAGAATATTCCATATAGAGGGAGGTAGTTCTTTTTATAGATTATAAAAATAGATAATAAGAATGTTCATAAAGCAAAATTAATGCTGTATGTATATAGTAATTAATACCCAAAAAGTCCTAAAATAGTACATTTACACAGTTAGTTAGACGATAAATAAACTGTATATAGATACATATAAATATATTTATAATATCAATGTGTATGTAATGAAATCATATATAAGTGAATATATGGGATGAAGATATAATTTAATGTGAATGTATAATATGTTTATAGTAAAAGGATATGAGAGGGATTATGAAAGAAGAGAATTTACGAATTTATCATGAAAAAAGAGAAATAGAGAATCTTAGTCAATATGCAGCATTAAGTGTTAATTCAAAAGGTAGGGATTATCCACAAGTAAAGTGTGATATTCGTACAGATTATCAGAGAGATAGAGATAGAATATTATATTGTAAAGCTTTTAGAAGATTAATGCATAAAACTCAAGTTTTTCTTTCACCAACGGGAGATCATTATAGTACAAGAATGATACATACATTAGAAGTAGCACAAGTTGCAAGAACTATTGCAAGAGGATTAAGGCTTAATGAAGATTTGTGTGAAGCAATAGCTTTAGGACATGATTTAGGCCATACTCCATTTGGCCATACAGGTGAAAGAGCTCTTGATAAGGTATGTACAGAAGGATTTAAACATAATGAGCAAAGTGTGAGAATTGTTGAAAAATTAGAACATGGTGGAGAAGGATTAAATCTTACAAAAGAAGTACGTGATGGTATGTTAAATCATAAATCTAGTTGTATGCCATCTACCCTTGAAGGTAAAATAGTAAGATTTGCAGACAAAATGGCTTATATAAATCATGATATAGAAGATGCTATAAGAGCTAAGATTATAAAAAACGAGGATATTCCTAAGAAGTATACAGATGCGATAGGAACAACAGCAACAATGAGATATACAAGTCTTATTAATGATATTATTAGAAATAGCGTAGACAAAAATGATGTATGTATGTCTGAGGAGATGCATACAGTGTTTATGGGACTTAGACAATATATGTTTGACGAAGTGTATACCAACGAAATAGCCAAAGCTCAAGAGACAAAGGCTGAAAATATGGTTATTGAGTTATTTGAATATTATTTAAAGCATTTTGATGAATTGCCATTAATTAATAAACAGATAATGAATAAATACGGCGATTCAAAGGAAAGGGTAGTATGTGATTATATTTCAGGTATGACAGATAGATATGCAGTAACAAAATTTACTGATTTAATAATACCTGTTTCATGGGGATATTAATTTATAGGTGCAAGGCAGATAGAAGTATTTTTGCTTGGCAAAATGAAATAGTTCTATTTGGAATGCTATGTAGTTTGGAGGAAGTCATGTTTTATTCAGAAGATATAATAGAGGATGTAAGACAGCAAAATGATGTTGTAGAAGTGATTTCATCATATGTTAAGTTACAGAAAAAAGGTAGCAATTATATGGGACTTTGTCCTTTTCATAATGAGAAGTCACCTTCATTTTCAGTTAGTCAAAGTAAGCAAATGTATCATTGCTTTGGTTGTGGAGTAGGTGGTAACATATTTACATTTATAATGGAATATGAGAATTATTCATTTACGGAAGCTGTAAAATATCTAGCAGAAAGAGCACATATAACACTGCCAGAGGGTGAATTTTCAGAAGAAGAAAAGAGAAAAGCTGATACAAAACAGTCTTTATTGAATATATATAAGTTGGCAGCAACATATTATTATTATCAAATGTACAATTCACCAAAAGGGAAATTGGCATATGATTATTTAAAAGGTAGGAACTTATCAGATGAAACAATTAAGAAATTTGGACTTGGATATTCTAATGTAAGTGGAGGTCTATATGGTTATCTTAAGTCTAAGGGTTATGAAGATACATTACTTAATATGTCTGGATTATTTTCCTATAATGAAAAATCAGGTGTATATGATAAGTTTTGGAACAGAGTTATGTTTCCAATAATGGATGTTAATAATAAAGTAATAGGATTTGGTGGACGTGTAATGGGAGATTCAAAACCAAAATATCTAAATTCACCAGAGACTTTGCTTTTTGATAAAAGTAGAAATTTATTTGGAATGAATATTGCTAGAACTTCAAGACGAAGAAATATTATTATATGTGAGGGGTATATGGATGTAATTGCGCTACATCAAGCAGGTTTTAATAATGCAGTTGCATCTCTTGGAACAGCACTAACAGGTATGCAAGCTAACTTAATTAAAAGATATACAGAGAGTGTACTATTAACATATGATAGTGACGAAGCTGGTGTGAAAGCTGCTCTTAGAGCTATTCCAATATTAAAAGATGTAGGCTTAACTGTTAAAGTTATAGATATGAGACCTTATAAGGATCCAGATGAATTTATAAAAAATATGGGCGCAGATGCATTTGAAGAGAGGATTAATAACGCAACTAGTTGGTTTGACTATGAAACAGATGCACTAGCCAAAAATTATGATCTTACAGATCCTGAGTCAAAAACGAAATTCTTTAACGAGTTAGCTAAGAAAATGCTGGAGTTTACAGAGGAACTTGAAAGAAATAATTACGCTGAGGCTATTGCTAGAAAGTATAATATCGAACTAAAGAATTTTCAAAAACTGATTAATTATTATGGTGCACAAAATATTGTTAAGTCTGAAAGCATTAATAATTTTTCCAAAAAGGACGATAAAGTTAATGCGAAAACAGATATGATTAAAGAGGCACAAAAATTATTATTAACTTGGTTTGTTGAAGAACAAAGATTGTTCGAGTTATTAGAAGGTATTATAACGCCAGATGATTTTAGTGATGACCTTTATAAAAAAGCGGCAACTATTTTATTTTCACAATATAAAGAAAGTAAAAATGTAGTTCCAGCAAAAATAATAAACGCCTTTGAAAGTAAAGAAGAACAGAATGAGGTGGCATTATTATTTTCAACAAATATAGGTGAAATTGTGGATAATAACGGTGAGAGAAAAGATTTTATGGAATTAACTATAATGGAGAGGGAAACATATCTTAATCAGTTAGTTAAGAAAATAAAATTATACAGCATAGAAGAACAGATGAGAAATTCAGTAGATATGTCGGTATTTCAACAGTGTTCTAAACAAAAAGCAGAATTACAGAAGATGCATATAACTTTAGGTACCGTTTAGAATTAAAAGAAAAGGATGGGTGCTATGAACGAGAATATGGGAAGTGTAGATGCAAATATTGATGTTATGGAAAAAGTTGATTTTAGTAAAATTGATGATTTGCTAGAACAAACTAATTTTGACGTAGATAAGCTAGATGATGTATACGATGCATTAGATGAGGAAAGCGTTAAAATGCTTGATATGGATGAGTTTGATCCTAACATGATGGAAGAAGAGGATTTAGAAGACTTAGATATATCTGTTCCAGAGGGTGTGGGAACATCTGATCCAGTAAGAATGTATCTTAAGGAAATTGGAAAAGTTCCTTTATTATCTATGGATGAAGAAAAGGAAATTGCAGAAAGGATTAATCAAGGTGATCCAGAAGCAAAGAAGAGACTTGCAGAAGCAAACCTTAGACTTGTTGTTAGTATAGCTAAAAGGTATGTAGGTAGAGGAATGTTATTCCTGGATTTAATTCAAGAAGGTAATCTTGGATTAATTAAGGCAGTTGATAAATTTGATTATACTAAAGGATTTAAGTTCAGTACATATGCTACTTGGTGGATTAGACAGGCTATTACAAGAGCTATTGCGGATCAAGCAAGAACAATTAGAATTCCGGTGCATATGGTTGAGACAATTAATAAATTTATAAGAGCTCAGAGACAATTATTACAAAATCTTGGTAGAGAAGCTACTCCTGAGGAGATTGCAGAATATATGCATTTATCAGTTGATAAGGTAAGAGAAATACAAAAAATCTCACAAGAGCCAGTGTCTTTAGAAACTCCTATCGGAGAAGAAGAAGATAGTCATTTGGGAGATTTTATTCAAGATGATAACATGCCAATTCCAGCAGAGGCAGCAGCATTTACATTGTTAAGAGAACAATTATATGGAGTGCTTGAGACTTTAGGAGAGAGAGAACAAAAGGTTCTTATGCTTAGATTTGGTTTAGAAGATGGTAAGGCTCGTACTCTTGAAGAAGTTGGAAAAGAATTCAATGTTACAAGAGAGAGAATAAGACAAATAGAAGCAAAAGCTCTTAGAAAGCTAAGACATCCAAGTAGAAGTAGAAAATTAAAAGATTACTTGGAGTAGAATAAGGAATAAAGAATAAAGACTATAAGAAGGACAATTTAATAAAATAACATAAATAACTAGACAAAATTAATCAAACAAAAAATTAGTTGCAATTTCATGCAACTAATTTTTTGTATATAATTTTAAAAACTAATATTAGATTTATTATTGTTTATAACAATTGGCGAATGAATGATTGAATTTGAATAAGTGTTAGTATTTTTATAATATATTTTAAAATCATGTATAGTTAAATCTTCTTTGCTAGTATTATTTGTTATAGTGAAATTCCACTGGTAGTCATATATATTTTGACTTGTAAGATTAGGAATTATATTGTTTAATTTTATATAAAAGCAACCTTTATCTCCACCAGATTTTGTGTTAAATGGATATGGACCTAAGCCATTTTTTAATGAGAATGGAGCAGGATTAAAGGTATAAGTTTGACCATTTAAGGCTTTGGCTGATATTTCTATGTTCATAGCTTCTAGATTTTTAGTTTGAACATCTATTGCTGCATAGCAATTATGGTTACTGTTATTTAAGTCTACTGAAAAGCCTATAATATTGTAGAAACCAACAGTTCTATGGTGGTTTCTAAATTTATTTGTATCAAGTGTTGAATTAACATTAAGGGCATCATAAGACATCCATATAAAACCTTTATTATCCTGGTTAGTGCCCCATGAACTAGCTAGTTTAAAGGCACCTTTTTCACCATCTTCAACAATGTTATTCTTGTTTATATCTACCCATATATCATCATTATAACCGACAAGAGCCATTCTATGAGTATCTTTTCTACTTCCAGTAACGTGTGTAATGATTTTTTCACCTTTATATTGATTATTAGCAGGTACTTGATTATGTTTTTTAATAGTAGCTTTTTTCCATCTATAATTATGAGTTGAAATAGTAAGAACATCTCCCATAGACAGAGCTTTTTTTATTGCGTCTATGTTTTCTTGTTTATAAACTGTTTTTGATGGATCTGTAATATCAGTGTCGATTTCAGGTCCAATAGCATAGAAATTATCAATTCTGTAATCACTTGCTTCTAACCAATATTCTTTTTGAGCTCGTATGTTGCAAACATTTTTTTTACTTCCTCTAGTAATAATAGGTACAGAATTTACAGAAACAGCACCAATTTCAGAAAGTACTTTTAAAACATCACTATAGTAAGAACCATAATTAATACCTTTGTTTGTTAAAGTATATACCCATGTCGGAGACATTATATTTTTATTGTTATCAGCAGCTCTATCTAGAGTCTTGTTAACAGTGTAAGTCATTTGATAGTATACAGTAGCCCATGAATTACAAGAACCAACATTACCTTGATTCATAATAGGTGGAAAATATTTAGTGGCACTGTTATCTATACTTCTAGGCATAGAGTTTGAAGGAGTACCAGTTAAAGTTTCGCTATAATTTCTTCTATAATAAGTGCTTTTATTTAATGTAGTATTTGAATTTGGAGCTTGAGTATCTTCTATATATAAGTTTGAAGTTTCTATATTATTAGATGGTTGTACATTAGAAGTAGTATTTAAGGAGTTATTTATTGTATTAGATAAGTAAGAAAAAACTTCTGTATCAGATGTTAGTACAGCAATATCTATAGATTTAGATAATTCTTTTAATGTAAAGTCAGTATTTTCAACATTAACAGTGTTTGGTTTATCAGCTTTTGAAAATATAGGATGTACACTTGAAATACATATGCAAAATATAATGCATATGGCAATGCATAGTGTTAACTTCTGATTGAATTTTATAACCATAATAATCCCCCACAATTATAATATTATATTAATAATAACCTGTTATAAAAATTATATCACGATATATTACACAAATGTTAAAAATAATAATTAAATATTGCGATGATAATATGCTGATTATAAAAAGAAATGATAAAAAATAAAAAAAATATAAAAAAGGTATTGATATGATGTTAAATATGTATTACAATATTATTAAGAAGAGTTGTATTTTTTTTAGAGCAGTTAGTAGCCATACAGTTTTTATAATATGAGTGGGGGATAAAAATGAAAAAAATAGGGTTAGTATGTGGAAGTGTAGTTGTATTAATAGTATTAAGAATAATGTATGTTAATATTCAAACATATCTTATAAGTGCAGATATTGCGTTTATAGGGTGTGTTTTGTTTACGTTTGGAGCACTTATGAGGAAGGCAATAAATAATATTATTAGTATTGAAAATAGTGCTGAAGTTAATGAAATATAAAAAAAGTATAAAAAAATGAAAAGAATTATAAAAAAAAGAGCTATTCTATTGTTGGTATATTACAAAGATGTTACAATATAATTAACATAAATAAAGTGAACAATGAAATGGTTTATAAGAAATAGGCTATTAATTATTTCATTAAGAAGACAACAGATAATGCATTTTGTAGTAAATTTATAATTTTTGATATTAACAGTAGATATTAATATTTAAATTAGATAATTTATTAGTGTGTGTATTAAGTGATGAGGCAGAGGTTATTTTATAGGGGGAGTTTAATATGAAGAAGAAAGTTTTATGTGTTTTGCTCACATTGTCTGTTATAGGGGTAGTTACATGGAAAACAGGCTTGACATCATTTGCATGCAGAGTATGCGAAGAAGCAATTGCTAGTGGTAATCCAATTACAGAGGTTTGTTTAGATGAATTAACAGGAGAGGAAACACCAACTGCAGCACCAGATGAAGAACTAAGCACAGAAGGAGAGGGGACTGCAACAGAAGAGCCATCTATTGAAGGAACAATGACATTAGAAGAGTTAGCATTACTTAATCCAGATAATATAATAATTCCAGAAGGTGTTGTTGATGCAGTTGAATATTTAAAAGAATACTATAGCCAAAAGCAAGATGATACAACAAGTAGTGAATCAACAGATTCATCAGAAAGTACAGGAACTACAGATATACTTGATTGGTTAGAAAGTCTAGAGAGCAATGTACAAGGAGATTTAGTTACAACAGATGAACCAATGCTTGATGATGATACTACACCAGAAACAACTCAAGATCCAGAAGTACTAGAAGGTGAAGAAGGAAGACCAGAAAGCGGAGAAGAAACAGAACATGGAAGACCAGAAAGTGGAGAAGAAACAACAAGACCAGAAACAGGCCATGGAAGACCAGAAAGTGGAGAGGAAACAGGAACACCAGAAACAGGCCATGGAAGACCAGAAAGTGGAGAGGAAACAACAAGACCAGAAACAGGCCATGGAAGACCAGAAAGTGAAGAGGAAACAGGAACACCAGAAACAGACAAAGATAAAGAAACAGGAACACAAAAACCATCTACGCAGAAACCAGAGGAACAGACACCAGCGACACCAAAGCCAGAATGTCCACAACCGGAGGTACAGGCGCCAGTAACACCAAAGCCAGAGTGTCCAAAACCAGAGGTACAGACACCAGCAACACCAAAGCCAGAATGTCCACAACCAGAAGTGCAGACACCTGAGATTAATGTTGAAACACCAAGTACAGAGTCAAATACTCAAGATAATAGTGCAGTAGTTGTACCACAGGTAGGAACAGATACTAGTACAGAAGGTGGTGATAGTGTAACTTTAACACCAGTAGTTGGAGCACAAGACAGTACAATTATTGAGACAGAAGATCCTATTGAAAAAATTGATACAATAACAGGAGAAAGTAAGACTTCATCTGAAAAAGTTAGCATAACTAGTATATTAACTGGAGGTAAAAAGAAATCAAATTCAGGTACAGGAGTAGAAGAAAAAGAAGTAACAATAGAGCAAGAAGTTCCACTTACAGGTAGTGTTGCTAATATACAAGAAGTAAAAGAATTAGCGAATGTATTAGATAAAAATGCAAAGGCTACAAATACAAGTGCTAAAAAGAAGGGAAGTGTTGTAGCAGTTGCAGTAGGAGTTTCAGCTGTAATAATTTTATTAGGAGTTGCTCTTGCATGGTATGTTATAAAGAAGGATTCAGCAGACTTTGCATTTGAAGAATAAAAATAAATAAAATACAATTTGTAGGTATCTAGGGCCCTTGTCGTTCCGACAAGGGCCCTAGAGCTCGACAAATTATATATTTTTAGAGCTCCTTTTTGTGCGATTTGATGAAATTTGTAAAAAATAAAGAATTAAGTAGAAATTAGGAATTTCTTATGGTATAATTTTTTTAGTTTGAAGGAGGCAACAATATGAACAGTATAAAAATATCAAAAAGATTAGAAAAAGTTGCCACATGCGTGAAAAAAGGAAATAGAGTTGCAGATATAGGTTGTGACCATGCTTATACAGCAATTTATATGATAAAGAATAATATAGCAGATAAAGTGATTGCTATGGATATAAATAAAGGACCTTTGCAGAAGGCCACTAAGAATATAAAAGAATATGGATGTACAACACAGATAGATACACGTCTTTCAGATGGCGCTAAGAAATTGGAAGCGGGGGAAGTTGACACCATACTTATATCAGGTATGGGTGGAAGATTAACTAATAAGATATTAGCGGATAGTATAGATGTTGTTAGACAGTGTTCGCAGTTAGTTTTACAACCACAATCAGAGATATTTTTAGTAAGACGTTTTTTAAAGAAAATAGGATTTTCAATTATACAAGAGGATATGCTTATTGATGAAGGAAAATACTATGTAATAATTAACGCTAACAATGATTATAATAGTGTTTTAGATAATTGTGATTTAGATGGTAGTGATATAGAAAATATAGAGCAGATGAATGTATTTGATAGATATGGAAGATATTTATTGGAACATAAGAATAGTATATTACATCAATTTTTGACTAAAGAGTTAGATAAAAGTAACAATATAAAGAATAATCTAAAGTTAAAATCTTTAGAAGACGATAGAATACAAACGAGAATTAATGAGTTAGATAGAGAAATAGAACTTATAAGTGAGGCATTGAAATATTATGAATAGTAGACAGCTAGTAGCACATTTGAATAAGCTTGCACCGCCTAGATATGCAGAATCTTGGGATAATACAGGAGTGAGTTTTGGTAATCTAGATAGAGAGATTTCAAAGATTATGATAGCATTAGAACCTTCAGAGGTTGTAATTAATCAAGCAGTTGAATGTGGTGCGGATGTTCTTATTACTCATCATCCTATGATATTTAAACCAGTTGGTTCATTATCATATGATTCGTTAATTGGAAGAAAGATAACTAAATTAGCACAGAATAATATAGTTACATTCTCTATGCATACTAATATGGATATAGCAGTAATGTCACATAAGTCAGCAGATATATTAGGGCTTGTAGATACTAGAATATTAGAAGTGACTGGAACAGAGATTATTGGTGGAAAAGAAGAGAATATCGGATTTGGTAGCATAGGAAGAGTAGAAGAATGTATTTCGTTATTAGAATGTGTACAGTTAGTAAAAGAAAAATTTAATATAGATAATTTAAGAGTTATTGGTGATATGAATAAAAGTGTTGAGTCTATTGCGATATTGCCAGGCTCAGGTAAAAGTTTTATTAATAATGTTATAAAAGAAGGCGTAGATGTTTTAGTAACTGGGGATATTGATTATCACAGTGCAAGCGATGCACGAGATTTAGGGGTACATATTATTGATGCAGGACATTTTGAGACAGAATATTTTTTTGTAGAATATATGGAATCATATCTTAAAGAGTTATTAGAAAAAGTAGGGTGTGAAGAAATTAGTATACAAATAGCAGTTGAAGAAAGTCCATTTACAGTTGTTTAATAATGTTATTAACAAGAAAGTTATTATATAACTAGCTTGTTTATATATACATACAGGAGTTATTTATTTTTATAAAACTTAACAGCAGTTATATCAATGTATAGTAATTAGTAGTTTGTGTTTCACTAATTTAAGAGATGTTTTTCTATTAATTAAATATTGTATTACATTAACAAATATAATTTTTAAGTGTTAAATTAGTTTTTGTGAAAATTAATACATTAGAGGTGAATTAAAGCACATAACTAAATATTATTATATTAATGAAATAAGTCGACATAACAATAGATAATAACTGATATGAAGAATAAGGAGACAAAAGGATATGGCAGAGAAGATAAAAGTACTTCTTGATGGTGAAGAAGTGTTAGTAAAACAAGGTTCTACATTATTAGATTTAGCAAAGAAACATCAACCAAAAGTGGCTAACGATATTATTTTAGCTGTTGTTAATGGTAAATTAAGAGAATTACCAAGGGAAATTACAAAACCTTGTGAGATAAGTTTCTTAACAACAGGAGATAAAGTTGGTAAGAAAACATATGTAAGAGGTTTGGTTTTTGTATTAATCAAATCTGTATATGAGGTTGTTGGTTCTGAGAATATCGATAAGTTCTTAATTGAGTTTGCACTTGGTTCGGGCTATTATTGTGAACTTGAAGGCAAGGTTCAATTAACTCAAGAGCATATTGATAAGATTAAGGCAAGAATGAAAGAACTTGTGAAACTTGATCTTCCGTTTGAAAAGAGAAATGTACCTACAGATTTTGCTAGAGAAATATTTAAAAAACATAGAATGTATGATAAGGCAAATTTATTTAAATATAGAAGAGGTTCAAAAACTAACATCTATACATTAGATGGATTTGATGATTATTTCTATGGATATATGCCACCAAGTACTGGCATGCTAAAGTATTTTGATTTACATTTATTTGAAGGTGGATTGATTTTACAAACACCAAGTACAAAATCTCCTAAGAAGATTGGCGAATATAAGCCAATGATGAAATTATTTAATACACTACAAGAGTCAAACAAATGGGCAAAGACTATGAATGTTGAAACTATCGGTGCATTAAATGATATTATAGCTAAAGGTGGAATTAATGATTTAATATTAGTTCAAGAAGCTTTGCAAGAAAAGAAGATTGCAGAGATAGCAGAACAAGTAGCCAATTCACCTGATAAGAAATTTGTAATGATAGCAGGTCCATCATCATCAGGTAAAACAACATTTTCACATAGAGTTGCAATACAGCTTATGACACATGGTTTAAAGCCACATACAATTGCTGTAGACAACTATTTTGTGAATAGAGATGATACTCCATTAGATGAAGATGGTAACTATAATTATGAATGTTTAGAGGCTATTGATGTTGAGCAATTTAATGCAGATATGTTAGCATTGCTTAATGGAGAGAGAGTAGAGATTCCTACTTATAACTTTAAGCAAGGCAAAAGAGAGTATAAAGGTGACTATAAGCAATTAGGCAAGGATGATATATTAGTAATAGAAGGAATTCATTGTCTAAATGATAAGTTATCATATTCTTTACCTAGAGAATCGAAGTTTAAGATTTATATTAGTGCATTAACACAAATTAATGTTGATGAACATAATAGAATTGCAACAAGTGATGGAAGATTAATACGAAGAATTGTAAGAGACATGAGAACTCGTGGTACTAAGGTTCAAGGTACAATTAGTATGTGGCCTTCAGTAAGACGTGGTGAGAATGAGAATATTTTCCCTTATCAAGAAGAAGCAGATGTTATGTTTAACTCAGCGCTAATATATGAATTGGCTATATTGAAACAATTTGTGGAACCAGCTCTATTTGGGATGGATAGAGAATGTCCAGAATATATTGAAGCGAAGAAGATACTTAAATTTCTAGATTATTTTATTGGTGTAAGTAGTGAAGAGGTGCCTAAGAATTCAATTTTAAGAGAATTTATAGGTGGTAGTTGTTTTAAAGTAGGATAAGAGTAAAGAGTTAGAAGTTTTGCTTTAGAACATATATAACAATTATTAGTAAGAAATTGTTATTAATTTAGAAATTTTAAAAATAAATAATGAGCAGCACTATAAGCCGAGTTCTGTATTAAATGGTCATCTATCTGGTCTAGGTGTTACCACCTAGCTCAAGCGACCTACCTAAAAGCACGGCGGGCAACCGTATAGCTTTTTATGCGGTCTTGCTTCGAGTGGGGTTTACATGGCTTCGTATGTTACCATACGAACGGTGGTCTCTTAAGCCACCTTTCCACCCTTACTAAGTTGTGTAAGCAATAGTTACTTACCTTAGCGGTATATTTCTGTTGCACTAGCCTTGGAGTCGCCTCCACCGGACGTTATCCGGCACTCTGCCCTATGAAGCTCGGACTTTCCTCACCTATAGTGTTTCCACTGTTATAGGCGCGACCATCTGTGCTACTCATCTATGGTATTGTAACACTTTTACTCGAGTGTGTAAACAAGAAAATTTGCAGCAGTTTATATATATAAGATATTTTATACAATTTTCAGGAAGTTAGCTTGTGGGGAAATTAAGATAACAGGAAGGATGAAAATTATATGAAAAATCTAAATAGTGATAAGTCTTTATTAGAATTTGAAAAACAATTCGAAAGAGAAATTACATCTGCAGAGAATAATATAAGAATTATAGGAGATTTGAACATTTCTTATGAAGATTATGTATTAATAAAAGAAAGAATCAATATGTTAATGGATTACAAAGATAACATAACTGTATGGAATAAGTATAAATTATGTACGTTAGTATCTTGGGTATTTTCTTTAATATATGAGGATAAGAATTATAATGCATCTAACTTTTTGACATCTTTTGATGGATTCCATCAATATGCTGTAAGATATCTACTTGATATTTACAACGAAACTTTTGAAGAATTTGGATTAGAGATTCCAGGCATGGTTATCAACAGTGAAGAATCTCTTACTGAAGCAATTATTCTTCAAGCTGGTATTCCTGATGAGTGTCATAAAGAAATATATAATGTGCTTAATGAGAATCTTGAAGACGGTTCTACTTCTGTTGAAAGAGAAGCACTATTAGATGCTGCACCAAAAATGAGAAAAATGTATAGACATTTAGATGTTGACAAGCAAAAGAAATTAATGAACCAATACAAGAAGGTTTTTATGGATTTCAATGTTAAAGGATTATCTAGAGATGAAGTTCTTAGAAGAAACCCAATTGCTTCTAAGAGAGTTATTTCTTCTTTTGACAAGTTAAACAAGAATGACGATAATGTGGTTGCGATTTAATTAAGTGGAAATTTTACATAACCCCCTAGCCCGAAGCTTTGCTTCAGGCTAGGGGATTTTTTTTAAAAGGGCTTGCGCCCTAGCCCGAAGCTGCGCTTCGTGCAGGAAATTTTAAGCTCCGCACAAGTTTTAGGGTACTGTTCTAGTGTCAGAATTATGTCTAATATTATATATTTTTCTCACCACTTTCGTTCCGTTGCAAAGCGTAACGGACACTAAATTCATGCTTCGCATATGATATATGCTTGCATTCATTAAGTTCCGACGGTTTGCAAACCCCGAAAAATATATAATATTAGCCATAATTCTTGGTTTACTGAAGATGTATGTACATAAATATAATGCAATAGTGTATTAATTGTTATGTTTAGGAGAAGTTATAATGGGTGTATGAATTGTTATGTTTGGGAGAAGATATATTATAGGTGTAATTAAGTAAAATGAAGCCAAATGGCCCGTAAGTTGAGGAAGGAAAAGCAAGAATGAGAAGTAGGATTACGGTCTAAAGGGTAAAATAAGTTAAATAGTCCGTAAGTCGAAGTGAGAGAAAGTTAAAGTAAGAAAGTTGAGGGTATATTTCTCCTGTTTCCACTTGAGCTATTACCATAAATTTGGTATTATTTATTGTAAAGTTATTTTGAAGGAAGGTTGTATAATGGATTACAAAATTTTATTTGAAAAGGAAAATTGTGAAGTGAATGAAAGATTTGATTTAGTTGTTAGTGGGATTAAGAGTAATATTTTGAATGGTGATTTTGGTGATAGCAACAAGGTTTTAGTGGATTATTTTAAATATGTTGCTGGTTTAGTGGATAAAATTGATAAGGTTTACGCTAATGTTGTAAGTGGTAAGCTTTTTGACAAGTCTTTAGAGGAGTTACAAGTTCTTAACAATGATTTATTTGGAGATATTGTAGGGGAAAAGTATAACTGCAATTATGCTAATCCAAGTTTTATGTTAAGTGTTTTAAGTGATGTTTTTGATGAGGATGTAGCAGAGGAGTATGCTAAGATTTTAAGTTTTTTAGTTGTTGAGGTTAGAGCGTGTATTCCTTATGCTTATGAAGCTAGATCATATGAAATGACTATCATTTTAGAGTTGTTTAGTGAGTTGTTTAATATATTTATGGAAAAGGATATTGATGCAGTTAAAGCTGCTAAACAAGCTATTTATTATTATGTAAGTGATTATAGTGATGTTATTGGTGAGCTAAGAGTAAGAGAGCAATTTGATACTGACTTAACTTTTGCTAAGGATATTATTATGAATTCTGATTTAGAGGATTTAAGATATCTATATATGTATGGTGAGTATGTTTCTAATTGTGAGATTGAAATGGCAAAACATCTTAATTCTTTACCAGAAGAAGATATTGTTGAAATGGCAAGAACTTATACTGAAGGTTATAGAAAAGGATTTATTGCACAAGGTATTGATTTGTCAAAGAAATCTATTGTTAATATAAGATTTAGAGTTGGCTTTGAAAGAGTTGTTCGAGCTGCTATAGAACAGTTCAAAGAGATGGGACTAGATCCAGTTATTTATAGAACAGGCGTTATGGCTCGTTTTAGAGGAACTAATAAGGTTGGATATTATTCAACAAGTCCTAATAATCAATATGATTATGACCATAGATTTGATAAAGCATTATTTGTAGATAAAGCTATTTTAGATAAGTTTTTAGTTAATTCTAGAAATACCTATGAAAAATATAAGGATACTTTAAAGAAATATGCAGGACCTGCTTGTATTGAGGTATTTGGAGAAGTTCCATTTGAACCACAATCTAAGAAAAGTGCATGTTCTTTAAGTGATAAACAAGAGAAGTTTATGCTTGAATATCAAACAAATGCAGCTATTTTATCTAATGAATTCTTAAAAAGAGATGAGATAAGTTTTACAATTATTGCTTATCCAGTACCTGATATAGGTGATGATTTTAAGGAAATATTTAATGAAACTGTTAAAGTTAATACATTGGATTATAAGTTATATCAAGGAATTCAACAAACTATAATCGATGCTCTTGATAAGGGAGATTATGTTTGTGTAAAAGGTATGGCAGGTAATAAAACTGATATTAAGGTTAATCTTTATAAGCTTAATGATCCAAGTAAAGAAACTATATTTGAGAACTGTGTTGCAGATGTTAATATTCCAGTAGGTGAGGTATTTACATCACCAGTTTTAAAAGGAACAGAAGGTGTTCTTAATGTTAGTGAGGTCTATTTAAATGATTTAAAATATATAGATTTAGAACTTACATTTAAAGATGGAAAAGTTACAGATTATAGATGTGGTAACTTTGATAATGATGCAGATGGTAAGAAGTTTATTAAAGAGAATTTATTATATAACCATGAGACATTACCAATAGGTGAATTTGCTATTGGTACCAATACAACAGCTTATGTTATGGGACAGAATTTTGGTATTGCTGATAAACTTCCTATACTGATAGCTGAAAAAACAGGTCCTCATTTTGCAATAGGAGATACTTGTTATTCAATGAGTGAAGATTTGAAGGTTTATAACCCAGATGGAAAAGAAATAATTGCACGAGACAATGAAATTTCAATTCTTAGAAAGACTCAAATGGATAAGGCATATTTTAATTGTCATACAGATATAACTATTCCTTATAATGAATTAGGAGAAATAACTGTTTACACAAAAGATGGAGAAGCTATTTCTATCATTAAAGAAGGAAGATTTGTATTGGAAGGAACTGAAGAACTTAATAAGGCTTTTGAAGCATTAGCCTAGTGAACACTTTATAGTGAGGGATTCTAGTGAACTCTACTGAAGTATTTACATGCTTTGTTTTTGTTACGAATATGGCTTCATATATTATATTTTTTCTCACCGCTTTGCAAACCCCGAAAAATATAATATATGAAGCCATATTCTTATACTAAATAAAGATGAATACATGGTAGTTTTGCTTGAATTGACGCTTACATAACAGCACCCTAAATTGTCAAAAATTGACAAATCACACTCCGTATGATAAAAAATATATAGTATGCATTTTTATGTTTAACCATAAAAGTTATGGAGGAATTTATGAAAAACGTGGTGAATAACTTAATGAAGAGAATAATATTTATAGTTAGTATGTGTTTATTGATAATTGGATTTTGTGAGGATTGTTATGCAGCTAATGCAACTATTAAAATGTCCTCTAATAAGAAAGAAGTAGAGGTTGAAGAGGTCATTGAAGTATGTATAGATATTGAGTCTGAGATAGATATCACTGAAGTTAGAGCATCAATAATTTATGATACATCTATGTTGGAGTTAGTTACATCTAGCCAAACAATTACTGAAACTAATGGTTATTTGGACTTAAAGGATGTTACAGAGGATGGAAAACTTCGTACATATATTATTGAGTTTAAGGCCCTTAGAAATGGAATTACTCAAGTTGATTTTGCAGATGCGCCTGTTATTATAGGTTCAGATAAGAATAAAGTAACTGCAGGTTATACTTCTGTATACATTGAAGTTAATGGTGAGGAAGATAAAGAGGACGAGTTGGAGAAACTAAGAATTAGTCCAGGAAAGTTAAATAAAAAGTTTAGTCCAGATTTATTTGAATATTCAATGTCTGTAGATAATGATATTACAGATGTTGTTATTAATGCAAAGGCAAAGTCTGATAGAGCGACTATAAAGATTACTGGTGACGAGGAGCTAAAGGTTGGAACAACAAAGGTTAAGGTAATTGTTGAAGCTGAGGCTGGCAATAAAAAGGAATATATTATTAAAGTAAAAAGATTAAGTAAAGATGAGCAGAAAGCTAAGGATAAGGCAAATAAGATTGCCGAGAGAAAGAAAAGGGTAGCTATCTATGAAGATGAGAATGTTATTTATATGGAAAATGACGCCCAGTTTGAAGTTTTAGAAATTAAGGAATCTGATGCAATGAAGATTCCTATCGATTATAAAAAGATTAAGTTAGATCTATATGGGATTGAAGTAGACGCATGTGTTTTAGAGTCTGAAAAGGAAAATGATATTATTCTTATTTATGCTAAGAATACTGAAAATGGACATAAAGGCTATTATTCATATGATAAAGTTGAAAAGACTATTCAAAGATATTTTGGAGATACTTTATCAATAGCGGGTGATAAATCGAAAGAGTTATTTGAAAAGCAAGAATATGAAGACAATATTCGAAAGTTAAGTATAATAATTGGTTTTGCGGTTGTGTTGTTTATTGTTGCAGTTATAATAATTATTAAATTATCATCAGATATTAAAAATATTAAAAATGATAATTATTTGATTTAGTTATAAGAGTATTAGAATAAAAAATGATTATTTTTGTTTCTGATTCTATAAAATTTGGAATTATAATTATTTAAATTTGTTTCTATTATTAGAATTACAAAAAGTCCGATATTATTATATGTAAAGTAATATCCAGATTTAGTAAAAATATGTAAAATGGAGGAAATTATAGTGCTAATTAGAATTGACTTTAACAGCGAAGAGGCATTATATTCGCAATTATGTAATCAAATTATAATGGGCATAGCTAATGCTGAATTGCAAGAAGGAGAAAGTTTACCTTCTGTAAGAGATTTAGCTAATAGTATAGGAATTAATATGCATACTGTTAATAAGGCATATGCAACACTTAGGTCTGAGGGATATATTAAGCTTGATAGAAGACATGGAGCTGTTATTTCTTTAAATACAGACAAGAAAGAAGCAATGAATGAAACAAAAGAAGCTATGAATGTCTTGTTAGCAAAGGCTATTTGTAAGGGTATTACTAGAAAAGAAATACATGAATTAGTTGATAGTATATATGATGAATATATGGAAGATAAATAATTTTCTAGTAATTTCAATCATTTAGACTATAAACTGTTATCTTATAAAGAAAGGAACAAGCATTATGAATAAATACACAGGAAGTGCTAAGGATGCAATTGATATTGCTACTGAAGTTGCACGAGGACTGACTCATAATTATATTGGAACGGAGCATTTACTTATAGGATTAATAGTTGCAGAAGGTACTGCGGCAACAGTTTTAGATGAAAATGGTGTTGATGAGGAAAGAGTTATAGGGTTAATTAGTAAGATGATTACTGAATCAACTACAGATGTAAAAACAAATAAGGATCATATGACACCTAGAACTGTAAGTTTACTTAAAGCAGCTTCAAAAGAGGCTGTTAGATTAAATCATAAGCAAGTAGGTACAGAGCATATTTTAATTGCAATGATTAAGGAAAGTACATGTCTTGCTACTCAATTATTGACTACATTAGGTGTGAATTTACAGAAGTTATATATTGATACTTTAACAGCATCAGGATTTGATTCGACATTTGCCAAAAATGATTATATGGCAATTAAAGGTAAGAATAAATCAAAATCTGTTACTCCAACATTAGATCAATATAGTAGAGATTTAACAGAAGCAGCAAGAGAAGGGAAATTAGATCCTTGTGTAGGTCGTAACAGTGAAATAGAAAGAGTTATCCAAATTCTTAGTAGAAGAGGAAAGAATAATCCTTGCTTAGTTGGAGAACCCGGTGTAGGAAAAACAGCTATAGTAGAAGGATTAGCTCAAAGAATTGTTTCAGGTAATGTACCAGAGACAATCTCTGATTTGAAGCTTGTAACATTGGATTTATCAGGAATGGTAGCAGGCTCAAAGTATAGAGGTGAATTTGAAGAGAGAATTAAAAAAGTTATATCTGAAGTTCAAATGGCAGGAAATGTGCTACTATTTATTGATGAAATTCATACAATTATAGGAGCAGGTGGAGCAGAAGGTGCAATTGATGCATCTAATATAATGAAACCTTCATTATCTAGAGGTGAACTTCAAATATTAGGAGCAACAACTAGAGATGAATATAGAAAACATATTGAAAAGGATCCAGCTTTAGAGAGACGTTTCCAACCAGTAAGTGTTGAGGAACCAACAATACCAGAAGCAATTGATATCTTAACTGGTCTTAAGGGTCAATATGAAGATCATCATAGAGTTGAGATTAATAATGCAGCTATTGAAGCGGCAGTAAAGATGTCAGCTAGATATATCAATGACAGATTTTTACCAGATAAAGCGATTGATGTTATTGATGAGGCTGCATCAAAATTAAGATTAACTGTATTAGTTCAAAATGAAGATGTTGAGATAATAGAGCGTAAACTTAAGAAATTAGCTGAAGAAAAAGAAGAAGCCTTAATTGAAGGCGATTATGAAAAAGGTGTTAAAATTAAGAAGCAACAAGAGCGTCTTAATTCAAAATTAGAAAAGTTAAATAAAAAACAAGAAGACCTTAAGAACAATACTAGATTGATTCTTGGGGAGCAAGAGGTTGCAAGTATTATATCAGGTTGGACTAAGATTCCAGTTCAGAAACTTGAAGAAGAAGAATCTGATAGATTAAGAAAGTTAGAAGATACACTTCATAAGAGAGTTATTGGTCAAGATGAAGCTGTTACAGCTATATCAAAGGCTATTAGAAGAGGTAGAGTTGGACTAAAAGATCCAAATAGACCAATTGGTTCTTTCTTATTCTTAGGACCTACAGGTGTCGGTAAGACTGAGCTTTGTAAGGCATTGGCAGAAGCTATGTTTGGTGATGAAGAAGCACTAATTAGACTTGATATGTCAGAGTACATGGAGAAACATAGTGTATCAAAATTAATTGGTTCACCACCAGGATATGTTGGATATGATGAGGGTGGACAATTAAGTGAGAAGGTTCGTCAACATCCATACTCAGTTATACTATTTGATGAGATTGAGAAAGCTCATCCTGATGTATTTAATATCTTACTTCAAGTATTAGATGATGGACATATTACTGATTCTCAAGGTAGAAAAGTAAGTTTTAAAGATAATATTATAATTATGACATCTAATACAGGTGCACAGAAGATAGTTGCGCCTAAACTTCTTGGTTTTGCGGCTAAAGAAGATGAAGATGAGAATTACAAGAATATGAAAGGTAATGTAATGGAAGATGTTAAGGATATGTTTAGACCAGAGTTCCTTAACAGAATTGATGAAATTATTGTATTCCATTCATTAACTAAAGAACATGTTCGTGAGATTGTTGAAATCATGATAAATAACATTTCAAAACGTACAACAGAGAGCATGAATTTAATGATTACAGCAACAGATGAGGTTCTAGATTATCTTTTAGAAAAAGGATATGATAAGGTTTATGGAGCTAGACCTCTTAGAAGAACAATTCAAAATGAAATCGAAGATTTAATTGCTGATGAATTTTTATCAGGAAAAATAAAACGCGGTGATAAGGTTGAACTTCAAATGTCAGAGGATAAAACTCTTACATTTAAAAGAAGTCGTAGTCGTAAGCTAGTGAAAAAATAAAATTTATATATAGAAGATGCATACAGACTGTAAGAATAACTTTTAGATTTGTAATGATTAAATCTAGGGTGATTTACAGAAGGTATGCATCTTTTGTATTTTTCTTTTATTGGAAAGTACAATCTAAGATTATTATGTTATCTTTGTTCTAGCAAAAAGGAATCTATGAATAATAAATAGCGATACAAAATTAGTAACTATAATTTAAACTTGCAGTAGTACTTGTGAGGTAGAATTTGAAAAAACATAGAATATGTTTGAAATTAGTCATTAAATATATTATCATTATGTAAATAAATGTAAAAAAATATGAAAAAATGTAAACTAAGTGAAATTTTTTGTCATGTATATGCATTAATATAGTGAAAGGAGTTATTTTTACTATGGAATATGGACGTCAATATAGTGAAACATTAACACTTGAACAAGATTTTATAGATGATAATCAATTGATTGATGAATATATAGAAGGGGTTGCCAATAGAGATAAAAAGTCATTTGAAGAATTGTATGAAATGACAAAAGGCAGCGTATATGGCTATGCTTTATCTATGTTAAAAAACATAGAAGAAGCACAGGATATCCTTCATGATGTATATTTGAAGATATATGAGAATGCACATAAGTATAGAAGTAATGGTAAGCCATTAGCATGGATATTTACAATTACACGAAACGAGATACTTATGAAATTACGAAAGCAAAAAACTATAGTTGATATAGATGAATTGAGAGATGTTTTAGAAACGAACAAGAGGTATACAGTAGAAGATAAAGTGATTTTAGAGATGCTTTTTAAGGAAATGTCAGATATAGAAAGAAATATTTTATTGCTACATGTGGTGACAGGCTATAAATTTCATGAAATTGCAAGATTTCTAAGAATGCCAACGCCAACAGTTATTACAAAGTATAATAGATTAATAAAAAAAATAAGAAAGGTGCATAGTAAGGAGCATATGTATGAAGGATAGTTATATATATCGTACAGAAGAACAATTTCATAATGACATTAGAAAAGCAATAAATAAAAGTGTTCCTAACATGTTTGAACAAATTTATAGTGATTGTGTAAAAAAAGAGCAAGAAGAAAAGCATTCAAATAGAGGGGTTTTATTTGATATTGGTTTGAGAAAGAAGAGATATTTGTATAAATTAGTTTGCAGTTTAGCCGTTATGGCTGTAATAGTTGGAAGTGCTACTATTTATCATAATCATAATGTGCGTACACAGGTAGTATCACAGGTTATGCTAGATGTTAACCCAAGTGTGAATATAAGTGTTAATAAAGATGATGTTGTAGTTTCAGCACAGGGAGTAAATGAAGATGGCAAGGAAGTCTTAAGTGATATAAAGGTTATTAACCTAGATATAGACAAAGCACTAGATATAATAATGGAGAGTATGATTGATAAGGGGTTTATTAGTCAAAAAACAGAAGCTATTTTATTGACTGTAAAGAATGCGAATGAAAAGTATGGTATTATGCTTGAAGAAAAATTATATACAGGTGTAGATGATTTTCTTCAAGAAAGCAATATAAATATAGAGCTTATGGCGCAAGTTTATGAAGAAGATAAGGAAACAAGTAGATTTGCTAAGAAAAACAATATAAGTGAAGGCAAAGCTAGACTTATAAAAAAGATAGAAGATGCTAAGCTTACAGATGCTCAAGGTAAGATTTTAGCAAGTGATAAACTAGTAAATTTAAATGTAAGTGAGTTACATATGCTTTTAGAATCAAAAAATATTCTAATTGATGATATTATATGTAAAGGTGAGAATGTAAGTAAGCAATATGTTAAAGAAGACAAAGTGCATAAACTTGTGTGTAATCATGCTAATGTGGGTGATGATAAGGTAAAAGATATTGACATACAGATAGAGTGTAGCGAAGACAAATTAGTATATAATGTTGAATTTATGCATAATGAAATGACTTATAAGTATGTGGTGGATGCAAAAACAGGCGATATTCTTAATAATAGTTTGAAGAACAGTGGTAGTAATAAAAGTAGTGGTAGCAAAAATCATATAAGTACAGTTGTAGTAGCTGATAATATCTCGCAAATGGATATAGAAAAGGAAGAGTTTAAGAATGTAAGTATTGAGAAAACGAATAAATCCGATGTTAATATTAATAATACAGTAGTTTCAGCGAATAACTATCAGGAGAAGAAATACAGTAACGAGAATAAAAATAACAAATATTCTGTAAAAGTAAATAATGTAACTAAAGATAGTAAGGAAGAGAAAAAACAGAATACATCTAAGGATGATGAGTTTAAGGTAAAAGTTGGTATGGCTGAGATTATTAATATAAAAGAGGTATTTGATACAGCAGAGAAAGAAAATAATAAATTAGAATTAGAGAGTAATAAGAATAATATATCTCAGAAAGATTCAATAAATAATGATACAAAGAAAGAAAATATAATAAATAGTAATAGTAATGCTTTAAATAATAAAAATGAAGCAAATAATACTATAAAAAATAATGTTATAAAAAAGGAAGCTTTTAGGGATATAAATCAAACGGTTAATAATTAAAATTTATATAGATTTTATTATTAAAATACGATTGAAGGATACAAGGAAGGTGATATGTGCAACGGTATTTTAGTTTCTAAAAAATAGGACTTTGATTTGTTTTATATTTTATATAGTCAGTGTAAAGTGATAAAAGGGATGTAAAAATCTAAGTGGTGTTTTGTCTTTTACAAATGGTTATAGAATGGTATAAAATTAAAATCAAAGTCTAATTTTTTACGATTTTATAGGAAACTTAGATGAAGCAAATATAGTGATTAACGAGAAAAATAAGGGGGGAAAAGACATTTGTTTGAATATTATTTATTAGAAATGCTAAAGTATGTACACACAATGTTCACTAGAAAATAACCTGGATTTGTAGTATAATTATAGTTATAAAGGAACTATATACCATTATTAGTAATAATTTGTAAAATACAAAGTTGCAGGAGGGAACAAAATGACAATTATCGAAGGATTAATACGCACAGAAAGTGATGGCTCTTTAAGTTTTGGTAATTATTCATTACCTAAGAAATCAAAAGTATCTGATTTTGAACATAATGGAGACTTGTATAAAGTTAAAACTCATAAAGAAGTAACTAAACTAGAGCGAAATGATATGTTTGTGTATGAATCAGTTCCAGGAACAACAGTAACTAATTTTAAAGATAATGATGTAATTAATTTTGAAGTGGAAGGATTTGAAGATGCTCAAGTAACCTTGGAGTTAGAAGCAGAGCAAGAATATAGCATAGAGATTAATGATAAAGATATAGGTACAATGAAGACTAATTTAGGAGGTAAATTAACAATAAGTGTTGAATTAGATGAAGATGTTAAATCAAAAGTTGTAATTAAAAAAGTATAAAAAGTTATTATTTATTATAATGCCTCATGGGTAGATACCATAAAATCTACTTATGAGGCTGAATTCATGTTTGCGTATTTTAATTCTTGAATGGAATAGTAAAGTGTGCTATATTTTAGATATTCTGTATAATAAAAGGATTAGTGCGTTAGAATGGAGTTATAATATGGCAAAGAATAAAACCGTGTTTTTTTGTAAAGAATGTGGACATGAATCTATAAAGTGGTTGGGACAGTGTCCTATGTGCAAAGAATGGGATTCATTTGTAGAGCATAAATTAGAAAAAAGTACTTCAAGAGGAACTGTTGCAAAGACATTTTTAGAGAGGAATGTGGCAACAAATTTATCACAAGTAACGTTTACTCAAGAAGAAAGAATAAAAACTAATATAGGTGAATTAGATAGAGTACTTGGCTCTGGTATTATAAAGGGATCATTAGTGCTAGTTGGTGGTGATCCAGGTATAGGAAAATCAACTTTATTACTTCAAATGTGCAGAGAATTGTCTAATATGCAACATAAAGTTTTATATGTTTCAGGTGAAGAGTCAGTTGCACAGATTAAGATGAGAGCAGATAGACTTGGAACATTTGAAGGAGAGATGATGCTTCTTAGTGAAACGAATCTAGATGTTATTTTGCAGAATATAGATGAGGTAAAGCCAGAGATACTGGTAGTAGACTCAATTCAGACAATGTACAAAGAGGAAGTTACTTCTTCACCAGGAAGTGTAGGACAAGTTAGGGAAGCAACTAATGTTCTTATGCATATAGCAAAAGAAAAGGGAATAGCTACATTTATTGTAGGTCATGTTACAAAAGAAGGAACGGTTGCAGGACCTAGAGTATTAGAGCATATGGTAGATACTGTGTTATATTTTGAAGGAGAGAATCAAGTATCATATAGAGTACTTAGGGCTGTAAAGAATAGATTTGGTTCAACTAATGAAATAGGTGTTTTTGAGATGCAGCAGGTAGGCTTAGTGGAGATAAAGAATCCATCTCAATATATGCTTCAAGGAAAGCCTTTAGATGAGCCAGGTTCAGTTGTTACTGCAACGGTAGAGGGTAGCAGAACAATACTTGTAGAGATACAAGCATTAGTATGCAGAACAAGTTTTAATCTTCCAAGAAGAACATCAGTAGGAATAGATTTTAATAGGGTTAATATATTGTTAGCTGTATTAGAAAAAAGACTTGGCATGAAACTAGCAGAATGTGACGCATATGTTAATATTGTAGGTGGAATGCGTATTAATGAAACATCTATTGATTTAGCGTTAGTAATGGCAGTAATATCAAGTTATAGAAATATACCTATCAATAGTAAGACTATTATATTTGGAGAAGTTGGTCTCACAGGAGAAGTAAGAGCTGTTGCTCAGGTTGCGCAACGTGTATCCGAAGCAATAAAAATTGGATTTGAGACAATTGTGTTACCTAAGGCAAACCTACCATTACAAGATATAGACACTAGTGGAGTTTCAATAAAAGGCGTATCAAATGTTCGTGAAGCAGTAGAGGCCATACAATACAAATAAAAAGGATTTATATTAATATTAATTTCTTATGTAGTTCATTCTTTTTAAAAAAGATGAACTACGTTTTAATGTATAATTATCCTAGGATTTAAAATAGAAAAAAATTAAATAAAAAAACACTTGACAAAAATTGTAATATAGTAGTATAATAACTTTGCACTTAGGGGTATAGTTCAGCTGGTAGAATAACGGTCTCCAAAACCGCAGGTCGTGGGTTCAAATCCTACTGCCCCTGTTGAAAAAGCTTGAAAAAAAGCGCCTTTCGAGATTTTCGAAGGGTGCTTTTTTCTTTGAAAAAAGGTATTTTCCCACCATTTTCCGACCAAATTATTTTTTGTAAAAAAATGTGTATACAAGCGCAGGTATAAATATTGATTAGTTGATAGTATTATAATTAGATACAATAAAGTTATGTAATTGTTGCTTAAAGTTAATAATATTTTAAGTCGATAAAACATAATGAGTTATTGAATTTAAAAAGATACAAAATGTACGAGATTTTAATATGAATAATGAAAATTAGATTAGGGTGAAGAATTTATTATGGATAAATTAATGGAGTATGAGATAAAAGCTAATAAATATAGCATGAGGTGTATTGCTAGAAGCTTAATTGTATTAGTTAGTATGTGGCTTTTAAATGAACTTAATGTGTTTATCATAGATAAGTATTTACTTAGATATGCAACCTTTACACTAGTATTAATGTGGGGAAGTGCTTTGTTTATCCTACATATTAATGGTGTAGAGAAAAAGTGGTTTAAATATTTTGCCTTAGCAGTAGAAGCAATAGGTGTATCAATTGTTTATATATTTATATCTTATCATGTTATATTAGTATTACCATTGCCTTTTTTGATGGCTGCTAATTATCAAGAAAAGAGAGTAACAATGTTTACGTATATAGTAAGTATAGTAAGTATTTGTATTTCTATATTGCTAAATTATCAGTATGGATTATGTGATATGAATATGGTACTGTTTACTAGTGGGGCATTATGGAATTATGGAGGAAGAATAGAGGCCAATGTAGGTGAATTTGATGCGGCAAGAGTAGCTAATATATTATTGTTCTTTGCATTTCCAAGATGTTTAATTCTAACGTTATATGCAGGAATGGCGTCAACTATAGCAAAGAGTGGTAAGGAATTGCATATACATAGAGAAGCAGCTGAAAAGGCTAGTAAGACTGATAAAATGACAGGCTTAAAGAACAAAAATGAGTATTTAAGAGTTATTAAAGAAGAGTATGTTAATAAAGAACATATAGGAGTAATATTCGTTGATATTAATAATTTAAAAACAGTAAACGATAAGTACGGACATGAAAAAGGTGATGAATTAATTAATAAAGTTGCTAAGAGTATTAAATATATTGAGGATGAAGGTGTTGTTGGTTATAGAATTGGTGGAGATGAGTTTGTTATATTATTAGACAATGCTTCTAATGCAAGACTTATGTTATTAACAGAACAATGGAAGAAAATTTTAAATATGCTAAATGAAAATGATGCTGAACTACCATGTAGTGCTGCTTATGGATATGCATATGGAAGCGGAAAGAATCTTGATGATATTATAGATGAAGCAGACAAAAATATGTATGAGTGTAAAAGGAAAATGAAAGAAATTATGTATTAAATAAAATAATATAAAATACAACATACTAATTTATATTAAATTAGTATGTTGTATTTTATATTGTTTATTAGTTTACTATGATTTTAAATTTATAATTCAATAGTTAATTTACTTGACCATTTGAAATACTGAAATTAGCAACTTGAGTGAAAATATCCTCACCTAATACTCTGTCAATTGTGAGAGCATAGGAGTAATCACCATCATTTAATTCTGTAAATAAGAAGTCAAAATCAGATGTAATTGTATAGTCTTCACCAAATTCAGATTCATAAGTTTCAGTATCTAAATCATAGACATCATATATTGGAGTTATTGATGTTCCAGGGTTAAGTGGAAGATAACCTCTAGGGGCATATGTACTATTTTGTGTTGCATCCCATACTCCAAGTAATTTACATTCAGCTGTGTTATTTGATAAAGTAGTTATTTTAATTCTAATTGTTGATTCAACATCATTGATTATAACAGGAATACCATAAATAACAGAATTATCTTCAACAGAAATAACATACGTTGTAAGTAATTGGCCGTCTGGTAACATAAACCAATTTTTAGTAAATGATGAGTTTACTTTTCCTGTTTTATTATCAAAATTAACATCTGCATATTCTCCTAGACAGATTAGTTTGTTATCAACTTCTTTGAATACAGTACTATATACTCCATTAACATTGGATGTTGAAGGTAGGGTAGCACTAATATCATTTCTACTAATTTCAAGTCCAAATCCACCAGGAATATTAGTGAAAGTAGGGAAGTTTGGTATATATGCTTCAAACATATCTTCCCAGTTGTTTGCAAAACCATCTGCTAAGTAAGATGGATTTGCATTAATTAATGCAACTGCATCATCTGTATATAAACTTGTATCATCATAATCAATAAAGTTAAAAGTATCTTCGAAGAAATATGGGGATGTTGACCATCCATTTGGTGTATAGGATTTAAGAGTCTCATTTTTTGCTTTAGCAGTTACATATTCAAGAATATCTAGCCAATAAGGTGAGAAACCTGCATTTCTATACATATTTAATTCAGAAAGAGATGCGCCTTTATTTGGTAAGAATAATGTAATGCCATTGCATCCTTTTTCTGTAAATTTAGCGCCAATTTTGTTGTATACAACTAAATCATTAATAGATGCTTCAAAATTGTATACATTATAACCTAAGAAAGATGTTTCTTTCATAGCTTTAAATAAAGTTCCGTAATCAAGATTTATTCTTTCATATGTATAACATTTTTTCAAAAGTTCGGCAAATGAATCAAAGGTTGAATCATCTGATTGGATTTTTTCAAAAAGATATTTTGCAAAATGATTAGTTTCTATTAAAGCTTTATCTACTTTTGATAAATCATAAACAGCCATTGTTGTGTATCCAGCGGTATCTTCATCATTAGCATAATATTCTGTAAAAGAATCAGCAATAACAACACCAATTTCAAGACCTGTTGAATCTGGATTAGTAACTATATAGTTAACAATTGGAGTGTAGTTCCAACCATCACCTGGTTCTGAATCAGCAGAAGCTACCATATATTTGCCATAAGGAGCAAGAATATTGGCATATTCAATAGAACCAGATAGACAAGTATCGAAACCTATAAGTTCAAATTTATCAGTCATTTTTTTGCTTACTTTTGCAAATGCATATTCTACTTCGCCTAGAGATAAAGAATCATAATCATGTACAGTATCTACGCATAAACCATTTGAAACACCACTTCCGTGATTCCAAAAGATAAATCCCATATGTTCAGCAGGATAGTTCTTAACACCCCAATTTAGGAAACTGTATAGAGTATCACCACTTCCCATACTATATGAAGGATGTTCTTCTAAAAGGGTTAGCTTATTGCCGGTAACGATAAAGCGTTGAACATGATCACTTTTTATGTCACTTGTATGCCAATATGTACTACCACCAGTTTGGATTATAATATTTAACTTAGATAAGTCATCTTCGCCATAATTAGCAGCAAACATTTCTTTTATATCTTTTGTAGCATTTTCATAGTCTGATTCTAAGTCAGAGCCAGTCATATATACAAATATAGTCCAAGAATCTTCAGCACCCATAGGTGTTAATTCTTTTTGTGTACGTTCTATTTTTAATTCTCCACCATTTAAGGAAATAGAAGTATCTCTTGTTATAGAGGCATAGTCATCAGCTTTTACTATAAAATCATCTGGAGTATCAGCTTTTGTATGTGCATTAAATCCACATATTCCGCCAACAATAATTGTTGCAGCTAAAGCTAGTGCAATATTTTTTTTGAAATTCTTATTCATGTTTATTTTCATTTATATCCCCCATTTTTAATTGCATTAAGCAATTAGTTAAATATATGTGCTTATACTACAATACAAATTAATTATATCGTAAATAGTTTAGATTAACAAATTATATAAAAATAAAAGAAATATGGGATATATTATTTTTTTTTTAGATTTAATAATTTAGATAATAAATAGTTTTAGAGAAAAAAAAGGCGTGTGGAGATAAAAATATAAAAATTATATAAATTCACCAGAAAATATAACAAAAATATTAACAGAGTTAATTGACCTTGTTAACGATAGTTAATATAATGGTAATATAGATGTAATGTTTGATTAGAACTATAAGGTGTAGATACCTATTATATATAAGATAAAGGCTTAATATTGTAGCATAAAAGATTAAGACGGAATATTTTTAACTTACTTGAAGCAAGTGTATACACTTTTTTAATTGATGTCGATAAAAGTAATAGTGTATACCAAATATTAAAATTTAATACAAGGGGGAATTGCAATGAATTTAAGAAGCTCATTAGCAAAGAAGAATCCTAAAAAAGTAGTTGGTTTAGTGTTATCGTTATGTTTATTAGCAGGGTCTATAGGCGGAATGACTATTTCACTTGCTGATGCTGATGAGGATAGTAGTGAAACTCAAATAGCAGAAACTTATTGTGTACCCAATGTAGTAAATCCAGATACAGGTCAGAATATGTACGTTATAAGAAGTACGTTTTATGATTATTATTCTGATTCCCAGATTACTGCAGAAGCAAATCCAGGAAAAATAAAGGATGCGATTACATCAGGTAAAAACACATTTACAAAATTTAATAAAAGACTGTTAGAAGATAAAAAATATGGTAGTGAAAGTGAATCACCTGCTATGTGGCCTTTATATGAAGGATTATTTTTCTCAAAGCAAGAAAGTAATCAAAATGGTGATATGTATTACTATGATGATGCTAATGCTGTAAAGAATTATGATACTAATTTTTGGTTAGCAGCAAATCATACACAGACATCAGGTACAGCAGCAGCTACTCAGGGATTGGTTGATCCAACACTAGATAATAATGGCAATATTACTCAAAGTAATTCTTCAAATGGAAAGACATGTGTACTTCCATATTTTGATAAAACATACCTTACATCAACTAAACATGCAGGGTCAGGGTTAACACTTGGTTCAGTAAAAGAAAATGTAGGATTTCCACTTGTAACATCAGAGCAAAATGGAACAGTATATTATTCATTTGACAGTTCACAAGATACAGTTATATTTAATGCCAATGACCAGTTAAATTATCAAGGAAAGAATAATAAGCAGGTTAAGGATTCTAATGGAGATGCAGGATTTTTCCCTTATAATGGAACAGGTGATAGTCAATCATATGGACTTAATTATGGATTTGGTGTAAAAATGGATATTCCATTTTCAATGACAGCAGATGGTAAAGTAAATGGTCAAGATATGGTGTTTGAATTTGCTGGAGACGATGATTTATGGGTATTTGTTGATGGTGAGTTAGTACTTGACGTAGGTGGAATACACGGAAAAGTAAGCGGAAAAATTAATTTTGCAACATTGTCATCAACAGTAAGTGGTGTAAAGAATAACACAATAGCATTTTCAAATCCTAACTGTTTAGTAGTAGAAGATAAAAAATATTCAGTTGAAGATTTGAAAGCTTTAGGTTTAGATAAATCAGGAGAAGAACATGGTATACTAAAAGATGTAGCATATAACTTTAGTGATAACTTAAAGCAAAAGTTAAGAGATACATCTAAATCACATACAATGACTGTATTTTACATGGAAAGAGGTAAAGTTGGTTCTAATCTAAAGATTGGATTTAATATGCCAGAACCAAATAAATTAGAATTATCCAATACAATTGATTATACAGGTGTTAATAATGCATTTATGACAGCTACAGGAACAGCAGCAATAAATGATACTTTCTTATATGATGTAGTTGATAAAGATTCTAATTTAATGGATGAAGCTAATGTAAAAGGCGGGGAAAGTGTTGTATACCAAGATAGATTTAAAAAAGATGAAACTTTAATGGTAGAACAAGTAAAATTAAAGGATTCAGGTAGAAAGATTAAGAAATTATATCAAACAGCTTGGACATTATCTGATGCGACAGGAGATATAGCAAGTAGTGCATCAAGATCTGCAGAAATAGTATCAGATGGTAGAGTTCAAGAAACAGATGCATTCTTATTTAAGAATAAGACGGATGAAGGTGCAGCTCCTAATTTAAAAGTAAAATTTATCAATAAAGTAAATACTGGTAATTTAGTAATAAGAAATGAAGGTGGAGAAGGAGTTAGTACAGGTAAATCATTTAAATATACAGTAAAAATAGCTAATATATTTGGTGGAGATTCAAAAGAATCAAAGTTTACAGGTACATATAAATTAATAAAAGCTAGTAAGAAGAAATATTCAAAAAAATGTACAACAGGTGTAATTAGTTTAAAAGCTGGTGAAGAAGCAATTATAGAAGGTGTTCCAGTTGATACTAAGTTTAGTGTCTCACAAGAAAATGCAAGTGGATGTGAACTTGAAAAAGTAGGTAGACTTGATGGTACAGACTATACAAACGAAAACAATATAGCAACTGGACAAATTATAGCTGGTGTAGCAAATCAAAATGCATATGTATTCTATAATAAATCAACTGGCGGAGGAAGTGTACAAGAAATTGATCCACCTGTTGTTGAAGATATTATTGAAGAACCAGCAATGGTTGAACCAGTTGAACCATATGATGGAATTGTAAAAGATGAAGTAACACCAAAGACTAGTGATGAAAAGAATTCATTTACACCATTCTGGGTTATAAGTATAATTGTATCAGTTATTTTAGTAGGTTATGCGGCATATATCTTATTTAAAGACGAAACAAAGAAGAAGCCAGCAACACCAAATAACTCATACCGTAATCCACCTAGAAGAAGATATTAAAGTATACAAACTCTAATTTGTAGGTTTCATATTCCCCTGTCATTCTGACAGGGGAATGTTCATTTTAGCTCCGCAAAAGTTTTATACTTTTATCCTAGTTCCAAATTTAAGAGAATATAATATATTTTTCTCACCGCTTGCGCTCCGTTGCAAAGCGTAACGGTCGTTAAGTTCATACTTCGCATAATTTATGCTCGTATTCACTAAACGCCGACGGTTTGCAAACCCCGAAAAATATACTATATTCCTCTTAAATTTTAACCCTTGCTTATGAGTATTATAGCTTTTATAAGATATTCCTTTTTTTGTTATATTCTTACCATAATTACTGTTTTGGCTCTCATGGGTAGAAAATTTTCATTTTTACTAGATTTATATTCTTACCATAATTACTGTTTTGGCTCTCATGGGTAGATTTATAAAACAAAGAATAATTATATCTATATGCTTTAGTACACAGCAAATAATAAAGGGGCTCGAATATATATGTTTTAAGGTGTCTGAGCCCCTCGGTACTTAGTGATTTCAAGCGTTAGCGCAGAAAGAACTTAGTATCCGCTAGGCGCGAAGTCAAGTGAGAACGTCCATTAAACATATATATTCGAACCCGTATTATTGCGTCACTAGAACTGCTAACTAAAACTTTCGAGAAGCAAAATCCCCTAATTTGAGCGATAGCTCAAATTATAAAGAAGCCAAAATACCACAACCAGGCCCCTGTCGGAACGACAGGGGCACAAGAAACCTACAAATTATAGTTTATTTGATTTCTGCCGAAATTTATATATGAGATAATGTTAACAAAGATTTAATATCTATGAGTTGAGAAATATGGAAAAAAATGTTAAAATTATATATGTAGAAGTGGAATGTTTTTTGGGATGTTTTTTTGTGTAGATATTAATTGTGTATTTATAGCGAGAGGATAATGATATGAGTGGTTATTATAATATGGGCGATAATAATGCTCATAATAAAGTTAAACAATTATATAATGGAAACAACCAAGAGAATGGTTATCATAGAGAATCTAAATATGATAAATATAACAATTATAATAAACATAACTACTATAAAGAGTCAGAACTAGATAATATTAGAGATAATATTAATGAAGATAAAATGTTGGATGTTAATAGAGAATCTTTTGGTAATATGGATGATATTAATGAGTATGGAGACGAACATTCTCGAATGAAAGTTCTAATTGCAATGGCGATTATGGCAGTGGTTATAGTAGGTGCTGTAGGTATGGCTATATTTAAGTCTTCAGGAAGTGAGAATAAAAAAAGAATTCAAGCTAGCCAAGATAAAAGCGCCCTAATAACTGAAGAAGCTAGTGTAGGTGATGTTGAGGTTGTAGGTGATGCTGGAGATGAGATTAAACTTAACGAAGAACAGATAGAAGATACTGGCGATTCAGAAATAACTGATGTCAAAGATGGCAATCAAGACCCAGGGACTAATCAAGATCCAGGGGCTAATCAAGATTCTAAGAAATTAGATAATAAAGCTACGAAAAAGCCAACTCCAACGCCTAAACCAACAAAAGACCCTGCAATTGTACAACAAGAGGTAAAAGAAAAAATAAGAAAACTAAGTGAAAGTGATGAGAGAGTTGTAGGAATATATAATAATTTTAATAGATATCCATTGAATTTAATGAAAGATATTATACGTAATCATGAAATGATAGATTATACAGTTGGATATTTAGATGGAATAGGGCAAAGCTATGATGAGAATATTGATATTTCTAATAATATAAATGATACAACATATAAGATTCCATTGTTAATTCAATGGGATACTAGATGGGGGTATTACAAGTATGGAAAATCAACAGTTGGTATATCGGGATGTGGTCCTACTGCGTTAAATATGGTTTATTTAGCTTTTACAGGAGATAGTTCTATGAATCCTTTAAAAATGGCTAAGTTTAGTACAGATAATGGATATTGTGTACCTGGAGTTGGGACAAGCTGGTCACTTATGATTGAAGGAGCTAATAAACTAGGTCTTACATCAGCAAGGTTATCTAATAAAGAATCTAAGATGAAAGAGAGTTTAGAACAAGGTAAATTAATTATAGCAAGTATGGGCCCAGGAACATTTACAGAAACGGGACATTTTATTGTATTTAGTGGTTATGAGAATGGTAAATTTAGAATAAATGATCCTTTTTCAATGGCTCATTCAAAGAAATCGTGGAAATATAGTGAGTTTGGAAGTCAAATAAAAGCATTATGGGTTTTAAGTAGATAATAAGGGAAATCTTGTAAAGGAGAATACTAATTAGCATGAATATAAAAAAATTATATTTAACAGGTATGTTGCTTAGCTTGGTTTTTGCTCTGCAAGGCTGCAAAGAAAATAAAGAAATAAAAAAGCCTAATAATGATATTGCAAAAGAGTCAAGCATAGAAACAGAACCAGAGAATATTAATAATAACGATACTACTTATACAATAAAAACTAAATCTATAGTAACTAATAATATTCATGTTAGTTATCCTCAGATTATAGGTTTAGGCAATGCTGAAATTCAGAATAAATGGAATAATATTATAAAGAATAAAGTAGATGCTGGGATTAATAATATAGGTACAAAAGATAGTTATGTTCTTAGCTATAAAGTAAAGACACAGAATGAAAAAGTAATTTCCTTGCTTATGATAGGTGAAACAGCAACGGCATCAACGGACTATGATAAGTATACATTTAAGTATACATTTAATATTGATATTGAAACAGGTGAAAGTATACGACTTAAAGATAGTGTTGATACAGAGAAAGTTGCCAGTCAGCTTCTTAAAGGAAATAATTACTCTGTAAAAGATGCTCAAGATAGTGTGTTTAGAGAATATCTTACATTGTTTTATAAGAACACAAAGCAATTATGTGAGGATTTGAACACATATGATTTTGGGGAGAATATGGAGTATGTACCAGGATATTCTTATATAGAATCAGGCAAGACATATATATGTGTTAATGTAAATCATAGTTTAGGTGATTATATTGAGATATTAGTAGACAATTAAAAAATGAGTAATTTGAACTATCGATCAAATTAGGGATTATTAGGCTCTGCACAAGTGGAGCCTTTTTTTTAGCTTGAAAAAAATTAGTTTCTCGGTTATAATTTTTTTTGTTATAATATGATAAAGTTTTTATATTTGGATGGAGAATGAAATGTATAAATTATTAAAGACAGATGGTAGAGCCAAAAGAGGTGAATTTACAACTGTTCATGGTGTTATTCAAACACCTGTATTTATGAACGTTGGTACAGCAGCAGCTATTAAGGGAGCTGTCTCAGCTATTGATTTAGAAGGAATTAACACTCAAGTTGAGTTGTCTAATACATATCATTTACACCTTAGACCAGGTGATAAAGTTATTAAGCAACTAGGGGGAATTCATAAGTTTATGAATTGGAAGAAACCTATACTTACAGATTCAGGTGGATTTCAAGTGTTTTCACTTGCAGGACTTCGTAAGATAAAAGAGGAAGGTGTTTTCTTTAATTCACATATAGATGGTAGAAAGATATTTATGGGACCAGAAGAAAGTATGCAGATTCAATCTAATATTGCATCTACTATAGCAATGGCATTTGATGAATGTCCACCTTATCCAGCAACTAGAGAGTATATGCGTAATTCTGTTGACAGAACAACAAGATGGCTTGATAGATGTAAGAAGGAAATGGACCGACTTAATGGTTTAGAAGATACTATTAATAAGAATCAGATGTTATTTGGAATTAATCAAGGTGGCACATATGAAGATATCCGTATTGAACATGCTAAGGTTATTTCAGAGATGGATTTAGATGGATATGCTGTTGGTGGACTTGCAGTAGGAGAATCTCATGAAGAAATGTATAGAATACTAGATGAAGTAGTACCACATTTGCCACAGAATAAACCAACATACTTGATGGGAGTTGGCACACCAGCCAACATTCTTGAGGCAGTTGATAGAGGTGTAGATTTCTTTGATTGTGTATACCCATCTCGTAATGGTAGACATGGACATGTTTATACAAATAAAGGTAAGATAAATCTTATGAATGTAAGATTTGAATTAGATGATAGACCTATAGAAGAAGGATGTCAGTGTCCAGCTTGTAAACATCATTCAAGAGCTTATATAAGACATTTGCTTAAAGCAAAAGAGATGTTGGGTTATAGGCTTGCAGTGCTTCACAATCTGTATTTCTACAATACAATGATGGAAGAGATAAGAGAAGCAATTGATAATGGTAATTACGCTCAATATAAGAAACAGAAACTTGAAAAAGTAAGTGGTAATTATAATGAGCAGTAAATATAAAAAATTATATAATATATGAAAGACAATATGTAGGATGTAGTATATGACTATATGTAGACATAGTCTGAGAATGTATTTAAAAGAAATAGGAGGAATAATTTATGAGTCCAGATATGGTTACATCGTTAGTTATGCTAATTGTTATGTTTGGTATTATGTATTTTATAGCAATTAGACCAGCGAATAAACAAAGAAGAGAGCAAGAAGTAATGATGCAAAATCTTGCAAAAGGAGATAGTATATTAACTACAAGTGGTTTTTATGGTGTAGTTATCGATATTATGGAAGAGGTTGTAATTGTTGAATTTGGTAATAATAAGAATTGTAGAATACCAATGAAGAAAGATGCGATCGTTGAAGTAGAGAAAGAAAACGAGGCAAAAGCCTAGATAGTGTAGGGGACTAAATTGAATTATATTCTTTTAGTCTCCTTGTTTTTGTTCCGCAGAAACTTGTAATTTGTGCTTTTGAATTTATATAAAAAAGTTACGAGGATATATGGCTATTGATAATAAAATTCTAGAAGAATAGAAGATGCAGATAAAAGAAAGTGAGGAATATATATGTCTATTTTAGTAACAGGTGGAGCAGGATATATAGGAAGTCATACATGTGTTGAGTTGATTAATGCAGGATATGATGTTGTAGTTGTTGATAACTTATCAAATTCATGTAAGGAATCACTGGCTAGAGTTGAAAAGATTACAAATAAAAAGATTACTTTCTATGAAAATGATATATTAGATAGAGAAGCTCTTGATAGAATATTTACAAAAGAGAGTATAGAAGCAGTTATTCATTTTGCAGGATATAAGGCAGTTGGAGAGTCAGTAGCCAAACCATTAGAGTATTATCATAATAATATTACAGGAACTCTTGTGCTATGCGATGTTATGCGTAAACATAATGTTAAAAACATTGTATTTAGTTCATCAGCCACAGTATACGGTGTACCTAAAAGTGTTCCAATGGATGAAACATTTCCAACAGGAGCAACTAATCCCTATGGAAGAACAAAATGTATGTTAGAAGAGATATTCAAAGATTTATATGTTTCAGATAATGAATGGAATATTGTATTATTAAGATATTTTAATCCAATTGGTGCACATGAAAGTGGTCTTATAGGAGAGGATCCTAATGGAATACCTAATAATTTAGTGCCTTATATATTACAAGTAGCGGTTGGTAAATTACAATGTCTTGGTGTGTTTGGTGATGATTATGATACACCAGATGGAACTGGAGTTAGAGATTATATTCATGTAGTAGATTTAGCAATAGGTCATGTTCTTGCATTGAAGAAAATATATTCTATGACAAAAGAAGATGAAGCGAAGGTTTACAATTTAGGTACAGGATGTGGATATAGTGTATTAGAAGTTGTTCATAATATGGAAAAAGCAGTGGGACATAAAATTGCTTATGAGATAAAAGAGCGTAGACCAGGTGATATTGCCACATGTTATGCAGATACAAAAAAAGCAAAAGAGGAATTGGGATTTGAAGCTAAGAGAGACATTGAGGAAATGTGTAGGGATTCATGGAATTGGCAAAGTAATAATCCTAATGGATATAGATAAGTTTATATGTAAATGTATAATTGATTAAATACATTGTTTTGGAATATATGAAGAGATGTATATTAAAGTAATGTAAAAGAGAATAGATAGTAATGAACATAAAATTAAACATAAGAATAAAGTAAACAGCAAGAATAAATGTATAAGTAGTAGAATAAAATATACAAAGACTATATATAGGTGAAATATGATTAAGAATATTTTGGGAGCCAGTATTAGAAGCTTTGTAGTAAGTTTTATTTTACTACTTATTTTTGCTTTAATTATGTTTTTTGGAGATGTGGAAGATAAAACAGTAGGGGTAATGGTAGTAATTACATATTTTGTTTCTAATCTAATAGGAGGAATATACATAGGAAAAAAAGTTGAGAAATATAAATATTTATGGGGGATAATTGCAGGAATAATATATTTTTTGTGTATTGCTGTAGTGTCTTGTATTGGTAATAATGGTATAAATATAAATGAATCAATGGCAATCGGAATGTTTATATCCATTATTGGCGGCATGATTGGTGGAATGATTAGCTAATTATAAACAATAATTGTTGCAATATGTAAAAAAATGTATATTTATAAGGGGAAAGTATAAAAAAATCGTAAAAAGTATGTATATTTTTTCATTTTTCTTGAAATCGAAAAGTTAATGTATTATAATAATTTCAGGTAATGATTATTGGGAGTCATTGCAGTGTAAATAACTTTATGAAAGGGATGTAGTTATGAAGAAGTTTAGAAAGGTTGCGTCTTTTGTTGCAGCGTTTACAATGGCATTAGCTGTTGTTATGCCAACAGTAGCAAAGGCAGATGTTACAGTTAACGTTACAAAACCAGCAGATTGGAACAGTGTTTCAGTTCATGCATGGGATTTAGAGACTGGAGACATTACTACTTGGCCAGGAATCGCACTTACTCAAAAGGGAGATAAGTATTCAGTTACTATTGAAGCTGATAGCTCAGCTAAGATAGCATTAAAATTGAATGATGGCGGTGCAGGAAAGCAAACAACTAATATTGATGGTTTAACAGATACTGATGGACAAGGAGCTGGACTTGCAGAGGGTACATATGATGTTACAATCGGTACAACTCAAAACGGTTTAAGCGAATACAATTGGACATTAGAGAAATCAGGTTCAACTGGTAGTAAAACAGAAACAACTACAACTGTTGCAGAGGCTACTAAAGCTCCTACAACATCAACACCTTCAACAGCAGATTCAACTCAAGTAGTTGCATTAGCTGCAATAGCATTAATGGCAGGTGTATCAGTGGTAGTATTTTTCCGTAAGAGAATGGCTGTTTAATTAAAAGTATAATAATATAAAAAGAGGCTTTGAAAAAGCCTCTTTTTATATTATTTAGCAAGCAAACAATAAAATATTTATAAATTTTGTTAAGATGAGATAAAAAAAGATAAATTATCAATTTATTGTGTGAAATAACAGTAGTTGTATTGACGATTATACTAGTTGTAGATTATAATTGATATATGAAAGGCAAACTTATAGAAATATAAGGACGCAAAGCTAGAAGTCTACGGAGGATGGGAATACTCTATGGCGGTTCGGTTGCATATACATTTGTATATTGTAACCGTTATTTTTTTGTATCAATATGGTTAGCAAGTGTATAGAATAAAATAAAATGTGTTAGTTAGGATAATAAGAAAAGGATAGGATTTAATTTTAGAATTTAGGGATTACAGGATTATAATAAATAGGAGGAGTAACAATGGAGTTTATGTCAGCTTTTAATTCAGATAAAGGAATAGTGAGAAAGACTAACCAAGATAGTCTATGTATAAAAGTTGCATCAACAGATAAGGGAAATATTGCAATGGGAGTTGTATGTGATGGAATGGGTGGACTTACTAAAGGTGAGCTAGCTAGTGCAACTGTTATTAAAGCCTTTGCTAATTGGTTTGATAATATTCTTCCAAATTTATTAGATTGTTTAACAATTGAGACAATAAGAAGATCTTGGGAGTATTTAATAAAAGAACAAAATCAATTACTTATAGATTATGGTACAGCTAAAGGTATTAATATTGGAACAACAGTAACAGCAATGTTAATTATAGATGAAGAATTCTGGATTGTTGGTCATGTTGGAGATTCAAGAGCATATAGAATTAAAGATGATATTGAAATGCTTACAGAGGATCAAACAGTTATTCAATTAGAAGTTAGAAGAGGAAAAATAACAAGAGAAGAGGCAGAATTTGATTCAAGAAATAATGTTCTTCTTCAATGTGTAGGATGTTATGATGACGTAACACCAATATTTTCATATGGATGTGTTGATAAAAATTGTACATATATGTTATGTTCAGATGGTTTCAGACATAGAATATCAGCTTGGGAAATGTATCAATTTTTAAATCCAGTAGTTAATTACGATGAAAGTACAATGCAAAAGAATGCAATGAAACTTGTAGAATTGAATAAAACAAGAAAGGAAGAAGATAATATTTCAGTTCTTATGCTAAGAACAGCATAAGATATTTAATAAGGAAGTGGTGAGCCTTATTAAGTTTAATGGGTGTGATTAATAGAGAATCTTAAGGGATTCCTTATTATATATAAAATATATAATGTATGTAATATATATTATAAAAATGGTATGGTTGTAGTATAAAATGAATGGGTGATGTATATGATGTTAGAAAATCAGGGTCAAATGATTAAATATCTTTTAATCATAGTAGGCGTGTTTGTGGTGCTTATGGCTATTTATTTCATAGTAGGTTTGGTAAATGATTATCAAAAAGACAAGAAAAAGCTAAGAAAGTTAATAGAAGATAAAGAGAATATGATGAGAGTTGACGTAGAAGATGATTCTATGCAATTGGCATATGCTGGGTGCGGTGAGGTTACACCGACGCAGCGTCAAAGTTATGAGGAAAATAACAGTTATTATCAATCAGTTTCGACATCTGGACATTTTACAGATACAGGTAGAAGTCAGATGCGTGGTGGATATGCCAATGAGTTAGATGAATGTAGTGATAAGAATTTTGTTATTATAAAAAGTGTGATATGTACAGAAACTAGAGAAGAGTTAAAGTAAGGATGACAAGGTAATAAGAGCATCTAAAATGTTAGATATTATATAGCATTTTAGATGCCTTTTTTATGCCTTTAAATTGTAATGTTTTTTGTTTTGCAAAACGAATTTGGTACAAGAAGATGTTAAGATTTTTATAAGTGAGGGATATAGGAAAAAAGACGGATTTTTGGTAATAAAAATTAAGTAACGTGAGAACAAGTACGATAGATATAACGTGTTATTGTGAGTTTTAGAATTTATTTGTTTTAGTAAACATATGATAATGAATTGTATTATTTAATGAGGAACTTTAAATAAGTAAAAATTATTGAAATGGAGGAGAATAATAATGAAGAAAGTAGCGGTTTTCGTAGGTGGAGGAAGTGGCATTGGTTTAGCAACTGCAAAGTATATGCCAAAGGATAAGATTATTGTTTTAGCATGTAGAACTGAATCTAAGTTGGAGGATGCGGTAGAGCAATTGAAAGAACTTGGATATGAAGCGTATTATAAGGTTTGTGATATAGTAGAGAGAGAACAGGTAAAAGAACTAGCAGAATATGCTAATACATTAGGAGAGATTACAACTGTAATTAATTCAGCTGGATATTCACCAGCTATGGCTAAAGGTGACCCATCGATATTACTTAAAGTAAATTCACTTGGAACAGTACATGTTAATGAAGAGTTTGTTAAATATATGAGAGCTGGTAGCGTTATAGTATGTATGGGATCTATTTCTGCATATCAGATGCCAGATATAATGGTAAACAAGAAATCATTTCCATTAGCAGAAACAGATCCAGAGTTATTTATAAAAAAGAATATGAAATTGAGTAAATTTATAAATGATGAATATGGTGCAGCTGGAGTAGTATATGGTGCTTCTAAGTCATTTGTTTTATGGTACATGGGTAAGTGTGCTCTTGAATATGGGAGAAAAAAGATACGTGTAGTTTCTGTTAGTCCAGGATTCATTTCTACTAGTATGGGAGAATTAGAAATGAGTCAAGGTGGATGTATGGATATTATTAACAATACAGCTGAGGGACGAATGGGAACACCAGAAGAAGCTGGTTATGCAGTTGCGACTATAGCAGATGAAAGAAATAGTTATCTAACAGGGGTAGATATATTATTAGATGGCGGTTTTGTATTAGCAAGCAAGAAAAAATAAATAATTATATTTATCTATAAAGATATGTATTTGAAAAGTATGTAAATCTTAAAAATATGTAGGGTATAGATAGTGAGGTTTGAGTATATGTTAGGAATAGGAAAAGTAAGAAAGAAAAAGTTTGTTAAGGGAGTATGGAAAAACCGTGGAAATATAGATGATGTTGATGCAAAAAAACTAAAGTCTTTAAATAGACAAGTAAATAGATGGGCAAAGATTTTAGGCCTGATTATTATTATAGGTCTGATAATTAGATGTATAACAACTAGAGCGTATGTTACACCTACAGTAGTATCATGTCTTGTAATAATAATGTGTGCAATGATATTAAATAATAAGTTAGAAAATGATCCATATGATATTGATTTAAAAATAGTTGCACGAAATGTTTTTTTGATAGATCATATTATACTAACGTTTTTGGGCAAATTTGATCATGGTTATTTGTGTGGTTTTTTGCTTATTTCCGTACTGGTCTTATATTTTGATGAGAAATTTATTCGTAAAGCTTATATAATGGTTGCTTTGACTAATTTCTTAGCTATAGGATATATGTTAAAAACTGGTAAGATGCTCTCGGGAAAAGATATAGAAATGACATATATATTTTTTCAAATATTGATAACTATTATATTTTCATATAGTCTTTGGATAATTGCTAGGCGAGCTAGAGAGTATTATTTTGAATGTATGGCTACATTAATGGTAAGCAAAGATAAGACAGAAAAAGTATTAAATAATGTAATGGAAGTAGTAAAAGATATTAAGTCAGATGTGGATAAGGGAAACGAATACATGGAAGTGCTAGATAGATCTACGGATACTGCTTTGCAAATATTTAGGGATATAGCTAGTGGTAATAATGCTAATGCTAAAAGTGTAGAAAAGCAAGTGAATATGACTACGGAAATTACAAGGTTAATTAATACAGCTGAGTCGAATACGTATAGTGCAATAGATAGAACTAATGAATCTATTAGGGAAATGGAAAAGAGCAGACAGATTTTAGATGGGCTAAAACAACAGTCTAATGAGATAATGCAGTATAATAATCGTGTACTAAAAACTATTTCTGAATTTGTAGATAATACATCTAAAGTTAAGGAGATAACAGAAGGTATAAAAGATATTATGAGTCAGACAAACTTATTATCTTTAAATGCATCAATTGAAAGTGCAAGAGCGGGAGAAGCGGGAAGAGGATTCGCTGTTGTTGCAGAGGAAATTCGAAAGCTTTCATATGAGACAAAAAAACTTACAGGATTGATAGATAATATAGTAGCTACGTTAGAGAATAATGCAGTAGAGGCTATGACAGTGGTGAAGGAGGTAGTAAAATCTATAAATAAAGAAAATGACAGAATTGATGATACAGTAGAAAGTTTTAACATAATGGAAGAGGATATGAAAGGACTTGATGAAGATATAAAAAATGTACTTGATAGTACAAAAGAAGTGGTTAATTATAATAACGAAATGTGTAGCCATTTAGAACAAATAACGGCTTATACAGAAGAGTTGTCAGCAAGTACAGAAGAGGCACTAGGTATGAATGAAGATAATAAGAAAATGACAAGTAATACGAAGAAAATTATGGAAGGACTGTACAAAAAGTCAGAGAAGATGGTGTACAAGGAAGAAAAAATAGTAATAAAGTAATAGCGAGAAAGTATAATTACGAGAGAAAAATTTGACGATAAGAATTGAGTGAAATAGTTAAATATAAGGAGGAGATAGAATGTTTATTTCGCATGTATGTATTAGTGTACAAGATTTAGATAGGAGTTGTGCATTTTATAGAGATGTTATGGGATTTATACCATTGACACCACCGGAACATATTCCTATGCTTCCAGATCGTCCTGAAAATGCACCAGAAACGCATTATAGTTATTATGGGTATGATTGTGGTGTGCAATGTTTTCGTTTAAATAAGAATGCAAAGGCAAATATGGCAGTAATGTTAGTTGATCCTACAGATCCAAATGTTGGTTGTATTGAAATTCAATGCTTCACAGATCCAAAAACTACTTATGTAGAGCAGAATTATATCACTACTGGTATTAAGGAGATATGTTTTTCTGTAAAAAATCTAGCTGAGTTGAAGGAATGGGAAGCTAAATTAAAAGCAGCAGGTGTTGATATGAGAACTGAGATATGGGATGTGGGAGATGGTGCATTACGTCATCCAACAATTCTTTTCCATGATCCAGATGGAAATATTTTGCAGTTATCTTGTACATCTGTAGAATAAGTTGAAATTATTACCAGTAGGTTTAGGCCTACTGGTATTTTTAAATTTTCTTGATATATATAAAGAAGTGTGTTATTATGTACTTTGAAATCTTTATGATAAGGAGTGCAATAACCATGAATAGAATAGCTGTGGTTACTGATAGCAATAGTGGAATCACACAAAAAGAGGCAATTGATTTAGGAATAAAAGTATTGGCTATGCCATTTACAATTGGCGATAAAGAATATTTTGAGGATATTACACTATCACAAAGTGAATTTTATAAGAAGTTAGAGGATGATGAAGAGATATTCACATCACAACCAGCAGTTGCACAAGTATTAGAATTGTGGGACGAGTTATTAAAGGAATATGATGAGATTATATATATACCAATGTCTAGTGGATTAAGTAGTAGTTATCAAACAGCTAGAATGTTAGCACAGGATTATGATGGTAAAGTACAAGTTGTTGATAATGTAAGGATATCTTTAACATTAAGACATGCTATTTATGATGCTATTAATTATGTAAAGCAAGGGAAAAGTGCTAAAGAAATAAAAGACATTTTAGAAGATACTAAGTTAGATGCAAGCATATATATTATGGTAGATACGCTTAAGTACCTTAAAAAAGGTGGTAGAGTTACTGCAGCAGGGGCTGCAATTGGAACAGTTCTTAATATAAAACCTGTGTTGCAGATTCAAGGAGATAAGTTAGATGCATTTGCCAAGGTAAGAGGAATGAAACAAGCAAAGAAAACTATGTTAGATGCATTAGCTAAAGATATAGAGACTAGATTTAAAGATGTATATGAAGCAGGGAAATTAAGAATAGGTGTTGCCCATACTAATAATGAAGAGGTTGCAAAAGAATTCGCTGAAGAATTAAAGAGTATATATAATATTGAAACAATGGATATTGATCCACTATCACTCAGTGTGTCATGTCATATTGGACCAGGTTCATTAGCAGTTGCTTGTGATGTTGTTCAAGACTAGATATAGAAATTTAAAATATTATACTTTAAATATAAAAAAATATATGATATAATCAATAAGGTTGGTTGATTAGGATAAAATTTAGGAGGATTTAAATTATGAAACATGTAAAATCATTAAATACTAGAAATTTACAAGAGTCAATGAAAAAAGGTGGATGTGGAGAGTGCCAAACTTCATGTCAATCAGCATGTAAGACTTCATGTACAGTAGGAAATCAAACATGCGAGAACAAGAATAAATAATAATGTAATAGCATATATGCGAAAGTAGTATTTGTCGTATAGACCGCATAGATGCATAATGTAACTTATATAAGTTAGAATCTTAAGCAGCGACATAGTCGCTGCTTTAATTATGGAAAGAGGTTATTAAAGTGGTACATCAGTATAAGAATAATGGATATAACATTGTATTAGATGTTAACAGTGGTTGTGTACATGTTGTTGATGACGTTGTATACGATATAATTGAGGCATATAAGAATGATAATTTAGAGGCTATAAAGACAGATTTAGTAGCTAAATATGGTAAGGAAGATGTAGAAGAAGGTATTGAGGAAGTAGAGTCACTTAAGAAAGATGGTGCTTTATTTACAGAGGATCAATATAAAGATTACATTATAGATTTTAAAAAGAGACAAACAGTTGTTAAAGCACTATGTCTTCATATAGCTCATGATTGTAATCTTGCTTGTAATTATTGTTTTGCAGGCAAAGGTGAATATCAAGGTGAAAAAGAACTTATGAGTCTAGAAGTTGGTAAGAAAGCACTTGATTTCTTAATAGCAAACTCAGGTAAGAGAAGGAATCTTGAGGTGGATTTCTTTGGCGGAGAACCACTTATGAACTGGGAAGTAGTTAAAGAGTTAGTTAGATATGGTAGAGAGCAAGAGAAGATTCACGATAAGAATTTTAGATTTACACTTACAACTAACGGTTTATTAATAGATGATGAAGTTATTGAATTTGCTAATAAAGAGATGGATAATGTAGTACTTAGTATAGATGGGAGAAAGTGCATTAATGATGCTATGCGTCCTACTCGTAATGGTAAAGGAAGTTATGATATTATTATGCCTAAGTTTAAGAAATTTGCAGAAAGTAGAAACCAAGATAAGTATTATGTAAGAGGAACATTTACACATAATAACTTAGATTTTGCTGAGGATGTGAAACATCTTGCAGATGAAGGTTTTGAACAGATATCTATGGAACCGGTTGTTTCACTTCCATCAGAACCGTACGCAATTAAAGAAGAAGATGTTCCAATTATTTGCGAAGAATACGATAAGTTAGCAAATTTTATTATACAAAGAAGAAAAGAAGGAAAGTGGTTTAATTTCTTCCATTTTATGATAGATTTATCTGGTGGACCATGTGTTGCTAAACGTTTGTCAGGATGTGGTTCAGGAACAGAATATTTGGCAGTTACACCAACAGGAGATTTATATCCATGTCACCAATTTGTAGGAGAAGATGATTTCCTACTAGGTAATGTATTTGATGGAATTAAGAATACAGAATTAGTAGATTGCTTTAAGACTTGCAATGTGTATGCAAAGGATAAGTGTAAGGACTGCTTTGCTAGATTTTATTGCAGTGGAGGATGTGCAGCTAATTCATACAAATTCCATGGTAATATAAACGATGCATATGATATAGGATGTGATTTGCAAAGAAAAAGAGTTGAATGTGCTATTATGATAAAAGCAGCTGAGGCTGATACAGAGTAGAACATTGTAATATATTGTAAAATAATGCTTTAAATTCACAAAATAATGTGTTATAATAGCGTAGATTAAGTATTAACATAAGGAGACGACAAGAAATGGTAAAGAGTAAGAAAAGGTCAATTATCAGTCTAGTGGTTATTATTCTTATTACAGCAGGACTTATTTATACTGTTTTATGCGGTATTGGTGGTAAGTTTAAAGCTAAGGATATTAGACTTGGACTAGATTTAAGAGGCGGAGCAAGTATAACATATGAGGTTAAAGGAAAAGCAACAGAACAAGAAATAGCAGATACAATGGAGAAGCTTGACCTTCGTGTGCAAGCATATACAAAGGAAGCTACAGTTCAAAAAGAAGGTACTAAGAGAATCTCAGTTAACATTCCAGGTGTTACTGATGAGACAGAAGTATTTAAAGAATTAAGTCAACCAGGACAAGTAGAATTTAAATTAGAGGGTTCAGATGAAGTTCTACTAAACGGAGATGATATTGATGATGCACAAGCAGTAACTTCACAAGAACAAACTTCAGCTGGTTCATATATGGTATCACTTAAGTTCACTCAAAAGGGTGGCGAGAAGTTTGCAAAGATAACTACAGATAACACAGGTAAAGTTTTAGAGACTTACTATGGTGGAGAGAAAGTTTCTTCAGCAACAATCAACGAACCAATTACTGGTGGTGAAGCTCAGATAAGTGGTAACTTTACTTATGATGAAGCAGATAAATTAGCTACATATATAAGAATTGGTGCTATGCCAGTTCAACTTGAAACTTTACGTTCAACAGCAGTTGGAGCACAACTTGGATCAGAAGCATTATCAACATCATTAGTAGCAGCTGCAATTGGTATTGCAATTGTTATGTTATTTATGATTATAGTTTATAGAGTTCCAGGATTTGCATCATCTTTGGCATTAGCATTGTATGTTGCATTAATGGTATTTTTATTAAATGTACTAGAAGTAACATTAACACTTCCTGGTATAGCAGGTATTATTCTTTCAATAGGTATGGCTGTTGATGCGAACTGTATCATATTTACAAGAATAAAAGAAGAAATAGTTGCAGGAAAGCAAGTTAAGAACGCAATAAGCGGTGGTTTTGAAAAAGCATTCTCAGCTATTTTAGATGGTAACGTAACAACTTTAGTAGCAGCAATTGTTCTTGGAACATTAGGTTCAGGTACAATTAAAGGATTTGCTCAAACACTTGGATTAGGTATTGTTCTTTCAATGTTTACAGCACTTGTAATTACTAAGTCAATAATATGGGCTCTCTATCATATGGGACTTAACAAAGAAGGAATGTTCTCAAGTAAGTTTAGTTTACCAGTTGTTAACTTTGTAAGAAACAAAAAAGTATATTATGTTATTTCACTTGTACTTATAGTTGTAGGATTTATAGGTATGGGATTATCAAAGAAAGAAAGTGGAGAGATATTTGCTTACGGTCTTGATTTCCGTGGTGGTACTCAAATGGAGATAAGCTTTGATAAGTATGGTAAGTTACCAAGTAATAAAGAGATAGAAGATTTATTTAAAGATACAGCTAAGTTAGCTGTTCAAGTTTCACCAATTAAAGGTGAGAAGTCAGCTATAGTAGCTATGAGAGATTTATCAAAAGACATTGAAACAAAAGAAGCTATAGAGAAAGCTTTAAAGAAAGAATATAAAGTTAGAGATAAAGATATTCAAGAAGAAACAATTAGTGGTACAGTAAGTGATGAGATGAAGAAAGATTCAGTTGTAGCAGTTACAGTTGCAACAATAGCAATGTTAATATATATCTTTATAAGATTTAGAACATTTAGTTTTGCTATTGGTTCTGTTCTTCCATTACTACATGATGTTTTAGTTGTATTAGGATTCTATGCTATATCACAAATTACAGTAGGTAATACATTTATAGCATGTATGTTAACTATAGTAGGTTATTCAATCAATGCAACAATCGTTATATTTGATAGAATTAGAGAAACTATGATTGGAGCTAAAACAAGAGAAGATAAAGCTAACGTTGTTAATAAAGCAATTAGTTCAACACTTACAAGAAGTATTAATACTTCACTTACAACTTTCATAATGGTTGCGGCATTATACATTATGGGTGTTCAATCAATGAAAGACTTTACATTACCATTAATGATAGGTATTATATGTGGTGCTTATTCATCAGTTTGTCTAGGAGGAACATTATGGTTCTTATTAGATAACAAATTTGGTAGTGGTGATGACAGCAAATATGTTAAGAAAACAGAATCTAATAAAGATAAAGTTTTAGTATAATATTGAATAAATATAAGTATTTGAAAAATATTAGAAGGAGTCCTTTTTAGGACTCCTTTTTTTGTCGATATATTGAAATGTGGTTTAGAAGTTTTTCAAAACAATAAAGGAGAGTTGGTATTGTGATTAGAAGTAATAAAAAAGCAAATACTTTGCGTAATAAAGGATTTACACTAGTAGAATTAATAGTTGTTTTTTCTGTGGTAGCAATAATAACAGCAGTTACAATTCCAAAGCTTGTTGACGTTTTAAATAATGCTAAAGAAGAAACAGATGTTAACACTTGTGATATGATAAGGGATATTATGTATATGTGTGTTGATAATGAAGATGTGTGGGGGGATATGTGTATGGCAAGAGGTGGACAATTTAGGTTTTATTTAAGATCAAATGATAGGGGTGAATTACTTATTGACGGTTTAGATATAGATAATGATACAGCTAATGAAATAAGAAAATACATATCAGATTTAAATAATCCAAAAGAAGCAGATAAACAAAGTTACGAGGTTATATTTCAGATAATTACATATATAGAAAATGGAAATGTTACTTATGGAATAAAAGATATTGTGGTAAGTACATCAGATAAAAATTTTAATGCTAATGCTGAGGTACCGTATAATTATTGACAAATGTTGTTGTTATTGGTAAAATATGTAAAATCAATATTTGATATAGTAGCATTGAAATAATGTCAGTTATATATGAAATATAAATAATAATATACAGGAGAGAAGTAGAACATGAGAAGAATGGTTATGACTATACTTGTTGAAAACGTAGCAGGTGTTCTTAGTAGAGTAGCTGGTTTGTTTAGTAGACGAGGATATAATATAGACAGTTTGACAGTTAGTGAAACACAGAATCCTAAGTATTCTAGAATGACTGTTGCTGTAACTGGTGATGAGCAGATTCTTGAACAGATTAAGAATCAACTTAATAAATTAGAAGATGTGAAAGATATTAAGGAATTAGCAGATACAACTTCTGTACATAGAGAATTGATTTTAGTAAAGATAGAGGCGAAAGCACATGAAAGACAATCAATTTTAGCTGTATGTGATATATTTAGAGCTAAAGTAGTTGATGTAGGTCAAGATACTATTATGGTTGAAATTACAGGTAACCAAGCTAAGATGGAAGCATTTATGAAATTAATGGACGATTATAATATAGTAGAGAGTGTAAGAACTGGTATTACTGGCTTAGCAAGAGGTTCAGAGATTTTATAAAAATAGCAAAATGCTTTCAAGAAACTATAGAGTTCAAAAAAGCTAAAGCTATCAAAAAGCTAAAGCTATTAAAAAGCTAAAGCTTTTAAAAATTGTTTTACAGAATAGTAATTCTAGAATGATTGTGATTAAAATTTAGGGACATAGATCCCAATTATATAATTAGGAGGCAATATAATATGGCAAAGATTTATTATCAAGAAGACTGTAATTTATCATTATTAGATGGAAAGACAGTAGCAATTATAGGATATGGAAGTCAAGGACATGCTCATGCTCTTAACTTAAAAGATTCAGGTGTTCATGTAATAATTGGATTATATGAAGGAAGTAAGTCATGGAATAGAGCAGTAGAGCAAGGATTTGAAGTATTTACGGCAGCTGAGGCAGCTAAGAAAGCTGATGTTATTATGATTTTAATAAATGATGAGAAACAAGCAGCTATGTACAATGAGTCAATAGCTCCTAATCTTGAAGCTGGAAATATGCTTATGTTTGCACATGGTTTTGCAATTCACTTTGGACAAATTAAACCACCAGCAGACGTTGACGTTGTAATGATAGCTCCAAAGGGACCAGGACATACAGTTAGAGGTCAATATCAAGAAGGAAAAGGTGTTCCTTGTTTAATAGCAGTGGCTCAAGATGCAACTGGTAAAGCTCATGACATGGGTCTTGCTTATGCATTAGGAATTGGAGGAGCAAGAGCAGGAGTTCTTCAAACTACATTTAGAGAAGAAACAGAAACAGATTTGTTCGGTGAGCAAGCAGTATTATGTGGTGGTGTAACAGCACTTATGAAATGTGGATTTGAAGTATTAGTAGAAGCTGGATATGAACCAGAGAGTGCTTATTTTGAATGTATCCATGAAATGAAACTTATTGTAGACTTAATTGCTCAAAGTGGATTTGAAGGAATGAGATATTCAATCTCAAACACAGCAGAGTATGGTGATTATATAACAGGTCCAAAGATTATAACAGAAGATACAAAGAATGCTATGAGAGGCGTATTAAAGGATATCCAAGAAGGAGTATTTGCTCGTAACTGGTTATTAGAGAATCAAATTGGATGTACTAATTTCCATGCTAAGAGAAGAATGGAAGCAGAGCATCAATTAGAAACAGTTGGTAAAGAATTACGCCAATTAATGAGTTGGACAAACGAAGATAAATTATTAGATAACTAATTCTTATTTTATAGGGCAGCCTTACGGCTGCCCTATATTAAGTTTATGCTATTCTAGTCTATAGAAAGCTATGCTAGTTACGAAAATATGAATCAATATATGTATTTTTGTTCACACTTGCGCTCCATTGCGATGCCGCTGTCCTGAAATCTAACACATGATTATAGCTGGTTTATGGTCAGGAGGAGCTCAAGCATTAATAGGAGCTAATATGCTTAAAGAATCTAAAGAGGAGCTAAATAACATATAATGTAGTATAAAACACAAGGAGAGCTTCTGATAATAAGCTCTCCTTAAGAAAATTAATTAAAGTTAAATATATTGGTTCCTATAATATGGCTAAGTTTTGCCACGTTATGCCCGCCTGTAAATTCATATTCAATGTTTCCAAGGTCATAAAAATATAGGTTGAGTATGCAATTGTGCTCGACTATATCAATACTTTCAATGGAAAAATAAAGAATTCTTGAATAGGGTAGGGTAAAAAAGGTTGTTTTCGTATCTTCGTCAGTTCGTTGCGAAACCATAGTAATTATTCGTCTATTTGTGTAAATAACATAATCTTCATAGGTTTGATATGCACTTAAGACTTCTTCACCTCGTAATAATAAAGGTGAAAATGATGCATAAATTGTAGACGGATTAATTTGCGTAAGTTTGTAACGTTTTTTCTCTAAAAAATCCATTTTTATACTCTCCTATTAACTCGTTAATGTAGTTTTAGTTTGTGCGTTTAATGTATATTATTAAAGGGCTATATACATTAAATGAATGGTTAATTATTTTTACCAAGAATAGTATACCATAAAAAAGATAAAATGTCGAACAATTTATTTAAAAAAATAAAATATTCTGAAAAATTAGAAAAAACTAACTTGATGATATGTTTAGTTTTTGTTTACATATTGAAAAAATTATACTATAATAACATTTGTGTTATAAGGATATTTGTTTTATGGTAACGCATAATGATGTCTTTTGATAAAGATAATTATGTGTAGTTTGGTGGGTATCATAACAATTAATAGATTCTTGTAATACAAATGTATTTTAATATTTGGATTTTTTAGGAGGATAATAATGGTTAAAGCAATTGTTGGAGCAAACTGGGGCGACGAAGGAAAAGGTAAAATTACAGATTTACTAAGTAAAGAGGCTGACTATATTGTTAGATTTCAAGGTGGAAGTAATGCAGGACATACAATAATTAATGATTATGGAAAGTTTGCATTACATCTATTACCATCAGGTGTATTTTACGAACACACTACATGCATTATAGGTAATGGGGTTGCATTGAATATTCCTTACTTATTTAAAGAAGTTAATGAAATCGTAGAAAAGGGTGTTAAAGCACCTAAGATTTTAGTATCTGATAGGGCACAGATTCTTATGCCATATCATATATTGTTTGACGAATACGAAGAGGAGAGACTTGGAGGAAAGTCATTTGGATCAACTAAGTCAGGTATAGCACCATTTTATTCAGACAAATATGCTAAGATTGGTATTCAAGTATCAGAATTGTTTGATGATGATGTAATTAGAGAAAAAGTAGCTAGAATATGCGAAAGCAAGAATGTAATTTTAGAGCATTTATACCATAAACCATTATTAGATGAAGAAGAATTATTTAATACACTTGTCGAGTATAGAGAGATGGTAAGACCTTATGTTGCTGATACATCTAAGATTTTATATGATGCAATTAATGAAGGAAAGAATGTATTATTAGAGGGACAGTTAGGTTCACTTAAAGATCCTGATTTCGGTATTTACCCAATGGTAACTTCATCATCAACTCTTGCAGCATATGCAGCTATTGGTGCAGGTATTCCTCCATATAAGATAGAGAATATAGTAACTGTTGTTAAGGCATATTCAAGTGCAGTAGGAGCAGGAGAGTTTGTATCAGAGATATTTGGTGAAGAAGCTGAAGAGATGAGAAAACGTGGTGGAGACTGCGGAGAGTACGGCGCAACTACAGGAAGACCAAGAAGAATGGGATGGTTTGACGCAGTAGCTTCAAGATATGGATGTAGAATGCAAGGTGCAACAGAAGTAGTTTTAACTGTATTAGATGCACTTGGATATTTAGATGAACTTAAGATATGTGTAGGATATGAGATTGACGGTAAGATTACTAGGGATTTCCCTACAACAGTAAGTTTAGCTAAGGCTAAACCAGTTTATGAGACTTTACCAGGATGGAAGTGTGATATAACAGGTATAACAGAGTATGATAAACTTCCAGAGAACTGTAGAAAGTATGTTGAGTTTATAGAAAAAGAATTACAAGTTCCAATTAAGATGGTTTCTAATGGACCAGGAAGAAATGAAATAATTCACAGATAATATAGATATATTTTATAGAAAGAATGGAGACTAATTACAAGATGATTAATTTTGAAGAAGAATTAGAGAAGTTTAAACCTAGCTTAGAAATTAGTGAGGCTGAAGAAGAAATATATAATAACAATCTTACTGACGTAGGAGACATTATAAAAGAACTATTAGAAAAAGTTAATGATAAAAAATAGATAAGGTGAGATGTTATGAAGTGTCCACATTGTAAGGAAGAGTTAAAGAATGATAATAAGTGTACTTCATGTAAAAAGGATGTAACTTATTATGTTAAAGCAATAAAGATTTCAAATTCATACTATAATATAGCTTTAAAGAAAGCTAAGGTAAGGGATTTATCTAATGCTATTTTGGATTTGAAGAAAAGTATACAATTTAATAAGGAGAATTGTGATGCTCGTAATTTATTAGGATTAATATATTATGAGAATGGAGAAATAGTTGAAGCACTTACTCAATGGGTTTTAAGTAAGCATTATAAGCCAGATAATGAACTAGCAGAGTATTATTTAAACGAGATACAAGCGAGTCCAACTAAGGTAGATAGCTATAATCAATCATTTAGAAAGTTTAATTTAGCATTGCAGGCTGTAAAAGGTGGGAATGAAGATTTAGCACTTATACATTTAAAGAAGGTATTAACCCTAAATGAACATTATTTGAAAGCTATGCATTTGACAGCGCTTATATATATAAAGCAAGAGCAATATGTAAAAGCTAATAAGATACTTAAAGAAGCACAAAGTATAGATGTTGCTAATGATACTACTCTTTTATATATGAAAGAAGTAAATGATAATATGCCAGAAGAAGAAACTAAGGTGAAGAAAAGAGATGCAGTATATGCATCATTAGCGCCATTAGACATGTACAAAGAAGAAAAGACTAATATGGCTACTTTTATAAATCTTATTGTAGGTATATTAATTGGTGTAGCTATAGTTGCATTTTTAATAGTGCCATCAGTAAAGCAAGAATCAACTAAGGAATACAATAGAAAAGTTGTTAAAGATAGTGACGAGAATGTATCAATAGCAACAGAGATGTCACAATTAAAAGAAGATATTGATAATTTAGAAGACGAAATAAGCAAGAAGGATAAAGAGATTGATTCTTATAAGAATAAAGCTAAGAATCTAACTTTATATGATAATTTATTAAAAGGTGCTAAATATTACATTTCTGGAGATAATGAAAAAGCAGCATTGGAGATTGCAAAAATAGACTTAGACAAGTTTGAACTTGAAGATGCTCAAGTACTTTATGATTACATTAAAGGTGAAGTATATGATAGTGTAATTAAAAAGTATGCAGATGAAGGTAGAGATAAGTGTAATGCTGGTAAGCTTGAAGAGGCACTTGTAGTACTTAAGAAGGCATACCAATTAACAGATGAGAATGAAACTGTACTATATTTCTTGGCTCGTACATTGCAGAAACAAGGTGATAAGGCACAAGCTAAGAAGTATTATGAGGAATTGATTAAAAAATTCCCTAGTGCAAGCCGAAGTGCAACAGCTAAGAAGAGACTAAATGAAATGGGATACCAGTATAATCCACAAGAGGCAGCTACTGAATCTACAGAACAAGAAGCACAGGCTACGCCAGAGCAGACAGGTACACAGGGTGAGCAGCAGTCTGCTACTGAGGGTGGAGAAGCACCACAAGAATAAATATATGCTAACCGATAGATGTAATATGTAATAGACATAAGATAAAGCAGTAGGAACATAGCAGTATGTTCTGAAGCAAAAAACAGATACAAAAGATATTTTGTATCTGTTTTTTGTTTTATAGGAAAGTACAATATTTTGAATGTGATTATATACAATATAAGATTTGATATAGAGTGTATATAAGCATTCATATAATGGAAGTATTTTACCAAATAGACAGTAGTATATAGAGAGTAATGAAATATAAAGATTAAAATAGGAGTGATAAAATTGAAAAATATATATGATGTAACCACTGGTAAAGAAAAGAATTATGAGTGCAAAGATGATTTGGTAGTAAAGGATGAAACTCTAATAGTTTATTTAAAGGAAGATTTAGATCATCATAATGCTGAAAAAATAAGAGAGAAAATTGATGATGTTATTGAATTTGAAAATACTAGGAATATAGTATTTGATTTTACAAATGTATCATTTATGGATAGTTCTGGAATAGGTGTTATTATGGGACGTTATAAGAAAATATACTATATGAGAGGTGAAATTGCAGTAGTGGGAATAAATTCAATAATTGATAAGATATTTACAATGTCTGGATTATATAGAATAGCTACTAAATATGATAGTATTTCAGAGGCAATAAAGGATTTTGAAGAGTGTCAAAATTAGGCAAATATTATATGAAAATAATAGTAATTCTATATTTGATAATAAAGAAATATCATAGAGAAGCGCAATTATGCAATAAGAATAAGTAAAAATATATATAAACAAATATATAAATATATAAATATATTAGTGAATATAAAGCATGAAATATTAAATAAGTAAAGGAGTTAGATATGTATAGAAATAAAATAAAAATGGAAATTGACAGTAATTCATATAATGAAGGTTTTGCAAGAATGGCAACAGTTGCATTTTTGGCACCATTAGATCCAACACTTGATGAAATTGCAGATATAAAAACTGCTATTTCAGAGGCAATAACTAATTGTGTTATTCATGGCTATGAAGGTGGAGAAGGAATTATATATATGAATATGTATATAGAAGATAACAAGTTTAGTGTTGAAATTATTGATAATGGTGTAGGAATTGAGGATATTGATAAAGCCATGGAGCCAATGTATACAACAAAAAGAGATGCGGAACGATCAGGAATGGGATTTTGTTTTATGGAAGCATTTATGGATGAATTAAAAGTTGATTCATCAGTTGGAAAGGGAACAACTATATTTATGAATAAATATATAAATAAAATGGGATAGAGAGGTTAATTAATGGAGACATGCAAGCTTATACAACTATGGAAGAATGGTGATAAAGCTGCAAGAGATAAAATGGTCGAGATTAATATGGGATTGGTATATAGTATAGCAAAAAGATTTGTTGGAAGAGGAACAGAACTTGAAGATCTAATTCAAATAGGATCTATTGGATTAATAAAGGCAATAGACAATTTTGATACTAATTATAATGTGAAATTTTCAACCTATGCTGTACCAGTGATAACAGGAGAAATAAAGAGGTTTATACGAGATGACGGGATGATAAAAGTAAGTAGGAGTATAAAAGAGAATCTAATAAAGATAAACAGAAGTATAGAATATTTGAGAAGTGAAAATGGAATAGATGCAACAATAGAGGAAATAGAAAATTGTACAGGATTGAATAAAGAAGAAATAATTATGGCATTAGATGCGAGTAAAGGAATAGAGTCAACAAATGAAATCATTTATAATAAGGATGGTTCAGCGTTAACACTACAAGATAAACTAAAGGATGAAAGAGATGAATATAAAAAAGTTAGGGATAATATGCTATTAAAAAGTTTAATGGATAAGTTAGATGATTTCCAAAGACAAATAATTAGCTTACGATATTTTGAAGATAAAACCCAAACAGAAGTAGCAAAAATCCTACAAATAAGCCAAGTACAAGTCTCAAGACTAGAGAAAAAAATATTGCTATACATGAGGCAGTGTACATAAAGTTTTATTTAATTTGAGCTATCGCTCAAATTGGGAGTTTTTTAGCTCCGCGAAAGTTTTAGACTTTTATGCTAGTTTCAAATTTAAGAGGAATATAGTTTATTTTTCTCACCGCTTGCGCTCCGTTGCAAAGCGTAACGGTCGTTAAGTTCATACTTCGCATAATATATGCTTGTATTCACTAAACGCCGACGGTTTGCAAACCCCGAAAAATATACTATATTCCTCTTAAATTTTAACCCTTGCTTATGAGTATTATAGCTTTTATGAGATATTCCTTTTTTGTTATATTCTTACCATAATTACTGTTTTGGCTCTCATGGGTAGATTTATAAAACAAAGAATAATTATATCTATATGCTTTAGTACACAGCAAATAATAAAGGGGCTCGAATATATATGTTTAAAGGTGTCTGAGCCCCTCGGCACTTAGTGATTTCAAGCATCAGCGCCGAAAGAACTTAGTGTCCGTTAGGCGCGAAGTCAAGTGAGAACGTCCATTAAACATATATATTCGAACCCGTATTATTGCGTCACTAGAACTGGAAACTAAAACTCGTGCGGAGCCTATGATCCCCAATTTGAGCGATAGCTCAAATTATAAAGAAGCTTAAATACCACAACCATGCCCCTGTCGGAACGACAGGGGCACAAGAAACCTACAAATTAGAGTTTATTTAGCTTCAGCTTCTTTAAGTAATTCAGTAATAGCTTCTGTTAACATAGTGCCAGTATAAACACTAGTGCTATCATGTTTAATTTGTTCAATAGGAGTTCCATTTGCAAGTTCTGCTTCTATGTACTCAATACTAGGTTCAAGTAGAGGATACATTACTTGAATACTGTCGCTTAAATTAGTGGCAGAAACAGCTTTAATATGATTTTTATCAACTGTAACAGAAAGATTAATATTTTGATTGTTAAGTTTAAGACTGGTTGAATAAACTCCAGGAATATAAGAAACATTAAAAAGATTATTACCAGTGTTATCACTAGAACTATTAACAGATAAAATATCAGTAGAAGAACTACTAGAGGACATATTCATATTAGAAGAACTGCTTACCGTATTAGAACTTATATTAGTAGAATCTACATTGGAATCTCCTCTAAACATATTAAATAACACAATAATTAAAATAATAGCAAGAATAATAAATAAAAAAGTATATATAACTTCTTTTAGCTGAAAAACAAAAAGTCTAGATTTGCCCATAAAAAACCTCCAACATATATTATAAAAAGATATTTATAATATATATATTATAATGAAAATGAAATTATTCATGAAATTGAAATAATACATTGTGTAATCGTGACTAGAACAGTGCAACTAATACTTGCAGTACTGCAACTAAAACTTGCAGTAAACTAAAGTCTAGAGTATAATTAGAAAAGAAAAAAGTAAAAAAAAGTAAAATATATAGCGGAGGTTTCATATGTCTTTACAGTTTGTGTTTGGAAGTTCAGGTTCAGGAAAATCACATAAAATATATACAGAAATAATTGAAGATTCAATGAAGAATCCTAATACAAATTATATAATAATAGTGCCAGAACAGTTTACTTTGCAGACACAGAAAAATATGGTGTCCATGCATCCTAATAATGGAATACTTAATATAGATGTTTTAAGTTTTGTAAGATTGGCATATAAAATATTTAGTGATATAGGATATAATCCAGGGATTGTGCTAGATGATGCTGGTAAGAATATGATACTTCGTAAAATAATGACATATGAAGAAGATAAATTAGTATTATTCAAAGGTAATATAAAGAAACAAGGATTTATATCTGAATTAAAATCTTTAATATCTGAGTTTGGTCAATATAGTATTAGTCCAGAAGAAATTCAAAAAATAAATGAGAATATAGAAGATAATGCGTTAAAAACAAAATTGCAGGAAACAAGTATAGTTTATAAAGCATTTAAAGAATATCTACAAGAAAAATATATAATGGCAGAAGAAGTATTAGATAAACTATACAATGTATTAGAAAAGTCAAAAGTATTGAAGGATAGTGTTGTATGCTTTGATGGATTTACTGGATTTACACCTATACAGTATAAATTACTTGTTAAGATAATGAAACTTTGTAAGAAAGTTTATGTAACAGTAACAGTTGATACGAATGAGGTTGGAGAACATATTAATGAATATAGTTTATTTGGAATGAGTAATACAACTATTAATAAATTGCGCGGTTTAGCTAATGAAGCAAAGATACATATTGACGCAGATATATTAGTAAAGGATTATATTCAAGTAGATGGAGAAAAAAGAAAAGTAGGTAGATTTAAAAGTGCACCTGTTCTAGAATATGTAGAGCAACATATTTTTAGATATGGTAAGTACACATTTAAAGGTAAGCAAGATAATATAAGTATACATGCTTTAGCCAATGCAGATGCAGAGGTTGATTATACTATATGGAGAATTAAGAGATTAATTCGAGAAAATAATCTTAGATATAGAGATATTGCCATAGTAACAGGCGATATAGAAACATATGGTAGAATATTTAATCGAAGATTAGAGATGAGCGATATACCATATTTTATAGATAATAATAAGAGTATTATGGATAATCCTTTAGTTGAAATGATTAGGGCATTGTTTGAAGTATTGTCCCGCAATTTTTCCTATGAGAGTATATTTAGATTTTTACGTTGTGGAATGAATGATTATACTAGGGAAGAATTAGATATATTAGAGAATTATGTACTTGCTTATGGCAAGAAGAATAAGAATCATTGGAAAAAGAATTGGGTTATTAAGGACTCATTTTATAATGAAGAAGTGTTAGAGCAAGTTAACACTTTAAGACAAAGTATATATGATTTGTTAAATAATGCAAGCAAATCCATTAAGAATAATAAAACAGTAAAAGATATATCAAAAGGACTTTATGACTTTTTAGTAAATATAAAGGCTTTTGATAGGATAGATTATTATGAAAAGTATTTTGAAGAAAACAATATGCCTACCAAAGCCAAAGAATTTTCACAAGTATATGATATAGTTATTGATTTATTAGATAAAATAGTAGATTTATTAGGGGATGAAGTAGTAACAGTCAAAGAATACTTGGAGATTTTTGAGGCTGGCATAGAAGAGGTTAAGATTGGTGTTATTCCAATGACAATAGACCAATTAGTCATAGGTGATATAGAAAGAACACGTCTTAATGATATAAAAGTATTGTTTTTTGTTGGTGTTAATGAGAATATTATACCGAAGAATGCAACTAAAGGTGGTATAATTTCAGAATTAGATAGAGAGTTACTTGCGGATATGGGAGTTGAGCTTTCACCTAATAAGAAGCAAGAATTATTTATAGAGCAGTTTTATCTTTACATGATGCTTACAAAGGCAAGTGAGAAGCTTGTTATTACATTTTCTAAGTTAGATAGTGAAGGTAATTCTATAAAGGAAGCATATTTTGTAGATAAAATACTTAGATTAGTAGAAGATTTAGAAATTAAAGAAGAAAAAATGACATATGTAGAGGCATTGTTTAACCATTGCGAAACAGATATATGTGATAAAAATAGTAAGGACTATTACGCACATATACTAGGAACTAATACAGGCTTAGATTATTTAGCTTATGGTCTTAGAAAGAAAAATATAGAGGATATGTCAGATGAATGGAAGCAATTATTCTTATGGTATAAGAATAATATAAATAAAAAAGAAGACGTAATGAATATGCTAAATGAAGCATTTTTTACTAATAATGATATGTACATTAGTAAAAATGTTGCTAATTTAATATATCAAAACAGTGAAAAATCAGTAACGGAGATAGAAAAATATGCATCATGTGCATATGCACATTTCCTTAATTATGGTCTTAGATTAAAGAAACGTAAACAATATGAAATAGAGTTACCAGACATTGGAACAATATTTCACACCACATTAGATATGTTTTCAAAACAATTATTGATAGATAAAATGTCATGGGAAGATATAACGCTAGATGACTGTAATACAATAGTTGATAGGTGTGTAGATGAAGCTACTGCCGAGTATGGTGGCGTTATTATGCATAGTTCAAAGCGTAATGAATATATGATTAACAGAATAAAGGATATATCAAAAAGAACTATAAAAACCCTTAAGAAACATATTGAAAAAGGTGGTTTTGTTCCAGTAGGTTATGAAGTAAGATTTAGTGCTAATAGCAACTTAGATGCAACGAATATAAAACTAGATAATAATGAGACAGTCGGTTTAAGAGGTGCAATAGATAGACTAGATGTATCACAAGGTGAAGAAGAATATGTAAAAGTAATAGATTATAAATCAAGCAGTAAGAGTTTCGAACCTGCTTTGTTTATGGAAGGAATTCAACTTCAACTTATGGTATATATGAGTGTAGCATTAGATACGAGAAAACAGCAGAATAAGAATAAAAAGGTAAGACCTGCAGGAGTGTTTTATTATACTGTAGATAATCCATTTATAGAAAAAGACGAAAAAATTGCTATGTCCATGAGGACGATTCAAGAAGACGGTAATGAAGATATAGATGAGATTGAAAAGGGAATATTAGATAAATTAACTATGAAAGGGATTGTTAATTCAGACCCTGTAATTATTGAAAGCTTAGATGAATCTATTGTAGATGAAGATAAAAAGTTAGTACCTAAAGCAAAATCAGATGTAATTAAATTATCAACAACTACAAAAGGAGAGATAAAAGCTAACTCCAATGCAATTGATGATAGAGCATTTGAAAGTTTAATAGAAAAAACTCAATCAATAGTTAGGCAAAAAGCCGTAGAAATGAAACAAGGTATAATAGAAAAGAATCCATATAAATTTGGAGATAAAACTCCATGTCAGTACTGTGATTATAAAAGTATATGTAACTTTGATATTAATTTAGAAGATAATAATTACAAATGGATATCAAAGAAAACTATGGATGATATTCTTAATGTATTAGAATCAGAAGATATTGAGGATGAACAATAATTCAGTATCTAAGATTTTAATTTACATGTAAAATGGAGGAATACTATGAAATGGACTGATGACCAACAAAAGGTTATAGATTTAAGAAATAGAAATATATTGGTTTCTGCAGCAGCTGGTTCAGGTAAAACTGCAGTATTAGTTGAACGTATAATTACTATGATTACAGATGAGCATAAACCAGTAGATATAGATAGATTACTAGTTGTAACATTTACTAAAGCTGCGGCTAGAGAGATGAAAGATAGAATTAGTAAAGCTATTGAAAAGAAACTTATGGATAATCCATCAGATGCTAATTTACAGAAACAATCAATATTAGTTAGAAGTGCACATATAACTACAATAGATAGTTTTTGTTTGAATATAGTAAAGAATTATTTTAGTGAGATAGATCTTAATCCAGGATTTAGGATAGCAGATGAGAATGAATTATCTTTAATAAAAGCAGAGATAATAGAAGAAGTATTAGAAGAATATTATGAAGAAGGTTCATATGCATTTCATCAAATGATAGAAAATTATGCAGGTAGTAGAAGTGATAAGAATATAGAGGATATGGTACTAAATCTATATAATTGTTCTACTTCTTATCCATGGCCAATAGAATGGTTAGAACAGATAAAAGAAGGCTATAATGTGGAAGATTTTCGAACTTTAGAAACAAATCAGTGGATAGAGAAGTTTGAAGATTTTTTAAAAGCAATGGTTAGAGATCTTATATATAACACAGAAGGAGCACTAAAAATATGCCAAGGTGAGGGTGGTCCTATTCAGTATGTAGATAATATAAAAGCTGATATTGATATGTACTATAATATAGAAGGAAAAAGTTCATATTATGAATTATATGAAGCATTTAGAAATGTAGAGTATACAACTTTAAGTAGAAAAAGAAGTGATTGTGACGAGATTCAAAAAAATAGAGTAAAGGCGATTCGTGATAATTGTAAAAAGTCCATTCAGAATATAAAGAAAAAGTATTTCTTTCAATCACCTAGTGAAATGCTACAAGATATGCAACATAGTAAAGAGAGTATGATAACGCTTATAGATATAACTATTGAGTTTTATAAACGTTTTGCAAAAGAAAAAGAGAACTTAAATATATTAGATTTTAGTGATATTGAACATTTTGCATTAAATATACTTGTTGAAGCTGGTACAGAAGAACAGACAAAAGTAGCAAAAACTCTAAGTAACTATTACGAAGAAATTATGATTGATGAATATCAAGATAGTAATTATGTACAGGAAACAATTCTCAATAATATATCAAAGATTAAACAGGGGCAACCTAATGTATTTATGGTTGGAGATGTTAAGCAAAGTATATATAAGTTTAGAATGGCCAAACCAGAGTTGTTTTTAAGTAAATATAAGAGTTATTCAAGTAAAGATAGTGAGTTCCAAAAAATAGATTTGTGTCAGAATTTTAGAAGTAGAGATTGTGTTGTAGATGGTACGAATACAATATTTGAGAAGATTATGACAGAACAACTTGGTGGGATAGTATATGATTCAAAGGCACGACTTTATAGTGGGGCAACATATCTTGATGGGGATAACACAGCTAAAAACTGTGAGCTTATGTTAATAGATACAGATACAGATGATATAATAGATGATTATTACAGTGATTTAGAGGACGGAGTATTAGGTGAAGTTGAATTACTTGATTTATCAAAGAAAGAGAAAGAAGCTAAGACTATTGCAAAAAGAATAAAAGAATTAATATTTGGTGATGAACCTCTTATGGTTCAAGATAAAGATAATGAAGGTAATGTGTATCTTAGAAATGTAATGTATAAAGATATAGTTATACTTCTTCGTGGGTTAAATGGATGGTCAGAGACATTAATGGATGTTTTTGCAAAAGAGGGAATTCCACTAAATGTTGAAACTAGGACAGGGTATTTTTCTGCAACAGAGATTAGATTAACTATTAATATGTTAAAAGTGATTAATAACCCGAGACAAGATATTCCTTTAGTAGCAGTACTTAAATCTGTTATTGGTGGTTTAAGTAATGAGGAAATCGCAATAATTAGAACAAAGTCCAAATCAAGAGATTATTACGATGCTTTAACAGAATATGCGGCTCATTTTGATAATGAGTTAACAGTTAAAGCAAAGGCATTTTTATATAAACTAGATTACTTTAGAAATTTAGTTCCATTTACACCAATACATGAATTGATTCAGAAGGTATTGGCTGATACAGGTTACTATAATTATATATATGCCAATGCTGATGGAGATAGAAGGAGAATGAACTTAGATATGCTTGTTGAAAAAGCTATAGCATATGAAAAGACAAGTTATAAAGGTTTATTTAACTTTATTAGATTTATAGAGAAAATGGTTAAATTTGATATTGATTTTGGTGAAGCATCAGCTCTTGGAACAGATGATAATTATGTACGAGTTATGACAATACATAAAAGTAAAGGACTAGAATTTCCAGTAGTATTTGTTGCAGGAATGGGAACAAAATTTAATATGCAAGACACTAGAGATAAAATAATTATTCATCCAGATATGGGCGTTGCACCAGATTATGTGGATTCAAAACTAAGAATAAAGTGTCCAACTCTTATGAAAAATGTTGTTGCTAATGTAATAAAAGAAGAAACTATAGCAGAGGAACTGCGAGTACTTTATGTTGCACTTACGAGGGCAAGAGAAAAGCTTATATTATCAGGTACAATAAGCAATGTTTCCAAGAAATTAGAAGCCTATAGTATTATATTTGCAAGTAGCACAAAAGCGTTTAACTATGAAAGAATTGTTTCCGCATCTAATTATTTAGATCTTGTAGTAACTGCACTTATAGATAATAAAGGATTCACAGAGATATTAAATGATTATGGAATTAGCCAAGATAGATTAGATGTAGAGGCAAGGAAATGGGATATTAATATAAGAACATATAAAGATCTTATATCAGATGAATTGATTGATGACATTACTAAATTAATAACAAAAGAAGATATGCTAAAATGGGAGTCTAAAAAAGTCTATAGTGAAGGTTTGTTAAATGAAATTGAACAAGAAGACAATTTTACATATAGATATGAAGAAGAAATAGATATGAAAGGCAAGTTTTCTATTACAGAACTTAAGAGAATGGAGCAAGCAGATATTATAGAACCTCTTGAGGAAGAGATATTATTTACTTTTGATGAAGAAGATGAGAAGGAGAGTAAAGTTCCTAAATTTATTAAAGGTGATGAGAAGATAAAAGCCAATGAAAGAGGTAATGCATACCATAAGGTAATGGAAGTACTTGAAGTTGAGAATATTAATACATTGGATGACGTTAAGGAACAGGTAAATGACATATATCTAGCTGGTTACATTACCAAGGAACAATATGAATGTATAGATAATTATAGTATTCATACATTTGTACAATCTAATTTGGGACAAAGAGTGAAAAATGCTAAATCTAATAATTCTTTATATAGGGAACAGCAATTTGTTTTAGGAAAGAAAGCATCAGAGATATATAACAGAAGTAAGGTAAGTGATGAGAACATATTGTTCCAAGGAATTATAGATATGTTTTTTGAAGAAGATGGAGAGCTTGTCCTTGTTGATTATAAAACAGATAGAGTTAAGAAAAAAGATGGAGAAGAGGTATTAATAGAAAGATATAAAGTTCAACTTGATTATTATAGACAAGCATTAGAACAACTAACTAAGAAAAAAGTAAAGGAAGTATATATTTATTCATTTGCATTGGGAAAAGAAATAAGAATTTGTTAGAACAGAATAATATAGATAGTTAATAAATGTAGTAATAGTAGCAAGTAACATCAAGAAATTAGATGTTAAAGTTATGGTAATAATGTACTATTTTTGAAAAATGGTACAAATTTACTAAAACAATTTAAATAATGCATTAAGAAGGTAAGAGTTATAGTCGATAAGTAAAAATGTACGAGTAAAAATCAACAGGTTTGGAGGATGTCATATTATGATGAAGAAAATTAGTACTAAAATTACACTTATGATGGCTATAATGGTTATAATTGCTACCGTTATTACATCAGTAGTATGCTTGACTTCTTATAGGGATAAGGTTATTCAAGCATCAGAAGATCAAACAAAGGTTATAGCTTCACAAGGTGCATCAAGAATGGACATGGTAATGACAGAAGCAGAAAACCTAATTTACGACATTATATTTTATATACAAGCACACGTAGATAAGCAAAGATTCTTGTCTAGAGAACCAGGATATTTTGATGTATTTGAAAAAGATGTTAATCAATATGTTATGCAAGAAACAGATAAGTTAGATAATGTATTAACAACATATGTTAGATATGTACCTAAGTTAACACATGGTACAGCTGGTATATTCTATACAGCAGATGCTGAAGGAAAAATGTCAGCAGTAACACCTACAGATTTGGCAGCATATCCGGAAGATGATTATGAGCATGTTGGGTGGTTCTATGATCCACTTAAGCAAGGTAAGGCATCATGGCTTTCACCATATTATAATGCTAACATAGATGCTGATATGATATCTTATGTAGTTCCATTTTATATAGATGACCAATATTTTGGTGTTGCAGGAATTGATTTTTCATTTGATTATATTAAGAGTTTAATGGATGAACAATATATATATAAATCAGGTAGCTTCTATATACTTAATGAGTTAGGTAACATTATATTTTCAAAAAATGAGAATATGTTAGGGAAGAATATTGATGACTTAATTAAGTCAAAAGAAGTTACTCGTCAAGTTGGAACAAGAACAGAGAAGATTACTACATTTAAAGCACAGGTTGGTAACAATAATTACACCGGAAGTAATTATTCCTTGAGTAATAACTGGATTGTAGGTGTAATGCCTACAAGCGAAGAAGTTTCATCAGATTTCTCAAGTATGATGATAACACTTATAATTGTCGTGGTTATAATTATTGCAATTATGTGTGTACTTGCTGTTATATTTGGTAATATGATATCTAAACCAATTACTAAGTTAATAAGTACAGCTGACCATATTGCAAATGGTGACTTAACAGAAGAAATTGTAGTAACTAGTAACGATGAAGTAAGTAATCTTGCAAGAGCATTATTAATAATGAAGGAATCGCTAAGAGGTATTATTGGTAATGTTGCTAATGAGACAAAATCTATAGTTGATGTAATTGGTGTTGCAAAGGATGAAATAGACGATGTTTCAGAAAAATTCCAAGGTGTATCTAATGATACTTCAAAATTATATGCAGGTATGGAAAATACAGCAGATAGAACAGAGTATATGAAGAGTGAGACAGAAGGAATTAATAAGTTACTTGTTAACATAGAAGAAACAACTCAGAGTGGAACAGAAATGTCAAGAGACATTAGTAAACGTGCTGAAGAACTTCGTAAGAATGCTGAGAACGCACGTGATAATGCAAAGAATATGAATGTAGTTATTGATGAAGCTTTACAACAAGCAATTGAAGATTCAAAGGCAATAGAACAAATAAGCAGTCTATCAACAGCTATGTTAGATATAGCATCTAAGACAAACTTACTTTCACTTAATGCTTCAATTGAGGCAGCAAGAGCTGGAGAAAGTGGACGTGGTTTTGCAGTTGTAGCAAGTGAAATTAGTGCATTAGCTGCTAATTCAACACAAACAGTTAATGAGATTCAAGGAATTTCCAATAACGTTACAGAAGCAGTTGACAGTTTAAGTAATAGTGCAAGAAAAGCGTTAGATTACATTCGTAATCAAGTAGTATCAGATTATGATAATATGGTTCACATTGGTGAGCAATATTATAAAGATGCAGAGTACATTAATACATTTGTAAATGAATTTAAAGAAGTTGAACAACAACTTAGCAGTGCAATGGATAATATGATTAAGTCTATTAATGAAATTGCTAACAGTAGTGTTGTTTCAGCTCAAGCTACAGAATCAATTGCTACATCAGCTAAGGAAGTTTCAGAAAAGACTAAGAAATTAGTTGAATCAGTTGAAAGTACAAAAGAAGGATGCGGTAGATTAACAGAAGTTATGAGCCGTTTCAAATTGTAAAAAATAAAGATGTAATATATATACAAAAAATACTCTTAGTTAATGTCTATACTAGATGGCATTAGCTAAGAGTATTTTTTCGTTTTGCAAAACGAATTTGGTGCGTAAAGATGTTGATAGAATTTGTAATTGTAACGATTCTACATATTTAAAGTTCACTAAAATTATGTGTAGAGTTTAGTATGGTAGATAGTTCGTTTATTCGTTCTAATTGTTCGGGAGATAATTGGTTTTTTAGTAAATCCATTGCCGAATTTGTTTTATTAGAAGTTGCTTGTGTAAGATTATTAAGTGTTTTATAGGTATTATAGAAGTCTTTTGTTTTGGAAAAATTTAATATTAAATCGATAATCTCTTTTCCTTCTTTAGGACATTCTGGACGAATATCTCTAAGAAGTTCTTCAGTATTAATTGGTGTATACATATTAGAACAACTCTCTAAGTTGCTTGGATTAGAAATATCATTAATACATTCACTAAGCTCGGTTAATTTTAAAAGAACATTAATAGGTTTTCTACTTCTATCATCTAGATGAGGGAAAGCTTTTTTTAATATATTGATATTAGTATTATTAATTAACATTATGTAAATCCTTTTTTTAGTTATATTTTAATATATTCATATGGAATAAAAATATGAAAATAAATTGAAAAAAATAGAAAGGTTGTGTAATATAGATAGTGTTAGTTAACAAAAGTGAGAAAGAAGGAATAGATATGGAACAAATAGCCAGTTTTACAGTTGATCATATAAAATTACAAAGAGGAATATATGTGTCTAGAAAGGATAAGGTTGGGGAAGAGATTCTTACAACATTTGATATAAGAATGACAAGACCTAATGTAGAGCCTATAATGGATACTGCGCCTATGCATGCAATAGAACATTTAGGTGCTACATATTTGCGTAATCATAATGAATATAAGGATAGAATAATATATTTTGGACCAATGGGATGTAGAACAGGATTTTATTTAATATTAGCAGGAGACTACGAATCAAAGGATGTTGTGGAACTTGTTAAAGGCTTGTATGAATTTATAAAGGATTATGAAGGAGAAGTGCCAGGTGCAAGTCCTGTTTGCTGTGGTAATTATTTGGATATAAATTTACCTATGGCAAAATATTTGGCAAATGATTATTTAAATACAACTATTTATGGAATAACTGAGGACAGACTAGTATATCCAGAGTAGATAATAACATATGAATTTTAACGTTTTTAATAATATTTATGATATATTATAACGCATACATTTAAGTGGCGTTATAATATACGGCTGAATATAATAATATGTAAACTATAGAAAGTTTAGATATATGAAATATTATATGAATGGCAAATTAGAGAATTATGAAGTGATTTATATAAATAAAATATCTTCTACTAAGGAAGAAAATATAAAAAAGATATACAGAGTAAGACAAGGCGATAGGTATCGAAATATAATCGAAGAGGATAATACAATATACGAGGTGGATAATGATTAGGATTAAAAAGAGTACCTTTGTTAAATGAGAAAGGGGCGTATATACGCCCCTTAAATATTGGAAGTGAAGATATCACTTTCAGATGAATATATTTTTATTTAATACATCTCTTTATTTAATGTTAAATTGTTTAATATTGAATTATTTAATGTTGAAGTATTCAATTTTAATCGGAAGTATGTTAATTATTAGCAGAAAGAATTTCCACCACATAAGCAAAGGATAAGTAGGATTAAGATGATTGATGAACAGTCATCATTTCCGCATCCACATCCATTGTTGCTAAAACCAAAAGTATTTCCACCATTTCCGCAGCAGCATAGTAATAAAAGAATTATTATAAGGCTACTTCCACATCCTCCGTTGTTGTCTTGACATCCACAGTTTGTTGCTGTTAAATCACTCATTTGGTTACCTCCAAATTAATCTTACAATCATATATTATGTGGGAGGGCTTGGCAACTTTCATGATTTTTAAAAAATTTTTATTAGAATGGGATTGAGGTTTATGAATATTGTTACTTTAGAAAAGATTAATAAGACGTATGGTGATAAGGTTATTTTTAAGGATGTTACTTTTGGGATTGATGATTCTGATAAAATTGGTATTGTCGGAATTAATGGAGCTGGTAAGTCTACGTTGTTGAATCTTATTATTGATAAGGCTTATGCAGAGTCGGGTAATGTTATTTTAAATAATTCTTTGAGAATTGAGCATTTACCACAGAAAATTGAGTTTGATAGTAGTTTGAATTTATTAGAAAATGTTTTATATTCTAGTAGTTATAAAAAAGTTATGTGGGAATTTGAAGGTGAAGCAAAAAGTTTATTACATAAAACTGGATTAGATGATTATACTATGTCAATTGACAAGTTATCAGGGGGAGAATTGAAAAAAGCTGCTATTGCTAAAATTATGATTCAACCATCCGATTTGCTAATATTAGATGAGCCAACTAACCATTTAGATAGTGATACAATTATTGAATTAGAAAAATATCTAAATAGTTATAAAGGTGCTATTATTATGGTGACTCATGATAGATATTTTCTTGATAAGGTTACAAACAAAATTCTTGAAGTTGATAAAGGTAATGTCCATATATACGAAGGTAATTATGAAAAATATATTGAGTTAAAAATGCAACGTGAGCAAATGCTTCTTGCAACAGAACAAAAGAATATGAATATTTATCGTAAAGAGTTAGCTTGGATGCAACGAGGAGCTAGGGCAAGAAGTACAAAACAAAAAGCACATATACAAAGATTTGAGGCATTACGAGATAGGGAAAAAATTGTTGTTGATGGACAAGTTGAGATGAATTTTGTTAATTCTCGATTAGGAAAGAAAATTATAGAATTATCAAATGTAAAGAAATCTTTTGGTGAAAGGAATTTAATAAATGATTTTACATATACATTTTTAAAAGATGATAGAATTGGTATTGTGGGAAATAATGGAGCAGGAAAATCGACACTTCTTAAAATTATAGTAGGTGAATTGTTGCCAGATATTGGAACTGTTGAAATAGGAACAACGGTAAAGATTGGTTATTTTTCTCAAATGAGTGAGGAATTACAAGGTAACGAAAGAGTAATAGATTATATAAAGGAAATTGCAGAGTATATTGAAACACCTGATGGTAAAATTTCAGCAACAAAGATGCTTGAAAGGTTCTTATTTACAAGTGAATTAATATATTCACCGGTATGTAAATTATCAGGTGGGGAGCAAAGAAGACTTCATATGCTTAGAGTATTAATGTCTGCGCCTAATGTGTTAATTTTAGATGAGCCAAGTAATGACTTAGATATAAAAACATTGGCAATCTTAGAGGATTATTTAGATTCTTTCCCAGGTGTAGTTATTACGGTTTCTCATGATAGATACTTTATGGATAGAGTAGTTAAGCGAATATTTGCATTTGAAGGAAATGAAATTAATCAATATGAAGGTAATTATTCTGATTATTTGGAAAGAGTAGAGCTTGGATTAGCAGGTCAAAATGCATCAGACCAAGATTTAGAAAGTGTAATTAAAGAAATAGAATTAGAAAAAGAAGCAAGAAAAGAAGCAAAAAAAGAAGCAAATATGGCAGCATGGAAAAATAAAGAGAAAAAGCTAAAATTTACATATAAAGAACAAAAAGAATATGAGCAAATAGATGATGTTATTGCTAAATTAGAGGCAGATATTGAGCAATGTGAAAAGGATATGGCAACATATGCAACAGATTTTATTAAGCTTAGAGAACTTAGTGAGCTTAAGGAGAAACTTGAGGCGGATTTGGAATATCAAACTGAGAGATGGGTATACCTTAATGAGCTTGCAGAGCAGATTTCAACCCAGTAATCAAGAAGCTAAGGAGGACAATACATGGTACTTTTCAAGAGAAAAACAGCGGCTCAAAAAGAAATGAAATTATTGGAGAAAAAAGAAGCTAAGTTACTAAAAAAAAGAAAAGAAAAAAAGGAATCTGGCCTTAATAGGTTGCTTGCAGCAAAGGTACCAGATAAGTTACAACATACTTTAGATGTTGGATTTGAGAAGGCTTTTAATCTAATATTTGCTAAGGGTACAGGGGTAATCGAGAAGACATATAATAAAAAGGCTATGGAGAATGAGTTTAAGATAAATGAATATACTAATGAAGTATATGGTAATCGAAAGTCCTTAAAAAAGTTCAAAAAGAATGCTAACAAAGCAGGTAATGCTAATATATTTTTGTCAGGTGTGTCAGGTATAGGAATGGGATTAGCAGGAGTGGGAATTCCAGATATTCCGGTATTTACTAGTATGCTTTTAAAGAATATTTATCAAATCGCTATTCATTATGGTTTTGATTATAAAACAGAAGAAGAAAAATACATAATTCTTTTAATAATAGAAGGTGCAGTATCTTATGGTGAACATTTTGAGGAAGTTAACAAGAAAGTTGATATGTTTATAGAAAGTTCTGAAATTCCTGTAGATTATGAACAAAAAGAACAAATAAAAAAGACGAGTGGAATGCTATCAAAAGAGCTTTTATATATGAAGTTTTTGCAAGGAATTCCAATAGTAGGTGCAGTGGGTGGTGCTTACGATATAGCATATATGAAGAATATATCTGATTATGCAAAGCTTAAGTATCAAAAAAGATTCTTGTTAAAATGTATAGATAAAGAAAATAAGCTAAATGATGGGCAAAAGAAGAAGAGACATAAAAACTTCCTAAAAAAACAGTAGATATAGTAGAAGAATAAAGAAATATAAAGGACTACAAATTAATGCCATCTATAGGGCGGCATTTATTTGTAGTCCTTTATATTTTGCTTCATCCGAGGCTTTTAGTTGCTTTTGGTAGGGATTATCTTCATTATAATATTTTATTTGAGTTCTTGTTTCGCCACCAGATACATAGGAACGACCACATTCTGGACAAATGGAAGTGTGAATAGAGACATTTGCAGATATAACTTTACCATTATTTGATGCAGCTTCTTCAAATGCGTTGACAACATGTTCTTGCTCATGTGCTCGAACCCTAGAAGCAGCAGCCTCTGGTGCAATGTGAGATGCAGATTTAAATGATACCATCTCATCTGAACCATCTTGGTATTTTCTATTGGCGCAAGTTTCACATTCTTCAGGAGCAGACTCTCTACTAGCAGCTTTATTTGTAGATTCACCAGGATTTTTAACGGAGTTATATGGATTAGTATAATTATTATAGTTGGTATAATTATTAATTGGTAAAGCCACAAAAATCCCTCCAATCTATTAAGAATTATATATATATATAATTATAGTAACATAATGGATAAATAATAAACAAATTAGAGATATTAATATATGAGTTATTGTTGGTTAACATTGACATAGAAAGAGTATATAGATATAATATCTTTGGATAGTAAAGTTAGAAGGGTTGTTCTTAAATATGTATTTCTATTACAGTTCTAATATTAAGAAGTTCTAAAAACGTATCCTAAAATTATAATACAAGGAGATAAAAATGAATAAAAAGGCTTTTTGTACTGCTGTGTTATGTACAAGTATGTATATAACAATTAGTGCTTGGGCGGGAGAGGTTATTAGTCAAAATAAATTTATAAATGGCTATGAAAATAGTAAAAAGGAGTATTTTGCAATATGTCAATTTAACCCTAGTCATAAAGTTGAAAAGGGAGAGGGCTTTGGGCTAGAAAAGGGTAAATATGTAAATAGAGCGTATGTAATTGCAAGATCAGAAGGGTCTAAGTTATGTAATTCTTTTTCAACAGGTAGAATGTGGTCAAAAACAGCAAAGAATAAAGAAAATAAATTGATTCAAACTCCAGAAGCGCGAGTGGCAAGGTGTTGGACTTGCAAACAACGTTTAAATTATGATTGGAGGTATTTTAAGTAATATGAAGAAATCAATAATTTGTACGATTATGTTAATATTTATATTAGTAATTAATGATAGTACGTGGGCTAGTAACGGATATAATTATTGGACTAATCAAGAATATTTTTCAGATTTTTGGTGGAGATATAAGGGAACGATTCAGTTTGTTCCATCTTATAAAACAACAAAGGAATCAGGATATGGATTAAAATCAGGTGAAAATGTTAAGCAAGCATATATAAATTATACAAGAAAGAAAGATGGAAAAGATGAATCTGTATGTGGGGGAAGACATTATACAAAGAAAGCTAAATGTGCAGATAATAATTCTACATATAAAGTAACAGCAAATGCATCAGATTCATTAAATATTTTTACGAATAAAACAAAGTTTTGGTATAATTGGATTTATTTTTAATAAATCAGCATAAGTGAGGAAATTATGAAAAAGGGATATATATACATAATTAATGCTATTGTAATGGTGATGTTTATTATATCATTATCAGGTGTGTGTACTTCATGGAAAGATTCTTATAAATATCCTATAGGGTTTACGTCTAATTATAATCAGATAATTATAAAAAATGAAGAGTATGGTAATAGCTTGGAAAAGGTAATTGACAATATGTTTAGTTCGGAAGAGTCTTTTATCATACAAAAAAATGAGACATCTAGTCATGCATTTATTATGTTTAATAATTACGAATGGAATATTGATATTATAAGAGGAAGAACTTTTGAAAGAAAAGATTTTGAGGATAAAAGAAGTGTTGCAGTTATAGCTGATGTCTACAAGAATAATATATATACTTTAAATGGAGTAGATTATATAAATGTCAATGGATGTAAATGTGAAGTAATAGGGGTATTTAAATATGTTGAAAATAGGATTAATAGTAATCCCTATGTATATGTTAATATGACTGCAAATGAGTATATATCAAATAATGGACAATTAAGAGGAGAATATTTTATAGATGGAAATGGAACTATAGTTGAGTTTATAAAAAGTGTAGTTACAGACATAAAATATCAAAGAAACGTGTTTGAAATTGCAGTTATGGACAGAGTAGAGTTAGTGTTGGCAAGTCAAATTATTGATATAAAGATAATTGTTATATTAAATGTTATATTAGTAATGTTTTTAATTCTTATAATAACATTATGGTTATCAAGAAAGAAAAAAGAGATATTTGTTAGAAAATTGTGTGGAGCAATGGATAAAGATATATTTTTTCAGCTTTTGGGAGAATTTGTGAAAATAGTATTGATTAGTGGATTATGTGTTACGATTGGATATTGTATATTTGCTGGATTAAATGCACATTTTTTACTTATATTAGCTTATCTTATAGGGCTTATAGGTATAAGTGTCATAATTATTGCAATAAAGTGTAGAAGGATTAGAGTTTTAGAAATGAGGTAGATGATGAATCAACTAAAATATGCATGGAATGATTTTAAAAATAATAAGAAGATGATGGTTTTATTTATATGTGTTGTAATTGTAATGTTCTTATTTTTTACAGGATCAATTCAAAATGTATTAGAGTATAAAAATGATATAGACAAATTGAGTATTTTAGATAAAAAAGGAGTATATTATGCTGTTGATGACACTGATATGGAAGATGTTGATAGAATAATAGAAGATGAGGAAACAGTAGAAAAAGAAATTAGTTTTTTTAATAGTTTAGAGGAGAGAAATATACCTTATTATACTGAATTTGAGTATGCAATAGGAGATGTTGATGGCGTAACAGATGTTAAAGAAGCATATGCAAATAAATTGTTTTTTGAGTTCTATGGTTTTGACGTATATAGGGGAAGAGGTTTTGAGAAAGGTGATTTTTCAATTGTTGATGGACAAAAACCAATTGTTGTAGGATATGAATTAGGTAAAGTATTTAAATTAAATGAAGTTTATGAATTTGAAACGAGTGAGGGAGAAGTATTTGAGGGGAAGATTATTGGTGTATTAAAAAAGAACAGTTTTTTTTGTAGAGCAAATGATATAAGTGTAGTAAATAATGTGGACAAGACGTATTTTATTCCAATAAATGAAAACTATAAGGATAACAAATTTGGAATATCTGATATAGATATGTCATTGACGCATATGGTAGTATTTACAGATGATATTAGGACTTTACAAAATGATCATGATATTATTAATTCATTTAATATTAAGTTTTATAATGCAAGAGATAGAATAGAAGAGTTAAATAAAACACAACGAAATAAATTATTAATAATAATAGGAGTTATTGTAATAGTAATAAGTCTTATGTTAGTATGTTTGTGGTTTACTTTTAATAAGATTATTGAAGAACATATGAAGGAATATGGAATTCATTTAATGTATGGAGCAAGTTACAAGAATATTTTAATAAGATTTGTTTGGTTAGTGGTAGGTGTTGAATTAACTTCATTGGTAATCACATTTATAGTGTACAAGAATATGATTATATTAGGATATACTGTATTATTAGCAATAGTTTTAGGGATTTTGGTGTTAATCTATCCTTATAATAGGTTGAAAAGGTTATCAATTATAAATATTTTAAGGAATAATTAGGGGGAAATATGAATAAGAAAGAATTAATTGTATTAAAGAATATAAATAAAACTTATAGTAACAAGAAAAGGACAGAAGAGGTATTAAAGGGACTAGAATTAAGTATATGTGCAGGAGATATGGTTGCAATAATGGGTGAGTCTGGTTGTGGGAAATCATCATTGTTGAATATAGTTGGATTATTAGATGAACAGTATAATGGAGAATACTCTTTAGATGGAAAGAATGTTAAAAACTATAGCGAAAAAGATAAAGCAAGCATGAGAAATAGAATGTTTGGGTTTGTAATGCAAGACTTTGCATTAATTGATGAATTATCAGTATTAGAAAATATTGAAATTCCACTGGTATATTCTAAGAATAAAAAGTATAAGTCGAAGGATAATAGATATAATTATATTGAAAAAGCTTTGGAATTATTGGGAATAAAGGATAAGTTGAATTCTAAATGCAGTGAACTATCTGGAGGACAAAGACAAAGAGTTGCTATAGCAAGGGCGATAATCAATGATGCCAAAATTGTATTAGCAGATGAACCAACAGGAGCATTGGATGAAAGTAGTGCGGAATCTATTGTAAAGTTGTTAAAAAGGATAAATGAGTTATTGAATATTACAGTGATTATGGTTACTCATGATAAAAAAGTTGCAGAACAATGCAATATAGTATACAAAATGATAGATGGAAAACTTGAAGTAGTGTAATACTATACATTTATGAAGAGTTGCATAAATATAACAACTTTACAAATGAAAAATCTGAAATTAAGCCACAACTTTACATAGAATACGCATAATAATGCGGAAAAATTATTAAATTTTCAAAAAAAGTTGAAAGTTTTTATAAAATAGGGTATAATGTACCGAAAAGGTGGAGTTAATATAACGGTTGTAACATACGGGATATGGTGTAAAGTATTAATGTAAGATTATAATGTGGTAGTTATGATTAAGGTTGTAATTAACGGTTTTAAGGTTTGTAAATTAGCAGTTGTAAGGTTGTAAATTGAAGGTTTTAAGGTTTGTAAATTAACAATAAGATATTTTATAGGTATTCAAGTTGAGAAGTTATGAAATGTATTAACTGTCCCACCTAAATTTACTAATTTAGGAGGTATAGGTATGAAGAGAGTTTTTAATAAGAAAACGCTAAGTGTTACTTTAGTGTTGACTCTAGTAGTAGGATTATTTATAGGTAATTCTGTAGTTCATGGTAGTAAATCAGAAGCTAAGTCAGCCAAAGACATAGCGAAGGAAGCATTATTAGCAAAAAGAGCAGAAGTGTTAAGTAATAATCTTAAGATGAACACTGCAGCTAGCGAGAATGAGGTTGTTAGAGCAATCATTACTCTTGAAGCGAAATCAGTTGCTGATACTAATAATGTATCTGAGTATAATTCTAAGTTAAAATCCAAAGAAGATAAGATAATTGATAATCAAGAAAGTCTTGTAAAGACAGTTGAGAAGATTACAGGGAATGAAGTTGTTAATCAAACAGCTTATTTAGTAAACTCATTTTCAATTGATGCTACAAGAGCTCAGATGAAAAAAATTGCTAAATTAGAAGGTGTAGATACGGTATACGAAGCTTCAACATATAAGACAAATATGGCTACAGCAGTAGATGAAGCAAATGTAAGAAGTGTATGGAATTCTGAAGAATATGGATATACTGGTGAAGGCGTAGTTGTATCTACTATTGATACAGGTGTAAACTACAAACACCAAGATATGGTATTAGATGAAGGTGTTAAAAATAAATATACAAAATCTGAATGGGAAGAAAAGATTAAATTACTAGGATATGGTAATTATTTTACAGAGAAGGTACCATTTGGATATGATTATTCAGAAAATAAAACAGATTGTTTAAGTGCACATAAAGATCACGGATATCACGTTGCTGGTATTGTTTCATCAAACGGTGAAATTGTTGGTGTTGCTAAGAATGCACAAGTACTTGGAATGAAAGTATTTAGTGACAAAGGTGAAGGCGCTAACACAGATGATATTGTAAAAGCAATTGAAGATTCTGTAAAATTAGGTGCAGATATTATAAACATGAGTTTAGGATATGATAAGGCAGTTATTTCTGATGAAGATTTTTCACAGTTAGCTGTAGCAAATGCTACAAAAGATGGTGTTTTATGCTGTATAGCAGCAGGTAACTCAGGTACAAGTGCATCAACAATGGGTGATAACACTAATGTAATTGATATGATTGATACAACAACACTAGGAACACCAGCAGTTGCAAAATCAGCATTAACAGTTGCATCAGCAGACAATATTTATAAAGCAACAATGAGTGAAATGGTTGCTAAATTAGGTGATACAGAAGAAATATTTGAATATTATGATTTTGTAGGTAATGGTTTTGAAGTATCAGACCTTGATATGGTAGACGTAGGAATCGGTGTAGATGAGAATAGAGAAAATCTATTTAACTCAAAAGAAGTTAATGGCAAATTAGCAATAGTAATGCGTGGTACATCTACATTTAATGATAAAATGTTTAGATTATCAAAGGCAGGAGCAAAAGCTATTATTCTTGTAGATTATACAGATGTAATTAGCACTAATATCGGATGTAATGATTGGTATGGTGTTCCTGTAATTGTTGTTGGTAAAACAACAGGAGATAAACTTTTAGCAGCAAAAGATGCTGGTAAGAAATTTACAACAGTTAGTACAAAATTAAAAGAAGAATTATTAGACGTAAGAATGTCTAGTTTCTCATCTTGGGGAACAACAAATGAATTAGATATTAAGCCTGAAATCACAGCGCCAGGTGGTAATATCACAGCTCCAACAGTAGGAGTAGATACATATGCAACATTAAGTGGAACATCAATGGCAACTCCTTTTGTTGCAGGAAGCCAGGCTCTTATGTTAAATGCAATAAGAGATAGAGGTTTAGACTTAAAGGGTGAAGAATTAGTTGATTTCATGAAAAATTCTTTAATGAATACAGCTGATATGATTACAGATCCAGATACTAAATTACCTTATTCAGTTAGATATCAAGGTGCTGGTATGGCAGATGTTTACGGAGCTGTAGATAATAATGTAGTAGTAACAGTTTCAGATGAAGCTAAAGTTGAGTTAAGAGAAGTAACTAATGGTGAAACATTTGAAATGAACATTACTAACTATGGAAAAGAAGAGGCATCTTACACATTAAATGAAACTCAAATCTATGCAGATTATACAGAGAATGATTTTAATACAGGTGTTTATGCATATGGTATTAAGCCAGTAAATGGAGCAAAAATCACTTATGATATGTCAGAGATTAAAGTTGCTCCAGGAAGTACTGTTACAGTAAATGCAACAGTCACATTACCAGATACATATGAGAAAGATAAATATGTTGAAGGATTTATTGTACTAAAGGGTAATGGTGTTCAAGATTTAGGGCTACCAGTTCTTGGATTTAATGGAGATTATTCAAAAGAAACAATTATAGATGCTCCTATTTACGAAGGAGAAAATGCATACTTTAATGGTGTAAATAATGCATTAGGATTATCTTCAAGCACAGGTCTTGTAGGATATGGCAGTGGAGAATTAGATGATTATTTAGGAAGAGATTATGTTGCGTATGATGCAGATAGCTCAGGGATAAATAATATGGCAGCAGATAAAGTGTTAAGTGCAGCAGATAAAAGTGCTATTAGCAGAGTAATTAGAACAGCAGGTTTAGTGGAAGAAGCTGTACCTAACAAAGAAGAAGCTGTTAGTGTTAAAGTAGGAGAAGAGGCTGAATTACCAATTATTAATGCAGGTGATTACGGTTTATATAAATTATCAGCTGATGAGAATACAGGTGTGAAAATATATGCAAACAGCTCATTAGTTCCATATGTTTTAATATATGATAAGAATATGAACTTTGTAACAGGAAGTATTATAAGTGGTTCAATTGGTGGAGATAGACCATTTGAGTTTAGTATGAAACAAGGAAAGAAATACTATGTTCAAGTGTTCCCTACACAAGCTGAAACAGGATTGACTACAGTAAAATTTGATAAAGCTGAATACTTTAAAAATGAAGATATTTCAGCATTTGAAGCAGAAAAGAAACAAGTTAAGATAAATTACTTAAAAGTAAATAGAACAACAAATGCTCCTAACAATGGAGAAAATGAACATTCATTTGTATTTGAATGTAAAAAAGAAGGTGCATATACATTTACAATTGATACAGAGTCATTTGTAGAATATAAGTTATATGAATTTGACAAGAACAAGTCAGATAAAATGACATATATAGGTACAATTGCAGAAGGTACAGCATTTAGTAAGGATGAAATTACTGCAAGTTTAAATGCTAAATCAACATATGCATTAGACTTAGTATCAGATGCTAATTATATTGAAGGCGAGAATTTCGCATCTGTATCAGTTAAGAAAGCAGATTTAAAAGATGTTAAGAGAATTGGAACAGTATTTGATAGTAGTAAAAATGCAATCTCTCCTAACGAAGATGGAGTAAGAGATGCTGTTGCACCATATATTACACAACTTAGAAATGCAAGTGAAGTAAGCGTAAAAGTACTTGATGCAGATAAGAATGTTGTAAGAACAGTTGCAACATGTATTGATACATCAAAATTAACCTTAGCAGATATTGCAGCAGGATATGCAGCAACAGAATTAATGAACTATGCTGCAGGTGATATAGTAAACTGGGATGGAAAACTATATAATAAGAAGACAAAACAATATGAAGTTGCACCAGAGGGACAATATTATATAAGATTAGAATCAAAATTAGCTAAAAATTCATTACCACAAGTAGTGACAATGCCTGTAAAGATTGATAATACTGCACCAGTTGTAGATAATTATACAGTAGTAGAGAAGAATAAAGATACAGTATTAAACTTTAAGGTTAGTGATGACCAATCAGTATCACCATATTATTATGTATATATTATGAAGAATGCTAAAGAAGGCTCTGGAGCTCAACCTATGGAAGGTGCATTAGGTAAAGTATATGCAGAAACAGATATTAATGAAAATGGTGAGTATGAAGTTAACCTTGGTAAGGTAAATAATGCAACAGTATACTTAATGGTAGAAGATAATGCTGGTAATATGGCTATGGAAATGGTTGTAGTAGATGATGCTACAAAAATGACAGATGATGAATTATTATCAGAAGAGTTAGAAGATGGAGAAACATCAGATGACTTAAGATATTTAGATACAAGTATACCAGATGTAGAGATAGTTAAAAACTACACAATGGATAAAGTAAATAACTATCCATTACAAGCAGCTTCATTAGTATTATTAAATGATGATGCTACAAAGAATTATTCATTCCAAGTAAGAGCTACAGATAAAGACTCAAATGCCGGACAATTACAAGTAATGTATATGATTACAGACACTGGAGAATTTGGTGTAGCAACTAATAATGGTGGTGGATTATTTACAATAAATACACAACTAGTTACTAGAAGATCAAGTATAGCAGTATTTGTAAGTGATATAGATGGTAATATGAACTTTGTGGAAGTTGTTTTATATGATACAACAAAAGCAGAAGATTATAAATTAGACTGTACAGAACTAGATTTTGCTATACAAGCTAATTTGGAGACATCAATAATAACAAAAGATATGTTAAATGAAGACGGTACATTTACAGTAAGAGGTGTATTAGGTGGAATGCCAGATAAGTTAGAAATTAACGAAGAGGTAGTAACAGTAAATCCTAAAAATAGAAGCTTTGAGTATAATGTAAAGGTTACTGGCGGAAAAACAAGAATAAATATCTTAGTTGAAAAAGATGGAATATCAAATGAAACATCAGCAGAATTATACTATAACGATTTAGTAGTAGATTTTGATGAATCATTAAAAGTAGATGAAAATGGAGTAATAACAGCAAATACAGATACATTCAACTTAAAGGGAATTATAACAACTTATGTTAATATAGGTTCAATGACAGTGAATGGAGATAATGTATTCTGTGGAAGCGAAAGTATAACTGCTTCATTTGAGAAGCCAATGATAAGAAACTTTGACTTTGAAGTTCAACTAGAAGAAGGAATGAACGAAGTTGTATTTGAAGTTATAGATCTTAGCGGTCAAAAAGTCGTAAAAGAACTTAAAGTTAATTGCATATTATAGTTTTAATAATAGGCTCCGCGCAAGTGGAGCCTATTATGCTAGTTCCCAATATAGTCAAAACTATAATCTTTCTCTGATAGCCTTGATGAAATCAAGGCTATTAACAACATTAGGATTCTCCAAAGTAGTAATAAGAGCTAAATCCTTAGTCATTGTGCCTGATTCAATAGTGTCAATTGTTGCTTTTTCTAGTTTGGCTGCAAAGTTAATCAAGTCATCGTTAGAGTCAAGTTCTCCACGTTTTCTTAAAGCGCCAGTCCATGCAAAAATAGTAGCTACAGAGTTTGTAGAAGTTTCTTCACCTTTAAGATGTTTGTAGTAGTGGCGTTGTACTGTACCATGAGCTGCTTCATATTCATAGTGACCTTCTGGAGAAACTAGAACTGAAGTCATCATAGCAAGTGAACCAAAAGCTGATGAAATCATATCGCTCATAACATCACCATCATAGTTTTTACAAGCCCAAATAAACCCACCTTCAGCTTTCATAACTCTAGCTACAGCATCATCTATTAGTGTGTAGAAATATGTTATACCAGCAATTTCAAATGCTTCTGAATATTCAACTTCATATATTTCATTAAATATATCTTTAAATCTATGATCATATTTTTTAGAAATTGTATCTTTAGTAGCAAACCATAAATCTTGTTTTGTATCAAGTGCATAGTTGAAGCAACTTCTTGCAAAACTTGCGATAGAAGCAGAAGTGTTATGAACACCTTGAATAATACCTTCATCATCAAACTTATGTATAATTTCTTCTGTTACAGAACCATCAGCACCTTCAAATACAAGTTTTGCTGTACCAGCAGATGGAACTTGTATCTCTACATTCTTATATATATCACCATAAGCATGTCTAGCAATAGTAATAGGTTTCTTCCAATTCTTAACGCAAGGTTCAATACCGTTAACAATGATAGGTGTTCTAAAAACTGTACCGTCTAGCATTGCTCTAATAGTACCGTTAGGACTTTTCCACATCTCTTTAAGATTATATTCTTCAACACGTGCAGCATTAGGTGTAATTGTTGCACATTTAACAGCAACACCATATTTTTTAGTTGCATTAGCACTATCTATTGTTACTTGGTCATCAGTTTGATTCCTGTATTCAAGACCTAAATCGTAATATTCTGTTTTTAAGTCAATAAAAGGTAGAAGCAATTCATCTTTAATATATTGCCATAAAATACGAGTCATCTCGTCTCCATCCATTTCAACAATAGGGGTTGTCATTTTGATTTTTTCCATAAGTATCCTCCATTCAAAATATTATATATAATGCTAAACATTAGAAGTATATATAAAACTAGGTTTAGCATTGTAAAATGTCCGTAATTCAAAAGTATTTAAGTTGATATAAGTCAACTAGAATAACTTTTCACAAACTATAGTATAATACATATTTACTATTTTTTCCATATATAATTAAATTTCCTAAATAAAACAAATCTAAACTCCGATATAAAAAGACGTGATAGTATATTTTTATGAATATATTTAATGAAATTAGTGAATTTAATATTAAAAATAGTTGTTTTTATGGGTTGAAATTAGATTATAGCTTTATAATATAGTAAGATATGATAAATGTGTAAGAGGGTGAAGAGACTATGAAAAAAGAAGATATAATGTCTAAAAAAGAAAAGCAAGCTAACATAGAAATGTCTTATATCTTTTTAATTGTTATATTATTAATGGCAATATTGATTGTGTTTGAAGTATTAGGAATATTTATATTGCCGAAGATAAAAACAATAATATGCTCAGTAATAATTATTGTAATGGCTATAATACCTGTATATGTAATCCTGGTGTTAAAGATAAATGAACGATGGGTTAAATATATGGTTATAGTGGGAATGAGTTTAATTGTAGCAGCAGAGTATGTAATATTTACATTCTATATAGTGGTTGCATTATGTATTCCTATATTAGTAGCTAGTGTGTATAATAGTAAGAAGGTTATGTATACAGCAGTTTCTACTAATGTATTAATATTATTTGTTGCACATATTTTAGCACCTATAGTTACATTAAACGTAGATGATCCATTTTATACAGTAACAAGATCATTGTTATATGGATTTTTCCCTAGAGCATTAGTTATAATAGCAGTAGCTCTTATATGTTACTTTAATATTTTAAGATTTGATAGTACCATTAATAATATATTAGAATATGGTGAGGATCTAGAAAAGTCAACAAATGGTTTGAAAAGAATATTTATAGAATGTCATGATATGATAATGACAGAAAGTGATGTAACATTTATTCAAAGTGTGGGAGGATCACTATTTAGAATTATTAAGTTTTTACAGGGAACAAGAGAAAATGTAAAAAGTATTATTGTATTAAAGAATGATGAAAATGACGGATTTTTAGCTATAAATGAGTTGTATGAAAGACAGGATGATAAAGTATCTGAAGATGAGAGATTTTTATATGTAGAATATGGTGGAAAGAAAATAAAAATAGTAAAAGAAAATATACAAAACGAAGGAAATTGTGTAACATGTGATGATTCAATTATAATGACATTTTATGATCAAGATCAATTAGTTGGATTTATTCTAGTAGATGCAACACTTGATATGAATGTAAATTCAAATAGTGTTACAATGAGTGTATTATACAATTCTATTAAGTTATGTATTAGTACAAAGCAAGCACAAAATCAGATGAGAGAATCTCAAGAAAAATTGATATATCAATTTTCAAAGATTTCAGAGTCTAAGTCAGAGGAAACAGGACATCACATTAAGCGTGTATCTGAGTATATGAGAGTATTTGGTAAGAGTATATGTAAGAGTCATAGAGAATGTGATGATTTGGCTTGTGCAGCCATGCTACATGATGTTGGAAAATTAATAGTACCGTCGGCAGTACTTGATAAACCAGGAAAGTTAACTCCAGAAGAGTTTTCAATTATAAAAGAACATACAAAATATGGAGGAGCTTTATTAAAAGATGTTCCAGGTAAAATGATGAAAATTGCTAGAAATATTGCAATGCAACATCATGAGCGCTGGGATGGAACAGGATATAATGCTTTGAAAGGTGAAGAAATAGATTTTTATTCTAGATATGTATCTGTAATAGATGTATTTGATGCACTTATAAGTAAAAGATGTTATAAACCAGCGTGGACATTAGATGATGCATATAATGAGATTGTAAATAATTCAGGAACTCAGTTTGCACCAGAGGCGGTTGAATTATTTAAAGAAAAATATGAAGAATTACTAGAAGTATATAGGAAGTATCCAGATGCTATAGAAGCACAAGAGAGTAAAGAAGGAGATAATTAATAGATGAATTTAAACAAAAAACTTAATGCAATAATTATAGTTTTAGTTATTGCATGTATAGTAGCAGGTGTAATAGTAGTTAAGAAAGTATTAGTAGATGATGTAGAAAAAGAAGTGGCTGTACAAGAGGAAGTAAAACCAACAATAACTCCAGTACCAACGCCAACGCCCAAAGTTATGTTGCCAGATTTAGTACCATATTATGAAAAAAACCAAGATACAATTGGATGGTTAAAAATTGATGGCACACCAATTGATTATCCAGTTATGTTTACGGAAGGCGATAATGAATTCTACTTATATAGAAGTTTTGATAAAGCAGACAATAAAGAAGGAACATTATATATTGATGCTAATAGTCAAATTTCTACACCAAATACAAATATTATAATATATGGACATAATATGAAAAATGATACAATGTTTGGTTCTTTAAGTGAGTATGCTAATAAATCATATTATGATGCACACCCAACAATAACATTTAACACATTATACGAACAGGGAACATATGAAATATTAGGTGCATTTTACGCAAAGGTATTAAAGAAATCAGATACAACATCATTTAGATATTATAAATACTTTGGTGCAGAAACAGAAGAAGAGTATAATACATTTGTTAATTATGTAAAAAGTGTAAGAGAATATGATACAGGTGTTGAAACTAAATACGGAGATAGATTTATAACCTTATCAACATGTAGTTATCATGTTGAAAACGGAAGATTTGCAGTAGTTGCAAGATTAAAAGAAGATGCAAGTCAAACACAAGGAAATGAAGCGGAACCAGTATCTTAATAAATAGTTGTGTAAAATAGTAAAGGATGTGTATTTAAATAGAAGAAATACACATCCTTTATTTTAACCTTTTACTTTAAAATATCTGAATTATATACAATATATAATGTATACATTTTTATGCTTGAGAATTATCTAAAGTTGTGATTTTTAATCTATATATTACTGGTAATAAAATAGGGATTAAAATTAAAGTAATAATAACTTCAGGTACAACATAAGCATTGTATACTAATGAATATGAAAGTGATGCACTTAATGATGCTCCAGCCTCGCTAAAGAATACTACACCTGTAAATACGTGGCATAGATATTTTAATATATTTCCTACAAGGAAACCTATTGCTAAACCATGTTTTTTGTTACGGAATAAACCTGAAAATCCTAAACACATAAATGCAATAGGGTAGTCAAATAGCATTTGAACAGGATGAATAACATAACCACCTAATGCTAATTGTAGAAAACCGTATGCAAGAGCAGCAATCAAACCTACTTTTGCACCAAACCAGTAACCTATTAAAGAAACGAATATCATACTAATCATTGCAATTGAACCGCCTGCAGCTAGAGGCATTAATTTTATATTAGATAATATAAAAGCTAATGCAAGTAGCAATCCAGAAATTGCAATTTCTTTTGTTGATAATCTTACCTTTGAAGAAGTACTAGCTTGAGCTAATGCTTCTTTTTTTGTTACAGTGTTACTTTCGTTAATTTGTGACATAAAAAAACCTCCTAAAAAAAATACATAATAGGAGAAACCGAATTAGCTTCCTTTCGCTGATATTAATCAGATCAAGTTATGAGGGTTTATACAAAATTGTACTTCTCAGCCATGGCTCCCCTAGCTTATATAAAGCTATATTAAATTATTTTCATATGTAATATAACAGATAATAAAAAGAGTGTCAATGTAAAAAAATAGTATAAAATAGATAATAATAGAGAGTTTATATAAATTTTATCAATATGTAGTGTAATTAAAGGCTCAAATGTAATCACTATAAGAAATCTAAAATATTAATAAATTTAATAGAGGACCTAGTAGAAATAAAAAAAACGTGGGTATAAAGTCACGGGTGTCATTAGTAAAATCGTACCAAAACCACCATTATTCGTTGTTAAAAAATGGTAAAAATGATATAATTTTATTATAAGCGTGGCTTATGAAATTATATTCGCAAAAGAGGGTGTATTTATGAGTTCACATAAGAAAATTCAACAAAAGAATGTCTCTGAAAGTGGATTAAATATAGAAACAGAGGGAATGATAAATAAATTTCTCATGAAACTTCCAGGAGGAATATTACAATTAAAGTTAGAAGATGAAGAAGTAAAAGCATATATAGCAAATGAAAAAATTCTTACGTTATTAGGATGTACAGATGAAGAATATATTGATTATTATAATAACGAGTTATCTAGAATATTTGAAGGTTCATTTGTGAAGAAAATAGAGAAATTTTTAGCTGACGATAGCATGGAGATTGAGAATGAAGAACAAAAAATACACACTTATAATGGAGAAGAAAAGTGGGTTTTAATAAGTTGTAGTAAGATAGCAGAAGATAACAATAAAGCTATATTTATGTATGTAATGGGAATAGATATAGAAAAACATGCACAGAAAAATATTCTAAATGAAAATGCAACATTTAGACATTTACTTAATAATGAAGCGGATATAATGTTTGAGTATGATATAGAGACAAATATAATTATATTAAATATGGTTAGTGAAAATGGAACGCTAGAGGAGAAAAAAACATATAAGTTTTCAGAGTTAGTACATAATAGTGGATTTATTCATGAATCAGATAAAGATAAATTAATCAAAATGTCATGGTTAGATGACACAGCAACAGAAGAAATTAGAATTCATTCTATAGATGGATCGTATATATGGTGTTCAGTAAAAGCAGTTGCATTGAAGAATGATGATTACACAAATAAGAAGATTATAGGATGGATAAAAAATATAAATGATAGAAAACAGAATACACAGTATTTAGAAGATTTAGAAAAACGAGATACATTAACAAAATTATATAATGGTGATTATGTAAAAGGTCTAATTGCAGATTATATTAGAAATTCAAATAAACAAGATGTAAGTGCAATGGTAATTTTAGATATTGATAATTTCCATATAATAAATGAAAAGGTTGGAACTGTGTTTGGTGATGCGGTATTAATTAATGTAGCTACCGAGATAAAAAAGGTTGTTCGTTCTGATGATATTATAGCTAGAATAGGTGGAGATAAGTTTTTAATATTTTTAAAGAATGTTGAGGGCAGTGAGCATGTTATTGCATGTGTTAAACGTATACAAGAATTGATTAGCGGTATTACATTAGGTGAAGTTAGTAGTTTTGAAATGACATGTAGTATAGGTATCGCATTAACCTCTCAAAATAATTCAAGAATATATCAAGAGTTGTTTAAAAATACAGATAGTGCATTACACTATGCTAAAATGTATGGAAAAAATAGATATGAAATATATGATAAAAAGAATATGAGCAAATCTAAAAACAGCAAATTATATAATGTATATAGCGAGTCTATAAAAAATTATGATACAAAAGCTGATTTAGAAAAAGAGTTAACAACAGAGGTACTTGGAATAATATCAAAAACAAAGGACATTAAAGAAGGAATAAGAAAAATTCTTGATGCTATAGGTCGTAAGTTTGATGCAACTAATGTTAATATAGCTCAGTTATATAATAAGAGATTTGTTATAACACATAATTGGAGTTATAACGGTATAGAACATGATGATGAAGTTTTATCTATAAGAATGGATAAAACATTAAAAGATTCGTATATTTCATTATTTGATAATCGTATATTTACAGTGGATGATACAGACACAGTATTGGATACATCACAAGCACGATGGCTTATAGAAAAATATGGTATAAAATCATTCATGCAAGGTGCATTAATGGATGAAGATGAATTAGTAGCAGTTATATCAATTATGGATATGTCAGAAAAGAGATGCTGGGATACAAATCATTGTAATGCATTGAGAGCCGTATCCAAAATTCTAACTAACTATTTAATACAATTAAGAGATGCGGTTATTAAAGAAAATAAGATAAATGAAATGAAGAATTATGATACTTTAACAGGATTACCATTAAAGAATAATTTTAAGGCATCAGTAAAGAAGATTATAAAAAATAACCCTGATAAAAAATATATGATTGTAAATGTTGATTTTATCCGATTCAAATATGTAAATGATACATTTGGATATGATAAAGGAGATAAGGTTATTAAAGATTTTGCTAGGATGATTCAGAAAAATCAATATGGCATAATAGATGGTTGTAGAAGTTTTTCTGATAATTTTCTATTATTGCAAGAATATATAGATAACGATACAACAGAGATATTATTACAACAAATGGAAGAGGATTTTCTAGCAAGATTGCGCAAAAAATATGTAGGAATAAATCTTGGATTTAGTATAGGTGTATGTGTAATAGAAGATAATTATGGTGATATAATGGGGCCTATTGATAATTCGGGATTGGCTAGAAAGTATGCAAAGGAAACAAACAAAACTATACATTTCTTTGATGAAGAAATGAAAAAGATGATACAGATGGAATTTGAAATTTTAAATTCTATGGAACACGCTCTTACCCATAGTGAATTTAAAGTTTACTATCAACCAAAAGTAAATATTGCAGATGGTAGTATAGCAGGTGCTGAAGCATTGGTTAGATGGAAAAAACCAAATGATAAGATTATAAGCCCTGATAAGTTTATTCCGCTATTTGAAAAAAATGGTTTTGTTATAAATCTTGATTTCTTTGTTTATGAAGAAGTTTGTAAGACAATGAGAAGATGGCTAGATTCAGAATTTAAAATAGTTCCAGTTTCAGTTAATGTATCAAGAATACATCTTGCTGATAAAGATAAATTTATTAATGACTTTGTAAGCTTGGTGGATAAATATAAAATTCCACATGAGTTAATAGAGTTAGAACTAACAGAAAATATTTTCTTAAACAATACTGAAGCAGCAATAACTACAATGGCTGAGTTAAAGAAGTTAGGTTTTGTACTTTCAATTGATGATTTTGGCTCAGGTTACTCATCTTTGAATATTTTAAAAGATGTAACAAGTGATGTGTTGAAATTGGATAAAGCTTTCTTTGGTAAAGATAAGTTACAAAAAGAAGAACAGATTATACTTACAAGCATTGTTGAAATGGCGAGAAAACTAGATATTAAAGTTTTATCAGAGGGAGTTGAAACTACAGAACAGTCTCAGTTTTTAAAAGGTATACAATGTGATATGGCACAAGGATTTTTATATTCTAAGCCAGTACCATTAAGAGAATTTGAGAAAATGTTAAATGATGATATGTCGTTCGGAGTATATTAAATATTAATGAGGTGAAAATTATGGATATTAATTATGAGTTGTACAAAGTATTCTATTATGTTGGAAAAACACTTAGTTTTTCAGAAGCATCAAAATGTTTATTTATTTCACAGTCAGCGGTAAGTCAATCTATAAAAGTTTTAGAAAAAAGATTGGACACAGTATTATTTATTAGAAGTACGAAGAAGGTAAGTTTAACAAGAGAAGGAGAAATACTATTTAAACATGTTGAATCAGCTATTAATCTTCTTACAAGGGGAGAAAATCAGTTATGTGAAGCTGAAAATGAGAAGAAGGTACAATTAAGAATAGCTGCGAGCAATTCCATTTCAAAAAATGTTTTGTTACCATATATAAATGAATTTCATAAAAATAATAAAGATGCACACATTAAAATTTTTAGTTGCGACGCAAATACAGGTGCAAAGTTATTAGAGGAAGATAAAGTAGATGTAGCATTTGCTTCAACAGTTGGAGCATCTTTTAGTAATCATAATGTTATTACTTTAAAAACATTCCAAGATGTATTTGTTGCGAATAAAGAATTTTTCCCATTGGAAGATAGAGTCCTAAAAATGGAAGAATTAGTAGAATATCCAATTTTAATGATGAATAAAGAAGATAGTTCAAATGAATTTTTACATTCACATTTGTTAAAAAATTCTGTGGATTTAGTTCCAGATATGGAGTTAAATAGTAATGAATTATTAATAGATCTTGCAAAAGTAGGAATGGGAATAGCTTTTGTTCCAGAATTCTGCTTGAATCATGTTGAAGATGATGAAAATATGATAAAAGTTGATATTATGGATAATGTACCTACTAGGAAGATTGTAGTAGCTACAAAAGATGAAGGCGAGAATATGGATGTGGTAAATAAGTTCATAGATGTATTAAATATTCATCAGTTAGTGTAAATTAACAAAATATTCCAAAATATTGCAGTTTATGCTTGATTTTTACTTGTATAAAATTTATAATAAAGATTGTGGGAATTGTTATTTCCTGCAATCTTTATTGTTATATTAGTATATTTTGTAAAAAACAATAAAAGGCTAGTAAATATATTAAAATAATTATGTATAGAATTTTACATAAGATAAAGTTTTAATATGTTAATAGACAACAGGATGGAGGATATAGTTTTGAGAAAGCAACATAGAAAAGTAGCAGGTATATTAATTTGTTCAATGGCATTAAGTGTATTAAGTATGACAGGATGCGGTAACCGTTATACAAGTGCTAAGAATGATGATACATCATTAGTAGTAACAATAGGAAAAGAAAAAGTTTATATGGATAGAATAAAGCCATTTATAGCTAAGACAGAGGTTACAACAGAGTATTACAATCAGATGTATATGCAATATAATGCAGAATATAATATATGGGATGAGAAAGATGCTGATGGAGAGAAGAATTCAGTTTCATTAAGAGATGATGTATTAGAAGAATTTGAAGAAAAGTTTATTGTATATAAAGAAGCAGCTAAGAATAAAGATGCTAAGTATGAAATATCAAAAGAAGATCTTAAAAAATTAGAGAAGAACTCTAAGGAATTAGTAAAAACATTTTCAAAGAATGTAATCAAGAAAACTGGCTTTACAGAAGATTCATTTGTAGAATTACAGAAGATGCAATATGTATATGATAAGTATAAAGCAGATATGATTAAGACATTTAAAGTTAAGAAAGCTGATGTTGAAAAAGATTATGATTATGGTAATGTATATAGACAATACAAGACAACTAATATGTATATTTCATTAAGTGGTACTGATGAAGAGGGTAATCCAATAGAGCTTTCAGATAAAGAGAAAAAAGAAGCTAAGAAGACATTAGAGAAGGCTTATAAGTTATTGAAAAAAGGTGAGAAACCAGACGCGATAAAAGAAAAATATCCAGATATAGTTGTTGAAGAGAAGAATTATCAACAAGATGAAGCGTATCCAGCAGATGCTGAAGATAAGAAAGAAGATAAAGACAAGAAGTCTGAGGATAAAGATGCTGAAGCTTCACAAGCAACAGAAGCAGATGCATATATTGAGAAGACAAAGAAGCTTAAGAATGGCAAGTTTACGAATGTATTTGAATATGATGGTAAGTATTGCATTGGTATTATGAATAATAATAAGTCAAAAGAAGCTTATGATGCAGCTGTAGAGAGTGGAGTTGCTCAATTAGAAGAAGATAAATTTGCAGATAAGATTAAAGAATTAAAAGAAACAGATGAATACAAAATTACTGTTAATAAAAAAGTTTGGGAAAGTGTGAAACTTGGTAATATAACAATTATTCAAGATGAGTTCCTAAAAGCATCAGGAATTTTGGTAGATAAGAATTCAGAAGAACAATAAATAAAATGAGAGAAAAGACTTATGTTTAAAACATGGGTCTTTTTTCTTATTTTATTTAAGTATAATTCTGTACGAAGTTTATAATATATAAATTAGAGAATTTTCAACTAGGAAATAAGACTTAAAAATTAGTAAATAATGGAAAAAAAATGCTATTTATGGTATAATTTTAGTATGTAGTATGGATAATTGTAATAAGTGGAGGGATATGTATGTTTTCAAAAGCGAGAAAACATTTTAATAGCATAGTCTTATTTATGATTATATATATAATTCTTGTATTGTTTGTATTTATAGGGGAAACTATGTTTAAAAAGGACGTTCAAAAAGACTTAGAATCAAATATAAATACACAAACAAAAAATACTAAGAATATGGTAAATGAAATGATAAATGAGGCATCTAAAAACATTCTTTTATTTGAGAAAACATTAGTGGAAAAGGCTACTAGTACAACTTATGTTGTTATGGGAGATGTTTTTGATGAAGTAAAAGAAAGAAATTCTGTATTTGAATTAAAGAATATCTTATTATATTCCAAAGAATCTGAATATTATAATTATGAAAATCAAGGTATTGATGATACCTTTAATATTAATGATTTATCTTGGGTTGGAGAAATAGAGGAGTATTATGACACAAAAATATCTTATTTTTATGATGAAGATTTAGGAGAGAACTATATAGTTGTCTCTGAAAAAATCATGTCTAACGATATGGTTGTAGCAATGTGTTATAGTGCGGAGGATATTTCTGCAAATGTATTTTTAGGAACAAAAGGCAATGGATATGTAATGAATTCAGAGGGGAAAATTGTATTAGCAAAGGATACATTATTAATTGGGAAGGATGGATTTACAGAGGATAAGGTTTTAAAAGCAGACAATAGTATTTACTCAAGAGCTAAAGGAAATACAGTTGCTGCAAAAGTAAATAAGAATGAATATTATGTTACTGTTGAAGATATAGTAAGTGATTATGCATTTGTTTCAATATTACCTAATGAGGAAGCTCTTGAAGGTGTAAAGGGATGGTATTATAAAAGCATAATATTAACAATTTTAATGTCAGTCGTAGTTGCATTAGGTTTCTTGCAGGCATTTGTGGCTACAGATAAGATTAATGGTGTTGTAGATAGTAAATGCACATTATTGGAAAGAATTGCAGATGAAGTAAAAACTCAGTTGGCACTTATTGGTGAGAATACAAAATATATTGTTTTTGAATCAACAAATGAAAAGTTTATTTCAAAAGCTAATAATATAACAGATGTCACAAAAACAATTGAGTTTATATTAGATAGTGTAACCACATATTCTGGTATGTTTAAGAAGGATTTTCAAAATGAAAAAGGTGAATATACAGCATATGAATTAATGGAAGAAGTACAAAGTATTGTAAGTTGTAATGCAAAGAAGTGCAATATATATTTAAATGTAAATATAGAATCAGATGAGAGATTAAAGTTTTATGGTGATAGAAAACAAATAACAGCAGCTATTGTTAACTTGTTAAACTTAAGTATTGGTAAGACAAAACAAGGTGGGGTTGATGTTGTTGTAAGTTGTGATGAGATATTTGCAGATAAAACAAAGTTTAATATTAATGTTAAGGATTCTAGTGCAGGTATGGAAGATGATGAAGTTGCTGAACTTCAAGAAAAGATTAATTCAAAGAAGAAAAAATTGAATGTTGCAGAAACAGGTTTAGGATTTGAAATGATAAAAATGGTTGTTAATAACCTTAATGGTAAATTTGACATTAAGAGTACTAGAAATGTTGGGACAGAGTATACTCTTAAAATTCCTGTAGTTGCATTATTTAATACAGATGAAGATTTTATAAGACAACAAAGAGAAAAGAAAGAAAAGGTTCAAGATCAAGAATTAAATAATTCATTTTGGTCAGGAGTTGAGGCTACAACACCAGCTTCAAGTGATGATGGATTATCACTTAGTGATATGGGAAATGATAATGGATTAACATTGAGTGACATGGGAAATGATAATAGTGGATTATCACTTAGCGATATGGGTGAAACTCCAGTTAAACAAGATAATTCATATATGAATAGTGTATCACAGCAACAAATGCCAAATCAGGTTGATACACAAAGACAGATGCAAGCACAAATGGAAGCACAGAGACAGATGCAGATGCAAGGGCAAATGGAAGCACAGAGACAGATGCAGATGCAAGCACAAATGGAAGCACAGAGACAGAGACAGATGCAGATGCAAGGGCAAATGGACGCACAGGCTCAGATGCAGATGCAAGCACAAATGGAAGCACAGAGACAGATGCAGATGCAAGGGCAAATGGACGCACAGGCTCAGATGCAGATGCAAGCACAAATGGATGCACAAGCTCAGATGCAAATGCAAGGGCAAATGGATATGCAATCACAGATGGATATGCAGAATCAAATGGATATGCAAGGACAAATGGATGTGCAATCACAGATGGATATGCAAACTCAAATGAGTATACAAGAACAGAATGATATACAGATGCAGTCGGACATGGACCAAGGTTTGGACATTCAAGATGATTTCCAAACACAATCTACTTCAGACAACGATTCTTTGGCAAATGAAATAAATGTTGAAGAAAGTAATCCAGAAAGTATTATGGAAGAGAAAGAAAAAAGTTTAGACTCTATAAGTATGGATGAAATGAATAAAAAGTACATTGAGATGATTAGTGCTAGTAAAATAAGGGGCAAGGATGAAGCGGTAAAAGATTCCAAAGTAGATGAAAGTAAAGAAGAGAATAATACTCAGAGTCCTTATTTCCAAGCAGATACTATTAATTCAATGAGACTTAACACTTTATATGTAGATAATGAAACTGAAAATGAAGTTGAGGAAGATGAAGCAACAAAAGCTAAGAAAGATAAGATGTATATTTATTTACAAGAAGATGCAATAAATGTTGATGATGGATATGAAAATTGTTCAAAAGATGTAAATGAATATGAGAAGGTATTAAAAGAATTCTATAATTATTCTCATAAAAATGTTCGTAACATTATTGGATTATGGAATCAAAAGAAATTTGAAGAATATTATATTGAAATTACTAAAATAACAACTAGTGCGTTAAATATCGGTGCAAATAATCTATATAATATGTTATGTGAACAACAAAAGAATTATAACATTGGAGATATGAAAGCTGTTGCAGATAATGTAAAAACAATATTTGATGAATGGAAAAAAGTATTGTTATATATAGCAGAATATTTTAAAAACTAATTATTGTTACATTTGACTTTGTAAACTAGATTATGAGTAATACTAATTGGTGTAAACTACATATTCTAGCAAATGTGGCATAAAGAAAAGAGGTTTTCAATGGGAACAAATTACAACAATAATGGATTTCAAAAACCTGATGCGGAAGAATATAAGAGAAGAAGAAAAAATAACTCTAAAAAGTCAGGTGATAATTCAGAACAGTTAGTAAATAATAGTTCAAATAATAGTGTTAATAAAAATAAAACAAATAAAGACAAAGGGAACCAGATTAATTATAAGAATATTACAGATATAAACTCTAATAAAGAACTTCAAAAAAGAAAAGGCGATTTGGTTTTAGATGTTGACGAAAAGATTGATCCAGCTGAGGAAAGAAAACAGAATATTATTTTTGCTGTAACAGTTGCTATATTTTTGGTGATAGTAATAATAGCTAAAGTAGCATATACTAATATGCAAAATGGTGAAAAATTAAAGTTAGCTCAAACAAAATGGTATGTTTATGAAGAAGCTGATGTTAAGAAAGTAGGTAACTTAGAGTTAGAGTTTAAAAATAATGGAACATTCGATTTATATAAGGCAGATTCTCAAGTATCATGTATGAGTGGTGACTATTCTATTATATATAAAGGTAAAATGAAACTTAAGAGTGATGAAAGAGGCTTTAATCCGCCAGGTGAGTGGAAATGTAAAAAGAATTCTTCCTTTAAATATAAGAATAATGGTAATACTCTTAAAATGTCATACAAGGGAGTTGAGGTTACTTTTTATAAATTAGGAGGACAAAGTGAAGAAAAGGCAAAAGATCCAATTACACAGCAGTTACATAAGAAACATTTCGTAAACAAGCAAGCGAAGATGTTGACAACATTCTATAATAGTAATATGTATATCTATAAACTTGATAAAACGAATGATTTTATTGGAAAAAGTGGAGAAGTACTTGGAGAAATATGTTTTTCAGGAGAATATGTTGTGGACCCTGATAAAAACAAAATTACAGTAAATGTAGATGAAGAGTATTATGAGATAACATCTAATGAGTTGTGGGAAGGCATGACAGAATATAAAGAATATGAGTTTAAATATAAGCTATCAGATAAAAATAGTAAGTTAACATTACAATACGAAGATAAAGCTTATGAGTTTGAAAAACATATTTTAGATGAATAATAATTAAACAAACTATAATTTGTAGGTATCTTGTGCCCCTGTCGTTCCGACAGGGGCATGGTTGTGGTATTTAAGATTCTTTATAATTTGAGCTATCGCTCAAATTGGGGATCATATCAATAGGCTCCGCACGAGTTATAGTT